>NZ_JAACFY010000001.1:0-551079 GCF_029237305.1 Aeromonas sp. 2MA4 | reverse complement strand
CTTCAACGCGCAGGCCCTGCTCAATGATACGTTGGACAAGAAGCTGTCGACCAAAGACGGTTAATCGGGCATTTTTATGGTTGTTCACTGGGGCACCTCGGATGATTGGTTTGGTTGGCGCCTCCAGCTTTCCGGGAATGCCCCGAGTGAACAACCTACAGAGAGATCACAACTAGCGAAATGAAATGGCAAGAGGCGCCCCATGGGGCGCCTCTTTTGTTGATGTGCGGGTGTCGGAGCGTGCCGGATCAGAGTTCACGGGCCCAGGGATGGGCACGTGGACGCAACGCCAGTGCGAGCACCAGCAGCAGGGCCGTCATGCCGTACAGCGGCCAGTCGCCAAAGCGCAGGTAGGGGGTCGAACCGTGGGCGGGACGTACCTCGGCGCGCAGCACCCCTGCTTCGAACTGCGGGATCTGACCTATGATGCTGCCGTCAATCTCGGTGACGACAGTGATGCCAGTGTTGGTGCCCCGCAGCAGCGGGCGTGCCAGCTCGAGGGCGCGCATGCGGGCGATCTGCAGGTGCTGCCAGGGGCCGATACTGGTGCCGAACCAGGCATCATTGGAAACGGTCAGCAGGAAGTCGGTATCAGGCTGCACATTGCGGCGCACCTCTTCGGGAAAGATGATCTCGTAGCAGATGGCGGCGGCAAACTTGAGCCCCTTGGCAATCAGGTTCGGTTGCTGTTCGTCCCCCCGGCTGAAGGAGGACATGGGCAGGTTGAAGAAGGGGGCTATGGGGCGCAGCAGATCCTCAAACGGCACGAACTCGCCGATGGGCAGCAGGTGGTGCTTGTAGTAGCGGTTCTTGTGCTCATAGTGATACGCCTCCTTGCCGTCAGCGTCCTGCACTCCCATGCCAAGCACCGTATTGAAGAAGCGCTGCTGCTCGAAATCGTAGTGGACTATGCCGGCCAGCAGACCCGTATCGTTCACCTTCATCGCCTTGTCCAGGCTCTCCAGGTAGTTGCCCATCTCTTTCTCGATGGCCGGGATCGCCGATTCCGGCCAGATGATGATGTCGGCATCCTGATTTTCGCGGCTGAGATCCTGATAGGTGCGCACCGTCGGTACCAAGGCCTCCGGATCCCACTTGAGGGACTGGGCGATATTGCCCTGTACCAGAGCTACCTTGACCGGCTCGCCCCGGGTCACCCAGTTGAGCTGCATCAGTCCATGGGCGGCACCGATCAGTGCGACGGGCACCAGCAGCCAGACGGGTTTGCGGTTCTGCCACACCAGCCAGAGGGCGGACGTCGACAGCAGCAGTGCCAGCGTGATGCCCTGCACCCCCAATATGGGGGCGAAGCCCTTGAGCGGCCCGTCGATCTGGCTGTAACCAAACCAGAGCCAGGGGAAGCCTGTCATTACCCAGCCCCGCAGCCAGTCAGCCACCAGCCAGAGTGCCGGGAAGGCGAGCAGCCAGCGGCTCCAGTGACGGCCACTGAAGAAGCGGGCAAAGGCCCAGCAGGCCAGGGCCGGATAGACTGCCAGATAAGCCGAGAGCCCTGCCAGTAATACGAAGGCGACCGGCAGCATGATGCCGCCAAACATGGTCATGCTGACGTGGATCCACCATAGCCCCGGCAGGAACAGGCCCATGGCATAACCAAAACCGCGCCAGGCAGCCTGTTTGGGATTGGCCTTGTCCAGCAGCGCATAGAGGCCGAGCAGGGAAGGGATGACCAGAGGCCAGTAGTCGAACGGCGAGAAGGCCAGGACGGCGAGCGCGCCGGATGCCATGGCAAACAGACTGGTCAGGAGTTTTGATTTCACGGGCGATGATTTCACGGACTATGCAGGCTCGGATTGGACGATAACAGGTTGATTGGCCGGTATCTTAACCTGTAAATGCGGTTAACGGCGAGCCTCCCGGCTGCCTGGGCCTGTTCAAGCAAAAAGTCGGGCTGGAAATGGGAGACAGGTACTGCTAACTCGGGGGAAGGGAGTGCTGTGGTGTCCAGGGCTGGCAGCTTGCCCTGCCACCAAACGGCAAGCGCCCCGACGAGCGGGGCGCTGATGCTTCACGGCAAGATAGCTGCGTGAGGCTTACAGGGCATCAGAGCGATTTATTGCGCTTCAGACTGGGCCGCGACATGGTTGTCGGGGATCTTCACCTGCAACTGCTGCAGGCGGCGCCGGTCGGCGTGCATCACCTTGAACAGGTAACCTTGCAGCTCGATCTCCTCACCCTTTTTCGGCAGGTGGCTGAAGGCGTGCATCACAAGACCGCCCACAGTATCCACCTCTTCATCGCTGAACTGGGTGCCGAAGAAGTCGTTGAAATCCTCGATCTCGGTGAGGGCACTGACTGCGAAGACCCGCTTGCTGATGCGGCGGATCTCGTCCGGCTCATCTTCGATGTCGTCGAACTCGTCATCGATCTCGCCGACGATGAGCTCCAGTATGTCTTCAATGGTCACGAGACCAGAGACACCGCCAAACTCGTCCACGACGATAGCCATGTGATAGCGCTCTTCGCGAAACTCCTTGAGCAGCCTGTCGACCCGCTTGCTCTCGGGCACTATCACGGTCGGGCGCAGGATTTTTTCCAGCTGCAGCGGCTCGCTGGCATGGTGGCCGCCAAAACCGAACGGCAGCAGATCCTTGGCGAGCAGTATGCCCTCCACATGATCCTTGTCTTCGTTGATCACCGGAAAGCGGGAGTGACCTGACTCTATGATCACGGGCAAGATATCGTCCACCGGCTGGGACTTCTCTATGGTGACCATCTGGGAGCGGGGGATCATGATGTCGCGAACGCGCAACTCGGCTATTTCGAGTACGCCTTCAATCATGTCCTTGGTGTCCTGATCGATGAGATCGCGCTCCTCGGCATCCGCTATCACATCCACCAAATCGTTGCGGTCTCTTGGCTCGCCCTGGAAGAGTTGGCTGAGTTTGTCGAGCCAGGTTTTCTTCGGCGAGCCGGTACTAGGGTGATCGTCAGTCATTTTTTCTCTTGGTTACTCGCTTGAACACATTTGGAATTGTTTTGGGTATGTAAGGATGGCCATCGGCTGTTTCAAGGCGATGACGATCCCGTCCTTTACTCTTCGTCGTTCAGATAAGGATCGGCAAAGCCGAGTTCCTGCATGATGTCACGTTCCAGCTGTTCCATCTCCTCTGCCTCGTCATCCTCGATATGGTCATAACCTAGCAGATGGAGACTGCCATGCACAACCATGTGGGCCCAGTGTGCTTCGAGCGGCTTGTTCTGCTCGGCAGCCTCCTGTTCCACCACCTGGCGGCAGATGACGAGATCGCCGAGCAGCGGCAGCTCCAGACCGGGTGGCGCCTCGAACGGGAAGGAGAGCACATTGGTGGGCTTGTCCTTGCCGCGATAGGTGAGGTTGAGCTCGCGGCTCTCCGCCTCGTCGACGATACGCACCGTCACTTCGGCCTCTTCTTGGAAGCCGAGAATGGTGCCGTCCAGCCAGCCTTGCAGCTGTGCTTCGCCGGGCAGACCGTCGGTGTCCGCGCAGGCCAGTTGCAGATCCAGGGTCACACTCATTGGGCACTCTCCTTGTGGGATTTGCTGGCCGCCTGCTCGTCTGCCAGTTTGGCATCGAACGCTTCGTACGCCTGCACTATGCGTGCCACCACTGGGTGGCGAACCACGTCTTTGGATTCAAAGAAGTTGAACGACAGGCCATCGACACCTTGCAGCACTTCCAGCGCGTGGCGCAGACCGGATTTGGCGCTACGTGGCAGGTCCACCTGAGTGATATCACCGGTCACTACCGCCTTGGAGTTGAAGCCGATGCGGGTCAGGAACATCTTCATCTGCTCTGTGGTGGTGTTCTGGGCCTCATCCAGGATGATGAAGGCATCATTGAGGGTGCGACCGCGCATATAGGCGAGCGGCGCCACTTCGATGATATTGCGCTCCATCAGCTTCTCGACCCGCTCGAACCCCAGCATCTCGAACAGGGCGTCGTAGAGCGGGCGCAGGTAAGGGTCGACCTTTTGGGAGAGGTCCCCGGGCAGAAAGCCGAGTTTCTCACCCGCTTCCACCGCAGGACGGGTCAGCAGTATGCGACGGATCTCCTGACGCTCCAGCGCATCCACCGCCGCTGCCACAGCCAGATAGGTCTTGCCGGTACCGGCCGGGCCTATGCCGAAACAGATGTCGTGGCTGACGATATTGGCGATGTACTGGGCCTGATTGGGGCTGCGTGGCTTGATGAGGCCGCGTTTGGTCTTGACCGTCACCTCCTTGCCATAGGGGATGCTTGATGCCGGTTCGTCATCTTGCTCCAGCACTCGCGACTCCTGAATGGCCAGATGCACCATGTCGGGGATGATGTCGGTCACCTTGCCGCCCTTGAGGGGCTGGGTTTCCACATAGAGGTGCTTGAGGATGACGGCCGCCGCATCTACCTGTGCCTGTTTGCCCAGCAACTGGAAGTGGTTGTCACGGTAGCTGATCTCGACGCCGAGACGGCGCTCCAGCTGCTTGATGTTGTCATCGAAGGGGCCGCACAGGCTGGCAAGGCGCTGGTTGTCGGCGGGCTCCAGATGCAGATTCAGGGTCGCTATGTGTCGGCTCAAAATATCCTCGTCTTGACGCAGTGCCCATCCGGCAAGGCCAGATGGGCACGAAGAGATTAGTGGGGAGTGAAGGCGGCCACGCCGAGGGCATCGGGCACATTGTCGGGACGACGAGCCAGGATCTCGCGGGGCGCAGTGGCGATGCGCAGGTTCATCTCATCCTCACCGCGGATAAAGCGACCGCGCAGTGAGTTGGGGCGTACCTCTGTGATCTCCACATCGGCAAAGCCGCCGATGAGGGTATGCGCCCCTTCGAAGTTGACCACGCGGTTGTTTTCGGTGCGACCACACAGCTGCATAGGGTCGAGCCTGGAGGGCCCTTCCACCAGGATGCGCTGGGTGGAGCCCAGCATGGCACGGCCAATCTGCATCGACTGGTTGTTGATGACATGCTGCAGGCGAGCCAGACGGACCTTCTTCACTTCCATGTCGACGTCGTCTGGCATGTCGGCGGCCGGCGTGCCGGGACGCGGGCTATAGATGAAGCTGAAGCTCATGTCGAAGTTGATCTCTTCGATCAGCTTCATGGTGGCCTCGAAATCCTCGTCCGTCTCGTTCGGGAAGCCGACGATAAAGTCGGAACTGATGGTGATGTCGGGACGGGCGGCGCGCAGGCGGCGGATCTTGGACTTGTACTCCAGCACTGTATGCGGGCGCTTCATCATGGTCAGGATGCGATCCGAACCGCTCTGCACCGGCAGGTGCAGGAAGCTGACCACTTCCGGCGTGTCCTTGTAGACCTCGATGATGTCGTCGGTGAACTCGATGGGATGGCTGGTGGTGTAGCGAATGCGGTCTATGCCGTCGATGGCGGCCACCAAGCGCAGCAGCTCGGCGAAGGAGCAGATGCTGCCATCAAAGGTCGGGCCCCGATAGGCGTTGACGTTCTGGCCCAGCAGGTTCACCTCGCGCACGCCCTGTTCGGCGAGCTGGGCGATTTCGTAGAGCACGTCATCCATCGGCCGGCTCACCTCCTCGCCGCGGGTGTAGGGCACCACGCAGAAGGAGCAGTATTTGGAGCAGCCTTCCATTATGGAGACAAAGGCGGTGGCGCCTTCGGCGCGGGGTTCCGGCAGACTGTCGAATTTTTCGATCTCGGGGAAGGCGATGTCCACCTGGGCACCACGGCCCTCCTGGACCTGCTTGATCATGGCGGGCAGGCGATGCAGGGTCTGCGGACCGAAGACGATATCCACATAGGGGGCGCGACTGCGAATGTTCTCCCCTTCCTGAGAGGCGACGCAGCCACCCACGCCGATCACCAGACCGGGTTTGTTTGCTTTGAGCTTTTTCCAGCGGCCCAGCTGGTGGAACACCTTCTCCTGTGCTTTTTCGCGAATGGAGCAGGTATTCAGCAGCAAGACATCTGCCTCTTCGGGCTCTTCGGTCAGCGTGTAGCCATTGCTGGCATCTAACAGGTCGGCCATCTTGGACGAGTCATACTCGTTCATCTGGCAACCCCAGGTTTTAATGTGAAGTTTCTTGCTCATTGCTTCTCTTGACTTGTGTTGAAATCGGCATGGTCAAAGGACCGGGCATTTTACTCCGCAATCTGGATACTGCCTAGCTAATATCCAGTCCGCCATGGGGGGCTTAGCCCCGGAGCCTGTCCGTATGGGCATGGGCTTTCTCCTTGATTTGGCGCAGCAATTCGCAATGTGTCTCACTGTTTCTACCGGTCCCTTGCGGTATCATATCCCCATTCGGTCCGGCCCCGCCTACCCTGGTCCGGTGCGTCCCTTTTCAGGAATCAAGTTATGGAACAGTGTGATATCGCCATCGTCGGCGCTGGCATGGTCGGCGCCGCCACCGCCTGTCTGCTGGCGGCACAGGGCCTCTCCATTCGGGTCATAGAGACTCAATTGCCCGAGCAATACGCCCCCGAGCAACCGCTGGATCTGCGGGTTTCCGCCATCAGCCAGGCCTCGGTGGCGATGCTGGATCAGGCCGGAGCCTGGTCGCACCTGCAGCATATGCGGCTCTGTCCCTACCGCCGGCTGGAGACCTGGGAGCTGGATGGCTTTGCCACCCGTTTCGACGCGGCCGATCTCGGCCTGCCCCAGCTTGGCTACATCATAGAAAACCGGCTGGTGCAGCTGGCCCTGCTCAAGAGGATGGAGGATTTCCCCAACATCCAGACCCACACTCCGGCAGCGGTGATGAGCCTGCGTCAGAGCGCGGATGAGGCGGTACTGACCCTGGACGACGGCACAGAGCTTTGCGCCCGCTGGGTGCTGGCCTGCGATGGTGCGGAGTCCCAGATGCGCCGGCTGGCTGGCATAGGCGTGTCCCGCTTCGAGTATCGCCAGCACTGCATGCTGATCAACATCGACACCGAGTTTGCGCAGGAAGACATCACCTGGCAGCAATTTACCCCGAGTGGCCCGCGCGCCTTCCTGCCGCTGCCAGGCCAGCACGGATCCCTGGTCTGGTATGACAATCCCGCCCGCATTCGCGCCTTGTCGGCCATGAGCAACGAGAAGCTGGGGGAAGAGGTGCGCCGCCACTTTCCAGCCCGGCTCGGCGGCTTCAGCGTCACGGCCAAGGGGAGCTTCCCGCTGGTGCGGCGCCACGCCAACGACTATTACGCCGGTCGGGTGGTGCTGCTCGGCGATGCCGCCCACACCATCAACCCGCTGGCGGGGCAGGGGGTCAACCTTGGCTTCAAGGATGTGGCCTGCTGGACCGGGTTGCTGGCAAAAGCCGGTGCCGACTGGCGTCAGCCGGCTCTGGCGGAGCGTTACGAGCGCCGCCGTCGCCCCGACAATCTTTTAATGCAGTCGGGGATGGATCTCTTCTACGGTGTGTTCAGCAACGAGATAGGACCGCTCAAGCTGGCTCGCAATCTGGTCCTCAATCTGGCGGACAAGGCAGGCCCGCTCAAGGAGATGGCGCTACGCTACGCACTGGGGCTGGTTTGACAGGTAGCTGCCAAATAGATTTGGCTGGGATGAGTTGCTTATTTAAATGTTGGTGAGCTTTAATTATGAAACTATTAGATGGTGAAATAGTTTTTATCCAAATTGTTGCAACGGTAGCTATATTTAGCATCGCTTATTACTTCTTTGGTTTATGGGGGGTTGTAGGCGTTATCATACTGATTGTATGGGGTTTATATTCTTTATATCAAGACTCCCTTGCTGTGGCGAGGAAGAGAAAAGAACAGATGGGTATATATGTGAGAGAACAGGAACTGTTAGCTGAGATTCAAAGGCTAAAAGATGAACTGAAGAAAGATAACATATAGAAATAAGCTTTAAGAATATTTTTGCTATCTGCAATAGAATGCCAAGTAATTAAAAGTTGAATATTAGGTGATGAAAAAAGCACTGCTGGTGATCGATTTTATCAACGATATTGCCCATCCCGACGGGCGCATCGCCACCTCCGCAGCCCATGTGGTGGAACAAGACGCCATCGTCCATGCCAATCAGGCGCTGGCCCATGCCCGCGCCCACGGCTGGCTGGTGGTGCTCATCAAGGTGGGGTTTGACGGCAATTCTATGCTGCAACCCAAGGACTCGCCCATGTTTGGCCGGGCCAAGCAGTTTGGGGCTCTGTCGCTTGCCGATAATGGCACCGACTTTCACCCCGAGCTGGATGTGCAGCCCGGCGATCTGGTTCTGACCAAGCCCAGAGTGAGCCCCTTCTATGGCACTGCACTGGAACCGGCCTTGCGGGCCAATCATATCGATCACCTCTATCTGTGCGGTGTCAGCACTTGCTGGGCCATTCAGGCGGCGGCGCGGGAGGGGCATGATCGAGATTACGCCATCACCATACTGGAGGATGCCTGTGCGGCAGCGGATACCAATGAACATCACCATTCACTGCGCCAGCTCGGTCGTATTGCCGAGATCATCAAGGTGGCCCAGCTGGCGTGATCTCGCTGGTCAAGGCTATTTTCGCTCACTATTTTGAGATTTTCCCCCTGATCCCTCTGTTGAGTTGGCGCCGTTTTAGGGCAACATGGTGTCAGCATTGATGGCCACAAGGATGAGGGCATGCGTTATCAGGGACGGATCGCGAGCTGGAACGAGGCGCGAGGCTTCGGCTTTATCACGCCGGAGCAGGAGGGGGGCGAGCAGCAAGGGAGCGAACTGTTCGTGCACATTTCGGCCCTGCAATCCGATGGCTCGCTGCCCAACGTCGGGGAGCGCGTCTCCTACCAGCTAGGCACTGGCAAGGATGACAAGCCCAGAGCCGTGCAGGTGTTCTTTCCCGACAGACCCTTGTCGCTGGCGGACGGGTTCAATCCACCTTCTGCATCCCCCCGGCTCGGCAGAGAGACCAGCACCCGATCGTCACAACCGGCATCACCCAGACCTGGATCCCGCCCTCGCCCCGCCTATCGCCACAAGAGCAGCTGGCGTGGCAAAGTGATCCCCCTGCTGCTGGTGGTGGGATTGTTCTCCCTCTACTCCCGTTTTTCGACCGACTCTGTGGTCCCCTTGCCGGTTTCCTCCTTCATTGGTGATGAAGGCAGTGCCTCCCGTAGCACGCCACAGACTCCTGCTCGCCGCTATCAGTGCGATGGTCGTGAGTATTGCTCCCAGATGACCTCTTGCGAGGAGGCTACCTGGTTCTTGCGACATTGCCCGAACACCAAGATGGACGGAGAGGGGGATGGGGTGCCCTGTGAACGGCAGTGGTGTGGTCACTGAGGCTGGCCTGCCCGATTTCCGCTGCTAATATTCACCGCTTTTTTCATGCTGATGCACCATATCGGATAGGGTAATACTGGGCCATGCCCTGTCTGTTCGTTGGCGCCACCTTATGTTGGCAAGGTGACGGATGGCGGCTTTACTTCTAGTGCTGACTCGTTTGTTGCCGTATATGCCGTTTATTATTTTTCAGGATCATGGTCATGGTGGATTACTTTCAGGGCTCGTTGTTTCACTTTTCCGAACGGGCGCAGTACCTGGCAGCCTTGCTGAACTCGCTGGAGGACCAGATCGCCGTGATTGATCGGGCTGGGGTTATTCACTACACCAACCTCGCCTGGAACCGGTTTGCCGAGCAAAACGGCATGCCAAAAGGGTATGACTGGCTGGGTATCAACTACTTGCGGGTGTTCGACAGCGCCGTCGAGCCGCTGGTGCTGATGGCGGCAGAGGGGATCCGCCGGGTGCTCTGTGGCGAACAGGACCATTTCCATCTGGAGTATCCCTGCCACAGCCCGGATATACAGCGCTGGTTCATGATGCGGGTCTCCCCCGTGCTGGGGGTGGATGTCGAGTTTTATATCATCACCCATATCAATATCACTGAGCGCAAGTTGCTGGAGCTGGATGTGACCCACCTCTCCCAGCATGATCCCCTGACAGGTCTTGCCAACCGGCGCCTGTTCAACAGTTTTCTGCATAACGAGTGGCGCCGCAGCATGCGGGAGCGCACGCCCATCTCCTTCATCATGCTCGATCTGGACAACTTCAAGGCGTGCAACGATCACTTCGGCCATCAGGTTGGAGATGATCTCTTGCGGCAGGTGGGTCACCTGCTCAACGCCTTTTGCCAGCGGCCTGCGGATCTGCCAAGCCGGTTCGGGGGCGATGAATTTGCGGTGGTCCTCGGCAATACCGGCAAGGAGGCAGCCTTGAGGATGGGGGAGGCGATTCGCCTCGGGATCAAGGAGTTGAGTATTAATGAGCTGGGCGATGCCCGGCTCAGCGCCAGTATCGGCATTGCTACCCAGCTTCCGGAGCGGGTGCTGGTCTCGGAAGATGAGCTGCTGGCCGCTGCCGACATGGCTCTCTACACGGCCAAGAAGGAGGGGAAGAACCGTTGCCACAGCGTGGCTTGTCTCTCATTACCCAACCCTTGAGTGAAGGCCACATTCGATAATGGGACCGTGGCGAGGCTTTATCCCTTCTGACTCTGCCGGCTGAGGTGCGGGATGTGCCGCCATGACCAGCTGCAGGAATCGATCGCGAATGGGATCGGCAAACTCGGAATTCCAGACCAGACTGATTTCCCACTCTGACTTTGGCCCGGACAAGGGGTAGAGGGTGACGCCTTGGCCCGCGATAAAGCTGACGCTGCGTGGCAGTATGGCGTTGCCGATCCCGGCGGCCACCAACGCGACCAGTGTCTGTATATCCTCTGCTTCCTGAACTATGGCGGTCAGCCGGTTGGCGCCAAGGAAGCTGGCGATCTGCTGGCTCAGCCCAGGACAACGATGGCCGACCATTTGCAGCAGGGGCTGGTTGGCGAGCGCCCACTCAACGTCGAAGGTGGCCGGATCCGGCCCCGTCATCTGGCTGGGAACGGCCAGCACCAGCCGGTCGGTCAGCAATCTGTACTCTTGCAATTGAGGGGCCTGTGGTCTGCGCATGAAGCCCAGTTGCAACTGACCCGACAGCAGACGCTCATGCTGGGTGGCTGAGGTCATGTCCTGCATATGTACCATCACATCGGGTACCTGCTGCTTGAAGCGGGCGACCAGCGAAGGAGCCAGCGCAAAGCTGGACAGCCCGAAGCCGATCTTGAGCCGTCCGGCAATGCCGCTCGCCAGCGCCAAGGCATGGCGTTCAAATCCCCTGCCGTGCTCGACCAGTGCGCTGGCCTGGGTGAGCAGCTGGGTGCCGATGGCAGTCAGTTGGGCGCCATGGCGACCCCGGTTGAACAGGGTGCTGCCAAGGGCCAGCTCCAGCCCCTGGATCTGCTTGGTCAGCGCCGGCTGGGTGATAAACAGCCGGCTGGCAGCCTCCCGGTAGTTGGTGGTCTCGGCCAGCATCACGAATGCCTGCAGTTGCCTCAAGTCGAATTTCATTCCGTTTGGTTATCCAATGTGGCGATTAATTGATTATAAATTATCTAACTGCCTTGTTCTAATGGTCTCGTTACGGGCCATTTGCCCGCTCTGACGTGCAACAAGGAGCCATATCATGTCTACCGAACGCTATCTGTTTCTGATCAAGGGAACCCTGGTGATGGCCCAGCCACTGGCTGCGCCGGAGACGGGAGAACTGCTGACCAGCCTGCTGCAACAAGGCTTCGTCGTCGGGCCTTTGCAAGTGTGGGCGAGCAATGCCGAGCAGGCGTTGGCCTGTTATGAGCAGAGTGCCCAGCAGCGGGCCTTCAGCAATGTGCTGGCTGGGGCTTCGTCATGACCCGGCTCACCCTGCGGGCTGCGGCCCTGTTGCTGGACATGGATGGCACCCTGGTTCACTCCACCGACGAGGTGGAAACCGTGTGGCGGCTCTGGTGCCGACGTCATCAGCTGGCCCCTGAGCCCGTGCTGGCGATGTGCCACGGTTTGCGCTCGCGGGAGGTGATCAGGGCCCTGGCGCCGCAGCTGGACATGGCGCAGGAGGTCGCCCTGCTCGATGAGCTGGAGATCCATCACACCGGGCGCGGTGAGGCCATCATGGGCAGCCGGGCTCTGCTGACCCGCTTGCCAGCCGAGCGCTGGGCGCTGGTCACCTCCGCCAGTCAGAGGGTTGCCCGCCATCGGCTGGAGAGTGCCGGTTTGCCGCTGCCTACCCTGTTGGTGGCAGCGGAGGACGTGGTTCATGGCAAGCCGGACCCCGAACCTTATCTGCTGGGGGCCGAGCGGCTCGGGGTTGCCCCCGCCGACTGTCTGGTGTTCGAGGATGCACCGGCTGGCATACAGAGCGCCCTGCGAGCCGGCTGCGCCGTGGTGCAGGTCGGAGGCAAGCGGTTGCTGGATCCGGCCGTCATAGCCGTGATCCAGGATTGGCGTCAGGTGAGTGTGGAAGAAGACGAGAAGGGTATGTTGCAGGTTGGTCTGCTGACCTGACGGGCGTCTGGAAACAAGCAGCCCCCGACCAGCGGGGGCTTGAAGCGGATGTGGGGTCCGGGTTATTTGAAGACGCGAAACCGCACTGCATCATCCATGAAGGTCTTGTCGCCAGCCGGTTGCTCGATGCTGCCAAAAGGCATCTGGGCGCGCAGCAGCCAGCTGGCGGGCAGGTCCCACTCCTTGCGCACCGCTTCGTCGATCAGCGGATTGTAGTGTTGCAGGGAGGCGCCAATCTTCTCCTGGGCCAGGGTGGTCCAGGCCGCAAACTGGGCGATGCCGGTAGCATGTTCCGACCAGATGGGGAAGTTGTCGGCATACAGCGCAAACTTCTGCTGCAGATCCTTGATGACATCCGTATCCTCGAAAAACAGCACTGTGCCGAACCCTGCGCGGAAGCTGCCATCTACCTTGGTTTCACTCTGGGCATAGGCGTCCGGTGGCACGATTTTCTTCAGCTCGGCCTTGACGATATCCCACAGCTTGTGGTGCTGGGCGCCAAACAGTATGACGGCGCGGGAGCTCTGGGAGTTGAAAGAGGAGGGGCTGTGCTTGATGGCATCCTGGATCAGGGTCGTCAGCTGCTCCGGCGTGTGAGACACCTGGTCGCCCAGGGCATAGATGGTACGACGTACTTTGATCT
The DNA here is from genome assembly GCF_029237305.1 of Aeromonas sp. 2MA4. Lineage (NCBI taxonomy): Bacteria > Pseudomonadati > Pseudomonadota > Gammaproteobacteria > Aeromonadales > Aeromonadaceae > Aeromonas > Aeromonas sp. 2MA4. Next base: position 538,118 of record NZ_JAACFY010000001.1, on the reverse strand, counting down.
GTTCGATAAACGGACTGCTCATAACATCTCCTTTGTTTGACAGATAATCGCATTCGGTGGTCGTTGCAAGGCCATCCGGCTCCGATTGTGCAAGCTATAGACTATAACACTCGCTTCCTCCTTAACCGTCAACGCCCAGTTGTCACTGTTTTTACTCTCCGTGGATATTGGTTGGCAGGGAAGAATGAGCCGCCTCACATTCTGGCGTTTTTAATCCATAGGCGGTTCTCCAGCCGATTTCTATCGACTATTGCTCCTGTCTTTTCACCACAAGTTCGGTTCACATCGACTGTTTCAGTGGCAGCGTGATGATCAAGCGGGTGCCCAACCGGGTAGGCGAGCTGCTGACTGCCGAGCCTGGCACCGGCGCCGTCTATCGGATCGGGGGGACGAGTTTGCTGCCCTGCTGCCGTGGGAGCGCCACGAGCGGGAGTCACGACTGCATCATCTGCTTGCGCGGGTACGCAACCAGCAGTGGCTGGAATCCAGGCACAGGTCACCCTGAGCGCGGGCGGTGCCCACTACCCGGAGGATGGCCTCTTTTTGTTCGAGCGAGCCGACGAATGCCTCTACCAGAGCAAGCGACCGGGTCGGGATCGCTGGCATCGCTCTCCATCCTCGGATACTGGCGGTGAGCCTGTATCCCCTGGGGTGACAATATCTGTCTGATCCCTGCATGCCCGCGCCGGGCTGCGACAGCCTGACGTTGGACTAAATACCGTTCACCTTGTGCCGAACTGAGATTTTTTATCTTTATTTTCATGGTGTTAATTTTTGATTTTTCTTCCTGACGTCTTGCCGGGATTCCTTTGTATCAAATGTCAGGCTGTTTGCGCTACTGGCGCGGCAGGTGGCCATTTGTATAGTGCAGGGGAAATTAATCAGGTTTGACAGGAGTACCCCATGGAGATGAAAAAGCGCGGCATGAGTGCCCTGGCCCTGTTGGGCTCGCTGCTGCTGATGAGCGGCGCTGTGCAGGCCTCGGAAACCCTCAACACCATACTCGGTGGCGGTGCAGGCGGTGTGGCGGGCACCATGATTGGCAAAGAGCTGGGGGGCGATACCGGAGCCCTGGTCGGTGCGGCACTCGGCGGTGCGGCCGGTGGCGCCGCCACTGCCAATAAGGGAAACAAGAATGAGGCTGCCCTGGGTGGCGCCGTCGGTGCACTGGGTGGCGCGGCCATCGGCAAGAGCGTCGGCGGCAGCACAGGCCAGCTGATCGGTGCCGGTGTCGGGGGGGCCAGCGGCTCTGCCATCGGTGCCAAGACGGGGGATGGTCACAAGAGCAATAACAGCCGCTACGACGACGATGATCATCACTACAAGAAACATAAGAAGCACAAAAAGCACAAGAAACACAGATGGCACGACGATGACTGATGTCAGCCTTGGTGCGTGCTGGCGACAAATAGAGGAAGGGGCCAACAGGCCCCTTTTTGCATGATGTGACTCAGACCAGCCGGTGCTGGCGTCGTTCCTCGGCAAAGGCGTTTATATTGTCGATCAGCTGATCCGCGAGGCGCTGCATCGACTCCTCGCTGGCCCAGGCCACATGGGGCGTCAGGATGAAATTGGGGTATTGCAGAGCCTGCATCAGCGGATGATCCGGGGGCGGCGGCTCGACGCTCGCCACGTCGAAACCGGCGCCGCCGAGGCGACCGTTGGCCAGCGCCTTGAGCAGTGCCGCTTCATCCACCAAGCCGCCACGGCCCACGTTGATGAGCAAGGCGCCCGGTTTCATCAAGGCCAGCTCCCGTTCGCCGATCAGGTGGCGGGTGTAGGGGGTGAGCGGGCAGTGCAGGCTGACCACATCCGAGCTTTGCAGCAGCGCATCCAGCGGCAGCCGATCTTCGTCGTGGCTGGCGCCTATCTGGCTCTGGGCGTAACGCACTATCATGCCCATCCCCTGCGCCCGTTCGCCGAGCCCCTGACCCAGGGTACCTTTGCCTATGATGCCGAGCTGCTTGCCGTGCAGATCCATGATGTTGTGGTCGAAGAAGCAGAACTGGCCGCTCTGCTGCCAGCGCCCCTCCAGCAGGGACTGGCGCCAGGCAAACAGGTTGCGCGACAGGGCCAGCATCAGTGCCATGGCGTGCTCCGGCACAGAGGGGCCCGAGTAGTTGCGGATGTTGCACACCCCGACGTTGGCGGCCCGGCATGCTTCCAGATCCACGTTGTCGCTGCCGGTGGCCGCCAGGGCGATCAGCTTGAGATCCGGCAGTTGTGCCAGCTCGGTGGCGCCGATGCGTACCTTGTTGATGATGGCGATGCTGGCATTCTTGAGCCGCTCCACCACCTGCTCGGGGGCCGTGCTTGGATGGCTCTGCCAGTGATGGGGAAAGTCGGGCCGGTGCAGTGTGATGCCCGCATCCAGGGTATCGCTATCGAGAAAAACTATCTGCTGCATGACGCCTCCTGACATTGGAGCCGTCATGATGCCAAATATGAGCGCCAGGGAGCCAGCCCGAACGCCGTCAGTGGTGAATCAATGGCGCTGTCTGTGACGCTGGCGGCATTTTGGGGGCAGGCGAGGTCAGAGCCAGCCGAGGTGGGTGAGCCAACCCTGAATGCGGGTCGGTGTTTCATCCAGCTCCATCAAGGCGTAGGGGCGGTAGTTGAGCTTGTGGCTGCGGCGGCTCTCGCTGCGACGAGCTTCGGCGGCCAGCAGTGGCCAGCGCCCTCCCTCTTCCTGATAGAGATCCAGGGTCGGCATGGTGGCCTGGGCTACCTGCTTGGCCAGGGTCTGGTTACTTTGCACATTCGGGAAGAAGCCATCGAGCAGCACCAGAGCATCGGGCGCGGGCACTTGCTCGCTGGCGATGAGATTGGTGGCCCAGGCGGCGCTGGTGCCCTGAGCCAGTATCAGCTTGAAGCCCCCTTCTTGCAGCTTGGCATCCCCTAGCTTGATGATGCGGGCGGCAAACTGCTTGCGAAAGTCGTCGATGGCCTGCTGTTTCTTCTCGGCGGCGGGGTCCAGCTCCGCCTGTTGGGGAGAGGGAAGCAGCAGCAGGGTATCGAAGCCGAGCCGGCCGAGGGCCCGGGTCAGTTGCCACAGCTGGCCGCTGCGCTGCCAGTCTGGCAGCAGGATCGCCAGCCCCACATAGCTGTCGCTGTCGTGCTTGGCGAACAGCACTGTCTGCTTGTCGATCTGGGTGCTATCGGGCAGCCCTTGCCAGTCGCTGTTCTGCCAGTAGTCGAGGGGGGCGGGTGGTGTGACTTCGCTGGCCTGCGAAGCACCGCTTGCCAGCAGGGTCAGTAACAGCAGTGATAAGGATAATCTGGCCATAGTGCGCTCCCCGGTTAACTGGGTTAGCGGCGGCGGGCCGGTTTTCTGAAGTGCGGCCAGGGGATCAATAAAAAAGCGAGCCGATGGCTCGCTTTTTTGCATTCAATTCAAGGGGTCGATCAGGAGAGACGACGCTTGAACTCGCCGGTACGGCTGTCGATTTCGATCTTGTCGCCGATCTCTACGAAGGCGGCAACCGCCAGCTCGTAGCCAGTGCCCTTCAGGCGGGCAGGCTTGGTCACTTTACCTGAGGTGTCGCCACGGGCGGCCGGCTCAGTGTACTCAACTTCGCGAACTATGGTGGTCGGCAGTTCTACGGAGATGGCTTTCTCGTTGTAGAAAGTCACTTCGCAGATGTCTTCCATGCCGTCTACCAGGTAGTTCAGCACGTCACCCAGGTTGTCTTTCTCGACGTCGTACTGGTTGTACTCGGTATCCATGAAGACATACAGGGGATCGGAGAAGTAGGAGTAGGTGCACTCTTTACGCTCCAGCTGAACCACGTCCAGCTTGTCGTCGGCCTTGAATACGGTCTCGGTCGCGCTACCGTTGAGCAGACCCTTCAGTTTCATCTTGACCACGGCGGAGTTACGGCCGGATTTGTTGAACTCAGCCTTCTGGACCACCATCGGCTCGGTGCCGATCATGACTACGTTACCAGCGCGGATTTCCTGTGCGGTTTTCATGTAAAAAATTCCTGTTCGTGAAACGGACGGATAAAAACTGCCAGATTATATACGGCTTTCCAAAAATTTCACCAACCGCGTGACGAGATCCCCGTCCTCGAGCAGCTTCTGTGACCAGCTTCGCGCATCTTGCTGCCAAATGGCGCTATATCGGGGCCATTGGGCCCAAAGTTTGCTGGTATCTTCCCCCAGGTTGAGGGCGTGGTTGAAAGCCCGCAACCATTGGGCAGCCTCCGGGGGAAAGTCCGCCAGATAGTGATCGAGAAAACCCTCCAGCTTGACCATATGGGCCTGCTCTTCCTGCGGGTAGATGTGCCACAGGAAGGGGCGGGCGGCCCACTGTGCCCGCACGAAGGAGTCCTCGCCGCGCACCAGATTGAGATCGCAGCTCCACAGCAGCCGGTCGTAGCCTGCCTGATCCGTCATGGGCAGCAGCTTGATGGTGAGACTGCCCGCGTGCAGCAGATCCCCCGCCTTGGCGGTGGCGATGGCGCTCGCAAGGCCGGCGCCGCGCAGCACGTCATTGAGCGAGCGCCCCAGCGGCAATAGCAAGGTGACGGGGGTTGGGCTCTGGCACCAGCCCTCAATCAGGCTCACAAGCGCCTCGCTCTCGTAGGTAAAGAGGCTGACTCTTAGCTCATTGTCCCTTTTGGGCGGCAATCCCAGGCTGGCCCAGTAGGCGGCAAGGCCAGTATCATCCTGTTGCCATTGGTCACGTTCGGCGATGAGCCCCTGTTCGCACAAGAGGCCGCCGGTTCTGGGGGTGAAGCCCGGGAAGAAGAAGTATTTGTTGAGGCTCAGGTCGCCGAGGCTCTGGTTAACGAGACGTTGCGGCGAGGCGAGACCGTGGCAATCCTCGACCCAGCTCTCGGCCGAGAGGTACTCCAGATTGATCCAGCAGGGGGGCTTGGGTTGGCTGGCCATGCGCTCGATAAAGGGCGCGGGCAGTTCGCAGGCAAACGCCTCTATGACCACCTTTGCCGGGATCACATCCGCCGGCAGCGCGTCGTGCCAGTGCTGGATATAGATGCCCTGTTGCCACTGACCATCCAGCGCGGGATCGAGCCCCGGACAGATGCGGGCGAAGCTGGCCAGATCGTCCACCCAGAGCCTGACGCTACCCTGGTCTTGCTGTTTCAGCTGACGAGCGAGCCGCCAGGTGACGCCTATGTCGCCGAAGTTGTCCACGACGCAGCAGAAAATATCCCAGTCGAATGGCGGTAGTTTGAGTGGCGAAGAGGTTGTCATGTGAGGGCACCGATGGAAAAGAGATACAAAAAACCGGTGTGCAGGGTAGCACACCGGTTGGCTGGCTTCTAAGGGACTGCCGTCAGCCTGCCTGGCTCATCGCGTTGCGATGGCAGACAGCAGGGGCAGGTTCATTCCTTGCCGTAGACGTTGTTCTCTTGCTCGCGCACCCGGATGAAGGTGGTGCGCTTGGTGAGCTCCTTGAGCTGGCTGGCACCCACGTAGGTGCAGGTGGAGCGCACGCCGCCCAGGATGTCGCGCACCGTGTTCTCGACCGGGCCGCGGTAGGGCAGCAGCACGGTTTTGCCCTCGGAGGCGCGATAGTCGGCGACGCCGCCGGCGTGTTTGTCCATGGCGCTGGAGGAGCTCATGCCGTAGAACTTCATGAAGGGGGTGCCATCCACGTCCACCACTTCGCCGCCGCACTCCTCGTGGGCTGCCAGCATGCCGCCCAGCATCACGAAGTCGGCGCCGCCGCCGAAGGCTTTGGCCACGTCACCCGGGCAGGTGCAGCCGCCGTCACCGACGATCTGGCCACCGAGGCCGTGGGCCGCATCGGCGCACTCTATGATGGCGGAGAGCTGGGGATAGCCGACCCCTGTCTTGACCCGGGTGGTACAGACCGAGCCCGGGCCTATGCCGACCTTGACGATGTCGGCACCGGAGAGGATCAGCTCCTCGACCATCTCGCCGGTGACCACGTTGCCGGCCAGGATGACATGGTTCGGGCAGGCTTCACGGATCTTGCGCAGGAACTCGACGAAGTGCTGGGAGTAGCCGTTGGCCACGTCCACGCAGATGAAACGCAGGGCGGTTGACATGGCCAGGATCTGGCGGGTCTTGGTGAAATCTTCAGCCGAGGTGCCGGTGGAGACCATCACATGGCCGAGCAGGGCCGGATCGGTCTCGTTGACGAAGGCTTGCCACTGCTCAAGGCTGTAGTGCTTGTGTACCGCTGTCATCATCTCGAAGCCTGCCAGTGTCCTGGCCATGGCGAAGCTGCCGACGGTATCCATGTTGGCGGCGATGACGGGAACGCCCTGCCATTGGGTCTGGGTGTGCTTGAAGGTGAACTGACGGGTCAGGCTGACTTGGGAACGGCTCTTGAGGGTAGAGCGCTTGGGGCGGAACAGGACATCCTTGAAACCGAGCTTCAAGTCTTCTTCGATACGCATTACGAATTCCTTATTGAGCCTTGTTGAAAGTCACTTTTGCAGTGGTCAATTTTCGGCAGGCGCAAAAAAACCGGCGGTTTTCAGGGCCTCCGGTTTACAACAGTGTAGGCAAAAATCCCGCCAGAACAAGACTGATAATTCACACATCATTGTGGTAGCCTTTGGCGTCACAACCTGAGCGCAGCCTCAGGTGTCATCCAGCACCACTTTTTCTCCGAACGCTTCCGCCAGTTAACGCTTTAAAAGAATCCCTTTATGGCCTGAGGTCGTGATCCTGACGCGGGCAGCTCGAGCGCCGTGCTCACCGGCATGACGCCGCGTTTCGTCAGTTGACAGCAGGCGTTTCCATCCCCACTCTTGGCCTCTCGGGCCCTTGTCGGCCCTGATCTGACGAGGAATGAAGATGCTTGTATTGCGAACCATGACCTTGCTGCTGGCTTGCCTCTCCCTGCCGGGAACGGCATGGGCGGCAGCGTCCCCTGCCGTGTATGGCTGGATTGAGAAGGGACTGATCATGCCAGGCGGTGTGGCGGTGAAGATGAAGCTCGATACAGGCGCACTGACCTCTTCAATGGATGCGCGGGATCTGCACCACTTCAAGCGCGATGGCAAATCCTGGGTGCGCTTTACCCTGCAACTGACCGATGCCAGCACCGACAAGTCGGTGAGCCAGACGCTGGAGCGTCCGGTGGAGCGCATGGTCAAGGTGCGAGGCGCCGGTGGCATGGAGCAGCGGCCGACGGTGACCATGTCCATCTGCCTGGGGGACAAGGTATACAAGGAGTGGTTCACCCTGCGGGATCGCAGCAAGATGATCTATCCGGTGCTGATTGGCCGCCGCCTGCTGGCGGAGCTGGGTGCTGTGGATTCGAGCCAAACCTTTACGGTGAAGCCCGCTTGCCGTTGAAGGTTAGTGTGAATGTCATGAACAAGGAAGTAGAGGCTCCGGCTTCCACTTTTTATTGATGCGCCTTGCCGGCTTTATGCCAAGGTACGCAGGGGCGGAGCAGGCAGCCGCACGCTGACTTCCAGTCCCCCCTCTGGCCGGTTGTGGATGTCCAGGTCTGCGCCGTGCAACTGGGCGATGCGCGAGACGATGGCCATGCCGAGCCCGACCCCGTCACCTTGCTGGGGATTGACCCGAAAGAAGCGTTCACACAGGCGCGACAGAGCCGCAGTGGGGATGCCGGGGCCTGTATCGCGGATATCGATCCTGACCCGATTGCCCTCCTGCTGCACCTCGACAGCGATCTCGCCCTGGGCCGGGGTGTAACGCAGCGCGTTGTCGATGAGGTTGCTGAACATCAGATCCAGCAGTGTGCTTTGACCCATCACAGTCAAGTGCTCGGCTCCTTCCAGTGACAGCTGCTGGCCCTTTTTAAGGGCGATGGGCGCCAGCGTGGCCAGTGTGCCTTGCAGCAAATTCCCCAGGTCAAGTTCGGTCAGCTCCAATCCTTGCTGGCTGTCGATGCGCGCCTGGGTCAGCAACTGGCGGATCAAGCGATCGCTGCGATCGAGCGCCAGCAACATCTTGTGAAGTGACTGCTGGCGGCTGGCGTCATCCTCGGCGGCCAGCGCATTCTCGCTGTGGATGCGCAGTACCGCCAGCGGCGTGCGCAGCTCGTGGGCCGCCTCGTTGGTAAATTGCTTCTCCCGCTCTATGGTGTCGGCCAGAGCGTGCATCAGGCGGTTGATCTCGTCGGTGAGCGGGGTCAGCTCCTGGGCGCGGATCTTCAGGTTGAGCGGGCTCAAGTTGGCAGGATGACGTTCGCCTATGGCCTGTGCCAGCAGTCGCAGTGGCGCCAGGCCACGGGAGATGAGCCACCATAGCAGACCGAGCAGGAAGGGCAGCGTGATGAGCAGCGGCAACATGGCAAGGGTAGCCATCTTGCTGGCCAGTTCACTGCGCTCGTCATCCCGCTCCGCCACGACGAGCCAGGTATGCTCGTTCTGGTTGTAGAGAGTGAAGGTGCGCCATTGATGCCGGTCTTTTTCTACCGTGTTGAAGCCGGGAGCCAGCTCGACCAAGGGCTGGTTCGGGGCGCTCGGGGAGCGCAGCAGTATGCCGCCTTGCTCATTGAGCAGCTGAAAGTAGAGATTGCGCTCGAACTCGTGCCCAAAGGGGGTCAGCTCCCTGTCCTCTCCTCGCAGATTGAAGCTGGTGTCCTTTTGCCACTGGTCCGGGTTGTGCTGTTCCCACTCTTCATAGACGGTGCCGTTGGCGGGCAGGGCGCTGTGCTGATCCAGATAGCGGCTGAGCAGCTGGTTGGTGATGCGGGAGGATTGAGCGAGACGAGCATCGAACAGCTCCTCCATCTCGTGGCTCGCTTCCAGATAACCGATAAGGGCGCTGATGGCCAGGCTGGTACTCACCAGCGCCAATATGCCGGAGAGCAGAAAGCGGCGGATGGAGCGGGGGTGATTCATGCAAAGGGCTCCCTGTGCTGTGGCTGCTCAGAGTCGGGGGATATGTTGCCGCTGCTGCGAGCTGAACCAGGGCGACTCATGCAAGGTGACCTTTGTGCTGTGACTGTTCAAGCTGGGGGACTATGTAGCCGACACCGCGAATATTGCGGATGAGGTCGCTGTAGAACTTCTTGCGAAGATGGTGGATATGCACCTCCACCGCATTGCTCTCGGCGCCTTCATCCCAGCCATACAGGCTCTGCTGCAATTGATCCTTGCTCAGTACCCGGCCGCTCTGGGTAACGAGCTCCTGCAACAGCTTGTATTCGTGGGGGGTGAGCTTGACCGGTTCGCCCCGATAGGTGACCTGTTGTGACTCCGGGTGGATGAGGATGTCGCCGTATTCGAGCACAGCCTGGGCTTGCCCCTTGCTGCGCCGCACCAGGGCACGAAGGCGGGCATTGAGCTCCTGCAGGGCGAAGGGCTTGACCATGTAATCGTCGGATCCCGCATCCAGCCCCAGCACCCTGTCGTCCAGGGCATCGCGGGCCGTGAGGATCAGTACCGGCAGCACCTGGCCTTCCCGGCGCAACTTGCGCAGCAAGCTGATGCCGTCGATGTCCGGCAGATTGAGATCCAGAATGAGGGCGGCGAACTCCTCACTCTTGAGCACAGACAGGGCGGGCAGCCCCTGCTGCAGCCAGTCCACCGTGTAGCCACTGCTGCGCAGGGCATCCACCATGCCATCGCCCAGCATCACATCATCTTCTACCAGCAGGATCCGCATTGTGTTCCCCCTTGCTACCTAGTTCATGGTTTACGCCAGTGACGTAAACGACGCTGCCCACCAGTATGCAAGCGGGCGGGCAGAGTTTACATCACTGATTTATCAGGGTGATTTATAGCTTGGCGAGCCGGTCGCGGATTTCGAGGCGACGGCCCTGATCTGCCAGCTCGCGGCCGGGGCGGTCCGGTGCGGCCAGCGCCTTGTCCAGATAGGTTTTCGCTTCGGCTTTGCGACCCTGATCCAGCAGGAAGTCGCCATAGAAGAAGTTGGGATCTATGCCGGCGGGGTTGAGTGCCAGCGCCTGCTTGAGCAGCTCCTCTGCCTTTTCATCATCGCCAAATCCCACCGGCCAGCCCGGTACCTGGTAGTAGAGTGAGCCCAGACTGGTGTAGGCAGAGCCTTCCAGCGCCTTGGGATCCTGCTTGAGGGCGATCTCCAGTTTGGCCTTGGCCTCTTTCACCAGACCCAGGGCATCAAGCCCACCCTTGGCGCCGGCCCAGGTGCTCTTGACGATGGCCGACCAGATCAGCAGGTCGGTCCGAAAGGCCTCTTTGGCGCTGGCCTGATCGGCCTGGCTGCTCAGGGTTTCAAGGCAGCTCTCCTTGGCCTTGCCGGTTTGCTGGTACTGGCAGACGGCCCACTGTTGCTGGATCGGAATAAGCGCATCATCCGCAGCCGCGACACAGCTTGAACCCAGCAGGAGGGCGATGGCACAGGAGGTGGCAGAGTGAAGGGAAAAGCTCATATCAAGGTTCCTTTTTGGTCGGGTTCGGGCGGGACAATGCCGGTTGCGGCGCAGCGCTTGCGCTGGTGTCTGCCGTCCTTGGTGGAAGGTGGCGGGCGTAGCGTTCAATGATGGGCAGTTGTTTGGCCAGCGCCCGATCGACGATGTCGGGCAGCAAGGCATTGAGCCGTACGAACAGTTTTTCCGGCCAGCCGAGCCAACTGCGGCGGGTCTCGTTGCACAGGGCGATGACGGCGGCTTCGGCAACTTCCTGCGGGCTGTCGGTCTGGGTACCGAGCTCGGCATTCATCTCGTATGCTGCTTCTGAGTTGAGACGGGTACGGGTCGCACGGGGAGCGAAGTGCAGCACCTTGATGCCGGAGCCTTCCAGTTCCCGCCCCAACGCTTCGCTAAAGCCGCGCAGAGCGAACTTGCTGGCACAGTAGACGCTGTAACCCGGATACCCTATTGCACCAAAGCTGGAGCCGATATTCATGATGATGGCGGGTTTGCGCAAATGGGGCAGCAGGGTGCGGGTAAGCTGAATAGGGGCCTCAATATTGAGCAGCAGCTGACGCTCCACCTGCTCGGCGCTTTGATCTTCCAGCCAGGCGAACTGGTTGCAGCCAGCGTTGTTGATCAGCACATCCAACCCCTCTTCCAATGCAGGGTGTTGCAGCAAACGGGCCCGTTCCTGGTGGGATCCCAGATCGGCGACCACTGTCTGGTGGCGTTCCGGATGGGGGAGCTCCTTGCAGAGGCGATCCAGCACGCTGGCTCGGCGGCCGTGCAGCAACAGGTGTGCCCCCTGCGCCGCCAGCTCCTGGGCCAGTGCTTCGCCTATCCCGCCGCTTGCGCCCGTGAGCAGCACTCGCTTTCCTTGCAGTTTCATAGGGTTGGGGTTCCTGTTCCTTTATTGATCCTGCCGTGGGTGAGCGACATGTCTTTCTCCCTTTGCCGTCTCATTGCGGGTTGTTTGTCAGCTGATAGAGCATGTCGGCATAGAGGCGATAAACCACCTTGGCCGAGTGGATGATGGCGGCCTGATCGGCGGGATCTTCCACCCGGTTCATCAGGGACTCGAAGAACTTGAGATGCTCCTGATCCAGGGTGCCGTGGGAACTCAGGTAGCTCATGGCCTGGGGGGGCAGACCGAGGCCAGCCTTCAACTGGTCGGCCACGGTCAGAGCGATGGCGACACTGGTGCCTTCCAGCACCTGCACCATGCCGAAGAATCCCATGGGGTTGCCGCGCTGGATCTGGTCATAGAGAAAAGCCACCATCAGCTCGATGGGCAGACCGGGCTGGCCATGGCGCACCGCCTCGGCATCCCCGCCACAGGCGCGGATATCGTTCAGGATCCACTCCTGATGGCCGTACTCCTCCTCGATATATTCGGCAATGGCGCCCCGTACCCATTCGTACTCCTGACCCAGCTTGCCGCCTGTGGCCATCAGCAGAGGTACCGTATGGCGCACGTGGTAGAAGGCTTGAGACAGAAAATCAACATAGGTGCCGCGGGAGATATCTCCCTTGCGGCACGCCTCTATGATGGGGGCATTGAACAGATGTTCCCGTGCCGATGCGGTAGCGTGTTGCAGCGTGTGATAGAAGCTCATGAGGTCTCTCCGGTAAGGCATTGGCTGATTTGACGGGAAAAGTGGTGATAGATCCGCTCGCGGCGGGGGCGACCATTGGCGGTCAGCAGATCGGGATGCTGATCCAGTGTTACCGGCAGCCAGTGATGGATGCGGGCATAGTCGGGCAGGCGCTGATTGAGCTGCTCAACCTGTTGCGCCAGCTGGGCGTCTGCACCGGGTCGCGACTGGATCAGGGCGACGTTGGCGGGCTGGCCATCGCCGAAGATCACGATGCGGGCAATGGCCGGACAGAGCTGGGCTTCGGCCTCGACCCACTCGGGGGAGAAGTTGCGGCCAAAGGCGGTGATCTGCACGTTCTTCTTGCGCCCCGTGATGTGCAGGTAACCCGCCTCATCCAGATGACCCAGATCGCCGGTGGCGATCTGCACGGTAGAAGGGTCATCGGTAGCAAACCGGGCGGGTTGTTGTTCGTCTGAGCCCAAATAACCCAGCATGGCAGCGCCCTCCACCAGGATCTCGCCATCAGCGGCGATCTTGATCCGGCAGTGGGGCAGGGGCTGACCCACGCTGCCGAGGCTGTGGTCATCAGGCCCATTGAGTGCGACGACGGAGCCGCATTCCGACAGGCCATAGCCTTCAAACACCGGCAGCCCCAGCTTGCGGGCGCGACTGATAAGCTCGGGGGCGACCTTGCCGCCGCCCACGGCGACGAAGCGCAGGCTGGTGAGACGTTCGGCCAGTGCCACATCGGCACTGCACAGGGCGAGCAGCAGGCGCAGCAACTCGGGCACCAGCACCAGGCTGTGGGTGGGCCAGCGCAGCAGGGCCTGGGTCAGGGTGGCCGGATCCAGCTTGCTGGAGCCGGAAAATCCCAGTTCACCCAGCGAGGGAATACGGCTGCAGGCACCGGTGAGCAACGGCACGTAGAGGCCGGTCAGGTTCTCCAGCAGAGTGGTCAGCGGCAGCAGGGTCAGGTGTTTCTCTACCTGCGCCGGGGCGACTCGCCGGGCCAGTGAATCACAGACCGCCATCATATGTTCAAGGGAGAGACAGACCCCCTTGGGTTGCCCCGTGCTGCCGGAGGTGTAGGTTATCTTGGCGGTACCAGCGGGCAGGGTGGGCACCCGTACCGGCTGGATGCGCCACAATGGCAATTCACCCACTGAGAGCAGCAGTGGCGCACTTGCCTGCCAGCCTTGGTGATGAGGGCCGATCAGGGCATCTGCGCCGCTGCTCTCGAGCAGCCACTCCTGCTGCTCCGGGCTGAAAAAGTGCGGCACAGGAATGACCACTATGCCTGCCTTTGCGCAGGCGAGATCGATCAGCGCCCAGGGCAGGCCGTTATCCAGTTGCAGTGCCAGCCGGGCAATGCCTGCCTGTTGCAGGCGATCTGCCAGTTCGATGATCTGCTGCCACAAGGCATGGTAGCTGAGGCGATGCCCGCTGCTGGTCAGCGCCGTGCTGTGCGGATCACTGTGGGCGAAGTGGGCTATCCGGTCGAACAGCATCATAAGGCGCTCCGCTGCGGGCAGTTGAACAGGGATGGCATGGGGGCGAGCAAGGAGAGCAGCAAGCTGCCCTGGGTCAGGGCTTGCCGCCCCTGATTGAGGTCACCCACCATCACCTTGGGCTGGCAGTGGTAGTAGGCTCCCCAGGCATTGGCATCCTCTCCGACCTGGTCGGCCCTGGCGGGGGCCAGCTCGATCAGGCTGAGACTGAGGCGATGAAAACTGTTGCGCAGTTTGGCTGTGCTGGTGAAGACAACGTGATCGAGGGCGTTGTCGCACAGCAAACGACACAGCGCCGCAAACATCAGGCGGGCATTGCCCGGTTCGCTGCAGGCCAGATTACCGACCTCGACGATGCGATCCCGCCGGGCACGCACACCCAGCCGTGTCTCGATGGCTGCCTCTATGGGCTGATCCAGATACTGTTCCAGATAGAGGCGCTCCTCGCTGGCCTGCTTGAGGCCACAGGCGCCGACCAGCAAGCCATCGGCCCGGTAGAGACCCAGCAAGCAGGGCAGGAAGTGGGGGATACGGGCATCGAATTCGTGGCTGTAGGCGGCCTGAATATAAGCCTGCAAGGCCATGACCTGTTCCGGTGTGTCGGCCAGGATCAGCCGGTAGGGGGCTTGAATGTCTGTGGTCATGGATGGCTCCTTCTTGTCTGTTAGGGTCAGACTAAAGGGGCAAACTTAAGAAACACTTAAGAGTGGGAAGAACAGCCTCATTTTTACCCAAAGGAACAGAAAATAGCCGCAACTAGCGGGGCTGCAGGCGGTTATTCCATGGGACAAAACCCCTTGTCAGCGGCCGCCTGTGCAGGCAAGCTGGCGCCCATTTCGAGCCCATCCCGGATTGGGCCTGTCACTCTCGTGAGGAAATCCCATGTGCCCGTCCCCTTGCCCGCTGTGCGGTGCAGTCGATTCCTATGCGCTGCCGGTGGCCGGCAAGCATTACCATCGTTGCCGGTCCTGCGAGCTAGTCTGGCTGGATGGCGCCGATCATCTGGGGCCGTCAGCGGAGAAGGCGGTGTATGACGGACACGACAATCAGGTGGACGATCCCCGCTACCGCCATTTTCTGATGCGTGCCTTCGGCGAGGTGCTGAGCCGGGTGCCGCCACCGGCCAGCGGCCTCGATTTTGGCTGTGGCCCCGGGCCTGCGCTGATCTCCATGGGGCGGGAGGCGGGCTACCAGATGGCGGGTTATGACAAGTTCTATGCAGATCTTCCCGACTTGCTCACCCGCCAGTATGACTTCATCACCAGCACTGAGGTAATCGAGCATATCGCCGACCCGCGCGCTGCACTGGACGTGCTCTGGGGCTGCCTCAAGCCCGGCGGCATCCTGGTGCTGCAGACCCAGCGGGTGCTGGACGATGACCGTTTCAAAACCTGGCGCTATCGGCACGACCCGACCCACATCGTCTTTTTTGCCGAGGCCTCGTTTCGTGCTCTGGCCATTCGCTGGCAGGCCGACGTCCTGTTCCCCCATGGGGATGTGGTCGTCTTCACCAAACCCTGAGCAGGGCGTTTTCATTTGGTCATGAGTTGGGCATGCTGGTGGCTTTAAACTCTGGAACGGATGCCCCTATTTCCATGTCGATCCCTCATTTGTCACTGCAAGATGCCCGCCACCTGCAGCTCGTAGCCCAGGGGCTGCTGACCCCGCGTCGTGCCAAGGCCATGCCTGCGGATCTGCTGGCGACCATTCGGCGTATGGCGCTGCTGCAGATAGATACCATTTCAGTGGTGGCGCGCAGCCCCTATCTGGTGCTGTTCAGCCGACTGGGGCAGTACGATCCTCGCTGGCTCGAACAACTGTTGGCCGAGGGGGACATCTTCGAGTATTGGGCCCATGAGGCCTGTTTCATTCCCCGCGAGGATTACCGCCTGCTGCGTCATCGCATGCTGGATCCTGCCGCCATGGGCTGGAAGTTTTCGGCCAACTGGCTAGCCACCCATCAGCAGGAGATAGGCCAGATTATCGAGCGTATTCGCCAGTATGGCCCGGTGCGGGCCGCCGACTTTGAGCGCAAGGGGGAGAAGGGCAACGGCTGGTGGGACTGGAAGCCGGAGAAACGCCATCTTGAGGTGCTCTTTACCGCAGGCCAGCTGATGGTGCGCGAGCGGCGCAATTTCCAGCGAGTCTATGATCTCGCCGAACGGGTCATGCCCGACTGGTGTGACGAGCGGGATTTGCCGAGCCAGGAACAGGTCCGGCGGGAGATGGTGCAGGCAAGTTGCCGCGCCCTTGGGCTGGTCAAGACCGGCTGGGTCGCCGACTACTATCGGCTGCGCCGCGGTAAATACGATGCCCTGCTCCATCAGCTGGCGGACGAGGGGGAGCTGTTGCCGGTACGGGTGGAAGGGTGGCAGCACGGTGCCTTTGTTCATGCTTCCCTCGCCGATGAGTTGGCCATGGCCCGGGCCGGTACCCTCAAGGCAACTCACACCACGGTACTGTCGCCGTTTGATCCCCTGGTCTGGGATCGCAAGCGGGTCAGCGAGCTGTTCAACTTTGACTATCGCATCGAGTGCTATACCCCGGCGCCAAAGCGCCAGTATGGCTACTTCGTGTTGCCGCTGCTGCACCGTGGCAAGCTGGTAGGGCGCATGGATGCCAAGGCCCATCGCCAGCAGGGGATCTTCGAGATCAAGAGCCTCTATCTGGAAGATGGGGTGAGAGTGACCCGTACCCTGGCGCAGGGTTTGGCCAGAGCGCTGCAAAAGCTGGCCGACTGGCATCAGACGCCGGCCCTGCAATACGGCGTCATTCCCACGCCCCTGCTGGCGCTGTGGTGTGACACAGTCAGGTCTGAGACATGAGGGGACTGGCCGACTGAACTAAGTTGCATAGGTAGTCAAGGAGGGGGCAATGAACCGAACAATCTTGCTGTTGATGGGGCTGGGAGCCAGCAGTCTGGCTCAGGCGGCCGAACCGCAGGTGCAGATCTGCCTGGGGGAGGGGAACGAATGGGCTCCCTTTACCTATTGGGAGCGCAAGGATGGCGAACCCGATACCAGCCGACTCACTGGCTCGGCCACTACGCTGGTGCTCGAGTCCCTGAAAAAGCTGGGGATCTCATACCAGATCCGCTATCTGCCTTGGGCGCGGGTACAGCAGGAGCTGGCGGACTATCGTCAGAACGGCCTGTGCGAGCTGACCTGGGATGCCAGTTACAAGCCGGAGCGGGCCGAATATGCCCTCTACAGCGTGCCGCTCTACTACACCCACCTCGGTTTTTTCTATCTCAAACGTCGCTTCCCCGAGGCGCCGGATCTACAAACGGTCAATCGCTCCCGTGTGTGCGGCGTGATTGGTTACAACTATGCCCCCTATGGCTTGACGCGGGAACCCCATCTGGTCAAGCAGCTGCAGCAGGCGCTGGATATGCTGGGGCGGGATCGCTGTGATTTCTTGCCAAGTGAAATAGAACCGCTGGTGAGTGGAATTGGCCTTGGCATCTATCGAAGTGAGAGCGGCCTGCTCAACCTCTCCCTGCCCAGCCGCAAAGGCTTCTATCTGTTGGTGAGCAAGGGCTCCCCGCGCGGGTTCGAACTGGTTACCCGCCTCAATCAGGTGCTGATCTCGTTTCAGGACAGCGGTTACAGCGACGAGGTGATGCGCAGCTTCCTGCCGCCGATGGAGTGAGAGCCATCCACACGCCGGACATCAGGCCCGGTTTTTGAATGACCGGGATGGGACCGGCGGGAAGCGGGGTACTCTCGGCAGGTCGCCGCTGTCAGATGCCGCCCAGCCCTTTGCCTGCTTGGGCAGGCCTAAGCGCCTTTGCCGTGACGTCGAATCCTTGTTGATAGTGTGTGCCTACCCTCGCATCAAACCAGGCAGCACCAGCGCAACGGCCGCGGCGATGCGCTCGCGGATGTCGCTGCCCGGCGCCAGCAAGCCGAGTGCCATCTGGCGTAGCGGCTCCGCCATGGTCATCGCCAGCAGCAGGTCACTGGTTTGTGCGACGTCGAGCGCGCGTAGCCAACCCAGTTGCTGCTGGCGCTGCAACCAGTCCGCCAGCGTCGCCCTGCCGCGCGCAATGCCGTTGTCCTGATAGGCCGCCAGCAGTGCATCCCGCCCCTGAAACTCATGTTGCAGCAGCCGGAACATGCCTACCGCCGGCGCGCTCAGCACCTGGCTCGCAATGGCCTGCAACCCCTGCTCCAGCATCTCCCCCAGGGCATCGGGGCTACCGGCATCCAGCTCGAATGCCGGTTGAAATGCATCGGTCCAGCTGCGTACCGCCTGTGCCACCAGCTCGTCGCGGTTGGCGGCGAAGCGGTACAGGGTCTTCTTGGCAACCCCCGCCTGTTTGGCTACCGCATCCACGGTTGCGGTGGCGTACCCCCCTTTAAGCAACAAGGTCAGCGTTGCCTCGACCAGAGCGGCGCGCAGGTCGGATTCCGGGGTGGCCGGCCGGCCGCGTGAACGTACTATGTCATTGGATTGGTTTGACATGTTTGGCTCCTGGAAAGCATTGACAGACACAGCATACAGGCATAGCTTAAATTAAGAAACGAATTTGGTTTCCAAATTAAATCGGAGTCACATCATGAATCCTTCCGCTTTGCTTGCCCCCTGGGGCGTCAATGACATCAATGAGTTGCTCAGGCTGCAGCCGCTGCGCCTGGAAATGGGCCTGACCCGCAGTACCGACGGCTTGCTGACGGTCGCCATCCGCACCGATCTGCATGGGTGCAAGGGGCGCATGCTGGATTGGTGGTTCACGTTTTTCGAGACGACCCAGCACATCAAGTGGTGGCACCCGCATGACCACGTCGAGCACCGGGGCTGGGACCATCACTGGAAAAAAGGGGATCGCTATGTGGGGGCCAGCATAGATGCGGTGGAGTGGCTTGCCGAACTGCCGCCGGTGGCGGCCCGCCTCAAGTTTCACAGCGCCGAAGAGGTGTTCGCCCCTCAATCGCTACACGAGGCGTGGGAGACGCAGGCACTGTCTGCCGCCATTTGCGCTCGCATCGGCTTTGGCGATCAGGTGGCTCTGGATGAGCAGGGGGCGCCGCTGGACGGCGAGATGCTGCACCTGGCGCGCGATACCCCTTATGGTTGCGTGCTGCGCAGCCGCTTCCTGCTGGGCAAGGCCTGCGCCAATCCACTTGATGAGGTGCCGGACGAAATCGGCTTCAATCTGATGCGCCACTGCTATAGCGAGTTCAGCTATCTGGCGCAGTTTTTGCCGTCGCTCTATTATGCGGAAAACGGCCGTGAATCCGCGCCGCAGCTTTGGTGAAGACGCGCCCATGGTTGGTGCCAACAAGCGTGGGGTGTCTGGTCCCATAGAAGGGGCAAGACTGGCCATCGGAGTGGTTCGTTAGCCGTCGGAGGAGTAATAAAAAACCGGGCACTTGGCCCGGTTTGGTCAATCAGTCACGCTGTGATTACTGGAGTACCAGCACCATCAGCAGACCGACTGTGATGGCGGACACCAGGAAGGCGAAGCCATAGAACACATAGTGGTGCAGCTTGGTGGTGTGGATCCCCAGATCATGCAGACCGTGGTAGATACGGTGCATGCCGTGCCAGATCGGCAGGGCGATGATCACCAGCAGTATGCAGGCACCCCACCAGGAGCTGGCGAATGCGTGGACACGATCAAAGCTCATGGTCTCCACGTCCATGATACCCATGGGCACCAGCAGACCTGTGATGAGGACAATCACCGGCAGCAGCATGGCAACCACCATGCCACCGGCACCAAACAATCCCCAGTAGATGGGCTCGTCAGAACGTCTCATTATTAATCTCCTCAAGCCACGATGATCAGGATCAGCAGGGATACCACCGCCAGCGCCACATACTGGGCGATAACGATCGGCTTCTCCGGCACCAGGTCTTCACCACGGAAGATGCGCATGGCCTTGGGCGCCAGGGCGAACCAGGTCTTGGCGTGAAACAGGCAGGCTGCCAGAGCGACGACGTGGAACAGGATGGCGATCGGGCTTTGCAGGGATTCCAGCCAGCCGTTGAACGCTTCCTGACCCTGAACCAGTCGCAGCAGACCCCACATCAGCACGACGGCATAGATGGAGACGAAGATACTGGTGCCTTCACGGATCATGTAACCGGTGTAGAAGGCATTCTTCAGCCACCAGTCTTTCTTCATTTCGCGGACGTAAGGCTTACGTTTGCTATTGGTGTTGTTCATGGTCTCATTCCTGATCTCAATCTGGCTTGAACATGGCGATCATGTAGTCCTTGGCACTCTCGACCTTGCCAAGCTGAATGGCTGCAGCCGGATCCACGCCCTTGGGGCAGACATCGGAGCAATAACCCACGAAAGTACAACCCCAGACGCCTTCGTCCTGGCTGATGATCTTCATCCGCTCTTTGGACGCGCTGTCACGGTTGTCGACGTTGTAGCGATAGGCCAGCGCCAGCGCCGCAGGACCGGTGAACTTCTTGTTGATGCCATACTGCGGGCAGGCGGCGTAGCACAGGCCACAGTTGATGCACATGGAGAACTGGTGATATTTCGCCATGTCGGCCGGGGTCTGGGTGTACTCGCCATCACACAGGCTGCGCGGTTCGCTCGGGATGATGTAGGGCTTGATGCTCTCCAGCTTCTCGATGAAATCGGACATGTCGACCACCAGATCGCGCTCGATCGGGAAGTTGTTGAGCGGCTCGATTTTCATCTTGCCCGGCAGATAATCGCGCAGGAAGGTCTTGCAACCCAGCTTGGGAATACCGTTGACCATCATGCCGCAGGAGCCGCAGATCGCCATCCGGCAGGACCAGCGGAAGCTCAGGGTGGAGTCGAGCTGATCCTTGATGTATTGCAGGGCATCCAGCAGGGACATCTCTTTCAGGTAAGGCACCTGAAAGGTCTGCATCCAGGGCTCGTTGTCCTGCTCCGGGCGATAACGCAGGATTTCAATTTCGATCATCTCAGCCATTCTTCTTAGCCTCGTCTTGTTTCTCACCCTCGGAACCGTACACACGCTTGGCCGGTTGGGATTTAGTGATCTTCACATCGGAGTAATCGATGGTCGGGGCGCCTTCCTGGTTGTAGAAGGAGAGGGTGTGCTTGAGGAAGTTCACGTCATCACGCTCTTCATAACCGTCCAGACGCTGGTGGGAACCGCGGGACTCTTTCCGGTTGAGAGCGGAGTGCGCCATGGCTTCGGCCACGTCCAGCATGTAGCCCAGTTCGATGGCGTACAGCAGATCCGTGTTGAAGACAGAGGACTTGTCGTTGATCTTGACCTTTTTGTAGCGTGCCTTCAGCTCGTTGATCTTGTCGATGGTGCCTTGCATCAGCTCTTCGGTACGGTAGATACCGACACCGGCTTCCATGGACATGCCCAATTCGTTGCGGATATCGGCCGGGTTTTCGGTCCCGTCTATGTCCATCAGCGAGAGGTGCTGCTTGATCAGTTGCTCGGCCTTGGCGGCCAGCGCTTGCGTGTCGCCGTGGGCTTGGGTCTTGGCGAATTCGCCGGCGTGCTCACCCGCTACCTTGCCGAACACCACTATCTCGGACAGGGAGTTGGAGCCCAGGCGGTTAGCGCCGTGCAGACCGACGGAGGCACACTCGCCCAGGGCGTACAGACCCGGCATGCGGGTAGCACACTGACCGTTGGTTTCGATACCACCCATGGTGTAGTGGGCAGTCGGACGTACCGGGATCGGCTCCTTGACCGGATCCACACCCACGTAGGCCTTGGCCAGCTCGCAGATGAAGGGCAGACGCTCTTTCAGATACTTCTCGCCGAGGTGGCGCAGGTCGAGGTGAACCACGTCGCCCATCGGGCCTTGGATCACGCGGCCTTTCTGCTGCTCTTGCCAGAATGCTTGGGAGAGACGGTCACGGGGACCCAGCTCCATGTGCTTGTTCTTCGGCTGGCCGACCGGGGTTTCCGGGCCCAGACCATAGTCTTGCAGATAGCGGTAGCCATCCTTGTTGACCAGAATGCCACCTTCACCGCGACAACCTTCGGTCATCAGTATGCCGGTGCCAGGCAGGCCGGTCGGGTGATATTGAACGAACTCCATGTCGCGCAATGGCACACCATGGCGGTAGGCCAGGGCCATGCCGTCACCTGTGACTATGCCACCGTTGGTGTTGTAGCGGTAAACACGACCGGCGCCACCTGTAGCCAGAATGACAGACTTGGCCTGGATGAAGCGGGAGATGCCGTTCTGGATATCGAAGGTCAGGACGCCCTGGACGCGGCCATCTTCCACGATCAAGTCCATGCAGAAGTGCTCATCGAAGCGCTTGATGGTTGGATACTTGATGGAGGTCTGGAACAGGGTGTGCAGAATGTGGAAACCGGATTTGTCAGCCGCGAACCAGGTGCGGGGGATCTTCATCCCGCCGAAGCGACGTACGTTGGCTTTGCCGTCCGGCTTGCGGCTCCAGGGGCAACCCCAGTGCTCAAGTTGAACCATCTCTTTGGTGGCATTGTTGACGAAGTAGTCGACCACGTCTTGCTCACACAACCAGTCGCCACCGGATACGGTGTCGTTGAAGTGGTTTTCGAGGGAGTCATCATCACGGACAACACCGGCGGCACCGCCCTCTGCGGCCACTGTGTGGCTGCGCATCGGGTAGACCTTGGAGATCAGTGCGATCTCCAGCTCCGGGTGGGCTTCTGCTATGGCGATTGCGGCACGCAGGCCACCACCACCGGCACCGATGATGGCGACATCGGTCTTGATAATATCCACATCTGCCTCCTTAGGGATAGATTTGCTGGGCACGATTTTGCTCTATTAAAAAAATTCAGGCTTGATGCAAGTCAAACTGGTTTGTTTTAGTGCTTGGCAATGGTGAGTTTTATTAAAATCACCCCATTCCTTGGATGAAAACGCCGTAATTATCGCCATCCTTCAGTTATCGGTATCAGCCGCTGTCATTGCTATGGTTATTTTAAGCTCAGGATTATACGTAGTTTTCTTTCAAAAAAATGAGAAACACCTCTCTTTTTAGGTATTACCCATAAAGTTTTTAAGTTTTTTATCAAAAATATTTAATAAGAATTATTCACTGATTCGTGTTGGGTTATTTGAGTTAAAAAAACTAATCCAAGTGCGGAGTGGGATTTGTCGTTTCATGACGGAGAACTGTGCCGGATGAGCATTTATTTCCTCATAGTCCAGACGATTCATGTGGTAATAACTATTGAAACAAAAGCATTTTTTCATAAAAAAAGGGGCCTGCATGGCCCCTTTGGTTTGTGCTGATCAGATGCGGAACATGCCGACCTGATTGCTCAGTTCACCTGAAATATTTTTAAGTTGTTCAGAGAGGTTGCGTGAGCTGTCGGCATCGACTGCCAGCTCGTCGGAGACATCCTTGACCGCCTGGATGTTGCGACTGACTTCGTCGGTGACGGCACGCTGCTCCTCGGCGGCACTGGATATCTGGGTCGCCATGTCGGAGATCTGGTTGATGGAGGTGGTGATTTGCTCCAGTGCCTGCGTAGCGTCGTTCGCATCTTCCACGCTGTTCTGGGCCAGCAACTGGCCTTCGTGCATGGTGCTGACAGCGCCCTGAGTATTACGCTGCAGCGTCTCAATCATGCTGCGGATCTCGACGGTGGAGCTGTGAGTACGTTGTGACAGCACCCGCACCTCGTCGGCGACTACGGCAAAGCCACGACCCTGCTCACCCGCCCGTGCAGCCTCGATGGCGGCGTTGAGCGCCAGCAGGTTGGTCTGCTCGGCGATCCCCTGGATGGTCGAAAGGATGGTGTTGATCTCCTGGGCGTTCTTCTCCAGTTCCTGAATGATGCCGGAGGCCTGTTTGACCTGAGTGGCGAGATCCGTGATGGAACGCTGGTTGCGGGCGATGACTTGCTTGCCATGCTCACAACTGCTGGAGGAGCTGCGGGCCGCATCGGCGGTCTGTTCGGCGTTGTTGGCCACTTCCACCGCAGTAGCTGACATTTCGTGCACTGCCGTGGCGATCTGGGAGATCTCGTTTTGCTGACGTGCCAGACCCTGACTCGATTTCTCGGCCATGTTGTGGGAGGACTTGGCCTGGTGGTTAAGCTGACCGGAGGAGTTGGAAATATCCTGCACCATCACGTGGATGCGATCGATGAAGGTGTTGACGTGCTTGGCTACAGCACCCACCTCATCTTCTCGCTCAATCTTGATGCGGCGAGTCAGGTCACCGTTGCCACGGGAGAGGTCGGCAATGGCTTCCCCCAGGGTTTTCAGCGGAGCCAGTGAACCGTTGATGGCCACATAGGAGAAACCGGCCACGATGAGAATGGTCAGCAAGCCTTGCAGCAGGGCGGAGGTGACCATGCGGGAGACGGACTGATAGGCCACGGCTTCGTCCACCATCATGCCGTAATACCAGTTGGTATTCGGGATCGCGTTGAAGTCATAGACCTCTTTCTTGCCGCTGATCACCAGCTCATTGATCATGCCATCGTGAGCCACCTGGTTGATGTAAGCCGCTGTCAACTCAGGTGCCAGACTGGTGGCTGGCTTCAGACTCAAGGAGGCATCGGGATGGGCGATGATGGTGCCATTGCTGTCTACCAGAATGGCGTAGGTGCCTTCTGTGGTGACCGCCAGAATGTCAGAAACCAGCGAGCTGATGGAGAGGTCTCCGGCGATGACCCCCTGGGTATTGCCACGCTGGAAGGGTTCGGCAATGGTCACGATCAACTGGCCAGTGGTGACGTCTGCATAGGGTGAGGTGATGGCCAGTTTGCCCGCAGCCATTGCATCCTTGTACCAGGGGCGTTGGCGGGGATCGTAACCTGCCGGCAAGTCGGTCGGTTTACTCTGGATCATGCGCCCATCAGTGGTGCCGGCATAAACCAGGTCAAAGCCACCCGCGTTCATGGATTGAGCCAGATGGCTGATCGGCTCATCTTCTTTGGCGAAGGCCTCCTTGGTGGAGGTGACCATGTTGATCCTGGCATCGAGCCAGCGGGAGATCCCCTTGACGTTGGCCACCGAGCTTTCGTCAATGATATTCCATACCAGCCGTTGGGTTTCGCTGCGCAGTTGGGAGGTGTTGTACCAGACTTGCAGGCCTGTGATGACCAGGATAATGACCCCGATGGCGAGGACAAGTTTGTTCTTGATGGATAAGTTCATGTGTACATCCTTGTGAGCGTCAGTCTGCGATGTGAGGTGTTATTGTTATGAGCCAACTCTTATCGGCCAAAGTTGAACTTTTTGTATCCCGGTGCGCACTTAAATTTATAGCCTAAATCAGCGCTTAGGGATCTCCTGCCGAAGTAATGAGTCCCCTTGCTTCGGGGGCAGGAAGCGATCCGGCCGGTTGGTAAATATGCCGTCAACCCCCATGGCCGCCAGTGCGGTCAGATCGTCCCCATGATCGACCGTATAGACCAGCACTTTCAATCCGCGGTTGTGGGCATCCTGCACCAGTGCCTCATCGACGAAGTCCACATCACAGTTGAGAGACCAGGCGCCGAGCTCGGCAGCAAAGCGCGCCAGGGTGAGTGGTAGGGTAGCGGTCAGCGCCCCAAGCCGGATCTCGGGTCGCAAGGCAGCGAAACGGGCCAGTTCCGGGTGGTGGAAGGAGGAGACGACCCACTTAGCCGGTGTGAAACCCAGTTCGGCTTCGGCGCGCCGGGTCAGCAAGGCCACCTCGCTGGCAGTGTGCGCCCCTTTCAGCTCTATGTGCAGCTCGGCGCGACCGGCAATGGTTGTCATCACCTGCCACAAGGTTGGGATTGACTCCCCTTGTCCGGCATCCAGACTGGCCAGATAGGCGCAAGATTGGGCTGTCAGCACGCCACTTCCGTCAGTACAGCGCTCGAGCCGCCGGTCGTGGAATATCCACAGCTCGCCATCGGCCTGCTGCACGTCTATCTCGATGGCTTCAGCCCCCAGTTCCAGCGCCAGCCTGATGGCCTTGAGGGTATTTTCCGGCGCCAGGCCACTGGCCCCGCGATGGGCGATGATCTGCATCATATAACTCCTTTATGTCCTGATCAGGCGCGGCTCAGTCGAATATCGATCTGCTGGTGCGGCAGTCCCAGACCTTGTTGCTGCAGTTTCTCCAGCACCAGCGAGTGTACTTCGTGGGTGATGGGCATGCGGTGATCCATGCTGTTTACATAGAGCCGCATTTCGTAGATCAGCGCCGAATCGGTGAATTCGATCAGGAACACCTCGGGGGAGGGGGTCTCCAGCACCAGAGTGGAGGCCTTGATCGAATCTTCCAGAATCGTCTGTATTCGTTTGGGATCCTGAGTCAGGCCGATGCGGATGCGCAGTTTGACCCGGGTGATGGAATCAGAGAGCGACCAGTTGATGAACTGCTCCGTGATGAAGGCCTTGTTGGGAACAATGATCTCCTTGCGATCCCAGTCCACTATGGTGGTGGCGCGGGTTTTGATCTTGGTCACTGTGCCGGTCAGCTCGCGGATGGTGACAGTGTCGCCGAGCCGGATCGGCTTCTCGAACAGTATGATGAGGCCGGAGACGAAGTTGGCGAAGATCTCCTGCAGGCCGAAACCCAGGCCGACCGAGAGGGCTGCCACCATCCACTGCGCCTTGGACCAGTCGATACCAAGAATGGAGAAGCCGCTCAGCGCCCCCACGACCAGCACTATGTACTTGGTGACAGTGGTGATGGCAAACCCTGTGCCCGGCGACAGGCTCAGGTGCTGGAGCAGGGTCAGCTCCATCAGGCCCGGCAGGTTGCGGGCAGTGACCACCGTCAGTATGAAGGTGAATGCCGTCAGCATCAGATCCTGCAGTGTGATGGGTGAGAGCTGCTCTATGCCGCCAATCTTGCTGGTGACCTGCCACACTTCGATGCTGCGCAGGAAACTGAACGCCGAGTTGAGCTCAGACCACTGCACCACCAACAGCATGGTGAATCCCAGCATCAGCAGGGTGCGCACCAGCCCCAGCGACTGGGCACTGATGGTGTCCAGATCCAGCTCGGTATCTTCCACCACGTCCGGTATCTCGGAGCTGAGCTCGTCGTTCCCCTCTTCCCGGCCGCGTTGGGCCAGTATCTCGGCCCGTTTGCTTTTGGCCCGATCGAAGGCAAGACGGCGGCGCTGGATCAGCATCCAGCGGTGGGCCAGATAGTAGATGAGCAGGCAGCCGAGCCCCATCAGCAGGCTGAGCTCCAGCTGACGCAGCAGGATGCGGGAGGTGTAGAAGTAGCCGAGCAGGGAGCCGATCACCGCCAGCAGGGGGGCCAGCATCAGGCTGTTCCAGATGAAGTGGTGCAGCAGATGGGGCTTGCTCATGTCGGCCTGACCCCAGGTCAGCGGCAGTCGCTCCCGGTTGAGGCGGGCAAAGAACAGCAGCAACCAGAGGGCGCCAACGATGAACGCCATCCGGCCGAGGGAGTCATAGAAAGCGTGTTCCTGATAGCTGTTGGCCATGCCCTGCACGAAGAAGCTGGGAATGATCACCAGCAGCAGGGTGCGAAACTGGCTCCACACCTTCTGCACCCACTCTTTCTGCCAGCGAAAATGCAGGATCAGTATCCCTTTTTCCAGCGTCAGGTGGCGCGCCATCAAGAGTGCCAGCAGCAGGAACCAGATTTCACTCAGACCCCGGGCGACCGCCACCGCGAACGGGTATTGCCAGGCGCCGTCGAGCAGGCCATGCACCATCAGCACCATGGCGGGCAGGGGCAGGGAGGCAAGCAGAGAGCGCACCAGCAGGCGGCTGGTGAGGCTGAACTTGTCCTGGGTCACCTTGCCGATGCGCGGCGCTATGTGCTGACTGTAATGCGTCAGGTGGCGGGCGAGCTTGAACCAGCACCAGGCCAGCACCAGTATGCCGATACCGGCCAGGGTGAGGGTGATGGGATTGTTCTCGGCGATGGCTTGCGGCAGTTGCAGCCAGTTGGTCGGGTTGAAGGCAAGGCCGAGGGCCGCCGGAATGCCGAGCAGCACGGTCGGGGTGAGCGGACGCACATCCGGCATCCAGAACAGGTGGCTGGCGCTGAGGTCGCGGATCTCGTCGATCTTGCTGTTCTGGCGGCTGTAGAGCAGCTTGAGACGGGTCTGCTCCTGGATCAGGCTGTCGGACGCGTCATTGAGACGGGTCAGCAGTTGCCGTCTGGCTTTAAGCAGATTGTCGAGCACCGCCTGCTGGGAGCGATCGAGCGCCACCTCGTCGGTGGCCATCAGCCGCTCGCGCATCTGGCGCGGATCCTTGAGGGCATCCTGCTCGGTTTCGTACTGGTATTTGGCCATGCGGGCGTTGACGATGGCGGACTCCAGCTTGTCGAGCGGGAAGTAGGCGGGCAGGTCGGAGAGCTTGCTGCGCAGGTTCTCGCCGTAGGCGTTGCTGATCTGCAGCCATTCCAATTGCTCCCGTACCGAATTGACCAGATCGTTCAGGGCCGACAGGTTCTGGTCGACGGCCCTTTGATCGTCCTGTACCCGCTCTATCTGATCTTCCAGCGCACCCAGCTGGATGGAGAGGGCCTGGTTCTGCTGTTGCTGCTCCAGCAGCAGCGGCATGTCGGAGGTGAGCTGCTTGCGCAGCCGCTCGCTTTCGGCCAGCGCCTGCTCCGTCTTGTCGCGACGCAGCTGATTCTGCTGGTTGAGCAGGCTGGCCTGCCACTCGTCTTCATCCGTGATGGCCAGATTGAGCTCCTGCAACTTCAGTTTGCCGAGATCGTTGCGCTGCTGGGCGGAGAGCTGCTCCAGCTCCAGCATCTGGATCCGGTCGGCGAGGCTCTGCTCCTTGAGGCGGGTGGCCAGCCGCTGGGCTTCCTGCAGGCGATCCGACTCGCTGCTGAAGCTGAGTCGGTCGAGCAGAGTGCGGGTCTGCTGCAACTGCTTGCGCAGCTCGTCGACCCTCAGGTGGTACTCCTGGCCCGTGCTCTCCAACTGGTTGAGGCTGTCCATCACAGCCTGACGCTCCTTGCGCAGGTTGAGTTGACGGTTGCTGCTCAGGCCGATGGCCTGGCGCAGGGCTTCTTCTTTCAGGGAGGAGAGGGACGGGCGGGACTGGGGCTGGTAGTTGTGCAGGCTCTCCTTGAGGCGGGCCGACTCCTTGGGGTAATCAATCAGGATTTGCTGATAGGCCTTGGCCTGCTCACGATAGCGCTGGGCTTCCCGGGCAAACTGCAGCGCCTGTTGATAACTCTCCCGCAATTTCTGGTTTTCCGGCGTGTCCGTCTTGGGGACGCTCTGCAGCAACTCCTCTACCTGGGTGATGGCGTCATCGGCCTGGACGAGCAGGGGAAAGAGAGAGAGGGAGAGCAGCAGCAGAGAGAGCAGGCGTTGCAACATGGCGCACGTTTCCGTTCATGAGAGGTCGCCCTAGCCTAAAGCAGGGGCCGGAGCGGGTAAAGTTTTCCATATTAATGATTTGTAACATAAATAACGGGCGATCCTGGCCTTGTTTGGCTATGATTCTGGCCGTTTCTCCCTCCTTTGAGCATCTTATGTCTGCAGTCGATCTGGGCACGGCCCCACTCTCTCGCCTGTTTTTGCGCTACGTCACGCCGACCGTGGCCGCCATGCTGGTCACCGGCATCTATGTCACCATAGACGGCATCTTCGTCGGCCATATCCTGGGTCAGGACGGACTGGCGGGCATGATGCTGGCTTATCCCATCTGCGCCGTGCTCTATGCGGTGGGGGCGCTGATCGGCATGGGCTCCTCGTCGCTCGCCTCCTTCTACCTCGGCAAGGGGGAGCAGGCAACTGCGCGTCACATCGTCGGCAATGCGCTGGTGATGGTGCTGATGGCCTCGGCCGTGCTCACCTTTATCGGCATTCGCTATGGTGAGGCCATGCTCTCCTGGATGGGAGCCGAGGGGGAGATCTTCAACGCCGGCATGGCCTACCTGCGCTGGTATGCCTTGCTCGGGGTATTTGCCGTGCTCTCCATGGCATTTACCGCCTTGCTGCGCAACGACGGGCGACCGGGTCTCACCACCTGGATCCTGGTCGGCGGTGGCGTGCTCAACGTGCTGCTCGACTATCTGCTGATGGCAGTCATTCCCTGGGGACTGGCGGGGGCGGCCATTGCGACCATGCTCTCTCAAGCCGTGACCGGCGGACTCTGTCTGTGGCACTTTTTCACCCCTCGCAGCCAGTTGCGTATTCGCTGGGATACCCTGACGCCGAACTGGCGGCTGATGGGAGAGACACTGCGCCTCGGGGTATCGAGCTTTCTGATGTATCTCTACCTGTCGGTGGTGCTGGCGCTGCACAACAAGGCGCTGCTGGCGGTGGGCACCTCGCTGCACGTGGCAGCCTATGGCGTCATCAGCTATAGCGAAGCCTTCTTCTATCTCATCTTCGAGGGGATCGCCATGGGCATACAGCCCATCGCCAGCTTCAACGCGGGGGCGGGCAACTGGCAACGGGTGTTGCGGGTGCGCAACCTGGCGCTGGGGGTCACCCTGTTGGTGGCACTGTGTGGCGTGATCCCGCTCTATCTGTGGCCTGAGGGGGTCGTCTACCTGTTTGCCGGCGACAATGCAGCCCTCTTGCCGGTGGCGAGCCTCGGCATCTGGCTCTACTTCTGGGGCCTGCCGATGGAGGGCTTGCTGCTGGTGGGGGCAACCTACTTCCAGGCCATCAACCGGGCGCGCATCGCCTCCCTGCTCACCGGCGGCAAGCTGGTGCTGATCGGCGGCTTCCTGTGGGGCTTCTCCTCCCTGTGGGGGGTATCAGGTGTCTGGCTGGCGTTGCCGACTTGCAGCACTGTGCTGGTGCTGGTGATGTGGCGCGCCATGCGCAAAGAAGCGGGATTGCACATTTCCGCCCATTGAGCGGTATCCCCAAAACAGAAAAAGGCAGCCCTGGCTGCCTTTTCTGTTTTATCCGGTCTGCTCATCATGGCTGATGCGCTGGATTGGCTGTCTCGAGTCAGGGCTTGAAGGCCCCGATAAAGATGGCGGGATCGACCCTGGCATCGTTGAGGCTGACGTTCCAGTGCATATGGGGGCCGGTGGCACGGCCGGTTGCGCCGACTCGACCGACGATGCCGCCGCGGGGCAGGCTCTGGCCCAGCTTCACGTCCACCTTGGACATGTGACAGAACATGCTGATGAGCCCCTGGCCGTGATCGACGAACACCGTATTGCCGTTGAAGAAGTAGTTGCCAATCAGGATCACCTTGCCGGCGGCCGGTGCCTTGATGGGGGTACCGGCACCGACCGCGAAGTCGAGTCCTGAGTGGGGGTTGCGCTCCTCGCCATTGAAGAAGCGGCGCAGACCAAACGGGCTGGAGAGGGGCCCCTTGACCGGTTTGTCGAACAGCAAATTGCTGGGCTGGGTGGGACTGAAGGTCTGATAGGCCCGGGTCTGCTCGGCCAGTTCGCGGTTGATGCGCACCATGTCTTCGGCCAGCGGATTGACCTGGCGGCTGTTCTTGAGCTTGATGTGCTGCTCGCGATAGTGCTTGGGCGTGACAGTGAAGCTGAGGGTGCGGCCATCATTGACCGTCAGCTGCTGGGTTCCCTGCGGGGTTTTGAGGGGAATGCCGACGATGGCAATCCAGCGTTGGCCATCCTCTCGCACGACCAGCACAGGCTTGTCCTGATAGCGGACTGTGGGGGCCTGCAGCCCATTCCCGAGTGGTACCACGGCCACACCCCCGGGTACTGGGTGATTGAGCAGACGGCTGATAAATCCCTCGGCGAGGGCGGACTGGCTGGTCAATAGCAACAACAGACAACAAACGACTCTCATGACAGATCCACGCTATGGGTTGGGTCAAACGAACAAGGTTAAGGGCATCAGGAGCCTGGCTGGAAGTGCTGGTAGATGGCCTCCATCTGGACCGAGACCTCCTGGCGCACCAGATCCAGCTCCAGCATCTCTTGCAGCACTTTCAGCTGGCTCGGGTTCAGGAAGGCTCGGCTGCTCTCCAGCACGCGTTGGGTATAGGCCTTCTGGTTTTCCAGATAGGTACTGGCATCGCCACTCTCCTGCTGGGACAGTTGCTGGTTGGCATCACTGAGCAGACGCGTCAGGGATTGGCGCTGGTCGGGGGCCAGCAGCTCGCCGCGTTCCGCCAGCCGGCCCTGGATCTCCAGCAGCCGATTGATGTCACCCGAGTAGAGATCCTGCTCCAGCCGGGTGCGGGTATCCTCACCCAGCAGGTTGCTGATATTGCTCCAGAGCCGCTGGCTCTCCTGCTCATAGGCATCGGGGTGATCGAAGCCGAGGCGGTAGAGCTCGCGCAACAGCTCCTGCACCTGACCGCGCACATCCTCCACCACGTCCAGCCGGTCGAATACCGTGGTGAGATGGCGGCCCTGCTCTGCATCGTAGAGGCGCTCGATCAGCACAGAGCCATCGCTGGACTGGCTCCACTGGCTGATGGCGGCCTCCAGCTCCGGATTGGGGGGAATGGCTTCCTGAGTGGTAGCTGGCTCCCCTTGCGTTTTTTTGCCGGGCAGCTTGGCCATCAGGTTCTGGCCCGTGCTCTGGCTGGCGTTCGGGTTTGCAGCCCCATCGCACTGCGCCGTCCGGGGGCCGGTATCGGGCTCGGGTTGGGAATGGTCTGCGGTGGCAGGCTGGGCCTGCCATTGCCAGAGATTGAGCAGCAGTGAGGCCAGCAGGATCAGTGCCAGATGAAGTTTACGCATCTTGGATTCTCTTGAATAAGTGAATGCCCCTGGTGCGGGGGTCTCTCATGATAACCGTAACGCCTGATACAAGCAGCCATGACATGCGAAGTGCTCACCTATGGTCACCGCCATTGAGTCAGCCGGCCCATGGCTCTAGAATCGGCAGCCAGCCCGTTATCATCTGAGGAAACGTTATGAATGGATTGTCCCCCCTGCGAGCCGAACCCGTCCGTCACCCCATCGGGCGTGGCTGGGTCTGGGTACGATCCGGCTTCGATATTTTCAACAAGGGCATGGGTGTCAGCGTCGCCATGGTCCTGATCTGGTTTGCGGTCGGTCTGCTGCTGGATAGCCTGCCGGCGGGCGGCCTCATCTCCCAGTTGCTTTATATGGTGTGGGGTGCTGGCTGGGTGGTAGTGGCCCAGCGAGGTTACGAGGGTAATCAGCTCAAGTTTGCCGACTTCTTCGCCGGGTTTCGCAACAAGCTGACCCCGCTGATACTGGGGGGCCTGCTGGTGCTGGCCCTGTTCACCTTGATAGGTCTCATTTGCCTGGGACTGCTCTCCATGTGGGGGCTGACCTCCCTGCTGACCCAGGATCCCGAATCCATGGTGGTGAGCGTGGCTCAGGCGCAAGGGCTCTTGCTCTGTCTGTTGCTGGGACTGGCACTGCTGATCCCTGTATTGATGGCCATCACCTTCGCACCCGCCCTCATCTATTTCCACGATATGGGCATATTGCAGGCAGCCAGACTGAGTTTCAGGGGTTGTCTCACCAACATGTGGCCTTTCCTCTGGTGGGGCCTGATCACGGCTGGTCTGATGCTGTTTGGTGCCGCTCTGATGTTGATTGGCCTGCTGGTGGTGATACCGGCCCTCAACTACTCCATCTATGTGGCGTATCGGGAGATCTATCTGGATGTGGCTCAGGAGGCTCAGTCCGAGGCGCCATTGACTGGTTTTGAAGCCTGATCCGGCTACAACTGACCGGGATATACAGTGAAAAGGGGCCTGCGGGCCCCTTTTGCATGGCGTCGCTTTACTCCTGCCACATGGGGTCGGCCCCCATTCTGACCACCAGAAAATCGAGGAAGCTGCGCAGCAGGGGAGACATCTGTTTGCGGGTACCATACACACCGTAGACGCCGAGCCGCTTGGGTTGCCACTGGCTCAGCAGGGGCACCAGAGCACCGCTTTCCAGATAAGGTTGCGCCGAGTAGCGGGGCTGCATGCTGATGCCTGCCCCGCCCAGTGTGGCCTCCAGCAGCAGGTTGGAGATGTTGGCGCTGAGATTGCCGCTGACTGGCACAGATTCCGGTCCGGCCGGCCCCTGAAACTCCCACAGGCTCTTGCCAAAATAGGTGTAGGTGAGGCAGTTGTGCAGGGCGAGATCCTGCACTTTCTGTGGAGTCGGGTGTCTTGCCAGATAAGCCGGGCTGGCACAGACCACTGAGTGGCAGGTGCCGAGCCGGCGGGCCACCAGGTTGGGATCCAGATCATTGGTGATGCGAATGGCCAAGTCGATCCGCTCCTCCACCAGATTGACGGTGCGGTCCAGCAGCAGTATATCGATGGCGGTACCCGCATACTGGGCCAGGTAGTCATTGGCAGCCCCCACCAGCAGGGCTTCCGATAGGGAGTAGCTGCTGGTGATACGCAGTTGTCCCTTGGGAGCCTCATCGCCCCGGATGGCGATCTGCTCCATCTCTTC
Organism: Aeromonas sp. 2MA4; assembly: GCF_029237305.1. Lineage (NCBI taxonomy): Bacteria > Pseudomonadati > Pseudomonadota > Gammaproteobacteria > Aeromonadales > Aeromonadaceae > Aeromonas > Aeromonas sp. 2MA4. The sequence goes on along the minus strand of NZ_JAACFY010000001.1, from coordinate 504,443 downwards.
CCCCAGCGCCAGCATGGCTCTGGCCCGGTTCAGTGCTTCTTCCCCCGGGCCGGTCAGGCTCAGTCTGCGTGTGGTGCGATGCAGCAGACGAGCCCCCATCCACTGTTCCAGTTCCGCCAGATAGCGCGTCACCATGGCGCGCGACATCTCCAGCTTCTCCCCGGCGCCACTCAGGCTGCCCTGTTCGACTACGCTGACAAAGACCCGTAATGCGGTCAGTCGATCCATGTGCAGGTCCTCTATATGTTCGATTAATGCAATAGTGATGCGCTTATTATGCTGTATTTGTACCGTTAATGATCCAATAAACTGTGTCCATCTGATGAACCACCCGATGACTTGATAAGGAATACCCGATGAACAATACCCTGATCCGCAATCTGACCCTGGCTACCACCCTGTTGAGTGGCGCTGCCCTGGCGGGCCCCCTGACCGTGACTGTCTACAACCCGGGCGAGAAAGCGATCTTCCCGGTCTCTTCCTCCCTGGTGGCTGGCGACAAAGAGGCCATTCTGATCGACGCCCAGTTTGATGTGAAAAACGGTCAGGCCCTGGTCGACATGATCAAGAAAAGCGGCAAGCAGTTGACCACCGTTTATATCAGCGCGGGCGACCCCGATTTCTACTTTGGTCTGGAGCCCATCCTAGCTGCATTCCCTGGCGTCAAAGTGCTGGCAGACCAGCATGTGATCGACCACATCAACAAGACCAAAGATGACAAGCTGACCTATTGGGGACCTATTTTGGGCGACGGCTCACCCAAGAGCCTGACAGTACCTCAGGTACTGACGGCCAACCACCTGACCCTGGAAGGGGAAAAGATTGAAATCAAAGAGATGAACACCCCGACCGCTTACCTCTGGGCGCCGTCCATCAAGACCGCATTCGGTGGTGTACCGGTTTATCACGGTGTTCACGTGTGGATGGCGGACAGCCAGACCAAGGAAGCCCGTGCTCACTGGGTGAAGACCCTCAACGAATTGCAGGCGATGAAGCCCGAGCGCGTCGTACCGGGCCACTTCCTGGGCACTGAGCCCAAGGGAACCGAAGCCGTGACCTTTACCCGTGACTACGTACAGCGTTTCGAGCAGGAGCTGGCCACATCCAAGAATTCTGGCGAGTTGATTGAAAGCATGAAGAAAGCCTTCCCGTCCCTGCCGGTCGATGACGGCCTGGCCATCGGCGCCAAGGTCAACACCGGCGAAATGAAGTGGTAAGCCACTGAGCCTGCTTTCCCTGTGTTTTTTGCCGGGCCCTGGGGCCCGGTTTTTTTTAGCCAGACAATCGAGAGTGAATCACATGAAAGAGACAAGCCTGCATTACGTATATGACCCCCTCTGCGGCTGGTGCTATGGCGCAGCCCCCTTGCTGCAAGCGGCTGCCGGGATAGCGGGCCTTCGCATTGAACTCCATGCCGGCGGCCTCTGGCTTGGCGAGCGTCGCCAGCCCATGGGCCTGGCACTGCGCGATTACGTTCGCCCTCATGACGAGCGGATCCAGGCCCTTACCGGCCAGCCCTTCGGCGAGCGCTACTTCAACGACTTGCTGCTCAGTGATGGCCTCTTGCTCGATTCAGAACCGCCCATCCGTGCCATCCTGGCGATCACGGCGTTGGGTGGCAATGGCCTGGCCCTGCTTCATCGCATCCAGCAGTCCCATTATCGCGATGGCATCTGGGTCGGTTCCCTCGCGCACCTGAGCAGTCTGGCGGCAGAGCAGGGCATTGACTCAGCTGCATTTGCTGATGCCTATCAGAACGTGGATCTGACCACTCATCTGGCGGACAGCCAGGGCTGGATGCGCCGCCTCGGCGGTCAGGGCTATCCCACTCTGGGTCTGGTGCAGGGTGCCAAAGTGACACCTGTGTCGGCTTCGTCCTTCCTGGGGGAACCGGATGCATTTGCTCGCAAGCTCCGGGAGCTGATGGGACGTTGAATTCCTTACCCTGCTGTTGAGGCGCAGGATGAGCAGGGGGCTTGGTGGCGAGATGTCGCTTTTCATCTACCCGCCCTGCGCCGAGGCCTTGGCTGATATGACGATATATCGATTGACGGATAGTTTGAAAATCATCCGCTTGCACTCATCACGCTATGCTTTATGGGAAGTTGCTCGGGAGTGTGGCTCCACGGGTTTGCGTCCAGCTGCCAAGGATATCAATCATGTTCAAAAATATGTCTATCGGTCAGAAGTTGAGTACAGGGTTTGCGGTGCTGGCGCTGCTTGTGTTTGTGCTGGCTGGCTTCGGGATCTCCCGGCTCTCCTACCTGAACAACAATACCCAGCTCATTACCGATAATCTGGTACCTTCCATTCGGTATGCAAGTCAGATGCAGGTAGCCTTGCTGGATGCACGCAGAGCCCAGTTGGCCATGGTGATCGCCCGTGCCAACAATGACAGCGCCGACATCACAAGACGCAACGACAGCGTCACTGAAGCAAAAGGGCGCTTTGCCAAGGCTGTGGCTGACTATGGGCGCCTGACATTCAATGCGACCGATGAAGAGCAGACATATGCAGCCTTGCAGCCAGCAGGGGAGGCCTATTTCAGTGCCCATGATCAGCTCTATCAGGCTGTGATGCAGAACGACAGTGCCCGCATAGGGGATTATCGGGACGGCTTGACGCGCACAACCCTGGAGCAGGCGACCAAGCTCACCACGACTTTGCATGAGATTAATGATCGGATTGGGCGGACGATGGAGCGAAACGGCGATCAGACATACGAGTCCGCCAAGCAGCTCAGTATGGCCATCGGGCTGGTGACGCTGATCTTTGTGGTGCTGGTGGCCTGGTATCTGACCCAGCAGATCAAGCAACCGGTCAACAAATTGCTGGAGCTGGTGGGCAAGGTCGCAGCGGGGGACCTGGCTGCTCACCTCGACTTGAAGTGGTTCAATAACGACGAGTTGGGCAAGCTGGCCAAGGGGTTTGGCGAGATGCAGGGAAATTTGCGCAATCTGGTCAGCGAGGTGTCTGGCTCTGTGGTGCAACTCAGCTCAGCGGCGGAAGAGATAAGCGCCGTCGCCCGTCAATCCGCCAGCAATATGAACAATCAGCAGCATGAGCTGAACCAGCTGGCCACCGCCATGAACGAGATGCAGGCCACAGTGCAGGAGGTCTCCCGCAATACCAGTGACGCCGCCAGTGCAGCGACTCAGGTAAGCAGCTCCGCCGAGCTGGGAGCCAATACCGTCAACGACTCCATCAAGCGCATTGAGCAGGTGGCCGGTGCTATCGAGAGCACGGCAGTGGTGATCCGCCAGCTCGGCGATGACAGCCGCAATATCGGCATGGTACTGGAGGTCATTCGTGGCATAGCCGAGCAGACCAACCTGCTGGCGTTGAACGCCGCCATCGAAGCGGCACGGGCCGGTGAGCAGGGCCGTGGGTTTGCCGTGGTGGCCGATGAAGTGCGCACCCTGGCCAAACGCACTCAGGACTCCACTTCCCAGATCAACACCATCATCGCCGAGCTGCAGCAGCGGGCCGAGCAGGCTGGCACTACCATGCAGCAGAGCCAGGAGATGATGAACTCCACCGTGAGCACAGCCCGGGAGGCGGGACTGTCCATTTCGGAGATCAGCAATTCGGTAGAGAGCATCTCCCACATGAACATCCAGATTGCCACCGCAACCGAAGAGCAGGGGGCGGTGAGCGAAGAGCTCAACCGCAACGTGGTCAACATCAGCCACGCCTCGGAAGAGGTGGCGGCCGGTGCGACCCAGATGGCGCAAGCCTGTAACGACCTCAATCACCTGGCGAACCAGCTGCAGGAGATGGTGCGCCGCTTCCGGGTGTGATCATCGGGAGGCATCAATCCATAGAGCGGGTCCGGATCCCATATTCGGGCCCGCTCTGTTTTTAGTCAGGCCTGATTTCCTGCTCTGCCACCATCCCTTGTCCCTCTCGCCGTTCTTGGGCATGCTAATGGCCCATTTGGTTGGCAGGATTCTGGATGTATGAACCTTCGCGATCTCGAGTATTTGGTGGCACTTGAAGAGGAGAAACACTTTCGCAAGGCGGCGGAGCGCTGCTTTGTCAGCCAGCCTACCCTGAGCGGTCAGCTGCGCAAGCTGGAGGATGAGCTGGGGGTGATCCTGATTGAGCGTACCTCCCGCAAGGTGCTGTTTACCCCTGCCGGTGATGCCATGGCCCATCAGGCGCGCAAGGTGCTAAAAGAGGTGCGTGAACTCAAGAACATAGGCCAGCACTTTGCCGAGCCCATGTCTGGCGAGATCCATATCGGCTTCATTCCCACCGTTGGTCCCTATCTGTTGCCCCACATCATTCAGGATCTGCGCGAGCATTTTCCCAAGCTGGAGTTCTACCTCTATGAGGAGCAAACCCAGTTGCTGCTCAAACGGCTGGAGGAGGGAGAGCTGGATTGCCTCATCCTCGCCGAGCTGGACGGCATGGAAGGGTTTGGCTCCATCCCCCTCTATCAGGAGCCCATGTGGCTGGCGGTGCCGCAGCACCACCCGGAAGCCAAGGCCAGGGCTGTGCCGCTCAGCAATCTCAAGGGCAAGAAGTTGCTGATGCTGGCCGATGGTCACTGCTTGCGGGATCAGGCGATGGGATTCTGTTTTGCCGCCGGCATTGGTGAGGATCACCGCTTCAAGGGCACCAGTCTGGAGACGCTGCGCAACATGGTCGCTGCCGGCAGTGGCATGACCCTGGTGCCCAGGCTTGCCGTGCCTGCCAATGCCGAGGAAGGTGGCGTCAGCTATCGGCCTGTGGTCGACCCAGTGCCGGGACGTACCATCTCACTGCTCTATCGTCACTACTCGGTACGCAGGCCCTGCTTCAACGAGCTGGCCTCCCGCATTTCCAGCCTGATGAAGAGCCTGCTCGGCTGACATTGCAGGCGTAGAAAAAGAAAACCGGCGCCTTGGCGCCGGTTTTGTCATCTGGTGTTGCTTAGAAGATATCGTCGGTGGAGACGGGTCCGTCAGTGGGCGAGCCATCGCCGCCATACACCTGATTGCCGTCCGAGCTCTGGGTCGCAAAGCGGGTCGGTTCCGTGCCTTCCTTGAAGAACTCCTCGGTGCTGCCGTCTGCGCGGTTGGTCAGCAGACCGGTTTCACGGTCGATCCGCACCGTGATGATCCCCTCCGGTACCGGCATCTTGCGCTCGGGTACCTGTTTGAGCGCCGTCTTCATGAAGTCGATCCAGATGGGCTGCGCAGCTCCGCCGCCAAACTCGGCCCGGCCCAAACCACGCTGGTGGTTGTCAAAACCGATCCAGGAAGTGGCGACCAGATTCGGGGTATAGCCGGAGAACCAGGCATCACGAGATTCGTTGGTGGTACCCGTCTTGCCGGAGATATCGTGACGCTTGAGATCCCGCGCCGCGCGCCAGCCGGTACCGCGCCAGCCATTGCCACCCCAGATGGCGGTGGTCAGGGTATCTGTGACCAGGAAAGCGCTCTGGGCACTGATGGTCTGCGGCGCCATGTTGTTGGGCACGACAGGATCGATAGGGCACTGGGCCTTCCAGTCAGGAGCTGTATTGGCATAGGCATCGGCACTGTCGAGGCCTGCCGCCGCCAGTACGCCGCAATCACGGCAGGCTGCAGCCGGATTGGCCTGATAAACGGGGACGCCAAAGCTGTCGACTACTTCCGTGATGAAGTAGGGGGTCACCTGGAAGCCGCCATTGGCGAGGACTGAATAGCCACGCACCACTTCCAGTGGGGTGAATTCGGCGGCTCCCAGAGCCAGCGATTCGTTGGCGGAGATGGTATCGCGCGCGAATCCGAAGCGGGTCAGACCGTCGATATAGGTGTCCAGACCGATGGCGCGCATCAGCCGCACCGACATTACGTTCTTGGACTTGGCAAGGCCGAGACGCAGTGAGGTGGGACCTTCGTAGATGGCCGGGGAGTTCTTGGGCTGCCACATGGGGCCCTTGGAGGGATCCCACTGGTTGATGGGGGCATCGTTGATGAGGGAGGCCAGGGTATAGCCCTGCTCAAGCGCTGTGGCATAGAGGAAAGGCTTGATGTTGGAACCTATCTGGCGGCGTGCCTGATCGACCCGGTTGAATTTGGACAGCTCGAAGCTGAAACCGCCGACCAGTCCCTCTATGGCACCATCCTGCGGATTCATGGCCACCAGAGCAGCGTTGACCTCGGGGATCTGGGAGAGCAGCAAGGCTTCGCCCTTCTCTCGGACCCAGATCTGGGCGCCAACTTTCAGCACATCACGGGCGGAACGGGGGGCGTAGCCCTGGCGATCGTCCGTGATGAAGGCGCGAGCCCACTTGATGCCGTTCCAGCCAAGCTCAGCCTGCTTGCCATTTTTCAGCACCAGGGTCGCCCCCTTGTCATCCAGCTTGGTGACCACGGCCGCTATCAGGGGTTCATAAGTAGGTTGCTTGGCCAGATGGGCCATTATCTGCTCGTAATCCCAATCGGCTTCGCCTGATTTCCACAGCTGGGCTGTCACGCCACGGTAGCCGTGACGAGTGTCATAGTCGAACACCCCATCCAGCAAGGCCTGACGGGCGGCGCGCTGGCGCTTGGCACTGACAGTGGTATAGACGTGCAGGCCCATGGTGTAGGTATCTTCACCGAATTGCTGCACCATCTTCTGGCGCACCATCTCCCCGAGATAGGGAGCATTGAGGGTGATCTCGGCACCGTGATAACGGGCCTTGATGGGCATCTTGGACGCCTCGTCATACTGGGCCTGGGTGATCTTGCCGGTTTCCAGCATACGACCCAGCACCACGTTGCGGCGGGCAAAGGCACGTTCCGGTGAACGGATCGGGTTCAGCATGGACGGTGCCTTGGGCAAGCCGGCTATGATGGCGATCTCGTCCAGGGTCAAATCCTTGACCTCTTTGCCGAAGTAGACCTGAGCGGCTGCGCCGACCCCGAAGGCACGGTAACCGAGGGGGATCTTGTTCAGATAGAGCTGCAGAATTTCGTCTTTGGAGAGATTCTGCTCGATGCGCCAGGCCAGAAACACCTCCTTGACCTTGCGCACTATGGTTTTTTCGTTGCTCAGGAAGAAGTTGCGGGCGACCTGCTGGGTGATGGTACTGGCACCCTGGCGAGCCTGGCCGGAAACAGCCCAGACAGTGGCCGCCCGAACGATACCGATCGGGTCGATACCCGGATGCTCATAGAAGCGGGCATCCTCGGTCGCGAGCACGGCATCGATCATGGATTGGGGAATTTCGTTCAGATGCAGAGGGATGCGACGAATTTCGCCAAATTGGGAGATCAATTCCCCATCCCGGCTGTACACCTTCATCGGGGTGGCCAGCTTGACGTCGCGCAGAGCGGTCACATCCGGCAATTGGGGCTTGATGTAGAAGTAGATACCGATGAGGCTGGCAACACCCAGCACTGCACCCAGTATCATGACAATAAACAGGCGTACGAGCCATTTCAGCATGGAAGAACTACCAATCGTCTTAAAATTAGCCAACGGGCGCAGAGTATAGCCCTTTTGCCTCCGTAAATTCGAGGTTTTCCTGTTCGTAGTCAGGGTCCTCGACAAGAGGCGGGAGGTTAGCATTCTGTGGCTCAATAACCAAGGGGAGGTGGGGGCAGCCAGAAAGCGAGATGCATCACTTTTCGGTACAAACTTTATGACATTGATAGATAGAGCATTTAGGATGAGTTAAGCCATCACCTTGCCGTGAGCTGTCCTACAATCAATCCTAAAACCCAATAACGCATGGATGTGTATATGTTTGGGCTATTCAATAAAGGTTCCTTGCTTCCCTTGGCAGGCATTGATTTTGGGAGCCAGACCATCAAGGCCGTGACCATTACTGGTCGCCCCGGCAAACTGCATCTCGAATCGGTGGCGGAAGTCGTCACCCCCAAGGGCACCCTGGTCGATTACCAGTTGCAGGATATCGAACGGGTCAGCCAGTCTCTCAAGACACTCAAGCGCCTTATCAATGGCAACAGCCAGTATGCGGCCACTGCCGTTACTGGCTCCAATGTCATTACCAAGGTGATCCAGGTCGATGCTCGCCTCAGCGAAAATGAACTGGAAAATCAGGTGCAGCTGGAAGCCGAGCAGATCATCCCTTTCCCCCTCGATGAAGTGAGCCTGGATTTTGAGATCCTGAGCCTGGCCAGTGATCAGGACCGGCAGGAAGTGTTGTTGAGTGCGGCCCGTACCGAAAGCGTGAACGGGCGGGTCAGCGCCCTGGCAGAGGCGGGCATGACCACCAAGGTGGTGGATGTGGGAGCTCATGCCCTTGGGCGCGCCGTCCTCGCCTGCCAGCCCGAGCTGCTTGCCTGGGACAAACCGGTTGGAGTGATCGATATCGGGGCCAGTGCCATGACGTTTGCGGCCTTGGTCAAAGGCCAGACGATTTATTCCAGACTGCAGAATTTTGGCGGGGATCAATACAGTCAGGCACTCTCCTCTTTTTACAGCATGAGCCTGGAGGAAGCCGAGCAGGCCAAGATCAAAGGCACTCTGCCCGCTGACCATGAGCTGGATGTGCTGTTACCCCATATCAATGCCCTGTTGCAGCAAGTCAGGCGCAACGTTCAGCTGTTTTGCAGCTCCTCTGGCTATCGGGAGTTGTCAAAGCTTGTCCTGACCGGAGGCGGGAGCCTGCTGCCCGGGCTTGTCAGTCAACTGCAAGATGAACTCAATTGTGAGGTGTTGCATCCGGATCCTTTCAGCTTGTTCGGCAAGCCTAAAGGGGAGGGCGGTGTGGTCCATGGTGCCAGGTACATGACGGCGCTGGGACTGGCATTGAGGAGCTTCACACCATGTCAAATATAAACCTCCTTCCCTGGCGTGAAGCCCGCGCCCTGCGCCAGAAGAAACAGTTCGGGGTCATGCTCGGGATTTTCCTGGCGATCACCGCCTCTCTCGGCTTTGCCGCCGACTGGCTGGTGAAGCAGCAGATCAGCCATCAGCAGCAGCGCAATCAGCGTTTGCTGCAAGAGATGACCATACTCGATGCGCAACTTGGCGAGATCCGCTTGCTCAAGGAGCGACGCAAGGAGCTGATCGATCGCATGCAGTTGATTGAACAGCTGCAGATGCGTCGCAATCTGCCGGTTCGCCTGTTCAATCAGCTGCCTTCGCTGGTGCCCAATGGGATTTATCTGAACACGCTTGCTTTGCAAAGCAACCGGATCGACGTCAACGGCAAGACCGAAGCCTATGGCAGGGTCGCCAGCATGATGCGGCGCATCGATGGCTCCGGCTGGCTGAGCCAGTCACAGATCAGCACGATTTTTGCGGCAGATGTCGCACCTGTGTCGCTGAGTCAGTTCTCCATGATGTTTCTGGTCGCGACGACAGCCGGCGTCAACGTCGATGTGACTAAGGGACAACAATGAACCTGCAACAACTCAATGAACTGGATCTCAGCAGCATTGCCAGCTGGCCCAAGCTGGCCAAAGGGATTTTCATTCTGTTTTTCTGTGCGCTGCTGGGGGGGGCCATCTATTACTACGTGATAGCAAATTCGTTGACCTTGCTGACTCAGGAGACAAATAAAGAGGCGGAGCTGAAGGGGCAGTTTGAGAGCAAGGCGATGCTTGCGGCCAATCTGGGCGCATACAAGGCGCAAATGGTGCAGCTTGAACAACTGGTGGATGCCCAACTCAAGCAGTTACCCAACACCCATGAGGTGGCGGGTTTGCTGGACGATATCAGTTTCATCGCGACCGACAATGGCCTCAAATTGAATCGCATCAACTGGGAGCCGGAGATCAAGCACGAGTTTTCCACCGAACTGCCCATGCGTATCGAAGTGGTGGGCACCTACAATCAGATTGGCAAGTTCACGGCGGACATGGCGGCTTTGCCGCGCATCGTTATCCTTGAGTCGTTCAACCTTGGCCAGAGCAAGGGAGAAGATGAGCTGATCGCCATGTCGATGCTGGCCAAGACCTACAAGTACAACGGCAAGTCAGTGGGGCAGCAAAAATGAGAATGATCTGCGTGCTGTTGTCGGTGTGTTTGCTGACCGCCTGCAGTGGCCAGGATGACATGGATAACTATGTGGCTCAGACCAAGGCCAGGAAGCCGGTCCCCATTGAGCCATTGCCTGAAATCAAACCCTTTTCTCCCATGGCTTATCGCCTCAGTGAGCAGCGTAGCCCCTTTATTACTCCCCAGCCGGAGACCAGCAGTGCCAAGGTTGATGCCAAGGTAAAGCCTGATTGTGCCCAGATAGTGGCCAACCGGGAGAAGGAGGTACTGGAGAGGTACTCTCTGGCCAACCTCATCATGCAGGGCTCCCTTGGCCAGCAAGGGCAGCTGTGGGCTCTGGTCCGGACGCCGGATGGCCAATCCATACGGGTTGGTCTCAATCAGCACATGGGATTGGATCAGGGGCGGGTGATCAGGATCACTGACACTAGCGTGGATTTGATTGAGATTGTACCGGATGGCAAAGGATGTTGGGTCACCAGAGAAACCCAGTTGAGCATGGCCAATCTTGAAGCAAAACGATAATCAGGGATGAACTGCGATGAGAGCAACAATAGGTAGTGTCACCAGAGTAGTCCTGCTGTTTTGCGCCGGAGTATGTGGCCAGGCCTGGGCCGTGGCCACATTGCAAGAGGTCAGGGTCAATCCGCTGATGGCCGATCAGCTGCTGCTGGAGCTGAGCTTCAGTGAACCCGTCAGCGGATTTACCGACCGCCTCTCCTATCAGCCTAACCAGCTGCTGTTGCATGTGCCTGGGGCCGTGGGGGCGCTCAATGTCAATCCGCTGCCGATCAAGCAACAGGGGGTCGACAACCTCAAGGTAGAGGGTAAAGGGACGGGTCTCGACATCAAGATTGCCCTCGACCAATTGACCCCTTATCAGGTGCATCAGCAGGGCAACAAGCTGCTGGTGGCGCTGGGAGACAAGGCAAGCATGCCGTCCCCAGCCTCGTCCCTGTCATCCGGCATGGTATCGCCAGCGCCGTCTGCGCCTGTCAATACACAAGCCGTGACCCAGTCAGCCTTGATTAATACCCAGATAGTTGCCCAGTCAGCCCAGGCTGCAGCCCCTGTTGCCCGCAAACCGGTTTTGCCCGTATCCCGCACCGAGGCGAGCGGCGCCTATTTCAATTCCGTCAAGGGTGTGGACTTCAGACGGGGCAAGGATGGGCAGGGGGAGTTTCTGGTGATGCTGGACAACAGCTCTGCAGCGGTGGATGTCAGCAGCCGAGGGCAGACAGTGTTGGCCAAATTTCATGGCACCCGGATACCGGATGAGCTGCTCAACCTGATCAATGTGCAGGACTTCGCCACCCCCGTCTCCCAGGTGGAGGTGTTCCGTCAGGGCAATGACACCCTGTTCGAGCTCTCCGTCAACGGCCAGTTTGATTATCGTTACGATCAGGCTGACAAAATGTTCATCGTAGAGGTGAAGAAACGCATAGCGGCAACGGCTGGAAAACAGTATCAGGGCAAGCCTATCTCGCTTAACTTCCAGGATATCCCGGTGCGAACCGTGTTGCAGCTCATCGCTGATTTCAACAACCTCAATCTGGTCACCACGGACTCAGTGGCAGGCAACATTACCTTGCGACTCGATGGCGTGCCCTGGGAGCAGGCGCTGGACATCATCCTCAAGGTGAGGGGGCTGGATAAACGGCTTGATAACAATATCTTGCTGGTCGCGCCTGCCGAAGAGATTGCGCTGCGTGAGAAGCAGCAACTGGAGAGTCGCAACCAGGTGGCCGAGTTGGCCCCTCTCTACACCGAATACCTGCAGATCAACTATGCCAAGGCGACCGAGGTAGCCTCCCTGCTCTCCTCCGAGAACACCAAGCTGCTCTCTGCCAGAGGGGCGGTCAGCGTGGATGAGCGGACCAACGTGCTGGTGGTCAAGGACACTGCCGATGTGATCAGCAACATCAAGCGGATGCTGGATATCCTCGACATTCCGGTCAAGCAGGTGGTGATCGAAGCGCGCATGGTCACCATAGATGATGGTTTTGACGAGGCACTCGGGGTGCGCTGGGGGGTGACCAAGAACGACGGGCACGGTAACAGTACCTCAGGCAGCATCGAGGGCAACGATGGATCAGGCAACAACAACGGCGGTTCTGCCATCACTCGACCCGGGGTAGAAGACAGGATGAACGTCAACCTGCCGGTCACCAACGCCGCTGGCACCCTAGCATTCCAGGTTGCTCGTCTGGCGGATGGCACTCTACTGGATCTTGAACTGTCGGCGCTGGAAAAGGAGAGCAAGGCAGAGATTATCGCGAGTCCAAGAGTCACTACGGCCAACCAGAAACCCGCATTGATCGAGCAGGGGACCGAGATCCCCTATGTGGAGTCCTCCTCCAGTGGTGCTACCTCGGTTACCTTCAAGAAGGCTGTCCTCAGCCTCAAGGTTACCCCCCAGATCACACCGGACAACCGGGTTATTCTGGACTTGACCGTGACCCAGGATACCAAGGGTGAAACGGTGCCGACCGGTACCGGTGATGCGGTTTCCATCAACGCCCAGTCCATCACGACCCAGGTGCTGGTCAACAATGGCGAGACCCTGGTGCTCGGCGGCATCTATCAGCAAACCATCAAGAGCGACGTCAGCAAGGTGCCTCTGCTTGGTGATATCCCGGGCCTTGGCGTGTTGTTTCGCAAGACAACCAGCGAGAATAAAAAGCGGGAATTGCTGATTTTCGTGACACCCAAGATAGTTACCGACGCCTTCTGAATGCTTTACATGTGAGGGTAAAACACATATAACCTTACGCCCCAATGATGCTGGGGCGTAAGGGCTGCGGTTGCCAGTCCTGATTTCTATTGAGATAATCCCCCTCCTGATCCATCGCAAGATAAGGTTCATAGGTACCCCGATCGAGTGTTTGTCGGGGTCGTACAGTTTGTAATTACTAACGAAAAGACATGGCTGAGAAACGCAATATTTTCCTGATAGGTCCCATGGGTGCGGGCAAGAGCACCATAGGTAGACATCTGGCAGAACAACTGCATATGGAGTTTTTCGACTCAGATCATGAGATTGAGCGCCGCAGTGGTGCCGATATCGGCTGGGTGTTCGATGTTGAAGGCGAAGAGGGTTTCCGGATCCGCGAAGAGAAGGTCATAGGCGACCTTTCAGAACAGCAGGGTATCGTGCTGGCGACGGGTGGCGGTGCCATCAAGAGCCGAGAAACACGGAACAAGCTCTCTGCTCGCGGTATCGTGGTATACCTCGAAACAACGATTGAGAAGCAGCTGGCGCGCACACAAAGAGACAAGCGTCGCCCACTGCTGCAAACCGAAGAGCCGCCGCGCGAAGTGCTCGAGCGTCTGGCACAAGAGCGCAATGCGCTGTATGAAGAAGTGGCTGACTTTGTCATCCAGACTGATGATCAGAGCGCGAAAATCGTTGCCAATCAAATTGTTAAGTTGATCGGCATGTAATCTAGAGGACGTCCATGGAAAGGTTGAAGGTCGAACTGGGTGAACGCAGTTATCCCATCGAGATAGCGGCGGGTCTGTTGCAGCATGCAGAAGTGCTGACACAAACCATCAAGGGAAAACGGGTCATGATAGTGACCAATACCGTTGTCGCTCCCTTGTATCTTGAGCGGATTATCCAGTTGCTGTCCGGTTTTCAGGTTGAACACCTGATACTGCCGGACGGTGAGGCTTACAAGACCCTGGCAACCTTCGAGCGGATCATGTCTGCTCTGCTGGAAACCAATCATGGTCGGGACACAACACTGATCGCCCTGGGGGGCGGTGTGATAGGAGATGTTGTCGGCTTTGCTGCGGCAAGCTATCAACGTGGCATTCCTTTTATTCAAGTGCCTACCACACTGCTCTCCCAGGTTGATTCCTCCGTCGGCGGCAAGACCGCCGTCAACCATCCCCTTGGCAAGAACATGATTGGAGCCTTCTATCAGCCCAAGCATGTGGTCATTGATACCGAGTGCCTCAAGACCCTGCCTGCCCGCGAATTTGCTGCCGGCATGGCCGAGGTTATCAAGTACGGCATCATCTGGGACGCCGAATTTTTCTCCTGGCTCGAAACCAACATGTCCCGTCTGCAGGCGCTGGAACCGGCTGCCCTGGCGTATGCCATCCGCCGTTGCTGCGAAATCAAGGCCGATGTGGTGACGCAGGATGAGACGGAGCACGGGGTTCGCGCTCTGCTCAATCTCGGTCACACCTTTGGTCACGCCATCGAGGCTGAAAAAGGGTATGGCAACTGGCTGCACGGTGAAGCGGTCGCCGCAGGCATGATGATGGCTGCCTCCACGGCCGAAGCCCGGGGCGATCTGGATGCAAGGCAGCTTGCCCGCATTCGCGATCTGCTGCTGGCTGCCAATCTGCCCATTCAGGCACCTGCCGATATGGATTTCGCTGCCTTCATTCGCCATATGCGCCGAGACAAGAAGGTATTGGAAGGCAAGTTGCGACTGGTGCTGCCGGTCGGTATCGGTCACGCGCAGGTCGTAGCCGATGTCTCCGATGATGAATTGCTGGCGGTGATTGAGTCTGGTCGTGAGTAACAATAAGCTGCTTAAATTTCCTTCCCAGCGGCAGCTGGTTGATCGGCTGCTGCATCTGATTGAATTCAATCACCCTTTTATTTTTCTCTCCGGCAAACCCGGCAGTGGCCGCGGCACCCTGTGTGAATCCCTGCTCGGCAACTTGCCCGAAAAAGTGCGGGTAGTGAGCCTGATTGGCAGTGCAGCCATGAAGATGGCGGACGTGCGCCAGCTGCTGCTGCCCCAGGTGGTGGCAAGGCCGCTGTTCAATCCGCAGGATGCGCTGGCAGAGAGTTTCTTTCGCATGCTGGAGGGCAAGCCCTCCACCCTGTTACTGCTGATCGAGCGTGCTGACGAGCTGCCTGTCGAGCTGGTCGGCGAGCTGTGGAGTCTCTGTCGTCACAACGATACCCTGCCCATGCCACACCAGCTGGCGATCGTGCTCTCCGGGAGTGACGTCTGGTGTCGCACTCAGAAGAGCCTGCTAAAAGGGCGGGCCATGCCAGCTCTGGAGCTGGAGGTCGCGCCACTGAGCGCACCGGAGCAACGTATCTTCTTGTATGAGAAAGCCAAAGAGCTCAAGATCCCGACAGCCCTCTTGCCCAAGCTGAAAGTGGAAGAGATCCTGAACGTGGCGAATGGACATCCGTCCACCATCATGCAGTTACTGGAGGATATCATGACCGACAGAAGGCCCAAGAAACGTCAGGCCGAGTTGCCCGTTAAAAAGATTGCCATAGTGCTGGCGCTGGTTGCCGGCGGTCTGCTGGCCCTGAGCTATCTGTTGCCAGCCCTGTTCAGCGACGAAAGCAAGAGCACCGGGCTCGCCCCCTCACAAACCACTGCCTTGCCCATTCCCGTCTCAGGCGGAGATCCACTGACCGCAGGCGGTAGCAGCAATGACGGTCAGAATGGCGGTCAAAGCAGCCCGAATGCCAGCGGTGATAACCCGGGCGGTGTGGTGCGTGATTGGCAGCCTGATGCCAAGGTATTGCCCAAAGCCGTCGAGAGCGAAACGCTGACTACTGAATCGACCAACTATGAGGGGCGCCGTGTGGTGATCTCCGACGAGGTGGTCCAGAAGTTGATGAAACAACCCAATGTCAGCGGTGCCTTGCCCACTGGTGTGGTGGATGAGCTGACCGGTGTCAGTTCCCGGGCTGCTTCGACCGAGAACCCATCGACCCAGGGACTGACAGCGCAAGCTCCCCAATCGGCCACTGAGCCCAAGGCCCTGAACACGGCACTCGTTACCAAACCGGTCGCCAAGCCAGCCGTTGTCGAACCGGCGGCTGCACCTGCGCCCAAGGTCGCCCTGACGCCGACGGCGACCCTGAACAAGAAGCCCAGAAATCACTACAGCGTCCAGCTGATGGGGGCGAGCAACACAGCAGCGGTTGACAAGTTTGTGGCCGAACATGGTCTGACTGGCAATGTCTGGGTCTACAAAACCCAGTTCCGTGGCAGCCCCTGGTATGTGGTGCTGCAAGGGGATTACGCCAACACCACTCAGGCCAAGGCCGCCATTCGCAAGCTCTCGCCCGCCCTGCTCAAGGGGCAGCCCTGGCCCAAGTCGTTTGCTCAGGTACAAAAAGAGTTGAAGCAATAGCCATTCGGCCTGAGAAGGGGGTAGAATCGTCCCCCTTTTTGGGTCTATGCCTTCTTAACACCGGATTTCCATGAAAAAAACACGCGCTTTTTTAAAATGGGCCGGGGGAAAATACTCCCTGGTTGAAGAGATTGCCGAGCGTTTGCCTGCCGGGCGTGTGTTGTTGGAGCCCTTCGTCGGGGCCGGGTCTGTCTTTCTCAACACCGACTACGATGCCTATGTGCTCAACGATATCAATCCGGATCTGATCTGTCTGTACAACCATCTCAAGGTGATGCCGGATAATTTCATCACCGAAGCACGCAAGCTGTTCGTAGCGGAGCACAATCACAAGGCGGCCTACTACCGGCTGCGCACCCAGTTCAACCAGACTGAAGCCACCTTCGAGCGGGCGATGCTGTTCCTGTTTCTCAACCGCCACGGTTTCAATGGCTTGTGCCGTTACAACAAGAAGGGCGGCTTCAACGTGCCGTTCGGTTCCTACAAGAAGCCCTACTTCCCTGAAAAAGAGCTGTGGGCCTTTGCCGAGAAGGCGCAGAAGGCGACCTTCATCTGTGAAAGCTACGCCGATGCCATCAAGCGTGCCGAGGAAGACTGGGTGATCTACTGCGATCCCCCCTATGCGCCACTCTCCAACACGGCGAGCTTCACCACTTATTCAGCCGGCGGCTTTACCCTGGACGATCAGGCCATACTGGCGCGGCTGGCACGTCATACCGCTGCCCGCAAGGGGGTGCCGGTGCTAATCAGCAACCACGACATAGCGCTGACCCGTGAGCTCTATCGTGGCGCCCGACTGGACGAGATCCTGGTCAAGCGCACCATCAGTCGCAACGGTGGCAGCCGCAACAAGGTAGCCGAGCTGCTGGCGCTTTATCCGCCCGGTATAGAGCCGGAACAGGGCTACTACCCAAGCGACGCCGAACTTGTTTCGTTCGGCTGATCCTCTGGCGGCACTTTCGGGTGCCGCTGCTGTTTCTGCCTGCCGCCATCCTGGTGTTCGCCTCGTATTTGCTGGATATGGGCGATAAATCGGGTGACCCGCTTTTTCCTGCCTGTGTTCGGGTCGTTTTCGCCGGATATGGGCGGTAAATCGGGTGGCCCGCTTTTTCCTGCCTGTGTTCGGGTCGTTTTCATCTGATATTTGCGGTAAAATTGCGCCGCTTTTTCTGCCACGCTGCCAATGGATGACGCTGATGAAAGACTTTCTGATTGCCCCCTCAATCCTCTCCGCCGATTTCGCTCGTCTGGGTGACGATGTTGCCAGGGTGCTGACCGCCGGTGCCGACGTGGTGCATTTCGATGTGATGGACAACCACTATGTTCCCAACCTGACCATAGGCCCCATGGTCTGTCAGGCCCTGCGCGACTATGGCATCAAGGCGCTCATCGATGTGCACCTGATGGTCAAGCCGGTGGATCGCATCGTTCCGGACTTCGCCAAGGCGGGGGCCAACCTGATCACCTTCCACCCGGAAGCGTCCGATCACGTGGATCGTACCCTGGGTCTCATCAAAGAGCAGGGCTGTCAGGCCGGTCTGGTGCTGAATCCTGCGACCTCGCTCTCCTGCCTGGAGTACGTGATGGACAAGCTGGACGTGATCCTGCTGATGTCGGTCAACCCTGGCTTCGGTGGCCAGAGCTTCATCCCCGGTACACTCGACAAGCTGCGTCAGGTGCGTCGCCTGATTGACGAGAGCGGCCGTGACATTCGCCTCGAGATCGATGGCGGCGTCAAGGTAGACAATATCCGTGCCATCGCCGAAGCCGGTGCCGACATGTTCGTGGCGGGCTCTGCCATCTTCAGCCAGCCGGACTACAAGGCGGTGATCGACCAGATGCGTGCGGAGCTGAGCCATGTCCAGCGCTGAGCGTGATTTTGATCTGGTGCTGTTCGATCTGGATGGCACCCTGATCGACAGTGCCCCCCAGCTGGCGTTGGCGGTCAACCGTACCCTCACTGAACTGGGTCTGGCCGAGGCTGATGAAGCTGTGGTGCGTACCTGGGTCGGCAATGGCGCCGACAAGCTGATCCAGCGCGCCCTGGATTATCGTGAGGCTCCTGAACTGTTTGCCAGGGCCCGCCCCCTGTTCGATCAGCACTATCAGGCCTGCCTGCTGGAAGGACTTGAAATGTATGACGGTGTGGAACAGAGCCTGCGCCGCCTACAAAAGCTGGGTTACAAACAGGCCGTGGTGACCAACAAGCCGAGTCACTTCGTGCAGCCAATCCTGGATGCTCTGGGCATCAGCGACTGTTTCGCGCTCTGGCTGGGTGGCAACTGTGTGCCGGTCAAGAAGCCGAGCCCCGAGCCCCTGCTGCATGCCTGCCATGAGCTGGGCGTCAGTCCGTCCCGCACCCTGATGGTGGGCGACTCCGAAAATGACGTGCTGGCCGCCCAGGCTGCCGGCATGAAAGTAGCGGGGCTCACCTACGGCTACAACTATGGCCGTCCCATTGCAGATTCCCGCCCGGACTGGGTATATGAGCAGTTTGCCCAGCTCGATGCCCTGTTAGCCGAGTAAGGTGTCGGGTTGGCCGAATAACAAGGATTAACACTCTCATGACTAAACCAATCGTACTGAGCGGGGCCCAGCCGTCGGGTCAGCTGACCATAGGCAACTATATGGGAGCCCTGCGTCAGTGGGTCAACATGCAGGATAACTTCGACTGCCTCTACTGCATCGTCGATCTGCATGCCATCACCACCCGTCAGGAGCCAGCTGCACTGCGCAAGGCGTGTCTCGATGCTGCCGCCCTCTATCTGGCGGTGGGGATCGATCCGGCCAAGAGCACTGTTTTCATCCAGTCCCACGTGCCGCAGCACGCCGAGCTGGGCTGGATCCTGAACTGCTACACCCAGATGGGCGAGCTGTCGCGCATGACCCAGTTCAAGGACAAGTCCGCCCGTTTCGAGAACAACGTCAACGTCGGCCTGTTCGGTTATCCGGTGCTGATGGCGGCAGATATCCTGCTCTATCAGGCCAACCAGGTACCGGTCGGCAACGATCAGAAACAGCATCTGGAGCTGACTCGCGACATCTGCACCCGTTTCAACAACCTGTACGGCGAAGTGTTCACCCTGCCGGAACCCTTCATTCCGACCGAAGGTGCGCGGGTGATGAGTCTGCAGGATCCGACCAAGAAGATGTCCAAATCTGACGACAACGAGGCCAACTTCATCGGCCTGCTGGAAGATCCCAAGCAGATCGTCAAGAAGATCAAGCGTGCCGTGACCGACTCCGACGAGCCGGCAGTGGTGCGTTTTGATCCGGAGAACAAGCCGGGTGTCTCCAACCTGCTGACCCTGATGTCCGGGGTGACAGGCCGTTCCATCCCCGAATTGGAGCAGCACTTCGAAGGCAAGATGTATGGTCACCTCAAGACCGAGACTGCCGAGGCGGTCGTTGCCTTGCTGGAGCCCATTCAGGCGCGCTTCCGCGAGTTGCGTCAGGATGAGGCTCATCTGCAAACAATTTTGGCGGCAGGCGCACAAAAGGCGCGTGAAAGGGCTGAAAAAACACTGACCAGCGTATATGATGTAGTCGGCTTCGTTCCTCGAGCCTGACATACTGGGAAGGTGTAGTAGAAGAGAGCTGGGTCTTTGCCTGGCTTTCTTTGTTTTACCCGACCTGCTATTCGTTAATTCATCTTCCAATTTCAAACGCGGGCTTCTGCCCCAAGAGTGAGCATGTCTGTCGAATTAAACACCACGATTGAAGAGTTGGGTGACAAGGGTCACTGGCTGCGTAAATTCCGCAAGGCCAAGAACCTCAATACCCTGCAACTGATGGTCTCCAACGCCATCGACAAATATCACAACACCCCCGCCATTGCCGCCGCCATCTATCTGGCAGAATGCCAGCGCGAGCGCGAAATGGAGCAGGGCCGCTATCTGGATCGTTGATTCTCTGCCTCTGGTTGCCCCATGCTGTTGTTGATCGATAACTACGACTCCTTTACCTGGAACCTGGTGCAGTATTTTGGCGCTCTGGGGCAAGAGGTGGTGGTAAAGCGCAATGACGAGCTGACGCTGGATACCATAGCGCAGCTAGCTCCCCGTTATCTGGTGATCTCTCCCGGCCCCTGCACGCCCAATGAGGCGGGTATCTCCCTGTCGGCCATCAGCCGTTTTGCGGGCCAGCTCCCCATCCTTGGCGTCTGTCTCGGTCACCAATCCCTGGCTCAGGCTTTCGGTGCCAGAGTGGTGCGCGCGCGTCAGGTAATGCACGGCAAGACTTCCCTTATTCGCCATCAGGGCGGGGGAGTATTCAAGGCGCTCAACAACCCGCTGCGGGTCACCCGCTACCATTCGCTCATCGTGGAACGGGAAACCCTGCCCGACTGCTTCGAGGTTACCGCTTGGAGTGAACACGCCGATGGCTCTTTTGACGAGATCATGGGTCTGCGCCATAAGCAGTTGAATATAGAGGGAGTTCAGTTCCATCCGGAGAGCATTCTGAGCGAGCAGGGTCACCAATTGCTGGCCAATTTTCTGACAAGTTCCTGAATGGTTGTGATTGGCCTCACAGAATCGAGATGAGGCCAAAAATATTTTCCCTGACACTTTATTCACCCCCCTCCCTGTCCAAATTATCTCTTGCCAACACCCCCTGAGCCGTTATGCAATGCGGTTGCCTAAAATCTCACAGGCAATCGAACATTGTTCCCTGTAACTTGCTTTGTTGCAGACTTTTAGCTTTTTTTCTGTGACAATGCCGATGTGTTTACATGGATTTAACTTTTGGGCGGTGGATTATTCTGTCGCCAGATCGAAGGAGAGCAATATGTCAGAGTTGTTGGCAGTGACACGTGAAGTGTTTGATGAAGTGATGGTTCCCAACTATGCGCCCGCCAAGATAATCCCGGTGCGTGGTGAAGGGTCACGTGTCTGGGATCAGGAAGGCCGTGAGTATGTCGACTTTGCCGGCGGGATCGCCGTCAATGGCCTGGGTCATTGCCATCCCAAGCTGGTCGAAGCCCTGAAAACCCAGGGCGAGAAGCTGTGGCACCTCTCCAACGTGATGACCAACGAGCCGGCTCTGCGTCTGGCCAAGAAGCTGGTTGCCGCCACCTTCGCCGACAAGGTCTATTTCTGCAACTCGGGCGCCGAAGCCAACGAAGCGGCCCTCAAGCTGGCCCGTCGTTATGCCATCGAGAAATTCGGTGAGCACAAGACCCAGATCATCGCTTTCCATCAGGGTTTCCACGGTCGTACCTTCTTTACTGTCAGCGTGGGTGGCCAGGCTGCCTACTCGGATGGTTTCGGTCCCAAGCCGGCTGATATCACCCATGTGACTTACAACAATCTGGCGGAGCTGGCTGCCGTCATCTCCGACAATACCTGCGCCGTGGTGATGGAGCCGCTGCAAGGGGAGGGTGGCATCATTCGTCCGACCGACGAGTTTGCCAAAGGGGTGCGTGCACTCTGTACTAAGCACAATGCCCTGCTGGTCTATGACGAAGTGCAATCCGGGGTTGGCCGTACCGGCGATCTGTTTGCCTACATGGGTCTTGGCGTCACGCCTGACATCCTCACCAGTGCCAAGGCGCTCGGCGGCGGCTTCCCCATCGGCGCCATGCTGACCACCAATGAAATCGCGGCTCACCTGAAAGTGGGCACTCACGGTTCCACCTACGGCGGCAACCCGCTGGCGTGCGCGGTGGCCGAGGCGGTGATCGACGTGGTCAACACCCCGGAAGTGCTGAGCGGTATCAAGCAGCGTGAACAGCTGTTCCGTGCAGGGCTCGACGCCATCAATGCCAAGTACCACTGCTTCAGTGAAGTGCGTGGCAAGGGCCTGTTGCTCGGCGCCGTGCTGAACGATGACTACAAGGGCCGCTCCCGTGATTTCTTGCTGGCCTCCATCGATCAGGGGCTGATGGCACTGGTAGCAGGCACTAACGTGGTGCGCTTCGCACCGTCACTGGTTATTCCGGAAGCGGATATCAAGGAAGGGTTGGCACGGTTCGAGAAAGCGGTTGCCCAGGTGGTTAACGCCTGATCCTAATTGAGGTGGGGAGCCCTCCCGGCAGGAGCCGGGACCCCACCTGTCGTCAATGAAAGGGAGTTGTCATTTATGTTGGTTATCCGTCCTATCGAGCAAAAAGATTTTGCCGGTCTCAAGACCTGTGCCATTGAATCCGGCACCGGCATGACATCATTGCCTGTCAACGATGAACTGCTGCAGCGCAAGATAGATGCCTCGACCCAGACCTTCTCGGACAAACCGGCAGGTAAGGGTGATTGCCTCTACTTCTTCGTGGCTGAGGATCTGGAGACCGGCGAAATGGTCGGTACCTGCGCCATCGATGCGGCCGTGGGCCTGTCCCAGCCGTTCTACAACTATCACATCGGCAAGGTGGTGCACTCTTCCCCCAAGCTCGGCATCTACAACGTGGTCGAGACGCTCACTTTGTCGAATGACTACACCGGCAATTCCGAGCTGTGCACCCTGTTTTTGCGCGAATGCGCCCGCGAGGGGCTCAATGGCCGCCTGCTCTCCAAGCACCGTTTCCTGTTCATGGCCGAGCACCCCGAGCTGTTTGACAAGACCGTCTTTGCCGAGATGCGTGGCGTCTCCGATGAAAAAGGTCACAGCCCCTTCTATGAGTGGTTGCAAAAGCATTTCTTCTCGATGGATTTTCCTACCGTCGATTATCTCACCGGCATCGGCAAGAAGCGCTTCATCGCCGAGTTGATGCCCAAGTACCCCATCTACGTCAACCTGCTGAGCAACGAGGCGCGCGCCGTCATCGGCCAGACCCACGAGAAGACCCGCCCGGCCATCAAGATGCTGCAGGATGAGGGGTTCGTGAACCGTGGCTACGTTGACATCTTCGATGCCGGCCCCACCGTCGAGTGCGACGTAAAGAACATTCGCAGCGTGCGCCGCAGCCAGAAGCTGCGAGTGCTGATCGGCGAGCCCATAGGTGGCAAGACCCATCTGATCTGCAACACCCGCTACGAACAGTATCGCGCCTGCCACGGCAATATCCGGGTCGATCTGGACAAGCACGAAGCCATCATTCCGCCCAAGATGGCGGCGGCACTCAAGGTGCAGGATGGCGACATGGTGCGTGTCGTCGATCTCGACTGAGCCGCCTTGTCTGGTGTTGAAGGCAGCAGAACCGCATATGAAACAGGCAGCCAAGGCTGCTTGTGAAACACAGGGAGTGAATTGATGAGCCATTTAGTACAACTTATCGACGGCCAGTGGCTGGCCGGTGAAGGCAAGCCGTTCGAGTCAATGGATCCGGCCAAGAACGAGGTTATCTGGCAAGGGGGCGCCGCCAGTGCCAGTCAGGTGGATGCAGCCGTCAAGGCGGCCCGCGCTGCCTTCTACCATTGGTCCGATCTGGCCCTCGAGGATCGTCTGGCCATAGTGTGCCGCTACGCCGATCTGCTCGGCGAGCACAAGGAGGCGCTGGCGCTCACCATTGCCCGGGAAACTGGCAAGCCCCTGTGGGAAACCCGCACCGAAGTGGCCGCCATGCAGGGCAAGATTGCCATCTCCATTCGCGCTCATGACGAGCGCACCGGCACTGTCGAGAACCCCATGCCGGGTGCCAAGGCATTCGTGCGCCACAAGCCCCACGGCGTGGTCGCCGTGTTCGGCCCCTACAATTTCCCTGGTCATCTGCCCAACGGTCACATAGTACCGGCACTGATCGCGGGCAATACAGTGGTGTTCAAGCCCTCCGAGCTGACCCCCATGGTGGCTGAAGCCATGCTGAAGATCTGGCAGGAGGCGGGTCTGCCTAAGGGTGTCCTCAACCTGGTACAGGGTGAGGTAGAGACCGGCAAGGCGCTGGCAGGCAATCCGGATATCGACGGCCTCTTCTTTACCGGCTCGTCCCGTACCGGCCATTTCCTCCATCAGCAGTTTGCTGGCCAGCCTGGCAAGATCCTGGCGCTGGAGATGGGCGGCAACAACCCGCTGATCGTCAAGGATGTGAGCGATGTGGATGGCGCCGTCCATGCCATAGTCCAGTCAGCCTTCATCACTTCCGGCCAGCGCTGCACCTGCTCGCGCCGTCTGTTTGTCGAGCGCGGTGCCCGGGGCGATGCCCTGGTCAAGCGATTGGTGGAGGTGGTCGGCCAGATCAAGGTCGGTCTCTATGATGCCGCCGATCAGCCTTTCATGGGGGCCATGATCAGCGAGAAAGCGGCTCTCGGCATGGTAGCGGCGCAAGCCAACCTGCAACAACTGGGTGGCGAGAGTCTGCTCACCCTCAAGCACCTGGAAGCGGGCACCGGCTTCGTTTCGCCCGGCATCATAGACGTGACCGCAATCGGTGCTCTGCCGGACGAAGAGTATTTCGGCCCGCTGCTGCAGCTCATTCGTTACGACGACTTCGACGCCGCCATCGACCAGGGCAATGCCACCAGCTTCGGCCTCTCGGCGGGCCTGCTTGGTGACAACGAGGCGGACTGGCAGCATTTCTTCAAGCGGATCCGCGCCGGTATCGTCAACTGGAACAAGCCCATCACGGGCGCCTCCAGCGCCGCGCCGTTCGGCGGCATAGGTGCCTCCGGCAACCACAGGGCGAGCGCCTACTACGCCGCCGACTACTGTGCTTATCCCGTTGCCTCCGTCGAGGACAGCAAGGCTTCCATGCCGGATCAGCTGTCTCCGGGTTTGACCTTTTAACAAGGAAGAGGCTGGCAGCAAGGCCGCCACGGCCGACACTGTCCTCCTCTGCGCTGAGCGCTGATAACAAAAAGCCGAGCGCTGATAACAAAAAATAAAAGGGGCACTGAACAGGTGCCCTTGTCTGTACCCGCAATCAAAGGAAAGAGAGATGCAAAAGGATATCGACACCCTGTTCGGTCACTTGTGGGATAACTACATTCAAGTCACCCCGAGTGCCCTCAAGGTCCACACCCTGCTGGGTGGCGGCGAGCCCATCGTCAACGATCATGTGGCGTTTCGCACCTACAACCTGCCCAAGCTGGGGCTGGAGAAGCTGGCAGCCCACTTCCTGGCGCTCGGTTACGAGCAGAAGGGCGAATATGTGTTCAAGGCCAAGAAGCTCTATGCCAAGCACTTCGAGCATAAAGATCCGGATGCCCCCAAGGTGTTTATCAGCGAGCTGAAGGTGGAGGAGCTCTCCGAGGCGGCCCAGGCCATCATCCACAAGCTGGCTGAGCAGGTGCCTGATCACCTGACCGACACCCAGGCATTCCTCTACACGGGGGCGCCCTGGCAGGTATCCTGGGCCGATTACCAGACCCTGCTGGCAGAGAGCGAGTACGCAGCCTGGATGGCGGCCTGGGGCTATCGCGCCAACCACTTCACGGTCAATATCAATCGCCTCAAGCAGTTCGATACCATCCAGCAGGTCAACGCCGCCCTTAAGGCGGCCGGCTTCGTGCTCAACGGCGTGGGTGGCGAGGTGAAAGGGGACCCGCAGGTGATGCTGGAGCAATCCTCCACCATGGCCGACAAGGCGGATGTGCCCTTCAGCGACGGGGTGCGCACCATTCCGAGCTGCTTCTATGAGTTTGCCCTGCGCTACCCGCAGGCCGACGGCGTGCTCTACCCGGGCTTCGTCGAAGCCTCGGCCGACAAGATCTTCGAATCCACCAACGCCATGTAACGGCGATGGTTGGCAAAAACGCCCCGAAAGGGGCGTTTTTTATGGCGTTTTGTGCCGGGCCCGTAGACCCCCGTTTGTCGCTGATATGCTCTCATCCAGGCCGCTGCGCGATATCTCAGCCGAGTCGGAGTTGAACGACTGAGCCCACCCGCAAGGGTGGGCCAGGATACTCGTCTGTCACACCCGCTGCAGCGCACCTTCGGTGGCCAGCAGGGTGGCCATGCCGCCGGCCTTGCCTGCCTGAATGCCGATCTGGGTATCTTCAAACACCAAGCAGTTGGCGGGATTGGCACCGAGCAGCTCGGCCACCTTCAGGAAGGTATCCGGGTGGGGTTTGTGGTTGTGGATGTCGTCGGCACTGACCAGCACGGAGATATAAGCATCCAGGCCGGTGTTTTTCAAAATGCGCTCGGCATGATCCCGCGATGACCCAGTGCCTATGCCCATCGGCACCTTGCCGTGGCAGCGCCTGACCAGATCCCACATGGAGGGGAAGACACTGACCTTGTCGATATGCGCCAGATAGAGGGCCACCTTGCGGCGAGTGAAGGCATCCACATCGATATCCAGTCCGTGCTGTTCGGCCAGCATGCTCACTATCTTGCGGGTGGGAATGCCGCCATATTCATTGAGTTGCTCACGATTGAACGGCAGACCGAACTCTGCGCTGGTTGCCTCCCAGGCATCCAGATGCAGGGGCATGGAGTCCACCAGGGTGCCATCCATATCGAAAATCAGGGCGTCGTATTGATCAAACCGGAACTGCTCGGACATGGGTCTGCTTCCTCTTGGGCCAAAAGACCACACTACCAGATCCGGCGTTCGGATGCCGCGACGGCCGTCATGGTCAAGGGACTGGCGGCTGGATGGCAGTGGTTTTAGCCATCGGATAATGATTTATGAGACAATAATAAGTTCTTTGCCGCAGATTTTGGCATTTCACATTAGCGAGCCGGTTATATGTCCCCAAAAACCATCTTCTCAAGCGTGGCCCTGGTGATCGCCCTGGGTTCACTGGAAAAGAGCATAGTCACCACCCCCTTGCCCATCATTGGCGCCGAGCTGAACGCAGGAGCAGCCCTCACCTGGGTGGTGACCGCCTATCTGTTGGCAGCCACCGCCGCCCTGCCCGTGTATGGCAAGTTGAGCGATCTGTTCGGTCGGGTACGCATGCTCAATATCGGTATTGGTCTTTTCCTAGTGGGATCCGTGGCCTGCGCTCTGGCGCAGGATCTGCCGACCCTGCTGGCGGCTCGTGTGCTGCAAGGGCTGGGGGGCGGCGGCCTCATTGCACTTGCCTTTACCGTGATTGCCGACTGCATACCGCCACGGGAGGTGGGCAAGTATCAGGGTTACATCTCGGCCGTGTATGCGGTCTCCAGCATCGCCGGGCCTCTGCTCGGCGGCTACTTTACCGAGCAGTTGAGCTGGCGCTGGATCTTCTGGATCAACCTGCCTCTCGGGGGGCTCGCCATCTGGCTGGTGAACCGCAACCTCAAGCACCTCAATGTGCGTCGTCACAGCCGTTTCGACTGGAAGGGGGCGGCACTGCTCATCACAGTGACCACGCTGACCCTGTTGCTGTTATCACCCGAGACTGCGTTGCCCCCCATCTGGCTGGCGGCGGGTTTGGCGGTTGCCTTGCTGCTGCTGATCCTGGTGGAGCGACGTGCCCATGATCCTATCCTGCCTGTCCATCTGGTGCGGTTGCCCGGCTATCTGGTGAGCGTGCTGCTGGCACTGGTTTCGCAACTGCTGATGTTCGCCGTGCTGGTCTATTTGCCGTTGCAGATGCAGTGGCAGAAGGGGATGGGGGCCAGCGAGAGCGGCCTCTACATGGTGATCTTTATGGTCTGCATCACGGCGGGTGCCTTCGTTGGCGGCAAGCTGATCGGTCGCACCGGTTACTACAAGCGGTTCGTGGTGGTGGGCTTTGCACTGTCTGCGCTGGCTTTGTGGCAAATTCATTTCGATGTCTGGGCCAGTCTGGGGTTGGGCTTTGCCGGTCTGGGTCTGGGGCTGGTGCTGCCGGCCCTCGCGGTTGTGGTGCAAAATGCATTGCCGGCAGCGGATCGCGGCATCGGCATGTCCCTGTTCAACTTCGGCCGTGAGCTGGGGGGCGCGGTCGGGGTCGCCATCTGCTCCGTGCTGTTTCATGCCGCCCTGCCAGCGGGTACCAGCCACAATCTGGCCAGCCTGAGTCCGGTCGAGCTGGCTCCGGGATTCAGCGCTACCTATATCGGCATGGCGCTGATCGCCAGTGCCGCCTTGCTCATCACACTCTTGGCATTGAAGCGGCACGAGCTGGCTACCATGCCTGCCTGATGACGATCAGACTGGATGTGAAGAGGGCTCCCAACGGGAGCCCTCTTTGTTATCCGGTTTCACTGGTCGCCGGCAGGCCGATCACTCCTGCGTGGGAGCTTCCTTGCCAGCCAGCTGGCTGAGCCAGGCGAAGCGGCGGTTTGCATCCAGCTCCGCCTCCCGGTAGAGCTGGGTGGCGACCTCCGGCAGCTGACGTTCGAGGCGCTGGAAGCGGTGCTCCTGGCTCAGGGTCTCGGCCAGCGAGGCGTTCGGTGCCCGGGAGTCGAGCGCCAGCGGCAGCTTGCCCTCGTCGCTGCGGCGCGGATCGAAGCGGTAGAGTGGCCAGAAGCCGGTGGCGGTCAGCTGCTTCATCTGCTCATGGCTCTCGGCCATGTCGTAGCCATGTTCCTCGCAGGGGCTGTAGGCGATGATGAGCGAGGGGCCCGGGTAGGCTTCCGCCTCCTGAATCGCCTTCACCGTCTGGTTCATCTGGGCGCCGAGGGAGATCTGCGCCACATAGACGTGGCCATACA
The DNA here is from genome assembly GCF_029237305.1 of Aeromonas sp. 2MA4. Taxonomy (NCBI): domain Bacteria; kingdom Pseudomonadati; phylum Pseudomonadota; class Gammaproteobacteria; order Aeromonadales; family Aeromonadaceae; genus Aeromonas; species Aeromonas sp. 2MA4. Next base: position 475,949 of record NZ_JAACFY010000001.1, on the reverse strand, counting down.
TCATGATGCTGGCGCCGAGATCCTTGCGTGTCTTGCGTTTGCCCTGCTCGCCAAACTTGGTAATGGCACCGAGTGGCGTCGCCTTCGACTGCTGGCCGCCGGTGTTGGAGTAGCACTGGGTGTCGAGCACCAGCACATTGATGTTCTCCCCCAGACTCAACACATGGTCGAGTCCGCCAAAGCCGATGTCGTAGGCCCAGCCATCGCCGCCGATGAGCCAGACCGATTTTTCCACCAGATAGTCCGCATCGCGAGCCAGCTCAAGGGCCTCCGGGGCCTTGCTCTCTTGCAGCAGATTTCGCAACTGCTGGATATGGGCCCGCTGCTCGGAAACCGGCAGGGTGGCATCGCCGAGCGCCTCGCGCAGCGCTGCCGGGATGGTGTCACCGAGGCTCGCCAGCAGACGGCGCACCCGCTCCCTGTGCTGATCGATGGTAAGACGGAAGCCCAGTCCGAACTCGGCATTGTCTTCAAACAGCGAGTTGGCCCAGGCCGGCCCGCGCCCCTCGGCGTTGGTGGTGTAGGGGGTAGTTGGCAGGTTGCCGCCATAAATGGACGAGCAGCCGGTGGCGTTGGCAATCAGCAGCCGATCGCCATAGAGCTGGGTCAGCAGCTTGATGTAGGGAGTCTCGCCACAGCCGGAGCAGGCGCCGGAGTATTCAAACAGCGGTGAGATGAGCTGGGAGGTGCGGATGTCGATACGCTCCAGCTGCTCGGCGCTGCGCTCTGGCAGGTCGAGGAAGAAGTCGTAGTTGGCTTTCTGCTCGTCGAGGTGATCCAGCCGGGAGGCCATGTTGATCGCCTTGCGGCTCGGATCTGTGCAGTCCTTGGCCGGGCAGACTTCGACGCAGAGGTTGCAGCCGGTGCAATCCTCAGGCGCTACCTGCAGCACATATTGCTGGCCGCGCATGTCGCGGGCCTTCACATCGAGCGCATCCAGGGTCGCGGGGGCACCCTCCAGTGCATCTTTGTCCACCACCTTGGCGCGGATGGCAGAGTGCGGGCAGGCGGCCACGCAGTAGTTGCACTGGGTGCAGAGGTCCGCCTGCCAGATGGGCACATCCTTGGCGATGTTGCGCTTCTCCCAGCGGGTGGTGCCCACCGGCCAGGTGCCGTCAGGCGAGAAGGCGGAAACCGGCAGGCTGTCACCCAGCCCCGCCAGCATGGCGGCGGTGACCGTCTGGACGAAGTCGGGGGCCTTGGCCGATACCACGGGGGGGCGCTGATGGCTGCTGTGATCGAGTACTTGCAACGGCACCGGGATCAGCGCCTCGCAGGTGGCGGCCAGGGCCTGCCAGTTGCGCTCGACCAGCTCGGCGCTCTTGTTGCCGTAGCTCTTGGCGATGGCCTGCTTGAGCAACTCGGTGGCCTCTGCTGGCGGTATGATGGCGGTCAGCTGGAAGAAGGCCATCTGCATCACGGTATTGATGCGGTTGCCGAGCTGGCACTCCCGGGCGATCTTGGCGGCGTTGATGATGTAGAAACGCGCCTCTTTTGCACGCAAGGCCTGTTGCACCTCCTGCGGCAAGCGCTGCCAGATCTCTGTCGGGCCATAGGGGCTGTTGAGCAGGAAGATACCGCCGAACTTCAGCCGCTCCGCCATCTGGTACAGGTCGATGAACTGCCACTGGTGGCAGCCGATGAAGTCCGCCTTGTCCACCAGGTATGCCGATTGCAGCGGCCGCTCGCCGACCCTCAGGTGGGAGACGGTGAGGCCCCCCGCCTTCTTGGAGTCGTAGACGAAGTAGCCCTGCGGATAGAGTTGTGTGTGATTGCCGAGGATCTTGATGCTGTTCTTGGCCGCCGAGACGGTACCGTCGCTGCCAAGGCCGTAGAAGAGCGCCTCCAGCTTGCTCTGGCTCGGCTTGTGTTGCGAAGAGTCGAGTACCGGCAGCGGCAGGGAGAGGCCGGTGACGTCGTCGAAGATACCGACGGTGAAGCGCGGCCTTGGGTTGTCCAGCGTCAGCTCATCGAAGATGGCCTGCACGCAGGCCGGATTGAATTCCTTGGAGGAGAGACCGTAGCGGCCGCCGATGACCCGCGGCAGGCTGGCACGCTCGCCCCGGCTGACCGCCTCGGCCAGTGCCGTCATCACGTCCAGATAGAGGGGCTCGGCCTGGGCCCCCGGCTCCTTGGTGCGATCCAGCACGGCGATGGTGCGGGCGCTCTCGGGAATCGCGGCCAGCAGGTGCTCGGCCGAGAAGGGACGGAACAACCGCACCTTCACCAGCCCCACCTTCTCGCCTCTGGCCAGCAGCCGTTCGATCACCTCTTCGCAGGTGCCGATGGCCGAGCCCATCAGCACTACAATCCGCTCGGCCTGCGGGTGACCCACATATTCAAACGGCTGGTAGTGACGGCCGGTTAGCGAGCCGAAGGCCGCCATCGCCTCGCTCACGTGGCGATAGCCCTCGTCATACCAGGGGTTGCTCGCTTCACGGCACTGGAAGTAGGTGTCCGGGTTGGCTGCTGTGCCGCGAATGACAGGCTTGTCGGGGGTGAGCGCCCGATCGCGATGGGCGCGGATCGCCGCCTCGGGCAGCAGGGCACGCAGTGTGTCATCCGCCAGCGGCACTATCTTGGCTATCTCGTGGGAGGTGCGAAAACCGTCGAAGAAGTGGATGAAGGGCAGCCGGCTGTTGAGGCTGGCCACCTGGGAAATCAGGGCGAAATCCTGCGCCTCCTGCACATTGCTGGCACAGAGCATGGCGCAGCCGGTCTGGCGCACCGCCATCACGTCCGAGTGATCGCCAAAAATCGAGAGGGCGTGGGTCGCCACTGTGCGCGCCGCCACATGCAGCACGAAGGGGATGAGCTGACCCGCCAGCTTGTAGAGGTTGGGGATCATCAGCAAGAGCCCCTGGGACGAGGTAAACGAGGTTGCCAGCGCGCCTGTCTGCAGGGCGCCGTGGACGGTGGCGATGGCGCCTCCCTCCGATTGCATCTCCACCACGCGAGGTACATCCCCCCACAGATTTTTGCCCCGATCGCTCGACCAGGCCGACGCCAGCTCCGCCATGGTGGAGCTGGGGGTGATGGGGTAGATGGCGATGACTTCGCTGGTGCGGTACGCCACTGAGGCGACTGCGTTATTACCGTCTGTGGTGATCATGAGTTGTCCACTTGCTATGCCAGTTTGAAGGCCGGTTGCGGGCAACCGGCCATGGATAGGTCGCAGGCATAGTAAGAGGGTTGGAGAGATCGCATCAAACGGGATAAATAATCAATTAATACATCAACTATTCGTCATTTATACCCTTGAAAATAATCGGGTCTATTTGTCGGGATATATCTATCGATCCAGCGTGAATAATGGTGGCAGGGATGAGTCGGTACCGAAATCGTTGAATTAAATAAATCATGAAATTAAATAATTAGATGGAAGAGTCATGTTTGCTTGCACAGGCAGCCTGAGTTGGAAACAGGTCGCCGCTCATGGTGGATGGGCGACCTGTTGGGGTGCGTGCTTGGTTCACGCCCGTTTTCTGTCGGGGATCAGGCCGTGGCGTTGACCGGCCGCAAGACCACTATGGCACTGCCAAACAGCAGTATGGCCAGGGCTGCCAAGGCCACAGGCCCTGCGCTGTAGGCAAATCCGGCGACACCGGACCAGAGCGCCACGCCAAGGTGCATCATGGTCATCGCCAGTGACATCAGCATGCCTCTGTGAGCCGCAGAGAGCTGCGCAATATAGCCCTGCAGCGCGGGCGATCCTATGCCGCCTGCCAGTGCCCACAGCAGCAGCGGCACTATCGGCAGCATGGGCAGCAGCATGGGGTGCCCGGCCGGATAGAGGTAAAACCAGACGCTGACCAGCAGGCAGACCACCAAGGCCATACGCATCAGGGTGCGCCCGCTCTCGACCCGGCCAGACAGGCGGGGCATCAGCAGGTTGCCGATGACGCTGATGATGCCAAGCAGAGCGTACAAGCCCCCCACGGACCCGATGGACCACTCCTGGGTATCGCGCAAATGCTGACCGACGAGATTGAACAGGCCTATGCCGCCCCCCAGACCCAGGCACATGGCGAGCAGGGCACCTATAGCACCCGGGATGGCCAGTATGCGGGTAGCCTTGCCATTCTGATGTTCCCTTGATGTCTCTGCCGGCTCCTGGTCAGCGGGCAGCAACGCCAGCGCCGCCGCCACACACCAGGCGCACACGCCAAGCAGGATGAAGGCAGCCCGCCAGGAGAGCAATTGAGTCAGCAGTGCCCCGACAGCCGGGCTCGCTATCATGCCCAGGGTCAGGCCTGCCTGGACCCAGGCAATGCGCTTCATGGCATCTGTTCCCGCGCTGTCTGCGGCCATGGCAAAGGCGATGGGCAACATGCCGGCACTGGCAAGACCGGTGAGCACCCGGCTTGCCAGCCCCCATTCAAAGTTCTCCACCAGGCCTGTTGCGACTGAGGCCGCCCCGAACAACAGGGCGGCGGGCAGCATCACCTTTATCCTGCCAAGGCGATCCGAGAGGCTACCCAGCAAGGGGGCTATCATCGCCAGCGCCAGGCTGTAGGCGGTGATGAAGAGGGTCACGCGCTCGGGTTGAACTCCCAGATCCTTGCCGATGGGAGCCAGTATGGGGCCCAGCATCAGCTCATCGGCGCCCACCAGAAACGCAATCAAGAACAGCAATATTTTCAAAAACATATCTTTGACCTCAAACGCAATGCGTATGTTCAGCGGCAGTGAAGGCGTGAATATCCACCACCCGATCCGGCCAGTGGGCGACGAACTCCCGTTCGTGGCAGACCGCAACCACTGTGCCAGGGTAGTCATGCAAGGCTCGCTGCAAGGCGGCTTTGACGGTGGCATCCAGGTGTGTGGTCGGTTCGTCCAGTACCAGCAGATTGGTGGGTTGCAGGGTCAGCCTGCACAGTTTCACCCTGGTCTGCTCACCACCACTGAGGGAGGCAATCGGCCGCAATGCCAGTTTTCCTGTTATGCCGAAGCGTGCCAGATGTTGCCGAGCCACCTTGTCATCCACGCCCGGGCACACCGCTTTGACCAGATCCACCGGTGTGGCATCCGGGTCGGCCCAGCGCAGCGCCTGCTCGAAGTAACCCAGTTTGAGGGCCGGTGACAGGGCGAGCTGGCCAGATACCGGGGGCAGCTCGCCCACCAGGGTTTTCAGCAGGGTGGATTTGCCGATGCCGTTGAACCCGGCGATCACCAGCTTGTCGCCACGGCTCAGGGACAGCGAGATGGGCGCCAACAAGGGACTTTGATGGCCAATGACCAGCTCAGTGGCGGCAAGCAGCTGCTGCCCATTGTGCGGGGCGTTACGAAACGAGAAGGCGACGGCCTTTTCCTGCTCCGGTGTTGCCAGCCTGTCTATGCGGGCCAGCTGTTTCTTGCGGCCATTGGCGATGCTGGCATTGACCCCGGCCCCATTTTTGGCAATGAAGTGTTCAAGCTTGTCGATATGTCGCTGCTGCGCCAGATACTGCCTCCCATGGGCGGCATCTTCAGTGGCTTTCTGGGCCATGGCCTTGTCGACGTTACCCTTGAATTTGCGGATCTGCTGCCGGTCTATGTCGCAAATGCCGGTGGCAATCCGGTTTAGAAACGCCTTGTCGTGAGAGACCACCATAAAGGCTCCCTTGAAGCCGCTCAAGTAGTTCGCCAGCCAGTCAAGGTGAAGGGTATCCAGATAATTGGTCGGCTCGTCCAGCAGCAGGACATCCGGCGCGAGTAACAGCAGGCGGGCCAGCATGACCTTGTGCCTTTGTCCGCCGCTCAATTCCCCCAACCGGGTATGCATACCCAACTGAGTGATCCCCAGGCCATCCGCCACCGCATCTATCCGGCTGTCGATCTGATAAAACGACCGGCTTTCCAGGCTGGCCTGAAGGGTGGCGGCACGTGCCAGATGGCGGGCTTGGACACTTTTCGCCGGGCAGGCGTAGATGGCCATCATCTCGGCCTCCTGTCGGTAGAGATTTGCAAAAGCGGTTTGCAGGTATTCGCGCACTCTTGTTTGTGCGTCCATCTCGGCATGCTGGTCCAGATAACCGAGGCTCACAGCGGGCTGCCAGAGGATGTCGCCCCCGTCGGACAACAGCTCCGCCTGCAGCAGTTTCAGCAGGGTGCTTTTCCCCACGCCGTTTTTGCCCGTGACGCCGATATGCTCACCGGCGAAGAGGGTGAAGTTGGCCTGCTGGTAGAGGGTCTTGTCACCCATGTGACAAGTCAGGTTTTGAATGGTGAGTAAACTCATGGTGCTACATCCATAAAAAACGGGGGGCGGTACTTGGCGTACCGGCCCCCCGTTTCAAGCAATATTGAAACTTTGTCCTGAATATCAGAAACAAAAAGGCCGGCGATGAAGCATCTCGCCGGCCTGAGTCCCCTGTTTTCATCAGATGCGGGGCAGCCTCCCTGTGAGAGGGCATGCACGCAGCTGATGAAGATTCAGAAGAGGAATGGCTCCGGGCAACACTTCATCGTGTTAGTGCACGGAGCACAGCCTCCTGACAGAGCATTTGAACAGGATGTACAACATGGAAAAGCGGTCCAACAAAAATTCTGGTCGCAAAGTACACAGAACCCGCCTGCGAGTCAAATGACCGTCGGTTGAACATTTGGCTCAAGCGCTCATTACTCGTGGTGCAAGGTGATGCAATCCAGGCCACCGCTGCCCCAGAGCAGAGCCTCCGCCTGGTTAAATCCCGCCCGCGTGCTGCTCGCTGTCTGACCCACGAAGTAGGTGGTCAGCTCGGGCACCTCGCGTTTCAACCAGGCGCCGAAGGCCTGATTCAGGGGGGCTATGCTGGCGGCGTTGGTGATGTAGAAGGGTTGCTGCGCCGTGCCCATGATGCCGTTCATCCAGTTCACCGCCCGCTTGTTCACGCTGAAGGCGCCCGGGGTGGCGATGGGGGTCAGACCGGCGTCGGTCAGCTGCTGCCGGATGAGGGCATGGATCTTGTGCCAGCGCTCGGCCTGTTGTTTCAGGCTGGTGAGCGTCTCGGTGAGGCCCTGGCGTTCGCTGTCGCTCAGGCTGCCATTATTGGTCAGTACCTGCTGGATCAGCGCCCCGCTGGCTGCAGGGTCGTTGAACAGGATGCGGCCATCGGCCAGCGGGCGCATGGCCATGTCGAGGTGAAAACCGGGTTGTGCCAGGATCACCAGGTCGCGCTCGGCCACCTTGAGCTCCTGCGCCATCAGGCGCTGGCTGATGGCCATCATGGCGAGGAAACGGCGGGTCTGCTCATCCAGCTCAGCGCCTGCCAACTCCTTGCGTTGGTAGCCGCCGGCTTGCAGCATGCGTCCCAGCCGGGTCAGGGTGACAGCATCGGCCTGAAGCGTTTGCAGCTCGTTCTCTATCTGGTCATCAGCAAAACCAGAGTGGAGATCGGCGGTCACCACCAGGCTGGCGTAGTCCTGTTTCAGCTGAGCCAGCAGATTGAAGGAGGCCGGCAGCGCCTGGCCATGGAGCGCGCGATAGCGCTCGGCGATGAGGGCGCCCTGCTGCGGGCTCAGAAACATCCGCTGCTCCGCCGCCTCCCGGGTTGACCCATCCACTTCGTACTTGGCGAGCTCGGCCTTGGCACGCGCGGTTTTGGCAAAGGCGTGGCGCTGCGGCTCATCCAGCCCCTGCGGCAACAGGTTGGCCGCCTCCAGCAGGATGAGGTCCACCTCGGTGTCATGACCCTTCTGGAAGGTATAGGGGCTGCCCAGCCACTCCTCTTCGTTCAGGTGCAGCCGAAACTCGCCGTCGCGCTCCATCTTCTCCTGCAGGGCGGCGATGCGCTCACTGTCCAGCCGGCTGTGGTGCAGGGTGGTCTGCAGCAGGGCATCGCGGCCGATCAGGGCATAGGGGATGCCGTCGGCTCGCTGGCCGGTCAGCATGTTGCCGCCATCTATTATGGAAAAGGTGGGGATGAGCTCGCTCCCCTGCGCCTCGGCGAAGGTGTTGGCCTGGGAGAGCATGCTGTCGTTGAGCCCCTGGGAGGCCTGGCTGCCGAGGCTGTGGTGGCCCTCCTGTTCGGCCTGCGGGCTCTGCTCGGTCAGGGCGGTGACGAAGACGTGGTAGCTATCCTTGTCGGCCAGCGGCGCCCGGGGGCGGAAGATGAGGGCACCATCGCGCGACAGCCACATGTTGTCCTCGGTCCAGGTGTACATGTCAGCGTGGCTGCTGACCGAAAACCCCTGCTCCCTGCCGATCTGCTCCAGCTCCGCCACCAGTTCCGGTTCGGTCTGGAGGGGCAGGTGGAGCTGGTGGATCCGGTTGCCCAGATCGTCCTGCGCCAGCTGGAAGGTGCGAGCGAGGGCGGGCGTCTCTGGTCCATGGCTGGCCAGCGGGTCGTCCGGGAATATGATGGGGGTTGCCGTGGCTGAATTGAGCCAGAAGAGGGTCGAGATGGCGAGCGCCACTCCGGTTTTACGCATGGTGATTACCTTTTGTTATGGCGGGATAATTATCCCGCGAGCCTGAACTGCATGTTGGCGCAGAGCGAGGATCTCCTCGCGCCGGATGGAAACCATAAGGTTCAGGCTCGGAATAACAAGGCCGCAGATTTGAATTGACTTTTAACCCTGACTAAACAGCACAAAATACATCCTGTAAATAACCATCCAATAGACTTCCATTCATTATTACTTCATTGTAAACAACGTGTTGTGGTGTATCTGTTATCTATAAAGAGATCGGTTTTTATATTTCAGACTGGTCGCCACCCGTCTGGAAATACGAAGTTTTTAAGTGATTAAAGATAAATGGTGCGGGTCAATAGGGAGGAGAACAATACAGGGAAATAACGGGGTCAGGATCTGGTCATGTATTGGCGGCGATAAACGAGACGGATATTGGGAGCCAACACAAGCGGGGAGGCCATGTGCCGGCCCCGAAGCGCCGCCTGTCACTCACCCGCTTATGCCTGCATCAGCCAGACGGTGGCCTGATAGGGAGCAAAGTGAGTCGTGGGCGCGTCCGGATAGTTGCCCATCAGCAGGGTGGCCCCCCTCTCCACCAGGTCAAGATGGGGCATGGGCAAGGTGCCAGCGGTGAGATTGGCGAGCAGCAACAGGGTGTGGGTCTCGCCGGTGGCAGGATCCCGCCACCGACGGCGGTAGCTGATGCGCTGTGGATCATCCCCATCCAGCAGCTCGAAGTCGCCATGACGAATGACAGGGTGGGCCTTGCGCAATGCAATCAGCTGGCGATAGTGGTGAAACAGGGAGTCGGTGCGGGCCAGTTGCCCGGCGGCATTGATCTCTACGTGGTTCTCGTTGACCGCGATCCAGGGGGTGGCCGTGCTGAAGCCCGCATGTCGGCTCGCATCCCACTGCATCGGGGTGCGGGCGTTGTCGCGGCCAATCGCATCGATACGGCGGCTCAGCTCGGCGGGATCCAGCTCCGCCTGGCTGGCACAGTAGTGGATGGCCTCCACATCGCGCAACTCATCGGTTTGCCAGTGGCGATTGGTCATGCCGAGCTCCTCCCCCTGATAGATGAAGGGAGTGCCCTGCATCATGTGCAGCACCATGGCCCACAGCTTGCCACTCAGCTCGCGCCACTCGGGCCTGTCGTCGCCAAAGCGGGAGACGGCGCGGGGCAGGTCGTGATTGCCGAGAAACAGGCTGTTCCAGCCCCGGCCGTGCAGCCCCTGCTGGTGGCGAGCCATGGCCCGCTTGAAGGTGAGGGGGGCAAAATGCGACGACCACTTGTCCTGCCCCAGCCCCAGGTGTTCGAAGTTGAACACCATGCTGAATTCGCTGCCATTCGGGTTCGAATAGTGCTGCATATGAGCGAGATCCGCCCCCCAGGTTTCCCCGACCGTGATGATCCCCTTGTTGCCGAAGCTGGCGCCGTTGAGCTCGCGGATATGGTCGTGCAGGCGGGGGCCGTTGCTCATGGCAAGGGGCGACCATTCCTTGCTCACCATGTCGATCACATCGAAGCGGAACCCCTTTATGCCCTTGGCCAGCCAGAAGTTGATCACTTCAACCATCTCGGCGCGCACCGCCGGGTTGTCCCAGTCGAGATCGGCCTGGCTCACATCGAAGTTGTGCAGATAGTAGCTGTCGAGCGCTGGCACGTATTGCCAGCCGCTGCCGCCGAAGATGGACTCCACCGGATGGGCATCGACGAAGGCTTTATCCCGAAAAACGTAATAGGCCTGATAGCGGGCGTCCCCGGCCAGTGCCCGTACAAACCACTCATGTTCGGTGGAAGTATGGTTGGCGACTATGTCCATCATGATGCCCATGCCGTGTTCGGCAGCCTTCGCAATCAGCTGCTCCATGTCGGCCAGGGTGCCGAACGCCGGGTCTATGTGGCGATAATCAGCCACGTCATAGCCGTTGTCCCGTTTGGGGGAGCAATAGACAGGGGTAAGCCAGAGCATGTCGACCCCAAGCTCGGCCAGATAGTCGAGGCGCTGGCAAATGCCATTGATATCCCCCATGCCATCGCCGTTACTGTCCTGAAAGCTCATGGGGTAGATCTGGTAAATCACACAGTTATCGAGAGGGGTCATGGGTCAGGCCGGGCACAGAGAGATGACCCCATTCTAGGTGTTTTCAGATGCGTAGGGCAGGGCGTGGGAACGTCTGAAAAGGGTTCCATAATTGACTGATTGTCAAAAATGAGGGGAGGGTCATAGCGCGGCCCTCCCTTGCCACATGCGTGGCAGGAATGGCGGCGCCTTCAATACCGATGATGGGAAAGGATTATCGGTTGGCCGTGACCTGTTCAGCCTGCTGGCGCTCAGCCTGTGCCTCCAGCTCCTTGCCGAGGAAGTAGTTCAGGAAGGTGCGGATCACCGCAATGATGGTGAGACGGATCAGCTCCTCCTTGCTCGGCGCGACAGTGGTGGCCAGGATGTCGGCGGCGAGCTGGAACTCCAGCGCCAGAATAAGCCAGCTGCCAAAACAGAGCCGGATCCGCGGAAAGCCGGGCTGGTGATCCCGAACCCGCGCTGCCAGCCAGAGGGTCTTGCCAAGGCCAATGACCACGCAGGCGATGGAGATGATCTCCAGCAGCAGCTGGAACAGCTCGACCCCGTGCATCATCGCCTCTTTCAGGCTCGCTATCTCAAACACGTTTGGCTCCTCCAGGATGCAAAGTGGACACTATTAGCATATTGCTCGGCCAAGGCCAAATCGGACTCGGGTCATCAATCAGGCAAGCAGTTTGAATTCAATTACATAGAGTGGCGGGAGTTCAGGGTAGATATCCCGGATCACCTGTTTTAGCTCCGCCAGGGTCATGTTCTCCTGGCGGGCGTGTTCGTCGTTGAGGGCATCAAAGGCGACCGACGTGACCGACAGTACCTCAATGGTGCCGAACGGCTGGTGCTCGGGGTTGGTAAAGAGTGCCAGTCGCTGGCCCGGTTGCCACCGGGCTTCGCTCTCGTCGCGAATGGTGATGGTCTTGCGGCCAGCCTGAATATCGGTCACGAAGCGGCTGAAGAAGGTGAACTCTGGGTAGGATTGGGAATGCATGGGGATGTCTCTTTGATAGCAGTTAAAGGTTGAGGTAGGCGCGCAGTTTGGCCAGATCGGCGATGGCGGGCCCCTCGGCCCCTTCGCAGACAATCCCCTGCTCGATCAGCTCCTTGAGGGCGCGGCGATAGACCCGCTCCGTGGTGCCAAAGCGCGCCGCTTCATGAGCCCGCTTGCGCGAACCCAGCATGGGAGTGCGCTGGCGCTCGCGCCATAGCTCATAAGCAATGTTGTAGGCGATGGGATGCAGCAAGCGGCTGGTGGTGATGTCCAGGGTATCGAGATAATCACTGGCCAGGGCCGCGGCGAAGAAGAGTGCCAGGCCGGGTTCTGCCAGCAGCCGCTGGGCCAGCTTGTGCGCACAGATGACGCTGGCATCCAGCTCGGTCTCGGCCACCACGCTCCACTGCACCGGGGTGGCACTGAAGAACTCCATCTCGCCGAAGATCTGGTTGTGGCAGGCTATTTCGCCGAGTTGAAAGGTGCGCCCCGAGTGCACAGTACTGTTGAGGGAGACCCGGCCCGTCTCCACCAGATAGAGGCACTCGCTCTGCTCCCCCTGCCGCATGATGGGTTCGCCCGGCAGGTAGCGGCGCAGGAACAGGCTGCACTCCTCGAGCGCCCTGGCAAATTCGGGTTCTTGCTGGCTGAGTTCGGCGTGAAAGCGGCCGAGAGGATAGGGTTGTTGCTGCATGAGAAGCCCGCGGGGGAAACGAGGGCCATGAGGCTAGCAAGAGCGCGGGCCGGATACCAGCGCCCGTGCCATTGAATGTGCCGGGCTTAACGTTTTGTCAGGGGCTGCTGCGGTACCAGCCCCTGAAGGGGTCAGGATGAGCCTGGCTTACTGCACCAGGGCATGGAGCGCGGCGGCGATGGCCAGTCGCTCGCCTGTCATCATGGCCTGCTCGGCGCAGGCGTAGTCACCCACGCCCTGCTGCACGTCCTGCTCGAATGCCACCACGTTGCAGAGCACGGCGGCGACCCGCACCTTGCGCAGGCGACCCACTGTGAGCAGGGAGGCTGTCTCCATGTCGGCCCCCAGCAGGCCGCGCTCGTGCCAGTAGCGGCACACCGCCAGCTCGTCATCCCGGTAGAAGCTGTCGTGGGATCGCACCAGACCGTGCCAATGGGGCAGGCCGCTGGCGGCGATGTGGTCGAGCAGGGCTGCCTGCAGGCGAATGTCGGCGCAGGCGGGGTACTCGGGGGGCAGATAGGCTTGTGAGGCGCCATCGTGGCGCACGGCCCCTTCCACCACGATGAGATCTCCCAGTGCTATCTCATGTTGCAAGGCTCCCGCCGAGCCGACCCTGACCAATGCTCGGGCGCCGGCTTGCACCAGCTCCTCCAGCGCTATGATGGCCGACGCGCCGCCTATGCCTGTGCTGCAGACTGTGATGGGCAGTCCCTGATAACGGCCGTTGATCAGGCGAAACTCCCGGTGCTGGCCCAGTACGTCACACGACGCCAGCTGGTTTGCGATGCGATCGACCCGGGCCGGGTCGCCGCACAAAACCACCCGCTCGGCAATCTGATCCGGGCGGCATTGCAGGTGGGGCAGCAGGCTCATGCGATCACTTCCTGCCGTTGGCGTTTAGCCGCAAGCATCCAGAGGCGGGTACCGTTGGCGGCAATAAACAGCAGGATCAGGTACTCCAGCGACATGGCATAGACGCCCTGGGCGGCATAGACGCCGATGCTGATGATGTTGATGACAACCCAGAGGATCCAGTTCTCCACGTATTTGCGGGTCATCAGGATCTGGGCGACCACGGAGAGCACCGTCATGCTGGCATCCCAGAACGGGAAGGCATCGGGGGAGGGCTCAGGGGTTGCGAGATTAGTGCCCAGCAGGTTGAGCAGGGAGACAGAAGTGCGCGCCAGCGCGGCGAACACAGGGTCGATATAGCGGGTCAGCAGGGCAATGGCCAGCACGCTCAGGGCAGCGGTCACCATCAGCTTGGACTTGCTCAGCCAGCGGACTTGCAGTGTGTCCCCCTGATCGTTGGCGGGCCGAGTCCAGGCGTACCAGCCGTAGAGGTTGGCACAGAAGAAAAAGAGCTGCAGCATCAGCAGGCCGTAGAGCTGGATCTGGAAGAAGATGATGGCAAACAGACTGACGTTGATAAGGCCGAACAGGTAGTTGATGGTTTTCTCCTGACTGGCAAACCAGATGCAGGCCAGGCCAAACAGGGTGCCGATGGCTTCAATCCACGACATGGCGTAACCGCCGCCCAGCGGTATGGTCACCAGGGTGTGATTGATGCTGAACCACTCGAATATGCTCATTTTCGTTTCCTTTGAAAATTTGAAAAAAGGGAGGTGATCGGAACGGGCCTATTCTAGGGGCTGCGCGGTGTCGGCCGCAGGACTTTTGTCCGCCCCGGCCTGAGCCACATCAAAGAATGGGTCAAAGAAGTGTGACGACGGCGCACCCTTTTACGAACCGCGTGGGGGGCGGGATATGCGATGATGCTCCTCCCCTTTATTGATATGTAACAAATCGGGGCAGAATAAGCTGTGGTCTGATGGAGTCCGTGGTTGCCCCCTGGTGCAATGGCGGAGATGAACGAAAGGAGCGAGTGTGAATGCCGAACTGATCTGGGTCCTCTGCATGCTGGTGGGAGCCATCTATCTGTTTATGACCAACAAGGTACGCATGGACGTGGTTGCCCTGTTGATCATCATACTGTTTGTGCTGAGCGGCACCCTAACACTGCCGGAGGCGCTGGCGGGATTCAGCGATCCCAACGTCATTCTGATCGCCGCCCTGTTCGTGGTGGGGGAGGGGCTGGTCCGTACCGGCATCGCCTATCAGGTGGGGGATATGCTGGTGAAGGTGGCGGGCAGCAGCGAGATCCGCATGCTGGTGCTGTTGATGGTGGCTGTCTCCCTGCTGGGGGCCGTGATGAGCAGCACAGGGGTGGTGGCCATCTTCATTCCTGTGGTGCTGAGCGTGGCGAACCGCATGGGGATACCGGCGGGCAGGCTGATGATGCCACTCGCCTTTGCCGGCCTCATCAGTGGCATGATGACGCTGGTGGCGACCCCGCCCAACATGGTGGTCAACAGTGAGCTGATGCGCCACGACATACCCGGCTTCGGCTTCTTCGACTTCTCCCCCATGGGGGTCATAGTGCTGGCGATGGGGATCCTCTACATGCTGCTGATGCGGGGCTCCCTGGTGTGTGAAGGGGAGGAGGGCAAAGGCAAGCCGGCAGGACGCAGTACCATGCGGGAGCTCATCCGTGATTACCGCCTGACCGGGCGGGCTCGCCGCCTGGCATTGCGCCCGGATTCCCCCCTGATTGGCCATACGTTGGACGAGTTGCAACTGCGCGCCCGTTATGGTGCCAACGTCATAGGGGTGGAGCGCTGGCGCAAGTTCCGGCGGGTAATGGTCACCGTCTCCGGCGTTACCGAGTTCCAGGCCAGGGATGTGCTGCTGATCGATATGTCCGATCCCGAGGTGGATATTCGCGAGTTTTGCAGCGAGGCTCGGCTCGAACCCATGATACTGCGCGGTGAGTATTTCTCCGATCAGGCGCGGGAGGTCGGCATGGCCGAGGTGTCGCTCATTCCCGGCTCTCGCCTGCTGGGCAAAAGCATTCGTGAGGTGGCGTTTCGCTCCCACTATGGCCTGAGCGTGGTCGGGATCCGCCGCAACGGCGAGGCGCTGACCGGCAAGCTGGTGGACGATCCCCTGCTGATGGGGGACAGCCTGCTGGTGGTGGGGAACTGGAGCCTGATCCGCTTGCTGCACACCCATAACCGTGACTTCCTGCTGCTTGGGCTGCCCGCCGAGGTGGACGAGATGGCGCCAGCCCGCAGTCAGGCCATCCACGCCCTGATCTGTCTCGGGGTCATGGTGGTGCTGATGGTAACGGATCCCGTGCCCAACGTCGTAGCGGCCTTGATTGCCTGCCTGCTGATGGGACAATTTCGCTGCATCGATATGGAGAGCGCCTACAAGTCCATCCACTGGCCAACCCTGATCCTCATCGTTGGCATGCTGCCCTTTGCCCTGGCGCTGCAGAAGACCGGCGGGGTGGACCTGATTGTCGGTGGTCTGATTGCAGCCGTAGGTGAGATGGGCCCACGGGTGATGCTGGCCAGCCTGTTTGCCCTGTGCGCCCTGATTGGGCTGTTTATTTCCAACACTGCCACGGCAGTACTGATGGCGCCCATAGCGCTCGGCACGGCCCAGCAGATGGGCGTGTCACCCTATCCATTTGCCATGACCATTGCCATCGCGGCCTCGGCGGCCTTCATGACGCCAGTCTCGTCGCCGGTCAATACCCTGGTGCTCGGGCCTGGCAATTACAAGTTCATGGATTTCGTGCGCATTGGCGTGCCCTTCACCCTGCTGGTGATGGTGGTGAGCGTCATCGCCATCCCCTGGTTCTTCCCGTTCTGACCTGTGGTTATCAGGGCAAAGAGACAAGCGGCTTGCGAGCCGCTTTTTATTGGGCTGTCGCGAATACAGGGAGGGGCAACCGCGGTTGAGCAGGGCTGTGGTGTGAGCTGAGCAAGGGATGACAAGGGCTGCCTGGTGAAAAACAGGTACAAAAAAACCAGCATGAGCTGGTTTGTTTGGTACTGGTATTAATGGTGCGGAAGGAGAGACTCGAACTCTCACACCTTGCGGCGCCAGAACCTAAATCTGGTGCGTCTACCAATTTCGCCACTTCCGCAGTATTAATGGTGGCTATGACGGGATTCGAACCTGTGACCCTCGCATTATGAGTGCGATGCTCTAACCAACTGAGCTACATAGCCGTCTTGTGCTCGACGTGAGTCAAATACAAGTAAGAATAGCTGGGTACTAGGGTTTGGACCTAGGCACGTTGACGAGATCAAAGTCTCTCACGCTTACCACAGCAAATCATCGACAGGTCGATGACGGGTAAAAATGGCTGGGGTACTAGGATTCGAACCTAGGAATGGCGAGATCAAAACCCGCTGCCTTACCGCTTGGCGATACCCCAACAGAAAAATTAATGGTGGCTATGACGGGATTCGAACCTGTGACCCTCGCATTATGAGTGCGATGCTCTAACCAACTGAGCTACATAGCCGTCTTGTGCTCGACGCGAGTCAAATACAAGTAAAAATGGCTGGGTACTAGGGGTTGGACCTAGGCACGTTGACGAGATAAAAATCCCTCACGTTTACCACAGCAAATCATCGACAAGTCGATGACGTATAAAAATGGCTGCGATACTAGGGTTTGGACCTAGGCACGTTGACGAGATCAAAATCTCTCACGCTTACCACAACAAATCATCGATAGGTCGATGACGGGTGAAAATGGCTGGGGTACTAGGATTCGAACCTAGGAATGGCGAGATCAAAACCCGCTGCCTTACCGCTTGGCGATACCCCAACAGTGATGTCTGACAAAAACTATCAAACACCTTTAAAAATGGCTGGGGTACTAGGATTCGAACCTAGGAATGGCGAGATCAAAACCCGCTGCCTTACCGCTTGGCGATACCCCAACAGTGATGCCTGACAAAGACTATCAAACACCTTTAAAAATGGCTGGGGTACTAGGATTCGAACCTAGGAATGGCGAGATCAAAACCCGCTGCCTTACCGCTTGGCGATACCCCAACTTCAGAAATAGTGGTGGCTATGACGGGATTCGAACCTGTGACCCTCGCATTATGAGTGCGATGCTCTAACCAACTGAGCTACATAGCCAACCGTGCTTCCAGTGAGTCGTTGCCTCGTCACTGTGCGGGCCGAATTATGCGTATCTGGCTCTGGGGCGTCAACCCTTTTTTTGTCAGAAAAACCGAATTTGGGTGCGTTTGGCGAGTTATTGGTCGCTGTCGTGCAAAAGCCCAACAATCTGGTTTTTTTTACGACATTTGCCGGAAGATGCCCGACAAGTACAGATAGAAAAGAGGCCAGCAAATGCTGGCCTCTCATGGGATTAGACGTTGAACAGGAAGTTCAGTACGTCGCCATCTTTGACGATGTAGTCTTTCCCTTCTGCGCGCATCTTGCCCGCTTCCTTGGCGCCTTGTTCACCCTTGTAGGTGATAAAGTCTTCGAAGGCGATGGTTTGAGCGCGAATAAAGCCTTTTTCAAAGTCGGTGTGGATCTTGCCAGCGGCTTGCGGTGCAGTGGCGCCAACCGGTATGGTCCAGGCACGCACTTCTTTCACCCCGGCGGTGAAGTAGGTCTGCAGCTTGAGCAGCTCGTAACCGGAGCGGATCACCCGGTTCAGGCCCGGCTCTTCGATGCCAAGATCTGCCATGAATTCGGCGCGGTCTTCGTCATCGAGCTCGGCGATGTCCGATTCGATGGCGCAGCAGACCACTACGACAACCGCGTTCTCGGCGGCGGCGATTTCACGCACCTTGTCGAGGTAGGGGTTGTTGTCAAAACCGTCTTCTGCCACGTTGGCGATATACATGGTGGGCTTGAGGGTCAGGAAATTGAGGTGGCTCACGGCCTCCAGTTCATCCTTGTCCAGCTTCATGCCACGGATCATCTGACCGTTTTCCAGTGCGACCCGGATCTTCTCCAGGGTTTCCACTTCCAGCTTGGCATCCTTGTCACCGCCCTTGGCGCGCTTGGACTGGCGATGAATGGCACGCTCGCAGGCGTCCAGATCCGACAGGGCCAACTCGGTGTTGATCACTTCGATATCGTCGGCCGGGGAAACCTTGCCGGCAACGTGAACTATGTTGTCGTCATCGAAGCAGCGCACCACGTGGCCGATGGCTTCGGTTTCACGGATATTGGCCAGGAACTGGTTACCCAGACCTTCGCCCTTGGAGGCACCGGCAACCAGACCTGCGATGTCCACGAATTCCATGGTGGTCGGCACGACGCGCTGGGGATTGATGATGGCCGCCAGCTGGTCGAGACGGGGATCCGGCATGGGAACCACACCCGTGTTCGGCTCAATGGTGCAGAACGGGAAGTTGGCGGCTTCGATGCCGGCCTTGGTCAGCGCATTGAACAGGGTGGATTTACCTACATTGGGCAGGCCCACGATACCGCATTTAAAACCCATGGATTGTTACCTTACTTGATAGATGCTGTGAGGGACGCAGGCGCATCCAGTTTATATACTTGCCGGCCTTGACGCTGTGCAAGCGGTTCATGGCCTTGGTCATAGCGTGTTTGAACAGTCTGTCGATGGCGCAGGTAGACTTCACCCCTGACGTCACCCATCAAACCCTGTTCAGACTTTCTCGGCCTTGAAGCTGTGCAAGCGGTTCATGGCCTTGGTCATGTCTTGTTTGAACAGTATGTCGGTGGCGCGCAAGGATTCATCCAGTGCGGCGTCGATCAGGTTCTGTTCGCTGCTCGGGGCCTTGGTCAGCACGAACCCGGCCACCAGCTCCTTGGCGCCAGGGTGGCCAATCCCGAGACGCAGCCGGAAGAAATTATTGTTATTGCCCATCCTGGCAATGATGTCTTTCAGACCGTTGTGACCGCCATGGCCGCCGCCCTGCTTGAACTTGGCGATGCCGGGGGGCAGGTCCAGTTCATCGTGGGCCACCAGCATGGCTTCCGGCTCTATCTGGTAGAAACGGGCCAGTGCGGCCACTGCCTTGCCGGAGAGATTCATGTAGGTGTTCGGGATGAGCAGACGCACATCCTGCCCTTCCACCTGAATGCGAGCCGTGTGGCCGAAGAACTTGGGTTCTTCGCGCAGGCTGACATTGTGCCAGCGAGCCAGTTGCTCCACATACCAAGCGCCCGCGTTGTGGCGGGTCTTGGCGTACTCAGGGCCGGGATTGCCCAGACCCACGATCAGTTTGATTTGGTTTGTCACGCTTGATGTCTTCACTCGCTACTTGCAATGGGCAGACCGCCCAAGGCAATGGGACGCGATATTCTAGCCGCCGACTGGCGATCACTCAACCAAAGCTCGGCAACCGTGAGGGAATAACCCTGGTTCGGGTCGCGAATGGCCGCAAAACGGGCCTCTTCTCGAGGCCCGTTCTGGTCAGTATTACCCGGGGGAGCCTTATTCGGCCCGCAGTAGCGTGACGGTCGGTTCACTCAGTGCCGTCAGAGTCGGTCGCTGCTCTCGCACGTATTGCACGAAGGAAGCCGCATCCGTACCGCAATTGACGGCCCTGGCCTGGCAATCGAGCGTTTGACCATGGGCATAACGGGCGTTCAACTGATCGCCGCTTTGCTCCACTTTCTCGACGGGGAAACCGGTCAGCTTGCCATCCACCCAGGCGAGATCCAGCCGATCGGCCCGCAGGGCCTGGGCGCGGGCCAGCGCCTGCCAGCCGTCGTTGCCGTTGGCGCTGTAGGCGTTCATCACCACTCGATAGCGCTGGTTGTCGGCCAAGTCCTGCCACTGTCCTTCGGTCGTCTGCCATTGCAGCTGGGTCAGGTCGCCACGCTTGCCCGCTTCGGTTTCGGTGAAGGTGTAGCGAAGGTGACCGCCGTAGGGGAACTTGCCGGCATGGGCGCTGGCAGGCAGGGTGGCCGTGATGGTCTCGGTCAGCAGGGCACGCACGTCCGCGCCGCTCAGGGTCAACACGGATAACTGGTTTTTGAATGGCAGCAGGGTGAGCGCCGCATCCCCTTCGCGCAGTTCTCCTGCGGGCAAGTCGGCGCGCACGCCGCCCACTGCCAGCAACGCAAAGTGAACCGGGCCACCGGTCAGGGCCTGCACCGCCTGGGTGTTGGCCCAGTAGTATTGGCCTTCGGCCACCAGGGGGGCGACGTCTGAGCCGTGGCTGTCGCTGCCATTGTCACCGGGGCGGCGGGCATTTTGCAGCGGTGCCGGCACAGTGGCGATAACGGGGCCAAAGGCCTGCTCCAGTGCCGGCTTGTAGTGACTGTCGATGATGCCGCGCAGGCGCGGGTCTTCATCCACCGTCACCAGGTTGGGTTGGGCATCGACAAACTTGCTTGCCTGTTTGCCACTCGCCTTGTCCAGCGCCTGCTGGCGGGCAGGGTCGGCGAAGAAGTCGCGGCTGGCCAGCAGCTTGTTTTGACCCTTGCAACCAATGACCCGGCCCTGGGCGTCGAAGCTGACCCGGGCCAGGCCGATGGCCTGGGCGTAGGAGCCAGCCTGCACCACGCAGGTCAGGCCAACGCCGTCCGGATTGGTCACCAGCTGGGCGTATTCGCCGGTCTTGCCCCAACCTATGTTGGTAAAATCGCCGAGCAGGCTGTGGGAGTGGCCGCCGACGATAGCATCAATGCCATTCACTCTGGACGCCAGCGCCAGATCCCGCTCATTGCCGATGTGGGTCAGGGCGATGACGTGATGGATCCCCTTCTTGCGCAGCATGTCCACTGTGCTCTGGGCCGATTCAACCTCCTTGCCAAAACGCAGTTTGCCGACGTTGGGGGAGATATTGGCCATGTCCTCCAGCACCAGTCCCATCACGGCCACCAGTTGCTTGCCCTGGGGCAGCTTGTTGAGATCGGTAACCGGACTCTTCTGGTTGCCATCGAAGGCATAGACCACGAACGGCTTGAGGTTGGTCGCGTGGCGCAGCGCCGGATCGTCACGGGTGTCCAGGTTGGCGGCCAGCAGAGGGAAGTTGACCCCCTCGATGAAGCGGGCCAGCTTCTGGTTGTCGAGATCGAACTCGTGGTTGCCCAGCGCCATGGCATCGAGACCGAACTGGCTCAGCAGCTCGGCGTTGGCCATCCCCTCGTTGAGTTTGAAGTAACCGCTGCCCTGCCAGGCATCGCCGCCGTGCAGCAGCAACAGTGGCTGATTCTTGGCGAGCGCCTCGGCCTGATAGGATTTCACCATGGTGAGCAGGCGCGGATAGCCGCCAAAACGGGTGTAGAGGGTGTCGGTTTCCCCCTGCTTGCCAAAGATGGGTCCCTTCAGCTCGGCGTTGACCGGGTCAAACTGGGAGTGAGTGTCGTTCATGTGCGCCAGGGTCAGTGCGAAAGGCTGGTTTTCTTTGCCGGGCTGACAGGCGAACAGGAAGCTGCAGCAGGCAAGGAGCAGCAGCGGGCGCAAGCGATTCATGGATCAATCCTTAACCTGCGGTGGGGCAGGGCAATACCGGGTGTGACAGGGCTAGAAAGACAAAAACCGCCAGTTGGCGGTTTTTGTCACAACAGTGTCTATCAATGCTCAAACATGGCAGAGATGGACTCTTCGTTGCTGATACGACGAATGGCTTCGGCCAGCACGGTTGACAGAGTCAGCTGCTTGACCTTGTCCACCGCCTTCATCTCGGCTGTGAGCGGGATGGAGTCGGTGATGATCAGCTCGTCGATCACGGAGTTCTTGATGTTTTCCACGGCAGAACCGGAGAAGACCGGGTGAGTGGCGTAGGCGAATACACGCTTGGCGCCGCGCTCTTTCAGGGCTTCTGCCGCTTTGCACAGAGTGCCGCCGGTGTCGATCATGTCATCGACGATAATGCAGTCGCGGCCGGCGACGTCACCGATCAGGTGCATGACCTGGGAGACGTTCGGGCGGGGACGACGTTTGTCGATGATGGCGATGTCGGTATCGTCCAGCAGCTTGGCGATGGCACGAGCGCGCACCACACCACCGATGTCCGGCGATACGACGACAGGGGATTCGAGGTTTTTGGACTTCATGTCTTCCAGCAGCACAGGGCTGCCGAACACGTTGTCGACCGGGACGTCGAAGAAGCCCTGGATCTGTTCGGCATGCAGGTCAACGGTCAGCACACGGTCCACACCCACGCTGGAGAGGAAGTCGGCGACAACCTTGGCGGTGATGGGAACACGGGCGGAGCGGACGCGGCGGTCCTGACGGGCATAACCAAAGTAGGGGATAACGGCAGTGATACGGCCAGCTGAAGCACGACGCAGAGCATCCACCATGACGATCAATTCCATCAAATTGTCGTTGGTCGGGGCACAGGTGGATTGAATGATGAAGATATCGCCACCACGTACATTCTCATTGATCTGTACGCTGATCTCGCCGTCGCTAAAGCGACCTACGGCAGCATTGCCGAGTTTGATAAACAGGCGATCTGCGATCTTCTGGGCTAGTTCCGGCGTTGCGTTACCAGCAAACAGCTTCATGTCAGGCACGGTTTGAAACCTCGGGGTTGCATCCAGTATGTGGGGAGTCTGATTCAGACCCGTATCGTTTTGGGGCAAACGATTTATCAAGTTGACGGGTCAGGCCACTATAGGCCGCTTTCAGGCTAGGTGCATATCGTTACATGTTTCAAATCGGATGGCTGTCGCGTTTGGACAGCCCGTCATCAACGAGGCCGATGACCTCTTCGCGATTAACCCGGGGCACCCTGTTGGCGGCAGACCAGCTTGACGAGATTGCGCTCTTTCAAGTTTCGCTGCGGCCAGTCAATCGATGCACCCGTATCAATCACCAAAGAGAATGGCTGGGGTACTAGGATTCGAACCTAGGAATGGCGAGATCAAAACCCGCTGCCTTACCGCTTGGCGATACCCCAATCACTGATTTGTTGCAATGTCACGAATAGTGGTGATATGTTCTCGCCCTTGGCGACAAACCCATCCCATCTTTCCGGCACCTTTGCCAACACTTCCCGAGCAGCCTTTTCGTCTTCAAATTGAGCAAAGACGCAGGCTCCTGTGCCCGTCATTCTTGACGGCGCGTATTCTAGCAACCAGCCGAGCGCATTGGCAACCTCGGGGTGGCGCTTTTTCACCAGCAATTCGCAATCGTTTTTCCACTCCCCCTCCAGCAAGTTATGAAATGCCATTTTCGGGGTCGCTCTGGGCAGGTCCGGATCCTGGAACACGGCGGCCGTTGCCACGTGGCAATCGGGCTTGAGCACCAGATACCAGGCGCCTGGCAATTCGACCGGTTGCAGTCGCTCGCCCACCCCTTCTGCAAAGGCGGCTCGTCCGCGCACAAACACCGGCACATCGGCCCCCAGCTGAACGCCAAGTTCCGCCAGTTCATCTTCGCCCAAGCCTGCCTGCCAGAGGTGATTGAGCGCCACGAGCGTGGTGGCTGCATCCGAAGACCCACCGCCGATACCACCGCCCATGGGCAGCAGCTTCTCCAGCCGGATATGGGCCCCCTGCGGGCTGGGCAACCGCGCCTGCAGCAGGCGGGCGGCGCGGATGATGAGGTTCTGCTCATCGGGCACGCCGGGAATGGCCGGGCTCAAGGTGAGCTGGTTCGTGTCCGGCAGCGGCTCGAATTCGAGCCAGTCGCCGTGGTCCAGAAAGATGAACAGGGTCTGCAGCTCGTGATAGCCGTCCGGACGACGGCCATTGACATGCAGGAAGAGGTTGAGTTTGGCCGGTGCCGGCCAGCGAATGGTGGCCATTCTTGGCTCCTTGTCAGTCGCAGCCATCAGCGTGCAAGCGTCCATTGGTTGATCTGCAACTTGAGGCGACTGCCCTGGCCCGTCATGGTCAGCAGGTGGGGCAGGCGATAGCCGTCCTGATCCCGATAGTCGCCATAGACAATCTGCCACTGGCCGTCACGCACACTGGCCAGGCTGCTGTCGGGATTGAGCTCGAATTCGGCCTTGCCCGGCAGTCCCTTGATCCACTCCGGCAGCCCCTGCACCGGAATGTTCCAGCCAGTGAGCTGATAGATGAGTGCCTCGGCATCCTGGCTTTGGTGCGGGTTGCCCTCGTTGTCGATCAGGGTGATCTCGCCCTTGCTGCGGGAGAGCTCCAGAATGTGGGTACCGATCAGGCTGGTTAGGTTGAGGCGATAGTCGTCGCCATTTTGCTGCCAGTTGACCCGGGCGCTGCCCTTCTGCTGGGCTGTGATGATGGCCATCTTGCCAGACAGCTGCCAATGGCTGAGCTGCTCGAGACGAGTCCGCTCTTTCTGCCAGTTGACCTGATCCCGCTGGGGCTGGGTGGTGGTACAGCCGGCCAGCAACAGCAGGCAGCCAAAGGTGAAAAGACGCAAGAACAAGGTCATGCTCCAGATGAGGGGATTTGCCACAGTATACGGGGCGGCCGTATTGCTTTTAAAGACTTACCCTTTCTCGTACAATTGGCAGCCTTTGCACCCAGTGTATGAAATGATCGTCGCCCACTCATGAGTTTGCTTGCCCTCGGAATCAACCACAACACCGCCAGTGTCGCCTTGCGGGAGCGGGTCGCGTTCGGCCCGGACTGCATCGATCGCGCCTTGCGTGAGCTGGTCACCCAACCCGGCGTAAGCGAGGCGGTGATCGTCTCGACCTGCAACCGCACCGAGCTTTACTGCAGCCTGGAAAAGGGGCAGGGAGAGCAGGTGCTGCACTGGCTGCAACGTTTCCATGGCCTGGATGCGGCCGAAGTGGTATCCGCCATTTACCAGCATCAGGACGAAGAGGCGGTGCGTCATCTGATGCGGGTAGCCTGCGGCCTTGACTCTCTGGTGCTGGGTGAGCCGCAGATCCTGGGGCAGATCAAGCAATCCTATGCCCATGCCCAGCAGTCCGAAGCGGTGAAAGGCTCGCTGGAGCGCCTGTTCCAGAAGTCCTTCTCCGTGGCCAAGCGCGTGCGCACCGATACCGAGATTGGCGCCAGCGCCGTCTCGGTGGCCTTTGCTGCCGTCAGTCTGGGGCGACGCATCTTCTCCGATCTCTCCCAGACCAAAGTGCTGCTGGTCGGTGCCGGCGAGACCATAGAGCTGGTGGCCCGCCATCTGCGCGAGCAGAACGTCACCCGCATGATGGTGGCGAACCGCACCCTGCAGCGTGCTCAATTGCTGGCCGAAGAGTTCGGTGCCCAGGTGATGACGCTCGAAGAGATCCCGGATTACCTGCACGAGGCTGACATTGTCATCAGCTCCACCGCCAGCCCCTTGCCCATCATCGGCAAGGGCATGGTGGAGCGCGCCCTCAAGGCCCGCCGTTTCAAGCCCATGTTTCTGGTGGATATCGCCGTACCGCGGGATATCGAGGCCGAGGTGGACGAGCTCTCAGATGCCTATCTCTACACGGTTGATGACCTGCAGGGCATCATAGAGCAGAACCTGGAGACCCGTAAAAGGGCCGCTGCCGAGGCGGAGATTATCGTGCTGGAAGAGCGCGATGAGTTCATGGGCTGGTATCGCAGCCAGCATTCGGTGGATCTCATCCGCGATTATCGTCATCAGGCCCAGCAGGTGGCCGATGAGGAGTTGCAGCGTGCCTTGCTGTCCCTGCAACAGGGCGAGAATGCCGAACAGGCCCTCAAGGCCATGGCACACCGCCTCACCAACAAGTTGATCCACGCACCGACCCAGGCCTTGCGCCAGGCGGCGGCCCAGGGGGATCACCATCAGTTGTCCCGCCTGCGTCAGGTGCTGGGATTACCACAAGAGTAATTGTTCGGGGTGGCCAGCTGGCGGCCCCTTCCTCCATCGAGAAAACAAGATTTATGAATCCGTCACTGATCAGAAAGCTGGAAGGCCTCATCGAGCGCCACGAAGAAGTACAGGCCATGCTCGGCGAGCCCGGGGTGGCCTCGGATCAGGATCGCTACCGCGCCCTGACCCGGGAATATGCCCAGCTGGAAGATATCGTTCATGCCTTCCAGCGCTTCCGCCAGGCCGAAGAGAACCTGGAAGCCACCAAGCTGATGCTGGAAGAGGAGGATGCCGACCTGCGCGAGATGGCGCAGGAGGAGTTGCCGCTGGCCAAGAGCACGCTGGAGGAGCAGGAGCAGGCGCTGCAGGTGATGCTGCTGCCCCGGGATCCCAAGGATGACAACAACTGTTACCTGGAGATCCGTGCCGGTGCCGGTGGTGACGAGGCGGCCATTTTTGCCGGTGACCTGTTTCGCATGTATTCCCGTTACGCCGAGCGTCAGGGCTGGCGTATCTCCATCGTCAGCTGCAACGACGGCGAGCACGGTGGCTACAAGGAGGTGATCGCCAAGGTGGATGGCGAGCACGTCTATGGTCGCCTCAAGTTTGAATCCGGTGGCCACAGGGTGCAGCGAGTGCCCGAGACCGAATCCCAGGGCCGGGTGCACACCTCCGCCTGTACCGTCGCCGTGCTGCCGGAAGTGCCGGAAGCCGAGCAGATCGAGATCAATGCGAACGACCTGAAGATAGATACCTTCCGCGCCTCCGGGGCCGGTGGTCAGCACGTCAACAAGACGGATTCCGCCATCCGCATCACCCACCTGCCGACCGGCCTGGTGGTGGAGTGTCAGGATGAGCGTTCCCAGCACAAGAACCGCGCCAAGGCGATGTCCGTGCTGTCTGCCCGTCTGCAGGCGGCAGAGGATGAGCGCCACCGCGCGGCCGAGCAGAGCACCCGTCGCAACCTGGTGGGTTCCGGTGATCGCTCCGAGCGTATCCGCACCTACAACTATCCGCAGGGTCGCCTGTCGGAGCACCGCATCAACCTCACCCTCTATCGCCTTGGCGAGATCATGGAGGGGGATCTGGACTGCATCATCAGCCCCATGATCCAGGAATATCAGGCCGATCAGCTCGCCTCCCTGGCGGAAAACAGCTGATGCAGCCCGTTTGTGCAGATATCGCCGTCACGGCGATGGCGCGCCGTTGATGCAGATCCAGCAGGCCCGCGCCCACATAATGGCGACCCTGGCCGGGGGGGAGTCCCCCCGCGCCGACGCCGACGTGCTGCTCTGCCATCTGCTCGATTGCCGGCGCAGTTATCTGATGACCTGGCCGGAGCGCGAGCTGGATGCGGCCCAGCAAGACAGGCTGCAAGGGTGGCTCACTCGTCGGCTGGCAGGCGAACCCATCGCCCATCTGGTGGGGGAACGGGAGTTCTGGTCGCTGCCGCTCAAGGTGAGCCCGGCTACCCTGATCCCGCGCCCTGATACCGAGGTGCTGGTGGAACAGGCGCTGGCACGGCTGCCCCCCAGACCAGCCTCGCCGGATCAGGCGCCCTGCGCCCTGCTGGATCAGGCGCCCTGCGCCCTGCTGGATCTGGGCACTGGCACGGGGGCCATCGCATTGGCGCTCAAGTCAGAGCGACCCGATGCCGATGTATGGGCGGTGGATCGGATGCCGGAGGCGGCCGCACTGGCGCGCGACAACAGCGCCGCGCTGGGGTTGCCCATCACGGTGCGCGATGGCAGCTGGTTTGAGCCGCTTTGCGATCCGCTCCTGAGTCAGGCCCCACGCTTTGCGATGATTGTTTCCAATCCGCCCTACATAGACGGTGCCGACCCTCATCTGAATGAAGGGGATGTGAGGTTCGAACCTCGTTCAGCCCTGGTCGCCGACGAGCAGGGGCTGGCGGATATCCGCCTCATCGTCGCCGGTGCGCCTGCTCATCTGTGTCCTGGTGGCTGGCTCTTGCTGGAGCATGGCTGGCAGCAGGGCGAGGCGGTGCGTCAACTCCTGCTGCAACAGGGGTTCAGCCGGGTGGAAACCGTGCGCGATTACGGGGATAACGAGCGGGTAACGCTGGGATGCCTGGCTCATTGATGGTGAATGGCGGGCCTGAGCCTGCCTTTGTTCAAGGACACGTTATGTATTTTGCTCTCAAACATCTGCATCTGGTACTGATCGCCTCGGCCGTGCTGATGTTTATGCTGCGTTTTTACTGGGTGCAGACCGGTTCCGGCCGTGCCTACAGCGGCCAGATCATGAAGGTGAGCGGCTGGCTTAACGGGCTGGTGGTGCTCTCCGGCGTGCTGCTGTGCATGGTGCTGGATCTCAATCCACTCAACAACGGCACCCCCTGGCTCAGTGAGAAGCTGACCGCCATCCTGGTGGTGGCGTTTTTGGCCATGATGGCGCTGCGACTGGCTCGCAATAACGGTATCCGCTGGTTTGCCTTCCTCGGCGCCATCGGTTGGGTCTTCTTTATCGCCAAACTGGCCGTATACAAGCAGGCCAGTCTGTTCGGTTAAGGATGATGACGATGATACGTGTAGACGAATGGACCGATTTCGAGGCCCACGACATCGCCGAGCTGGCGCTGTCGGTAAGTGACGAGATCCATGGCATCAGTGGCCGCGGTGAGGCCGAGCTGGCCCGTCTCGATGCCTGGCTGGACGAAGCGATTGCCGAGGGCAGTTGTGACGAGGTACGCCGCCAGCTGTTGCAGGGATTCTACCAGACCCTGGGTTTTCACGGCGACTGGCAGGATTATTTTTCTGCCGCCAACTCCGATCTCGCCCAGGTCCTTGCCACCAAGCGGGGCATACCGGTTAGCCTCGGCATTCTCATCATACAGCTGGGCCGCAAGCTCGGGCTGGATGTGGAGGGGATCTGCTTCCCCGGTCACTTCCTGGTGAGCTTTGCCGGCAGCGAAGGCGAGGTTTATGTGGACCCCTTCACCGGTGACGAGTTGAGCCTGCACCACATGGAGTTGTTGCTGCGTGGTGCCCTTGGCAATCTGGCCACCCTGACCCCTGAACACCTGCAACCCTCGGGCCAGTGGGAGATCATCGAACGGCTGCTCAACGTCAGCAAAGGTGCTCTGCTGCGGGAAGATCGTATGACCGAAGCCCTGCGTTGCAGTGAGCTGCTGCTGCGTATGAAGCCGGGCGATCCCCTTGAGACGCGGGATCGGGGGTTCATCTATGAACAGCTCGACTGCCCGCGTTTCGCCGCCGACGATTTTGAATACTTTATTGAACAATGCCCGGACGATCCGGTGGCCGATGTGCTCAAGGTACAACTGGCCGCGCTTGATCTTAGCCCCAAGCCCCTTCATTAAGGATGCCCGGGAACTGAAATATTATGCCCCCCAGCCTCTTCACTTTAAGGATGCCTGGGAACTGAAACAGAAGAATATCAAGGCCGCTGTGCCCAGGGCGCAACGGACCGACTTGGATGCAAGCCCCCAGCCTCTTCACTTTAAGGATGCCTGGGAACTGAAACAGAAGAATATCAAGGCCGGTGTGCCCAGAGCGCAACGGACCGACTTGGATGCAAGCCCCCAGCCTCTTCACATTAAGGATGCCTGGGAACTGAAACAGAAGAATATCAAGGCCGGTGTGCCCAGGGCGCAACGGACCAACTTGGATGCAAGCCCCCAGCCTCTTCACTTTAAGGATGCCTGGGAACTGAAACAGCAGAATATCAAGGCCGGTGTGCCCAGGCGCAACGGACCAACCTGGATGCAGCCCCCAGCCTCTTCACTTTGAGTGATGCCTGGGAACTGAAACAGAAGAATATCAAGGCCGGTGTGCCCAGAGCGCAACGGACCGACTTGGATGCAAGCCCCAGCCTCTTCACTTTAAGGATGCCTGAGATGGAACAGAAGAATATCAAGATCAATGACATCGATGTAGCCAACGACAAACCGTTCGTGCTGTTCGGTGGCATGAACGTGCTGGAATCCCGCGACATGGCGATGGCGGTGTGTGAGAAGTACGTGGAAGTGACCAGCAAGCTTGGCATCCCCTTTGTGTTCAAGGCGAGCTGGGACAAGGCCAATCGCTCCTCCATTCACTCCTACCGGGGGCCTGGCCTGGAAGAGGGGATGAAGATCTTCCAGGAGCTCAAGGCGACCTTCGGCATGCCGGTCATCTCGGATCTGCATGAAGTGCATCAGGCCAAGCCGGTTGCCGAAGTGGTTGACGTCATTCAGCTGCCCGCCTTCCTGGCGCGCCAGACCGATCTGGTGGAGGCCATGGCCCGCACCGGCAACGTCATCAACATCAAGAAGCCGCAGTTCCTGAGCCCGAGCCAGATGAAGAACATCACCGACAAGTTCGAGGAGTGCGGCAACGACCGCCTGATCCTGTGCGAGCGTGGCGCCAACTTTGGCTATGACAACCTGGTGGTGGACATGCTGGGTCTGGGCGTGATGAAGAAGAGCACGGGCGGCTATCCGGTGATCTTCGACGTGACCCACTCATTGCAGTGCCGTGATCCGCTGGGGGCCGCTTCGGGTGGTCGTCGGGATCAGGTGACCGAGCTGGCCCGTGCCGGCATGGCGGTTGGTCTGGCCGGTCTGTTTATCGAATCCCATCCGGACCCGAAAGTGGCCCGTTGTGATGGCCCGAGTGCCCTGCCGCTGGACAAGCTGGAAGGCTTCCTCAAGCAGATGAAGGCGATCGACGATCTCATCAAGGGCTTCGAGCCACTCGATACCTCCGCCTGATAGCGGCACCCGCCAGTCAGAAAATATGGAAAAGGCCTCGCGATGCGAGGCCTTTTTGTTACTGGCAACAGGTGATGGCGTACCAACAAGAACGGCCCGAGTGGGCCGTTTGTCAGTGTGCAGATTCACGCAGAGGGAATTACAGGCTCTGGGTAAAGGTGCGGGTCACAACGTCACGCTGCTGTTCCGGGGTCAGTGCATTGAAGCGCACGGCATAGCCGGAAACACGGATGGTCAGCTGCGGATATTTTTCCGGATTGGCGATGGCGTCTTCCAGGGTTTCACGGCGCAGTACGTTGACGTTCAGGTGCTGACCACCTTCTACGGCAGGTTCAGCTTGAACCGGCAGTTCACGGTATTCGAACTGACCCAGATCAGAGAGTTTGAATTCCTGATCGGCGGCGAAGGTGTCGCCCTTGGCGCAGATGCAACGCGCTTGTTGCTTCTCTTCGTCCAGCAGCCAGAAAGAGTTCAGCAAAGCTGTGTTGGCGGACTGGGTGATTTGGATGCCCTTGATCATGGTATGACTCCTCATAGGAAAGCGGATTCAACTGTAAGGAAATTACCCTGATGTATTTAAACCACCTGGATGACTTAAAGGGCCCTTGCCTTACACCTTTACTTCGTTGGGTCATATATACCACGATGGTAATATTACGAAAATTGATCTGAATCAAGAAATGTGTGTTTTGCGCAGGGGTTAAGGGATTAATTCATTGAGATTAATCAAAAATAGATCATTTTTCTGATTATGTAAGATATCCAAATTATGCATCTTTTATTAATTTAATCTAGTAATTTAACTACATCTTATTGGGTGTTCCCCTGTGATTAAGGCGCTCGGCTCTCTCTTGAAGGGATAGATTTTTGGTTCATCGGCAGTATGGGTCAGGGAGCCATGACGCTGGAAATGGGGCCTGTAGCCATTGATCTTCTCTTCTATATAGAAGGGCTGTACAGCCCGCTGGGAGGAAGCGTGACCGAGTGTGGCCGCTGGCCTGCGATACCGGGGCCGGGAGATGCCCCCTGCTGCGTGTTATCACTCAAGGATGCTGCCTTGCTTGGTGGGCTCAGACGATGGCGCTACGGTTGCGTCTTGCTGTCTGGCCCCCTATCCTGAGCCCCTTGCCGTATTAATTGAGGATATTGGGGTGCGGACCTGGACAGATGTGATTGGATCAGAAAAAGAGCAGGACTATTTCAAGGCGACCCTGGCGACGGTCAGGAGCGAGCGGGAAGCGGGCAAGGTGATCTATCCCCCCGCGACCGAGGTGTTCAACGCCTTCAAGCTGACCGAGCTGGATCAGGTCAAGGTGGTGATCCTGGGTCAAGACCCGTATCACGGCCCAAATCAGGCCCATGGCCTCTGCTTCTCCGTGCTGCCCGGTGTGCGTACGCCTCCCTCTCTGGTCAATATCTACAAAGAGATGCAGCGGGATCTGCCGGACTTTGTCACACCCAACCACGGTTTTCTTGAATCCTGGGCCCAGCAAGGGGTTTTGCTGCTCAATACAGTGCTGACGGTACAGGCGGGCATGGCCCACTCCCACGCCCATCTGGGTTGGGAGACCTTCACGGACAGGGTTATCGAGCAGATCAATGCCAGCTGTCAGGGAGTGGTCTTTTTGCTGTGGGGGGCCCATGCCCAGAAGAAGGGACGCTTCATTGACCGGAGCCGACACCATGTGCTGAGTGCGCCTCACCCCAGTCCGCTCTCGGCTCATCGTGGTTTTATCGGTTGCGGCCACTTCTCCGAGACCAATCGTCTGCTGTCCCAACAGGGGATGAGCCCCATCAACTGGCATTCGGTCTGCGGGTAACGGCCATAAGTGTCGCGGGCAAGCCTGCTCTGGTCATGTCATGAACGGATATTGGTGAGGGCGGCTTGCTGTCTGCATATGGGCTGAGGAGCCGAATTGGCGGGTCTTGACGAGCGTAAATGGGAGGTCTGAGGCCTTGCTTGCTTGTTGCCTTCTCTGCTGTTGACTTGATTGAGTGCAAAGTTAGCGCGATAAATGACCGTATACTTCAATAAGTATCTTTCTATCTCAGCGCAAGGAGTGCTTATGTTATCCAGTCTGCACAAGGACCATCTCAATATCGCCAGGTTGCTGGAGCTGCTTAAACACAAGCTCGCCGCCATTCGCAATGAACAGCCAGTCAGCTACTTCCTGATCCGGGACGCGGTGGACTACTTGCGGGAGGTATCTGACAAGTACCACCATCCGAAAGAGGACATGATCTACGACTACTACCTGAAATACCGGGTGGTGGAAGGGGAGGTGGCCAACAGGCTGCAGGAGGAGCACGCCAGATTGTTGGGTGCCGGTGCCGAGCTCAAGGAGATGGTGGAGATGATACTGATGGATTCGGTCATTCCGCTGGATCAGTTCACCGCCAGGCTGGAGCAGTTTGTGGCGCTGCAAGAGGCGCACATGAACTATGAAGAGGCGGTCATCTTCCCTCATCTGCGTGATTCACTGACCGAGGATGACTGGCGTCACCTGGAGCAGCTCTGGCAGAATCGCGCTATCGGGGATCCCCTGTTTGGTGCCGAGATCAGCCAGCACTTTCAGGAGTTGGCCCAACGGCTCTCGCTGCCTCCCTCGTCCTGAGGGCAAGGTACTCAAAAACAAGGCCCCGGTTCAACCGGGGCCTTGTTTTTACAGTTCGATCTCGTCTGAGAGACCTTCATAAGCGATGTCGATGGATTGCAGCTCCTTCTGCAGGCGATGTTTATCTTTCAACGCCTCAATCTCACGCCATTTACGTTTTTTTCCCGTTGTCCCGCGGCTACGCGAACCGAGCTCAACTACATCGTCATAATCGAAGTTGAACATTTCCATGGCTCCCTCCTTGGTTATTCTCGTTTTCATCACCCGTATAACATAACGCCATTGAAAATAAAACGTTTTCGTGACGAACTCATGACAAGGGATCAAGCGCTCATAAAAAAACCGGGCTCCCTCGCGGGAGCCCGGTTTCTGTCTGGTCCTGACGCCTTATCAGAGGCGGCTGGCCAGCATGGTTTCCAGCTTGCCCTGATCGATGGCAAACATGCGGATGCCTTCACCCAGCTTCTCGTGAGCCATGGCGTCCTGGTTCAGCTCCCAGCGGAATTCGGCCTCGGACATCGGAGTCGGTTTTGCCTTGCGCTCGCCGGTGTAGTTCAGCTTGCGCACCACGGCGCCTTCGGTTTTGCTCAGCTCTTCCAGCAGGGCAGGGCCTATGGTCAGACGGTCACAACCGGCCAGCTCCAGGATTTCGCCTGTGTTGCGGAAGCTCGCGCCCATGACCACTGTCGGGTAGTCGTGCTGCTTGTAGTAGTCATAGATGGCGGTGACGGAGACCACACCCGGATCTTCGCTAGCGGTGTAGTCACGGTTGTGCTTGGCCTTGTACCAGTCGAGGATGCGACCCACGAACGGGGAGATCAGGAAAGCACCGGCTTCGGCGCAGGCGCGGGCCTGAGCGAAGGAGAACAGCAGGGTCAGGTTGCACTGGATCCCCTCTTTCTCCAGTACCTCGGCGGCACGAATGCCTTCCCAGGTGGAGGCCAGCTTGATCAGGATGCGATCGTTGGCGATGCCCGCTTCGTTATAGAGACGGATCAGCTTGCGGGCCTTGGCGATGCTGGCTTCGGTGTCGAAGGAGAGACGGGCATCCACCTCGGTGGAGATGCGACCCGGAACGATTTTCAGCACTTCCAGACCTATGTTGACCGCCAGCTTGTCGCCCGCGTCGATGATTTGCTGTGCCTTGTCCTGGCTCTGGGATTTGGCCCAGCTGATGGCGTCTTCGATCAGTGCCGCATATTCGGGGATCTCGGATGCCTTCAACACCAGGGACGGGTTGGTGGTGGCATCGATGGGCTGGTAGCGCTTGATGGCTTCGATATCACCGGTATCGGCGACAACTGTGGTCAGGGCTTTCAGCTGGGTTAATTTATCGGCCATGGCAAATATCATCTCTTTATGAGGGCGCATTCTCTTGGTGAGGGCGCAGGCTCTGGGGTGGCGGGCGTGAGACGACAGTTCTGAAATAAAATTACAAAATCACGGCGACTCAGGCTCAGAAAAGCACGATGGGGGAGGCCCATCGCCACTGCCTGCCTAATTAATACGGATGTGGCTCATCCTGCAATAGGGTGGCTTGTATGCTTATCATCCAATGGTCGCCGGCGGTGGGAAGTTGTGGGTGAAAGTAGTTGATTAAAAACGACTTTTATCCATTTTTCGTGAGCGGTTTTATCCTCTGATAAAAACAACTTTTTTGGTTGATTATCGGTTTTGTGTAGTCGATCACATAAATTGTGTGGTTAGCTACTTGAAATTTTATTACGTGTAAAACGTTTGGCGAAGTCGCCCCATTTTGAAAGCCATTTCAGGTAAACGCTTGCGCAATAGTTTGCCTCCTGGCGAGCGCGGCTACCTCTATGTGGATAATTGCCAAAATATGCTCTTTTGGGTCTAATTTGTCGCCTGATAAATTTGACTCTCAGTTTTGTTGAAACTTTGCGTGTTAAATGAAGCTTTATTGCGTTGAAACGCTCGTTTTTTGTTTCTGTAGTGATCGGGATCACTATTCTGAACTCCCTCGCTATGCTAGATTCCGCCCCTTTAGTGAAACGCTAATTCAGAAATAGACAGAAAGGGGTCAGCGCAGACTGGCCATGGATGTGATAACAACGAGAGAAATATGGACACCTTGATCGCAATGCTAAACGACCTGATGTGGGGAGCTGTGCTCATCTACCTGCTGATAGGGGTCGGCATCTTCTTTACCTTCCGCCTGGGTTTTATTCAGGTTCGCCACTTCGGCCACATGTTCTCCGTCTTGCGCAATAGCCGCAAATCAGACAAGGCCGGCATCTCCTCCTTCCAGGCACTCTGTACCAGCCTTGCCGCTCGTGTGGGCACCGGCAACCTGGCCGGTGTGGCCGTTGCCATCTATCTGGGTGGCCCGGGCGCCATTTTCTGGATGTGGCTGATCGCCTTCATTGGCATGGCGACGGCGTTCGTAGAGAGCACCCTGGCCCAGCTGTACAAGGTGAAGGATGAAGATGGCAACTATCGTGGTGGCCCTGCTTACTACATGGAGCGCGGTCTCGGCATGCGCTGGATGGGGGTGCTGTTTTCCCTCTGTCTGATCCTGGCGTTCGGTCTGGTGTTCAATGCGGTGCAGGCCAACTCCATCAGTCTGGCGATGAAGGTAGCGTTCGGCATTCCTGACTGGGTCAGCGGTTTGACGCTGGTGGTGCTCTCCGGCCTCATCATTTTTGGCGGCATTCGAGGCATAGCCCGCTTCGCCGAACTGGTGGTGCCCTTCATGGCACTGGCCTACATACTGCTGGCATTGTTCATAGTGGCAATGAATATCAGCGAATTGCCCGGTGTGTTCTCCCTGATCATCAAGTCTGCTCTGGGTATCGAGCAGGTGGGTTCCGGTGCCATGGGTTATGCCATCTCCCAGGCGATGATCAACGGCATCAAGCGTGGTCTCTTCTCCAACGAAGCCGGTATGGGCTCAGCCCCGAACGCCGCCGCGACTGCGACGCCCTATCCGCCGCACCCGGCCTCGCAAGGGTATGTACAGATGCTGGGGGTCTTCATGGACACCATCGTCATCTGTACCTGTACTGCCGCCATCATACTGATGTCAGGTCAGTTCGAACCCGGCTCGGGTATAACCGGTGTCGAGCTGACCCAGCGTGCGCTCTCCTCCCAGATTGGCAGTAGCGGCAACATCTTTATCGCGGCAGCCATCTTCTTCTTCG
This sequence comes from Aeromonas sp. 2MA4, assembly GCF_029237305.1. NCBI lineage: Bacteria > Pseudomonadati > Pseudomonadota > Gammaproteobacteria > Aeromonadales > Aeromonadaceae > Aeromonas > Aeromonas sp. 2MA4. The sequence continues at coordinate 439,754 of NZ_JAACFY010000001.1, read as the reverse complement.
CCTTTACCTCCATAGTGGCGAACTACTCCTACGCCGAGACCAATCTGGTGTTCCTGGAGCACAACCACAAGGGCGGCCTGATGCTGTTCCGGATGTTCGTGCTGGGGATGGTGATGTTCGGTTCAGTGGGTGAACTGCCGACCGTATGGGCCATGGCGGATGTTTCCATGGGATTGATGGCCATCGTCAACCTGGTGGCTATCCTGCTGCTCTCCGGCGTGGCCATCAAGCTGGCCAAGGATTACAACGATCAGCTCAAGCTGGGCAAACTGCCCACCTTCGATGCCAACAAGTACCCCGAGATCCGCAGCCAGCTGGAAGAAGGGATCTGGGACAACCCGGCCCAGCACGGCAAGCAGCTTTAAACCCTGCGTTGGTCAACATGGGATGATGAAGAAGGGGAGCCATTGGCTCCCCTTCTGTTTTGATGGATCCTTGTCGATATTCCATGCTGACTGGATTGTCACTACCGGCGCTTGTCCCATCGCTGGCAGGTTTGGCGCAGCCGTCGTTGCAGTTGTCGCAAGGTTTGTTGCTGCCGCTGTTCGGAAAGAGGGGCATAGCGCCAGCGCCGATAGAGCCAGGCGCAGCGCTGCAGTGGCCGCGCCAGCTCGGGGTCAAGGGTGATGAGCCGCTCGCACCAGCTGGCCAGACTCTCCCCTGCGTGGGGTTGCCACCCCTGGCGGGCAGCCCGTCTGAGCAGGGGTTGCCATACCCTCAGGTGTGGTAGAGCCCGTCTCGGCCACAGCAGCAGGGTGCCTATCAGGGTGGCGACTCCCAGCAAGCAGGTCAGGATCAACCAGGGGGTATGACTGGCAAGGGCCGGCCAGCGCAACCCCACCTGTTGCCACAGCCGGGCCGCATCGTAGTTGAGCACCCGCCGCGTCCATTGATAGTCGAGGTCGGCTCCCCACCAGCGCAGCTGGTTGAGCAGGGCCCACTGGCGATAGCGCTGCAGGGAGAGGGGATCGGCGGCGGTGAACTCTTCGCTCAAGGCTGCCGTCATGCCGCCCTCGACCCGCTGCGGTGCCACCGCCGCCGTGGGGTCCAGTCGCTGCCAGTTGCCACTGTCATCCAAGTACTCCACCCAGGCATGGGCATCGAACTGATGCACCTCCAGATACTGGCCCTGGGGATTCCATTCCCCGCCGAGATAACCGGTCACTAGCCGCGCCGGGATCCCGGCTGCTCGCAGCACGAAGGCAGTTGCCATGGCGTAGTGACCACAAAAACCACGCCGGCTGTTGAACAGGAAGTCATCCACCCCGTCAGGCCCCAGCAGGGGGGGCTGCAGTGTGTAGTAGAAGGGCTCGCGCCGAAAGCCGTCGAGCAGGGCAGCGACGAGCTCTGCTCGCACGGGATGGCGGGCATTCAACGCCCGGGCATGGGCGCGGGCCCTGGGGTTGCCGGCGGCGGGCAGTTGCAGGTTGCGCCGCAGGGTGGCGGTGTCGGCGGGCAGCACCGTCGGTGCTGTGGTGACCCGGTAGCTGATCCTTTGATCCCCCCGATCGCGGCGATACAGGGTAGCCAGCGGGCTGACCAGCACAGGGCCGAGCAAGACGTTGGGCTGGGAGAGCGCCAGCGTCCAGCGGTGGCGCTGGGGTTCGGCGATCACCTCGTAACTGGCGGGGGGCAGGGGACCTGCGCCGGTTTGCACTTGTATTGTTTGCATGGGTTGGGATTGCTGCCATTGCCGAGTCTCGGCACTCAGCAGCCAGCGGCGGCCATCGAACTGTTCCTGGCGCATTACCGGAAAATAGCGCTCGCTGGCGGGGGGCGGGCCATCGGCAAAGGTGACGCGAAAGGCCAGCTCGGAGGAGTTGACCAGCTCGCTGATGCCGCCGGGGGCCACCTCTTCAGAGAGCCCCGACAGGGCGCGGCTGGTGGTCGGCATCTGCCAGAGCGGCGGCAGCCTTGGGAGCACCAGAAACAGGGTCAGCAGCAGGGGAAGGGCCAGCAGCAGCGAGCCCCCCGCGCTGAGCCACGGCTGTTTCTGTTCGGGAGCCACGGCGGTCACCAGCGCCGTCACCGCCAGCCAGAGGGCGCCCGCCATCGCCAGGGTCCAGCCCATGCTCTGGCGCTGCACCAGCGCTAGTGCGATGAGAAAGAAGGCGAGCAGCAGTACCTGCTCTATATCCCGCTCCCGCCGCACCTCTATGATCTTCAGGCTGTAGCCGAGCCAGAGCAGGTTGATGAGGGCCGGCAAGGTGCCCAGTGCCCGCCACTGCCAGGTCAGCAGCAGGGCCCCGGCGATGGCCAGCAGCGCCAGTGCGCGAGCGGGCGGCGTGCGCCAGCCCCGCCACAGCATCATGGCCCGCATGCTCAGGGTGAGGGCGCCGATGGCGACGATCCAGAGCTGCAGCTGGGGCCAGAGTGCCAGCACCAGCAGCAGTTGCTGCAAGGCGATGAGGGGTAGCAGGCGCCGGTTATCGAGCAGCATACGGACTGGCCTCGTCTGCCTGTGCCAGCGGGTGGTCTACTCTGGCCATTGCCAGCAGGCAGCGCTGGAGAAAGGTGGGACCAGAGTCAGGACCGAGCGTCTGCCCCGCCAAGGTCAGGGTGAAGGGAATGCCCCGCCTGCCGTAATCGGTACACCACCAGGCTAGCACCGCCAGCCGCTGCTCCAGGTCCGTGCCCGTTACCCGCGCCAGGCTGAGGTGAGTATCATCCTGCCTAGGCTCGTGGAACTGCTTGACCAGTAGGCCGCGCCCCTGGGCGAGCTGCTTCCAGGCGATCCGGCCGAAAGGCTCCCCGCTCTGGTATGCCCGCAGCATGTCAAAGTCGCCGAGGGGGGCCGGGCCTTGCTGGCCCTGCGCGCCGTGCTGAGCTGACATATCCTCGCTTCGCAGCAGCCCATGCAGGGGCTTGGGGGAGAGCCAGGCCTCCAGCTGCAGATCCAGCAGCGACCAGCAGCGAAACAGACCGAGTGGGTAGCGGCTCTCTACCCGAAGACGGCCCAGTGGCATACGGCCCCGTCGCAGGCCCGGCACTGCCAGGGTCAGGCACTGGGGAGCCGAGCCGGCCTGCGCCAGCCAGAGCGACCCCTCGTTGAGACTGAAGTGCAGCGCCTGCACCGGGCGCGGGCTCTGTACCGTCACCCGCATGGGCAGCTGGCTGCCCGCCTCCCCCAGCACGGTCGAACCTCCCAGCAGTTCCAGCCCCAGCAGGTTGCGATGGGTAAGCCACATGGCGGCCATGAAGAGGCTGCCGAGGCAATAAGATACCAGCAGCACCAGGTTGTTCTGGTAGTTGGTACCGAGCAGATAGATGGCGATCATCACCAGCAGATAGAGCAGCCCCATGCGAGTAGGCAGGATAAACAGGCTGCGCGGCCCCAGGATCATCTGGCGGGCCGGGGGGATGCGGTGGGTCAGCCAGCGCTGCTGCCACTGCTCCCTGAACCGGCGCCAGCCCAGCAGGGGGCGCCTCATCAAGGATTGTCCGGATCGACCCTGGCCAGCAGGCGCTGACTCAGGGGGCAGGCCTCGCCGCGCTGCACGCCGAAGCTGCCCCTGAGCCTGTGCTCTGCCACATAGGGGAAGACGGCCTGCACATCTTCCACAGTGACGAAACGGCGCCCCGCCACCAGCGCCCAGGCCCGGCTCACCGCCAGCAGGGTCTGGGCCGCTCTGGGGGAGAGGGGCTGGGGCAGCTCGGCATCGAAACGGCTCTGCTGCACCAGTGCCAGCAGGTAGTCGAGGGCGGCATCGGAGACATGGATGGCATCCCCTTCGGCCTGCAGGGTGGCCAGCCCGGCAGCATCCAGTTGCCGGGTCAGGGGGCTGGTCTGGTTACCGCTTCGCAGCAGCTGGCGTTCGGCCTCCCGTGGTGGAAAGCCGAGCGACAGGCGCACGGCGAAGCGGTCTAGCTGGGACTCGGGCAAGGGATAGGTGCCCGCCTGATCCGCCGGATTCTGGGTAGCGATGACGAAGAAGGGGGAGGGGAGCGGGTGAGTGTGGCCCTCTATGCTCACCTTGCCCTCGGCCATGGCCTCCAACAGGGCGCTCTGCACCTTGGGGCTGGCGCGGTTGATCTCGTCCGCCAGCAGCACCTGGGTAAAAACGGGGCCGGGGTGAAAGCGAAATTGCTGCTGGTGGGGGTCAAAGATCTGCAACCCCAGCAGGTCGGCCGGCAGCAGATCGGCGGTAAACTGCACTCGCCTGCAGTCGAGCCCCAGCACCTGCGCCAGCCCGTGGGCCAGGGTGGTCTTGCCCATGCCGGGCAGATCCTCGATCAGCAGGTGACCACGGGCCAGCAGGGTTACCAGGGCTATCTTGAGTTGCAGCGGCTTGCCCAAAATCACCTGCTCCAGTGCCGCCAGCAGTCGTGCTATGTGCTCTTGTCCCTTCACCCGTGCCTCCCTTGTCTCCTTTCGCCCCTACAGCTTATACGTCAGCGGCGGGAGAAGGCGGGCAACGCAGGGATAAACCCTTGAGACGGGCCATGTTTTGGGGCGACTTCACACAGACTTCACCCAGGCGCACAGTGGACACATGCTGGCCGGTTATGCTGACCTCACACCTTGACCGCGCCTGCCACCATGCCGGCGCCCTTATCCATCACGAGACTCATCCAATGAAACAAAACACTGCCGTGTCACTGCTTGCACTGAGTACCCTGCTGCTCTCTCCCTTATCCCATGCAAAAGAAGCCGAGCTCCTGACGGCCGTGGTGGATGGCGCCATCCAGCCTTTGCTCAAGGAGCACAGGGTTCCGGGCATGGCGGTCGCCGTGCTCAAAGAAGGCAAGGCGCACTACTTCAACTACGGGGTGGCGGATCGGGAGAGCGGAGCTCGCGTCAGCGAGCAGACCCTGTTCGAGATTGGTTCGGTCAGCAAGACTCTTACGGCAATGATTGGCGCCTATGCCGCGGTCAAGGGTGGTTTTCAGCTGGAGGACAAGGCGAGCCAGCATGCGCCCTGGCTGAAAGGCTCCGCCTTCGACGGTATCACCATGGCCGAACTCGCCACCTACAGTGCGGGCGGTCTGCCGTTGCAATTCCCCGACGAGGTGGATTCCACCGACAAGATGCGTGCCTACTATCGCCAGTGGATGCCAGCCTACCCGGCGGGTACCCATCGCCAGTATTCCAACCCCAGCATAGGTCTGTTTGGTCACCTGGCCACGAATAGTCTGGGCCAGCCATTTGAGCAATTGATGAGCCAGACTCTGCTGCCCAAGCTGGGCTTGCATCACACCTATATCCAGGTGCCGGAGTCGGCCATGGCGAATTATGCCTACGGTTACTCGAAGGAAGACAAGCCCGTCAGGGTCAATCCGGGCGTGCTGGCGGCCGAGGCCTATGGCATCAAGACCGGCTCTGCGGATCTGCTGAAGTTTGTCGAGGCGAACATGGGGTATCAGGGTGATGCCGCGGTAAAAAGCGCGATCGCGCTGACCCACACAGGTTTCTACTCTGTGGGGGAAATGACCCAGGGACTGGGCTGGGAGAGTTACGCCTATCCGGTGACCGAGCAGACATTGCTGGCGGGCAACTCACCGGCGGTGAGCTTCCAGGCCAATCCGGTCACGCGCTTTGCGGTGCCCAAAGCGATGGGCGAGCAGCGGCTCTATAACAAGACGGGCTCGACCGGCGGCTTTGGCGCCTACGTGGCGTTCGTGCCCGCCAGGGGAATAGGCATCGTCATGCTGGCCAACCGAAACTATCCCATCGAGGCCAGGGTCAAGGCGGCTCACGCCATTCTGGAGGCGCTGGCGGCAGAATGATACCGGGCTGCTCGTTCGTCAATCTGGCGGGTTAGAGCAGTTCGCCGAGCATCAGAATGGAAAACAGGCTTCCGGCAAGAATGAGCCAGCCTTCAAACTTCTCTCTGTTCATGATGACCCCCATGGGTGGAATCCGAGCAAGCGTGTCACCACGCTAACGGGCCTACATGACGAAGAGATGACGGCAGTATGACAAGGACGAGAGGGTCAGAGAGAGGCCCTCTCGTGAGGGGGATAACAGGGGGCAGGGATTTGCTTTAGCCGTACTGCTCTTCCATCCAGGCTTCCAGAATGAGCTGTGCTGAGACACCGTCCACGCTGCCTTTATCGAGCGCCTTGTAGCCACCCCGTTCAAACAGGCGGGCGCGGGCATCCGTGGTGGTGAGCCGCTCGTCCTTGAACTCCACCTGCTTGCCGAAGCGGCCGTGCAGGCGATTGCCGAATTTGCGAGCCCGCACAGTGATCTCCTGCTCTGTGCCATCCATGTTCAGCGGCAATCCCACCACCAGCAGGTCTGGCTGCCACTCCTTTAGCAGTTTTTCGATGTCGTCCCAGTTGGGCACACCGTCGTTGGCCTTGATGGCGCGCAGGGGCTGGGCCGTGCCGGTGAGCTCCTGGCCGATGGCGACCCCTATGCTCTTGGTGCCGTAGTCGAAACCCATAATACTGCGTGATGACATTGAATGCTTTCCTCAAAACGCATCGCAAAATGCGTGGCAAACGGCATCAGCTATGGCCGATGTCGCTGGATAGATGAATGGGATTGACCCCTATGCTGGCTGCCGCTTGCTGCCAGCGTTGATGAATGGGGGTCTTGAAGACCAGATCCGGGTTGGGCGGTATCACCAGCCAGGCCCCGTCCACCAGTTCCTGTTCCAGTTGACCCGCACTCCAGCCGGCGTAGCCGAGCGCCACCAACCAGTGATCCGGTGCCTGTTCGGTGCCCAGGGTTTCCAGTATGTCCTTGGAGGTGGTGACCATGAGTTCGTCCCCCACCTGCAGGGTGGAGTTGAACCCGGGACGGAAGCTGTGCAGCACGAAGCCGCGATCGGCATGCACAGGCCCCCCTTGCAGCACCGGCTGTTTGAGTTCCGGGCTGGGCGGTGGTGCGAGTTTGAGCTGGGTCAGCATGGCATCCAGTGACATGTCCACCGGGATATTGACCACCAACCCCATGGCACCCTCTTCATTGTGCTCGCACAGATAGACCAGCGAACGTTCGAAATAGGGATCGGAGAGGCTCGGCATGGCGAGCAGAAAATGATTTTGCAGTGTTTGCATATGGGCCAAATATTGCAAAGGTATTTGAAGCAATTATGGCAGCTCGCCTCGTTGGGCAAAACCGCTTTTTACCAGCAGGGTCTAGGCTATCAGTATATTTCGAGTGGAGAGAAAGCCATGGAAGGTATTTCGATCAGACAGAAGTTGATCCTGGGTTGCGTTGTGCCCCTGTTGGCACTGTTGGCCTTGCTGGTCGGTGCAACCCAGGCTATGTCCCAGTTGATGGCGGGAATGAACGCCATGTATCAGGGAGAGGTGGTACAGCTCAAGGAGCTCAAGCAGATTGCCGATCTCTACGCGGTCAAGGTGATCGATGCGGCCAACAAGGCCAATGTGGGGGGCATAGCACCGTCCAAAGCCAGGGCTGACATGCAGCAGGCGCAGCGGGAGATAGCGCAGATCTGGCAGCAATACCGGAGTCGGGAGATGAGCTCGGCCGAACAGCAGGAGGCCGCCAGTGTGCAGGCCTTGTTTGGTGCCGCCGATCAGCAGATTGCTGCCGTGGTGGCTGTGCTGGATCAGATGCAGGGGGAGGCGCGGGATTTGCTGGCTGCCCGCATCATGCCCCTCTACGGGGTGATAGATCCGGTGAGCGACGGTGTGAGCGCGCTGGTGGAGTTCCAGCTCAAGGAGGCTGAGCAAAATATTGGCGAGCTCAATGATCTCCGGCAGCAACTATTCCAGCTCTTTATCCTGATGTTTGTGGTGGGGGGGGCCTGCATTCTGTTCTTCGGTGTGTGGGCAGGGCGTAGCGTCAGTCAACCTTTGGTCGCCATGGGCGGGATCTTGCGCGGCATGCAGACCGATCTCGACTTGAGCAAGCTGGTACCCGTGCTGCGCAAAGATGAGATGGGCGGGCTGGCTCATTCACTCAACGAGGTGATCTGCCATTTTCGTGAGCTCATCACCCAGATCAACGGCATGGCGGAGCAGCTTGCCACAGCGTCGGCCCATCTGGCCCACATCGGCATGCAGAGCCGGGGGCGCTTCGCAGAGCAACAGGCAGAAACGGATCAGACCGCGACTGCCATGAACCAGATGAGTGCAACAGTGGCTGAGGTGGCGAACAGTTCCAACAGCGCTGCCGATGCGGCGCACCATGCCCACGAGAGTGCCCGTCACGGCCACCATATCGTCGAAGATGCCATCTTGCGCATGTCCGGCCTCTCCGCCCAGATCCAGAACACGGCCGCCATGATCACCCAGCTGGCGGATGACAGCCGCAACATCAGCAGCGTGATGGATGCCATTCGTGGCATTGCCGAGCAGACCAACCTGCTGGCGCTCAATGCGGCCATCGAAGCGGCGCGGGCCGGCGATCAGGGTCGCGGCTTTGCCGTGGTGGCCGATGAGGTGCGCACCCTGGCCCAGCGCACCCAGCGCTCTACCGAAGAGATCGGCAAGACCATCGTCAAGTTGCAGCAGGGGGCCAGCGAGGCGGCCTCCAGCATGGAACTGGGGCTGAGTCAGGTTGAGGAGTCCAATCGGACCGTGCTGGCCTGTGGTCAGGCCCTCGGCGAGATAGTGAGTTCGGTCAATGTGATCAACGAGATGAACACCCATATCGCCACGGCGGCTGAGGAGCAGAGCAAGGTAGCCGAGGAGATCACCCGCAACGTGGTCAACATAGCCCACATAGCGACAGAGTCGACCAAGGCCGCTTCCGAGTTGAACCAGAGTTGTCACGATCTGGAGCAGCTGTCGAGCGATCTCAAGGTGAAGGTAGGGCAGTTCCGCTGTTAAAAGGTGCCGGGATAAATGAGGTAACAGGATGAAAAAGAAGAGGCGGCCCCGGGGCCGCCTCTTCTGTTATTGCCGCGATTCAGGCTTTCGCCAGCCGACGCTCGATGGCATCCATCAGCATGCCGGTGATGGAGACGTCAAAGGCGGCCTCGATCTCGCGGATGCAGGTCGGGCTGGTGACGTTAATCTCGGTCAGCCTATCGCCAATGATGTCGAGGCCGACGAAGATGAGGCCCTTCTCTTTGAGGGTCGGGCCGACGGCGCGGGCGATGGCCCAGTCCGCTTCGCTCAAGGGGCGCGCCTCGCCACGGCCACCGGCCGCCAGGTTGCCACGGGTCTCCCCCTGCGCCGGAATGCGGGCCAGGCAGTAGGGTACGGGTTCACCGTCCACCACCAGCACCCGCTTGTCGCCATCCTTGATGGCGGGCAGATAGGTCTGCGCCATGCAGTACTGGCTGCCATGTTCAGTCAGGGTTTCGATGATGACACCGACGTTGGCGTCATCTTCCTTCATACGGAAGATGGAGGCGCCGCCCATGCCGTCCAAGGGCTTCAAGATCACGTCTTTGTGTTTGGCGTGGAAGGCACGCAGCTTGTCGGCGCGGCGGGTCACCAGCGTGGTCGGGGTGTGTTCGGCAAACCAGGCGGTGTAGAGCTTCTCGTTGGCGTCGCGCAGGCTCTGGGGCTTGTTGACGATGAGGCAGCCCTCATCCTCGGCCCGCTCCAGCATGTAGGTGGCGTAGATAAATTCGGTGTCGAAGGGGGGATCCTTGCGCATCAGGATCACATCCAGGGTGGAGAGGGGCTGATCGATCACCTCGCCCAGGTTGAACCAGTCGGCATAGTCATATTTGACGGTCAGCGGGCGCATGGTGCCAAAGGCGCGACCGGCTTCCATGTAGAGATCCGACATCTCCAGATAGAAGAGCTCATAGCCGCGCTTTTGCGCCTCTTCGAGCATGGCAAAGCTGGAATCTTTCTTGATATTGATGGCCGAAATCGGGTCCATCACTATGCCGAGTTTAATGGTCATCCGAGTTTCCTTCTTGTGGCTCGATTGCGAGTGAGATTCTTAAAACCTGTTTCAGGCCAGATCGCCAAAGCGGCACTGCAGCGCGGTAATGGCGGTCAGGGCGGCGGTTTCGGTGCGCAGCACCCGCGGCCCCAGCAGCATCTCTTTGAAATCTTCCTGCACGGTACGGGCGATCTCGTCGCTCGACAAGCCCCCTTCCGGACCGATCAGCAGGCGCACCCCGTGTTCCGGCACCGGCAGTGTGTTGATGCTGTAGGGGGCGCGCGGGTGCAGGTTGAGCTTGAGCTCTTGGGTCTCTTCCGCCAGCCAGGCATCGAGCTCCATCGGCATGCGAACTTCGGGCACCACATTGCGGCCGCACTGCTCGCAGGCGCTGATCACCACCTTCTGCCACTGCTCGCGTTTCTTCTCCAGCCTGTCGGCGGGCAGCTTGACGCCGCAGCGCTCGGAGAAGAGCGGCGTGATGCAGGTGACACCCAGCTCGACGGATTTCTGGATGGTGAAGTCCATCTTGTCACCCCGGCTGATCACCTGGCCCAGATGGATGGCGAAGGGGGATTCCACCGAGCGCTGCTCGCAGCTGTCGATGGTCACTTCAACCGATTTCTTGCCGACCAGGGTGATGGTGGCGGCATATTGACTGCCGTCGCCATTGAACAGCTCGAGCTGCTGGCCCGGCTGCATGCGCAGTACCCGGCCGATGTGGTTGGCACCGTCTTCCGACAGGGCGAGGGTCTGGCCAACTTGCAGGGTGGCCGCTTCATAGATACGTGGAATGCGCATGGCTGATTGTCAGTCTCTTGCTTGGAAACCCTTCAATATCCTACTGCGAGGCGTTGAGCAAGGCTCACGCGACAGAGGTTGAAGGGGTTCATGATGAGAGGGGGTGCTCCCCCTCCTTAGTCAAATGGGGTTATTGGCACTGCTTTTCAATGAAGGGATTGGTATTGCCCTGCAGCTTGCCGATGCGGCGGTTGCGCTCGCACTCCCAGCTATCTGCCGGGTACTGCCTGTCCCAGGCTTCGAACAGTTTACGTTGTTGTGCGGCGAGGCGCAGCCCGTGTTGCTGGCTCATATAGAGGTAGGCGCGGGCGATCTGGCCTCGTACCAGCCCCTTGGGTGGTTGCACCCGGCGCTCCTTGAAGTCCACCAGCATCTGGCACTGGCCGTACTGATCCGGGGTGCCGTTCCAGTCGGAGAAACGGTAGTTGGCGCGATCGCCATTTACCTCGCCGATGGCGGGGAAGAGGTTGTGCATGTCTCCCTCCATCTTGTTGAACTCCTCGCTCTTGCTGCAGTTTTTGCGTCCACCCTGCTGCCAGCACTGCAGTTGATGGCCAAATTCCCAGGCGGGTACCACGTGTTCCCACTCGATACGGGCGGCTCGTTTGGGCTGCTTGCGCGGTTCATAACCGCAGCTGGCCAGATCCGGGCTCATTTTTTTGCCCTGATGGCGAATGTCGCAGCCGCAGTAGAAGGTGGTGACTGTGGGCTGGGTTTGATAGAGCTTGACCAGATCCTGCTTGGCGGTGCGAAAAGTCTGGGCATGAAGGGGCAGGCTGACCAACAGAGTCAGGGCGACAGAGAGCAGGGGACGAAACATGAAGATCCTTGGCAATGAAACGGTTGGATGAAAAGAGAAGGCACCCTAACACAGGGTTGCGACACGGGCTGGCTTACTGTGCAGGCACAGGCACCTGCCGTTCCCGCTCCAGGGGCTGCTTGCAGCGGCGACAGTGGTAGCGGGCCTCGCCGCGCACCACCTTGTTGTGGCGGCGCACCGACAGCTGATGCTGCTGGCAATGACAGCGATAAGGTACTGTGCGCTGGGCCAGCACCGTCAGATCGAAGCTGTGGGTGGTTCTGGGCTCAAGGCCGAACAGCTCCCGCATCAGCGACTGCCACTGCTGGCCGTGGGGCAATACCCTATGCTTGCCTCGACCCTCACCCCAGAGGGCATAGACCAGCAGATGGGCCACTTCATGGGGCACCACCTCGTCCAGAAACGCCTGCTGGTTGGCCTGATAGAGGGCAGGGTTGAAGCGCAGCTCCCAGGTCTGCAGCCGCGCCGAACCCGCCGCCCGGCCCCGCATATTGCAGTGGATGCGCGGACGGGCAAAGGTGCGACCGAGGCGCGCCTCGGCCTGCACGAAACAGGCGTCGACCCGCTGATGCAGCAGTTGTTCGAGATGAGCTGGGGTGGCAGACATGGGATTTCCGTCGGTCGGCAGACAAGCAAAAGGGGAGCCAGGCTCCCCTTTTATCACAACTGAGTGCCTTACAGGCCAGCGGCAGAACGCAGCAGTTCGGCCTTGTCGGTCTGCTCCCACGGGAACTCGTCGCGACCGAAGTGACCGTAGGCCGCGGTAGCCTGGTAGATCGGGCGCTTCAGATCCAGCATCTCGATCAGGCCATACGGACGCAGCTCGAAGTGCTCGCGCACCAGCTTGACCAGCAGATCTTCGGCGACTTTAGCGGTACCGAAGGTCTCGACGCTGATGGAGGTCGGCTCGGCCACGCCGATGGCGTAGGAGATCTGGATCTCGCAGCGATCTGCCAGACCGGCGGCAACGATGTTTTTGGCAACGTAACGGGCGGCGTAGGCAGCAGAGCGGTCAACCTTGGATGGATCCTTGCCTGAGAAAGCGCCACCACCGTGACGGGCCATGCCGCCGTAGGTGTCGACGATGATCTTGCGACCGGTCAGACCGCAGTCACCCATGGGGCCGCCGATAACGAAACGGCCGGTCGGGTTGATGAAGTATTTGGTGTCCTTGTTGACCCACTCGGCCGGCAGCACCGGCTTGATGATCTCTTCGCGTACCGCTTCAACCAGATCTTTGTGGCTGATGGATTCGGCGTGCTGGGTAGACAGAACCACGGCATCGACACCGATGATCTTGCCTGCGTCGTCGTAGGCAAAGGTCAGCTGGCTCTTGGCATCCGGACGCAGCCACGGCAGGGTGCCGTTCTTGCGCACTTCGGCCTGACGCTTCACCAGCAGGTGAGAGTAGGTGATGGGGGCGGGCATCAGCACGTCGGTTTCGTTGGTGGCGTAGCCGAACATCAGGCCCTGGTCACCGGCGCCCTGCTCCAGCGGATCGCTGCGGTCAACGCCCTGGTTGATGTCAGGGGACTGCTTGCCGATGGCGTTCAGCACGGCGCAGGAGTCAGCGTCGAAGCCCATGTCGGAGTGGGTGTAGCCGATGTCACGTACGGTATCGCGCACTATCTCTTCGATATCGACCCAGGCAGAGGTGGTTACTTCACCCGCTACCATGACCATACCGGTCTTGACCAGGGTCTCACAGGCGACACGAGCCTTGGTATCTTGCTTGAGGATGGCGTCCAGTACCGCATCGGAGATCTGGTCCGCAATCTTGTCGGGATGGCCTTCGGAGACCGACTCGGAAGTAAACAGCTTTGCCATGATGGGATTCTCAGCTTGTCTGGGGTTATCGCCACAGCAATAACCGGGTGATGATAGGATGATTGTAGAGGTATCTACATCTGGACGTCCATTTTAGTTAGCGCCCTTCTCGATTGCCAGCACTATTTTGGTTTTGCCCCGTGCTGGCCGAACAAGATACGTGCTTTACCCCATTTGGGGTGCAAGCCGATGACAACTCAATCGTTTGCCCTGGCAAGAAAAGCGATTGAGCTCCCAAAGCCACTTTATTCGCCCAGATAATATTTGCACCGCACGCCCCCTGCTGGGACAATAACGCGCCTTAATCTTGGCCATCAAATGAAGCAATCGCAGGAGATACAGATGCCTTCTCGTAAAGAGCTTGCCAATGCCATTCGCGCATTGAGTATGGATGCCGTTCAAAAAGCCAACTCCGGTCACCCGGGCGCCCCCATGGGAATGGCGGATATCGCCGAAGTGTTGTGGCGCAGCCACCTCAAGCATAACCCGAACAACCCCAAGTGGGCCGACCGCGACCGTTTCATTCTGTCTAACGGCCACGGCTCCATGCTGCTGTACTCTCTGCTGCATCTCTCCGGTTATGATCTCTCCATCGACGATCTGAAAAACTTCCGCCAGCTGCACTCTCGCACCCCCGGCCACCCCGAGTACGGTTATGCGCCAGGCATCGAAACTACCACAGGCCCGCTGGGTCAGGGCATCACCAATGCCGTGGGCATGGCGATCGCCGAAAAAGCCATGGCCGAGCAGTTCAACCAGCCGGGTCACGACATCGTTGACCACTACACCTACGCCTTCATGGGCGATGGCTGCCTGATGGAAGGCATCTCCCACGAGGCTTGCTCTCTGGCAGGTACCCTGCAACTGGGCAAACTGATCGCATTCTGGGATGACAACGGTATCTCCATCGACGGTCATGTTGAAGGCTGGTTCACCGACGACACTCCCAAGCGTTTCGAAGCCTACGGCTGGCACGTCATCCCGGCCGTTGACGGTCACAGCCCGGAAGCCATCAATGCCGCCATCGAAGCCGCCAAGGCCGAGACCGGCAAGCCGACCCTGATCTGCTGCCGCACCATCATCGGCTACGGTTCACCGAACAAGTCCGGTTCTCACGATTGCCACGGCTCACCGCTGGGCAACGACGAGATCGCTGCCGCTCGTGCCTTCCTGAAGTGGGACCACGCGCCGTTCGTCATTCCGTCCGACATCGCCGCCGAGTGGAACGGTCAGGAGAAGGGCACCAAGCTGGAAGCCGACTGGGCTGCCAAGTTTGCCGCCTATGAAGCCGCGCACCCGGCGCTGGCTGCCGAATTCAAGCGTCGCACCGCAGGCGAGCTGCCGGCCAACTGGGCCGCTGAATCTGCCAAGATCATCGAAACCCTGCAAGCCAACCCGGCCAAGATTGCGACCCGCAAAGCGTCCCAGAACTCTCTGGAAGCGTTCGGCAAGTTGCTGCCTGAGTTCATGGGTGGTTCCGCTGACCTGGCCCCGTCCAACCTGACCATGTGGTCCGGTTCCAAGTCTCTCACCCCCGAGAGCGCGGCAGGCAACTACATCCACTACGGTGTGCGCGAGTTCGCCATGTCCGCCATCATGAACGGCATCGCCCTGCACGGTGGTTTCATCCCCTACGGCGCCACCTTCCTGATGTTCATGGAGTACGCCCGCAACGCCCTGCGTATGGCCGCCCTGATGAAGCAGCGCGCCATCTTCGTTTACACCCACGACTCCATCGGTCTGGGTGAAGATGGCCCGACTCACCAGCCGGTCGAGCAGATCGCCTCCCTGCGTCTGACCCCGAACATGAGCACCTGGCGCCCATGTGACCAGGTTGAATCCGCCATCGCCTGGAAGCACGCCATCGAGCGTACCGACGGTCCGACTTCCCTGATCTTCTCCCGCCAGAACCTGCCCCAGATGGACCGTACCGCCCAGCAATTGGCCGATACCGCCAAGGGTGGTTATGTGCTGAAAGACTGCGCCGGCACCCCGGAGCTTATCCTGATCGCCACAGGTTCCGAAGTGGAGCTGGCCGTGGCCGCCTATGAGCAGCTGACTGCCAAGGGCCGCGCCGTGCGCGTGGTTTCCCTGCCGGCCACCGACGTATTCGACGCCCAGTCTGCCGAGTACAAAGAGTCCGTCCTGCCGTCTTCCGTCACCAAGCGCGTGGCCATCGAAGCGGGCATCGCCGACTACTGGTACAAGTACGTGGGCTTTGGCGGCAAGATCATCGGTATGACCACCTTCGGTGAGTCTGCTCCGGCCGAGCTGCTGTTCAAGGAATTCGGCTTTACCGTGGAAAACGTGGTTGCGACCGCTGAATCCCTGTAATAGCTAAATATTGGGCTGGTTTGGCCCAATAGCTGGAATAACAAAGCGCCCTCCATCGAAAGATGGGGGGTGTTTTTTATAAGAAAATTTTATTCTATGGGAGACATGGTCAACCCTGAGTGAATAATTCAGTTTTACAACCTAGTATGTTGGCGACCTCCAATTTATCGGTATGGCTGCATTTATTTGGTGCCATACGATTCCGTTCATAATATGCTGTGCATCTGAATGGTGATTAATCCGCATTCGTTGCAGTATCGTTTCCAGTGATATAGGGCAGGCGAGTTATTTGTCGTTCGATCATGGTAGTGAGTGATTTTTAAGTAAATCAGGTGATTTACAGCATTTTAAAAAGGATGGGGTATTTACAATGGCTTGTTCTGTATTGATTGATAAGTCAGAGGGAACGCTGAAGATAAATTCTGATTCGTATGATTTGAACAGGATCTCTGATGTACAAGTAAAAGTGCTTACATGGAAGGACAAACTAATAAACATGTTATTGTTCGGGTTAATTACATCCAGTATCCTCTTCTACTTTATACCGACTGAAGCGCAGGGGAAGGGAATGACGTTGTTTCTCCCCGCAGTCGCTTTTCTGGCAGGGATGGTGATGGCTATGGTCACCAGTGCAAAATACGTATTCAGACTCGAATTCAAACACGCCGATGAAACCGGCGTGCAATGGATCACTGCTGCCAAGAGCAGAAATGCGCGGGAGTATGAGATCTTTAAATTGAAAGAAGTGGAGCTTAAACAAACTCTCGGATAACGAAGGAAAATTTTAAGCATAAGGTCGTCAATGTTGACACCCGATAAAAAGACACCGGCTTATGCCGGTGTCTTTTTATCATTTAAAGCAAATCTTACACCTGCGGCGGGGTACTTTCCGCATTGGACATCACCGCATCCATCTGCACCAGGGCACCGGCGGGCAGCTCGCTGACGCCGATAACGGTACGGGCCGGCAGATAGATCGGGAAGTATTTGGTGTAGATAGCGTTGACCGCATCCAGATCCGCGATGTTCTTCACCTGAATATTGACCTTGACGATATCGTCCATCACATGGTCGATGCTCTCGACGATGGCCTTGATATTGCTCAGGCACTGGGCGGTCTGCTCTTTGACACAACCAGTCAGGATCTTGCCGGTGGTGATATCCAGCGGCAGCTGAGCGGCCAGATGGTTGTAGTGGGAGAAGGCGACAGTCTGCCAATGGAGCGTGCTGCGTGGCGCCTTGTCGGTATTGCGGGAGCGGATCACCAGGTTGTGTCTGTCTTCCACCAGCTGCGGCGGTGTGCCGTCACCGTGGGAGATGACCGCATCCATCTGCACCCGGGCACCCAGCGGCAGGGCAGTTGCGCTGATCACGGAGCGGGCGGGCAGATAGGCGACGGCGCGGGCAATGGCGGAGTCCGGGAAGAAGGTGGTGTAGACCTCGTTGACGGCCTCCAGATCCGCGAGGCTGGTCAGGTAGATGTTCACCTTGACGATGTCGTCAAACGGCACGTCGATGCTTTCCAGCACGGTCTTGATGTTGCGCAGACACTGACCTGCCTGCTCCTTGATGCCACCGGCGACCAGCTTGCCCGAGACCGCATCGACCGGCAGTTGCGCGCCTATGTTGTTGTAGTGAGAGAAGGCGACGGTATGGGTCGAGAGCGGGTTGTGCGGTGCCTTGTCGCTGTTGCGGGCCAGTTTCACCAGGGCGCAGGGCGCCTGCGGGAAGGTGCCTTCGCCATTGGAGATGATGGCGTCGATCTGCACCTGGGCATCCAGCGGCAGGGCGGCCACGGCGAGTGTGGTGCGGGTCGGCAGATAGCCCGGGAAGAATTCGCGATAGACGGCGTCGACCGCTTCCAGATCCGAAATGTCTTTCAGGAAGATGGTGGCTTTGACCATATCGTCCATCACGTGGCCGATGCTCTCTACGATCGCCTTGAGGTTATTCAGGCACTGTCTGGCCTGTACCTTGACGTCGCCACTCACCATCTTGCCGGTCCTGGGATCGACCGGCAGCTGGGCAGAAATATTGTTGTAATGAGAGAACGCCACCGTCTGGGTGTAGGGGCCCAGATCCTGGGGGGCATTGGTGGTATTTCTTGCAGCCTTGATGATGGTGCCACTCATAGATATTCCTCTTTTTAGTATTCGTTGTTAACTCAGGTACAGGTTCGTCCCATCCGAGTGCGCCAGCGGGTGCATCTCCGGTTATTATGTTTAATCCACTCAATAGCTGAATGGGATAAGAGAGGAAGGGACAGGGTTGATTATTTCAGACGAGGCGATTCTATGAGTGGCCATCAGGGGATGCAAACCGGTGATTGCGTTTCTATGAGATGGCTCAACGCTTGGAAATATAGCTATTTTGCTATTCAATTCAGGGTGAATACGATTCCTGGGTGGATCAAACAGGTCCGGTATCGAGGGCGAGCCTGTGTGGACTGGGTTCTTCCCCTGGCGGGGGAGGGGGTTGCGCTGTGAACGAGGCGTTAAAAATATGCGTCATCTTGCGGTTAATCGATTTTATTGTGCATAGATATGTATTTTTAAGAGTTTGGAGTATCTATCCTGCTCGCTAAAAATATGCTAGCCCAAGGTCATGTAAAGACTAATAAAGATGTGGCTGGAATATAATTCAATATATTGCATAGGCGATATCTTAATATTGCGTTCGAATAGCCGCTTGTTCGCTTATTCTGATGATATTTATCGCGCCAAATAGAGAGATAAATATGCCATAAGGGTGCAGTCGTCCTGTTAGCAGATCGTGATGATGGAGCGCAAGGGTGGGACCAGCGGGTGGCTGGCCCGCCTGGGTGACGCCGGTCGGGCAGTCAGTGTCACTTATCCGGCGGGGTATAGGGTTGTGCGATTGGCGACCGTGTAGATGGGAGGGCAGGCTGCCCTCCTTGCCCATAGATACTTGATACGAAGGTCCTGATCCTGGTTATCGATCAGGCAGGATAGAGGGCACCCAGGACGGCAAGACGGCTGGCACCGGTAACGGCGGGCAGGTTGCCGGGTTTGCGGTGGATAAAGCGCTGTGCCAGCCAGGCAAATGCCGCACCCTCCATCCAGTCGGGGGCAATCCCCAGCGCGGTCGTGCTGGCGATGCGCCAGCAGGGCAGCAGGCTGGCCAGTTCGCTCAGCAGGGGGGTGTTATGGGCGCCCCCGCCGCAGACAAACAGCTCGGGCCGGCTTTGCGCCTCGTCCAGTGCAGGCAACTGGCGGGCGATACTGTGGCAGGTGAGCGCCTGCAGGGTGCGCTGCACATCCACGGGGGCGTATGCACTGCCCGCCAGCTCATCATCGAGCCAAGCGAGGGTGAACATCTCCCGTCCTGTACTCTTGGGGGCGGGGGCGGCGAAGTAGGGGTGAGTCAGCAGCTTTTCCAGCAGTGCCGGGATCAGCCGGCCGCTGGCGGCCCATTGGCCACCGGCATCGTAGTTGCCGCCGTCTGGCTGATGACGGCGATACCAGCCATCGAGCAGGGTATTGGCCGGGCCGGTATCGAAGCCATACACCCCGTCCGCGTTGCCCGGCAGTACCGAGATATTGGCGATGCCGCCGAGGTTCAGCACCACTCGCAGGGCGCCGGGTTTGGCAAACAGCGCTTGATGGAAGGCGGGCACCAGGGGCGCCCCCTGACCGCCGAGGGCCATGTCCATGGTACGAAAGTCGGCGATGACGTCGATGCCGGTCAGGGCCGCCAGCAGGGCGGCGTTGCCGATCTGCAGGGTAAAGCCGAGCTGGGGGCGGTGGCGGATGGTCTGACCGTGGCTGCCGATGGCGCGAATATCCTTGGGGGTCAGCCCTGCCTTGGCCAGCAGCGCGTGAGTGGCGGTGGCAAACTCGCGGGCCACCAGATTATCGGCCACCCCCATGCGATCGATTTCGTTGTCGCTCGGGGTGCAGAGCTCGTGCAGCTCGCGGGCGGTGGGCCAGGGGTGGCTGATGGCCGCTTCGACCCGCAGTTCATCCCCGTCCATCATCACCAGCACGGCGTCGATCCCGTCCATGCTGGTGCCGGACATCAGCCCAATGTAGCGCTCAATCATGAGATGTCCTTATTTATCGAGATAAAGATGTGGAACAAGGGTTCAGCGTTCGCCTTTTTCTGCGGCGTGGTCAGAGGCTGATGACGCATTAACTGCCGTTGCTATCTCGTTTGTTCTGGGCCAGCTGCAGCTCGGGCTTGTCGAGTTGGTCGAGTTTGGCCAGTTGCGGCGTTGCCAGCAGTTTGAAGTTGGCCAGCTCCCGCCCTGTGAGGGTCTCGGCCTGCGGCAGATTGAGGGTGCGCGGGTTCTTGTGAATGCCGCCCACTACAAATTCATAGTGCAGGTGCGGGCCTGTTACCCGGCCTGTGCCCCCCAGGGTGCCAATGGTCTGCCCCTGTTTCACCCGCTGCCCTTTATTGACGGTGCGTTTGGAGAGGTGCAGGTACTTGGTCACATAGTTGCCGGCGTGCTTGATGAAGACATAGTTGCCGTTGAACTGGTTGTAACCTGCCGCCACCACGCTGCCGCCGCCCGCCGCCATGATGGGGGTGCCCACCGGTGCCACATAGTCTATGCCATTGTGGGGACGCACCTTGCCGGTGACCGGGTGCAGGCGGCGCGGATTGAAGTTGGAGCTGATGTATTTGAAGTTGACTGGCGCGCGCAGGAAGCTCTTGCGCATCGCCTTGCCTTCCGGTGTGTAGTAGTTGCCATCGTCGTTCAGCACGGCGCGATAGATGGCGCCCTGGTTGATGAACTCGGCGGCCAGAATGTCGCCGGAGGCCACTCGCTCGTCATCCTGGAATTTTTCCTGATAGACAACCCGAAAGCTGTCCCCGGGTTGCAGGTCCTGGGCGAAGTCGATATCCCAGCCGAAGATGGCGGCGAGATCCATGATCTGATCTTCGGTCATCCCCGCCTCGACGGCGGCCCCCCAGAAGCTGGATCGTATCTCGCCTCGGGTAACCTGCTCGCGGGTATCGAGTTCCAGCTTGACCGGTTTGGCAACGAAGCTCTCGGCCTTGCGGCTTACTTTCAACGCCTGTTCCAGGCTGTGGGGGTAATAGAGGCTGTGCAGATCGCCATTTTTGGTGAGCTTGAAGGTGAGTTCTTGCCCGGGGCGCAACATGCGCAGGGGGTCGCTGCCATCGAGCTGATCAATCAGGTGCAGATCCGTGGTGCTGAGCCCCAGCCGCTGGAAGATGACGCCCATGTTGTCGCCACTGCGCACTTTCACCTGTTTGGTGAAATAGCTCGGTTTGGGCGGAATGGCCGCTTGCCCGGCTTGTGCCAACAGATCGTCGTCGTCCGGTTGCGGCTCGGCGGCTAGCTCGTTGCTGTTTTCATCGACCCGGGTGGCGACTGCCCGTTCGCTTGGCCAGGCCGCCAGCATCATCACCATGATGCTCAAAATCAGCACCATCTTGCGGTGCCAGGTGGGAAGAGAGTTGAAGGCGTTCCAAATGACCATGAGAAGCTGACGAAGTCGGGCAGAATGAGCGGATTTTACAGCCTTTCCAATTAGCTCGCCATTCCAGTAATATGTTTGGCCCTGTGGAATCGTGATTGGAGTGTCAAAAAATGTCCCAGCTCGAGGTGGCGCTAGCCGAGATCAAGCGCGGAGCGGAAGAAATTCTGGTTGAAGAAGAACTGGTTGCCAAGTTGAAGGAAGGGCGCCCGCTGCGCATCAAGCTGGGGATGGACCCGACGGCTCCCGACATTCACCTGGGTCATACCGTGATCCTCAACAAGCTGAAGACCTTCCAGGATCTGGGCCACGAGATCATTTTGCTGATCGGCGATTTCACCGCCATGGTGGGTGATCCCTCCGGCAAGAACAGCACTCGTCCGCCGCTCTCCGAAGAGGCCATCAAGCACAACGCCCTCACTTATGCGGAGCAGGCGTTCAAGATCCTCGATCCCGCCAAGACCCGCATCGAGTACAACTCCAGATGGCTGGGCGAGCTGGGCGCGACCGGCATGATCAAGCTGGCGGCCAAGCAGACCGTGGCCCGCATGATGGAGCGCGACGACTTCAAGAAGCGCTACACCGGCGGCCAGTCCATCGCGATTCACGAATTCCTCTATCCGCTGCTGCAAGGCTATGATTCGGTTGCGCTCAAAGCGGACGTCGAGCTCGGCGGTACCGATCAGAAGTTCAACCTGCTGATGGGCCGCGAGCTGCAAAAAGATGCCGGCATGGCCGCCCAGTGCGTGCTCATGATGCCGCTGCTGGTCGGTCTGGACGGCGTCAAGAAGATGTCCAAGTCCGCAGGCAACTACATCGGCGTTCACGACGCTCCGGGCGAGATGTTCGGCAAGATCATGTCCATCACCGACGATCTGATGTGGAACTACTACGAGCTGCTCTCCTTCCGTCCGCTGGCCGAAATCGAAGAGTTCAAGGCAGGCATCGCTGCCGGTACTCTCAACCCGCGCGACGTGAAGATCTGGCTGGCCAAAGAGATCATCGCCCGTTATCACGACGAAGCGGCGGCTGAAGCGGCCCACGAAGATTTCACCCAGCGCTTCTCCAAGAACGCCATCCCGGACGAGATGCCGGAAATCGAGCTGGCTCTGGAAGGCGAAGGTCTGGCCATCGCCAACCTGCTGAAAGAGGCCGATCTGGTGGCCACCACCTCCGAAGCGCTGCGGATGATCAAGCAGGGCGCGGTCAAGGTGGATGGCGAGAAGCTGGAAGATGGCAAGGCACTCATCGGTGCCGGTACCGCCGTCTATCAGGTCGGCAAGCGCAAGTTTGCCCGGGTGACTGTCAAGTAAGCCAGCCTCTCTACGAGATTGGCTTTGTGGCTGTCTCCCGAGCACTGCCTGTGTTCGGGAGACAGCTCTTGCAAGCCGTCCCATCGCGACGGTTTGCAAGATAACTCCTCCCTTCTTGCTGGCTGTTTATCCCTCTCTCGCCTCTTCCTGTCTGACTTGCCTTGTCCGTTTGTTCTTATGCCCTCTTGTGCGTTGACCGAGCATCGCCGAAAGCTGCACTGTTTCACGATAGGAACAGGGTGGGTGATGTCTTGTTTACCCGCCTTCAGCCAAGGCTCACCTCTCCCGTGGATTTACGAAGAACATAAAAAATGCCGGTCAAGGGACCGGCATTTTTGGACATGGCGTTGGGGGCGTCACATCAGACGGTAAAGAACTTGGCGTTGACGAAGGCCACTGCGATGAAGGAGGCCACCATGCCGCTGATGCAGAGCACGGCAGGTCGCATGGCTGGCCAGCGATGGGTCAGCAGGATAATGGCCAGCAGGGTCGGGTAGAGGCCGAACATGTAGCGTGGCATGGCGTTGAGGCCCGTCATCAGCGGTATGGTGCAGCAGATGAACATCAGGGTGGCTTCGGCCCAGCGCTTCTGGCTGAACAGATAGAGGTTCAGACACCAGCCGAAGATCACCATGATGGAGAGGTAAGCCTTGCGCCCCCCCAGCTCGAAGCCGCTCAGCCACCAGTCGAGCGGGCTGTCCATGTAACGGCCCCAGGCCACCTGGATATGCTTGAAGGCCAGCGCATCACCTGTGAGGTGATAGAGATAGACCATGTAGGCAAACAGGCCGAAGGGGATGAGCCAGAGGGTGAATACCACCTTGAAGGCGCGTTCGGTGAAGCGGAAAAACTCCCGCCAGCCGTAGGCCTGCAGCGCCAGGATCAGCACAGGGAAGACCATCATCACACCCAGATTGCGGGTGCCGGAGATGCAGACGCCGAGCACTGCGACCATCAGCCACTGTTCCCGATAGGCAAACAGGAACATCCCCAGCATCAAGGCCATGAACATCGACTCTGTATAGCCGGAGGCGAAATAAGCGGAGAAGGGGGAGAAGGCGAGCAGCCAGACGCCGAAGCGGGCTGTCTCGTCACCCAGCTTGAGCTGACGCAGCACCAGCAGCATCAGCGGCAGGCTGGCAAAGAAGGCAAGGTTGGCAACCAGCATCAGGCCGATCAGACTCTCGACATTGAGCAGGTTTGACAGCGTACCTGACAACATAGGATAGAGCGGCATGAAGGCCCAGTTGGCCGCATTGCCCTTGCTGAGCCAGCGGGGGTAGAGATCGTAGCCGTTTTCGATGATGCGCTGGAACCAGACGCAGTCGAACTGGCAATAGGCTTGCAGCGGGCCTATGTCGGTGGTGCCGTAAAGCTGGACGCCGAAATAACCCATGCCATAGAGGGCAACCCGGCTCAGCAGAAAGGCGGCGATGATCATCAGCCAGTCACGGCTGCTGATGGCCAGTGACGGGCGATAGGGAGCCTGACAGCCGGGAGTCGAACTGTCGGGAGTCAACGTTGTAATGTCATTCATCAGGCAAATACCCAGACGCGAGAGAGGATATAGGTGAGCACTGTGACTGTCAGGGTGGCGATCACCACAGGCAGCAGACCAGAAAGACCCGCAAACAGCAGACCGCTCAATATCAGGTTTCTCACCGCCAGCGAGAAGAGGGCAACCAGCAAGAACTTGCCGATGGCACCCTGTTTCTGGAAGGTGATGTAACGATGGCCAAAGAATGAGAACCAGAAGGCAATCATGAAGGCGATGGTGGTGACCCAGTGTTCAGAGATGGCGGGCCAGGTATGAAACAGCGCGATAGAGGTACCAAGGTCGACGAGGGTTGCCCCCCCGCCGACCAGACCGAACCGGAACAGGCGCCAGAATTCCTCGCGGGAGATCATTGAGGCGCTTGCTCCTTCTTGTCTTGTTGCTGTTCTGTCTCTTGCTGTGTGTCAGCGTCCTGCTGCTTGTTTGCCGCCGGCTTGGCATACTGGCCGTAGACCCCTTCGATGAGATAGACGGGGCGCTGTTTCACTTCCACAAACATGCGGCCTATGTACTCGCCAATGATGCCAAGGGACAGCAGCTGGATGCCACCAAGGAACAGCACCACTGACATCAGGGAAGCATAACCGGGTACATCGATCCCGAAGAAGACCACCTGGGTGACGATCTTGAGGATGTAGAGGAAGGCAACGAAGGAGACACCGACCCCCACATAGCTCCACACCCGCAGCGGCCAGCTGGAGAAACTCATCAGGCCATCGAGGGCGAAGTTCCACAGCTTCCAGTAGTTGAACTTGGTTTCACCGGCGTGACGGGCCGGACGCTCGTAAGGAACGCCCACGGCACGAAAGCCAGCCCAGGCAAACAGACCCTTCATGAAGCGGTTGCGTTCTGGCAGTTGCTTGATAGCTTCCACCACCCGGCGGTCGATCAGACGGAAGTCACCTGCGTTTTCCGGCAGCTTGGTGCTGGTGGAGAGGGCGTTGAAGAAACGGTAGAAGCCACCGGCGGTGACCCGCTTCATCGGGGTATCGGCACTGCGATCCACCCGTATGCCGTAGACGGTGTCATAGTCACCGGTCTGCCACAGCTTGACGAACTCGAGGATCAGGGCAGGGGGATCTTGCAGATCCACGTCCATCGGCACTATGGCATCGCCTTTGGCATGATGCAGACCGGCGGTCATGGCCGCTTCCTTGCCGAAGTTGCGCGCCAGGTTGACCAGGGTCACCCTGGGATCGCGGGTGATGGCTTGCTCGATCACTGCGCGGGTGCTGTCACGGCTGCCGTCGTTGACGAACACTATCTCCAGATGATCCTTGATGGGCGCCAGTTCGTTATCTATCGCGTTGATGAAGGCATCTATGCTCTCTTCCTCGTTGTATACGGGCACGATCAGAGAGAGTCGAAAATCGGCATGCGACATGGAAATTTCCTTATTTGGAAAATTATTTATTAAACCGCGTATCGGGTAATACGTCTTACTGGGCGACGGTCAGTCGTACCGACTGAACATTGAGGGGAGTCGGTGCGGACAGCGCCAGGAAGTTGGGGCGCTTGGGGTCCGATGTCAGCGAATCGCCCGGCAGATTGAGCCGGATTTCGTTGATGCCAGCCTTGGCCAGGCGGACTGTCGTGGTGAAGTCATGACCCAGCGCCACCTTGAGCAGGGTGCCGGCTTGCGGGCTGTTGACCCTGGCTTGTATGGTCAGCTGTTCAGGCTGAGCTTGCTGTTTGGGCAGCACGAAATAGAGGCCGCCCTGGCCGCTGAGTTCGGTACCCTTGGTGCTTGGCTTGGTAGCCCAGCCTGCGCTGGAGAGGAAGCGGCTCGGCCTGGTCAGGTTGAGCTCGTTGCCCGGCTGATAAGTCATGCTGGAGTTGTGCTCCCAGAAGCGGGTCTTGCCTTCCAGGTAATAGAGTTTGTAGGCCAGGCTCACATTGGGGTGGGCAGCCAGATAGAGGGTGTAAAGGTAGAAACCACTCAGTGCCATGATGGCAGTCAGAAAACCGAACTTTTTGTACGTCATATCACTCTCTACGCCTCACGATTGGTAGGCTGATTTCGCGCATATGCTAATCCAATTGCAAAAAAAGCATAGTGGATCACAAAAATATATTTGGTCACATATTAACCCCTTTCGAGTCAGTGCTCCAAATGCCCCCATTTTGACCCGGTTGTGACCTGACCAAGCCTTGTGCCGCGCGGGGTATGGGCTCATTTCATGGCCGAGTCCCTATGGGAGGAAATACCCCCCTCTATGCAGTGTCGATGCAGGTGATCGCTGTGGCAGGATCTGTCGCCATTTGGCCAAGGCCGATTTATGATGAGGCATCGCGTTGTCAAGGATGACCCATGAAGCTGATACTCTTCTGCTGTGCGCTCTGGTTGCTCTCTCCGGCTGCATCCGCCAACAGCTTTTGCCCCTCTCCGCTGCGGGTCGGTTTTGACCATTGGCCGCCCTATCATTATTACGACAGCGCGACGACGGATGACAAGGTGCTGAAAGGTTTTGCCGTGGAAACACTCAATGCCATGCTCACGCGACTGGGTTGTCAGGTCACCTATGTGGAGCGGCCTTGGAAGCGGATACTGCACGATCTGGCGCGGGGCTCGCTCGATATCGCCATGGAGGCATACTCCAACGAGGAGCGTGGCCGCTATGCCTGGTTTTCCGATGGCTATAATCCGGGGCGCAGTGTGCTCTGGGTCCGCAAGTCCTCTTCCTATCCTGAAACCGATTTGGCGAGCTGGCTGGCCAGTGGTCATATTCTCGGTGTGACCAAGGATTACTACTATGGGGCCGAGACAGCCGACTTGTTGCGCCGCTATGCGGCCCAGGTAAGCGTGGTCAATGATCATCAAAATTACGGCAAGCTGGTGCTCGGCCGGATCGACGGTTTTCTCGGGGATATTCTGGCCACGCCCTGGGGTCTGAAAGAAGAGGGGTTAAACGATCTGATCGTGCCTCACGGCATGGCCGTATATGAATCACCCACTTTTTTCATGTTCAGCAAACAGCGGCTTTCACCGGCGTTTGTCAGGGCGTTCAATCGGGAGCTGGCTGAATTTAAAGCAACCAATGAGTATGACGTTATCTGGCGGCGCTACGCCCCCGCCAGCTAGTAAAGTCACTGGCATTCACGCATCATGAGCGCCTTGACCGCCGGGTCTGGCAGTTGAAGTGAACCGATCTTGAGGTAAGCATGGGGAAGAAGTATTGGCTGGCGTTGGCAAACCTGATCTGGCTGGGCTGCTTGCCAGCGGCAATGGCGCAGGCAAGCGAAGGACAGGTGTTGGTAACCAATGCTGCAGTGCAGCATGACTGGTATCAGAACAGTACCGCAGAGCAGGCTCGCCTTGAGTTGGAGCACCAGTTGCAGGAGGCCGTACTGGCCCAGTTGCACCCTGACTTCTTCAGTCTCTGGAAGAAGCTGCAGGCCAAACCGGCCGATCAGCGTGGGGCCATTTATGATGAAGTCTTTGGCAAGCTGGCCCGCTTTCAGCAGGCTTGGCGTGCCATGGATCTGGTCGCTCGCGAGCAGATGCGAACCCTCAAGCTCAATTTGAACCAGCCGTTGGCCCACGAGCCTGTTGGCGACAATCTGCTGGATCAGGTCAAGCAGCTCAGACCCCAGGTCGCCGAGTATGAGGCGGTGCGCGAGGAAGTGCGCAAACTGCTCGCCATGCCCATGGCAAAGCAGTGGCCGACCCTGACCATGCCGACCCTGCGGGCGGGTGAGGCATCCCCTGAACTGGGGCAGATCCGTACCATCCTCAACGAGCTGGGGGATGGCGCCCCCCGTCATGACGACGCCACCTATGACGTCGACACCCAGCAGGCCATCAAGCAGTTCCAGCGCCGCCACGGTCTGACCGCCGATGGCATCATTGGCCGCCAGACTCGCACCTGGCTCAACACCGGGCCGCAAGTGCGTGCCAGCCTGCTGTTGCGCAACCTGTGGCGCCGGGATCTGGTTGATCATCTCTCCGGTGCCCGTTACGTGCTGGTCAATATTCCTGACTACCGTCTGAGCGTGGTGGAGTCCGGCAACGAGGTGTTTACCAGTCGGGTCATCGTTGGCAAGGAGCAGCGGGCAACCCCCATACTCGCCAGCGAGATCCGCTCCATAGTGCTCAACCCGCCCTGGCATGTGCCGCGTTCCATCCTGAGCAAGGATATTCTGCCCAAGCTGGGTCGGGATCCTGCCTATTTGAATCGCGAGCAATTCGAGGTGATCGACGGCGAAGGCAACCCTGTGCAGTTCACCGAAGAGGGCTGGTATCAGGCGTTGGCCGCCGGTTTCCCTTATCGCCTGCGGCAAAAGCCCGGTGATCACAATGCCCTGGGGCGCTACAAGTTCTACCTGCCCAACAACGACGCCATTTACCTGCACTCCACTCCGCGCAAGGCGCTGTTCGAGCAAGGGGCTCGGGCCTTCAGCTCCGGTTGCATCCGGGTGGAGCACGCCGACGATCTGGCCGAGTTGCTGCTGGCGGACTCCCGCTACCAGCCGGACAAGGTGGCCAGCATACTGAAAAATACCCAGACAAAGTGGTTGCCGCTGACCACTCCCATACCGGTCTTTACCGTCTACTGGAGCAGCTGGATCGACGAAGAGGGTCGCCAGCAACTGCGCAATGACATCTATGGATTTGATCGAGTCAGCTTCCAAAGTCGCCTGCTGTGATCCTTGCCACAGAGTGAAAAGCCCGGCCCTTGCCGGGCTTTTTCATTGGTGCGGGCGGTTTGACATGGGAGGGTTCGAAAGGTAGTTTCAAGCACCTGTATCAAATTCACTCAACAGTGTCGCTTACATCTGCGATGGACGAACTCCTTATGCTGGAACAAGAGATAAGTCGACGTCGCCTGCTGCTGGGGGCTGGGTGCCTGCTGGGGGGAGCCATGCTCTCATTCCCTGCCATGGCGAG
Source organism: Aeromonas sp. 2MA4 (assembly GCF_029237305.1). Lineage (NCBI taxonomy): Bacteria > Pseudomonadati > Pseudomonadota > Gammaproteobacteria > Aeromonadales > Aeromonadaceae > Aeromonas > Aeromonas sp. 2MA4. The sequence goes on along the minus strand of NZ_JAACFY010000001.1, from coordinate 410,979 downwards.
CCGCAGTACCTCAGGACGTGAACTCAGTTTTTTCAATCTCAATACCGGCGAGCGAGTGCAGGCCAGTTATTGGGAGAATGGTCGCTACCTGCAAGACGGGCTGGCCGAGCTCAATCATATTTTCCGCGACTATCGTCGCAACGAAGTGTTCAACATCGACAAGAAGCTGTTCGATCAGCTCTATCTGTTGCAGCACAAGCTGGGCCGCAACGGCGAGATCCAGCTTATTTCCGGCTACCGTTCACCGGCGACCAATCGCCAGAAGCGCAGCAAGAGCCGCGGCGTGGCCAAGCACAGCTATCACACCCTGGGTCAGGCGGTGGATGTGCGGATCCCGGGTGTCCAACTGGCCCATCTGCGCAAGGCTGCGCTCAATCTCAAGGTGGGTGGAGTGGGCTACTACCCGAGCGACAACTTCGTTCATCTGGACACCGGCCCCGTCCGCAGCTGGTAGTCGTTGGCGGCATCCGGCGAGCGACACCTCGCCTCTATGGCGGGCGGCAGCGCCTGGTCACTGGCAAAGAGGGGGGCCGAGCTGTTAGGCTCCGGACACTATCCAGAGGAGAACCAGATGAAACATATTTTTCTCGGGGGCATGATTGCCCTGCTGCTGACCGGTTGTGGCAAGCTCAATCGCGAGAATTACGACAAGTTGAAGATGGGGATCAGCTACGCGGAAGCGAGCACCATACTCGGCAAGGCAGAGCGCTGCGACGATGCCTTGGGCACCACCAGCTGCATCTGGGGAGAGGAGGGCAAGAACATCAAGATCCGCTTCATCGCCGACAAGGCAACCTTCTTCAGCTCGGAAGGGATTAACTGAGTCGTGTACGCGCTCAGTGTCCCCATACAAAAAAGCGCCTGTCAGGCGCTTTTTTGTTGTCTGCAATCCGAACGGCTTCGCCAGAAGCTGGCGCGCTCAGTGGGTTGCGTACTGATAGTGGAAGGTGGGCAATCCCCACTTGAATCGTACCGCCAGCAAGCGCAACACGAAGCCGATCCCGATGGCACCAAAGGCGGCCCAGTCGTTGGGCAGACCCTGATCCAGCGCCAGGCAGTAGATGGCGGCGGTGATCAGCGAGATGGCAGCATAGAGCTCCCGGCGAAACACCAGGGGAATGCGCTGGCAGAGCAGGTCTCGCAGTACACCGCCAAAGGCGCCGGTGACCACCGCCATGATGCAGGCAATGCCGATGCCATGGCCCATCTCCAGGGCCCTGGCGGCGCCGAAGATGGAGAAGACCACCAGTCCCAGCGCATCGAGCGCCAGGAACAGCTTGCCGAGGTAGCGCATCAGCGGTGCCGATATGACGGCGGCCATGGCCGCGCCTGCCACCAGCAGCACATATTCCGGATGTTCAATCCAGAGCAGGGGATAGTGCCCAAGCAACACATCCCGGATGGTACCGCCACCGATGGCCGTTGCCGAGGCGATGATCACCACGCCAAACAGATCCATCCGTCGCCGACCCGCAGCCAGTGCGCCAGTCATTCCTTCGGCCACCAGGCCCAGCAAGAAGAGTGTATGTAACATGAGATATCCCAGGGTGCGAGAAAGGCCCGCATCCTATCAATTCAAGCTATATGGGACAAGAAATGAAGGATATTCATTATTTTTTATAATGCAAAAAAGTAAAAGGCACCGATGAGATGCCTTTTTTCATTGGGGAAGGGATCAGCGTTTGAGCTGTTCGGCGCGGTAGTGATCCACCCACATGGCGGTGGCACCACAGATGGCGACCGGCATCACAAAGAGGTTCACCACCGGAATGGCGGAGAAGAGGGTGACCAGGGCACCGAAGCTCAGGCACTTGCCGCGGCGCTGCTTCAAGGCATCGCGCATTGTGATGAAGCTTATCTTGTGGTTGTCGAATGGATAGTCGATGTACTGAATTGCCATCATCCAGGCGCTGAACAGGAACCAGAGCACGGGGGCCAGGGTCTGCCCGACCACGGGGATGAGGAACAGGATCAGGCAGCCGATGGCCTTGGGCAGGTAGTACTTCAACTTGGTCCATTCACGGCCGAAGGTGCGGGGCACATCCCGGACTATGTCCAGCATGCCGGTGTCGCTGACCACCTCGCCGGTGAGGGTCTGTTCCACCTTCTCCGCCAGCAGGCCATTGAAGGGGGCCGCTATCCAGTTCGCGACCGAGCTGAACAGGAAGGAGAAGACCACCAGTATGGTGACCAGAGCGATGGGCCAGAGCAGATAGTCCAACCAGCTGAGCCAGCTGGGGATCTGCTGGTGCAGCCAGCCGAACAGACCATCGAGCTGCAACAAGAGGGCGTAGAAGGCCCCGGCAAACAGCACGAAGTTGACCAGCAACGGGATCAGCACAAAGGTACGGATGCCCGGTTGGCGAATGAGGGAGAAACCGCGCAGGAAGTAGTCTGCGCCGCTGATTGAGTCTTTGACCATAGGGGGTGATTGGCTCATCTGAGCTCCATCTGTTCATGGGAAAGTGCCAGCATATTACAAACAAGGTTTGGATTTGGTAAAGTCGCCTGCCCGCCTTCTCTTTATTTCGTTACCCAATAGGCCCCCATGCGTCTGAAATTGATCAAACTCGCCGGTTTCAAGTCGTTTGTCGAGCCAACCCGTATCGAGTTTTCGGCCGACATGACCGCCGTGGTGGGGCCCAATGGCTGCGGCAAGTCCAACGTGATTGACGCCGTGCGCTGGGTGCTTGGGGAGAGTTCGGCCCGCCATCTGCGCGGCGAGAACATGACGGACGTCATCTTCAACGGCTCCATCAACCGCAGCCCTCACGGTCGCGCCTCGGTGGAGCTGGTGTTCGACAACCCCCACAACCGGGTACCCGGTGAATTTGGCCGCTTTACCGAAATCTCGGTGCGCCGCGAGGTGCTGCGCGACGGCTCCAACCATTACCAGATCAACGGCCAGAAGTGCCGCCGCAAAGATGTCACCGACCTCTTCCTCGGTACCGGCCTCGGGCCGCGCAGCTACGCCATCATAGAGCAGGGCACCGTCAGTCGGCTGGTGGAGTCGCGCCCCGCCGATCTCAAGCTGTTCATGGAGGAAGCGGCGGGTGTCTCCCGTTACAAGGAGCGGCGCCGGGAAACCGAGCAGCGAATCCGCCATACCCAGGAGAATCTGGAGCGGCTCGGCGACATTCGCGGTGAGCTGGGCTCCCGCCTCGAACATCTCAAGGCCCAGGCCGAGACGGCCGAACGTTACAAGCAGCTCAAGAGCCGTTCGCGCGCCGCACGGGCCGAGCTTATCGGTTCCGAGCTGTGGGCGCTGGAGACTCGCCTGGGTGAGGCCAAGGCCGAGCTGGCCCAGGCCGAACAGGCGCTGGCGGCGCTGGATGCCAAGCGTACCCAGGATGAGGGGCGTCACGTCACCCTGTCGGTGGCCCGCCAGGAGGCTCAGGCCGAGCAAGCGAGCCGCCAGCAACAAATTTTTCTCGGTGGCCAGGCCATCGCCCGCCTCGAACAGCAGCAACTTCATCAGACCGAGCTTGGTCGCGACTGGCAGGCCAGGCGTCAGGCGCTTGGCGAGCGGATAGAGGGCATCAGGGCACAACTGGCGAGCCAGCAGGAACAGCTGACCGAAGGCACCCTCAAAGGGGAGCAGGAGTCGGCGCGACTAGAACAGTGTGAGCAGTTGCTCACCAATCAGCAGGGGTTGCGTCTTGCCGCCGGCGAGCAGCTGGAGCAGGCGCGTCAACGCCAGCAGCAGTGGCAACAACAACTCGGCCAGTTGCAGGGGCAGCTCAACCAGACTCGCGCGCAAGTGAACGGTCTGCAGGAGCTGCAAGCCAAGACACGGTTGGCACGGCTCAAGCTGGAGGATGAACGCGCAGGTCCACTCGGCGGGGAAGGGGAGTCGTTGCAGCCTGGGCTCGACGCCCTGGCGTCCGAGCTGGAATGCTCCCGGGCTCGCCACGCCGAGCTGGAGCAGCAGTGGCAGGCCAGCGTGGCCCGCCATGAAGAGTGCAAGTCGCAGCAAAGCCAGCAGAGCAGCCTGCTGCGGGAGCTTGAGGCCCGTCTCACCACTCTTAATCAGATGCTGGGGGAGCAGATGGTGGGGGCTACCCTGGCGGACAGTCTGCAGGTGGCGCCCGAGTGGGCGCAGGCGCTTGACAAGGTGCTCGGCCGCTGGCTCACCGCCCAGCCCAGCGACGAGTGCAATCTGGCGCAGAACGGGCTCTGGATTGGTCCATCCCGACCTGCGGTGGCGGGTACCCTGGCGGCCCGGCTTGAGGGGGCGCATATTCCCGCCTTCCTCAACGCCATCTGGCTGGTTGAAGATAGAGACGCAGCGCTGGCCCGCCAGCCTGGCCTCCTGGCCGGTGAGTCGGTACTGACCCCGACCGGAGACTGGTTTGGTCCCAACTGGGCCGATCTCGGCCAGGGCGGGGCACTCGGCACTCTGGCCCTGCTCGGTGAACGTGAGCGGTTACACACAGAACTGGCGGCAGGCCAGCAGGCCCTTGGCCGGTTGAATGAACAACTGGGCACTGCCGATGCCGCGCGCGCCCAGCTGCACAGTGCCTTCGAACTGAGCCAGCGCACAGTGCGCGAGCAGGAACAGCAGTGGCAGCAACTGCGTGAAGCCTGGAGCCTGCGGGAAGGCCAGCGTCAGGAGCGATTGCAACGGCTTGGTCAGCTTGGCGAAGAGCTGATCCGGCTGGACAAGGAGCAAGCTGACGAGGCGCAGCGGCTGGCAGCGGCTTTGCAGCAGCTTGAGCTCGATGAGGAGCGGCTTGGCGAATTGCAGGAACAGGGTGAGCCCTTGACCGAGTCGCTGCAGCTTGCTCAGGAGCGAGTCACCCATGCCGAGCGGGCGGTGGAAGAGGCGCGTCTGCGCCGTGAACAGCAACAAGCCAGCTGCCAGCGCTGGCAGTTGGAGCAGCAGAATCAGAGCCAGCTCATCAGCCTGCGGGAGCAGGAACTGGCCCGACTCGGGCTGGAATTGGCCGAACTCAAGGAGCCCGGAGCCACGCCGGGTCAGGATCTGTCGCCCCTGCTGGTCGAGCAACGCAACCTCGAAGCACTGCAACTTGCCTGCCATCAAAGGCTGGCAGAGTTGGAGCGACAACTGACCGAACTGGAACAGGCACGCAGCGTTGATCACAAGCAGCTGGTGACCTTGCAGGAGAAGCTGGCGACCCTGAGGCTGGAGCGCGAGCGCAACCTGACCCGCCGTCAGGGGTTGCATGAGCAGTTCGAGGAGTTGGGGATACGGCTGGTGGATCTCGATCAGGCTGTCTTGATCGCCGCCGATCGCGGCAAGTTGCGTCAGGAGATCCAGACGCTGGAGGCACAGGTGGAGGCACTTGGCGCCATCAACCTGGCTGCGCTGGAGGAGTACGAAGAGGCGAAAACCCGCTCAACCTACCTGGAAAACCAGTGTCAGGATCTCGAGCAAGCGCTGGAAACCTTGAGCCAAGCCATTAAAAGAATTGATAAAGAAACACAAATACGCTTCCGTGACACTTTCGATAAGGTCAACGAAGATTTAAAATCCCTCTTTCCAAAAGTGTTTGGGGGAGGCAGTGCCTGGCTTGAGCTGACCTCGGATGATCTTTTGGAGGCCGGAGTGAGCATCATGGCAAGACCTCCGGGTAAGAAGAATGCTACCATTGCCCTGCTTTCCGGGGGGGAGAAGGCGTTAACCGCACTTGCGCTGGTTTTTGCCATCTTCAGACTCAACCCAGCTCCATTTTGTCTGCTGGATGAGGTGGATGCACCGCTCGATGAAGTGAACGTCGGTCGCTTCTGTTCTCTTGTCAAAGAGATGTCGAGCACAGTACAGTTCGTTTACATCAGTCATAATAAGGTCTCCATGGAGATGGCTGAGCAGCTGGTTGGCGTTACGATGCAAGAGCCCGGGGTTTCTCGCATTGTGTCGGTCGATATCGGTGAAGCCGTCGCTTTGGCTGAGCAAAACTAGAAAGAGAAGCAGCTAATGCAGGAATTGCGTTACATCTTGGTTGCCCTGGGCGGTATTGCTATTGCGGCATTGCTCATTCACGGGTTGTGGAGCAACAGAAAGAATCGTCAGGCACCGATCAAAGAGAAACCTCTGGGCCGGATGGAATCCAAATCACGGACTCGTGACAATGACGCCTTCGACAACGATGGTGTCGGTCAGGTGCGTGTGGTCAGCGGTAGCCGTCGTGCCGAGCCCAAGCTCCACAGCGAGGAGGCTCGCCAGCCGGATGTCAGCCGCCGTGCGCCCGTCACCGCTTTCGATGACGAGGATGACGAGGTCGAGCTGCCAACCCCTGTGGTGCGCAAGCCTGTCGCTCGCCCGGTTGCCCCGCCCCCCGTCTACGAAGAGGACGAGGAGGAGTTCGAGGAGCCCATCGCCGAGACAGTAGAGGAAGTGCCTGCCGCCCCGGTGCGCAAGCCCGCCCAGGTGATCCGTCGTACCCCGGTACACCGTTCTCGTTCCCAGCGCGAGCCGCTGCTGCAACAGCTGGATGATGAACCTCTGGTCGAGCCGGCCTACGCGACCGCACCGACCTTCGGTGCCCGCGAACCTGCTCATGTGCCAGCGCCTGAGTACAAGCCGCAGCCCCGTTATGTGGCCCCCGAGCCTGCCTACGAGGAGCCTGTGTATGAGGAGCCCGTTGGTGAGCCGCTGATGGATACCCAGCCGGTCGAGAAGATTTGGCAGGATGTCTATGTCATCAACCTGATGGCGCGCCCCGGTCACGATCTGGAAGGGGCAACTCTGCTGGCTTCCCTGATGGCGCTGGGCTTCAAGTTTGGTGAAATGGATATTTTCCATCGCCACGAGGATCTCAACGGCAAGGGTGAAGTGCTCTTCTCCATGATCAACATGGTCAAGCCGGGCACTTTCAATCCGTACCGGATGGAGCAGTTCAATACCCCGGGTGTCTCCCTGTTCATGCAGCTGCCGCTGCGCAGCAATGCAGCCTTTGCCTTCGAGCACATGCTGCAGGCTGCCGACCAGCTGGCCAGCGATCTCGATGCCATGTTGACTGACATGGATCGCAGCCCGCTGAGCGACGAGACCATAGCCCGTTACCGGCACGAACTGGCCGCCTATGAGGCTAATCGAGACTAAGACTCCACGGGGTCGAGTACATCAAAAGTGCGGTACCCAGGTGCCGCATTTTTGTTTGTGCGGTTAACTTATTATTCCAACCACAGTCCGAGACTTTTCCATGAGCGAAACCCTCTCCCGCCACCGTCAACTGTGTGATCTGCTGACCGAATACGGTCATCAGTACTATGTGCTGGATAACCCCACCGTCCCTGACGCCGAATACGATCGCCTGATGCGGGAACTGATCGCGATCGAGACCGAGAATCCAGAACTGAAAACCCCTTCCTCCCCGAGTGTTCGGGTTGGTGGTCAACCGCTGACCGCCTTCAAACAGGTACGTCACGAGATCCCCATGCTGAGCCTGGACAACGTCTTCAGCAGCGAAGAGTTGCAGGCGTTCGAGCAGCGCATGAAGGATCGCCTGAAGCGGGAGATAAGCTTCACCTTCTGCTGTGAGCCCAAGCTGGATGGTCTGGCGGTGAGCCTGCTCTATGTGGATGGCCAGCTGGTGCAGGCCGCTACCCGGGGCGATGGTGCGACCGGTGAGGAGATCACCGAGAACGTGCGCACCATCAAGGCGATCCCGCTCTCCCTGCGCGGCAGCGACTGGCCCGCCCGGCTGGAAGTACGTGGCGAGGTGTTTATGCCCAAGGCCGGTTTCGAGGCGATGAATGCCAAAGCACTGGCCGCTGGCGAGAAGGTGTTCGTCAACCCGCGCAATGCCGCGGCTGGCAGCCTGCGTCAGCTCGATTCCCGCATTACCGCCAGTCGCCCGCTGAACTTCTACGCCTATGGCGTCGGGGTGGGCGGCGATCAGCTGGGGGATTCCCATTTCGGCCGCTTGTGTCAGCTCAAAGCCTGGGGCCTGCCCATGAGCCCGGAGGTGAAACTCAAGGAAGGCGCGGCCGGATGCCAGGCCTTCCACGACGATATTCTGGCCCGCCGCGGCGAGCTGGCTTACGAGATAGACGGCGTGGTTTACAAGGTCGACGCCATCCCCGTACAAGAAGAGCTGGGCTTTGTGGCCCGCGCTCCCCGTTGGGCCACTGCCCACAAGTTTCCGGCCCAGGAGGAGATGACACTGCTCGAGAATGTCGAGTTTCAGGTGGGTCGTACCGGCGCCGTGACCCCGGTTGCCAAGCTTAAACCCGTGTTTGTCGGTGGCGTCACCGTCTCCAACGCGACTCTCCACAATGCCGACGAGATTGAACGCCTTGGTGTCATGATCGGCGATACCGTGATCGTGCGCCGGGCAGGGGATGTGATCCCGCAAATCGTTGCCGTGGTGGAGGCCCAGCGCCCCGCGGATGCCCACGAGATCCTCTTTCCTACCCAATGTCCGGTTTGTGGCTCGGCGCTGGAACGGCTGGAAGGGGAAGTGGTCACCCGCTGCTCAGGCGGTCTGTTCTGCGAGGCGCAGCGCAAGGAGGCGATCAAGCACTTCGCGGCGCGGCGTGCCATGGATGTGGATGGCCTCGGCGACAAAATTGTCGAGCAACTGGTAGACAAGGGGCTGGTGAAGACACCGGCAGACCTGTTCAGCCTCAACGCCATCCAGCTCGCCGGCCTTGAGCGGATGGGGCAGAAATCCGCGCTCAATCTGGTGGCGGCCATCGATGCGGCGCGCAGCACTACCCTGCCGCGTTTCCTGTTTGCCCTGGGTATTCGCGAGGTGGGGGAGGCGACAGCGCTGAACCTGGCCAACCATTTCCTCACTCTGGATGCCCTGCGTGCCGCCACAGTGGAGCAGTTGCTGGCGGTGGCGGATGTGGGGGAGGTGGTGGCCAAGCACGTCTATTACTTCCTGCGTCAACCCCATAACGTCGAGGTACTGGAAGCCTTGCTGGCCGCCGGTATCCACTGGCCTGTCATCGAGAAGAAGGAAGCAAGCGAGCAGCCCTTTGCCGGCAAGACCTTTGTGCTGACTGGCACCCTCAATTTGCTCTCTCGCAACGATGCCAAGGCGGCGCTGCAGGCGCTGGGGGCCAAGGTCGCCGGGTCTGTGTCGGCCAAGACAGATGTGCTGGTGGCGGGGGAGGCGGCCGGCTCCAAGCTGGCCAAGGCCCAGGAGCTCGGCATCACCATCTGGACCGAAGAGCAGTTACAGGCCGCCCTTCAGTCATGATCTGGCGATGACGATACGCTGAAAACAACAAACCCGGCTATCCAGCCGGGTTTGTTGTTTCAGGGCGTTAGTCGCGCCACTGGGTTTTGCCTTGCCACTTCTCTGGCACCGTCAGCTGCCAGCGGGCCAGCTCCTGCTTGCTGAACACATACTCGCCCCGCACGGCGGCACGGGGTGCCAGCATTCTGGGCTGGGCGCCCGCCAGTATGGCGTTGACGAGCTCTGCTGCTTTGGCTCCCTGATCGCGGCCATCCAGCACCAGGCCGCCGATGGCCTTGCCTGTACCCACCGAAAATTCCCAGAAGCAGAACAGGGGCACAGGGCTGTACACACTGGCCCAGGCCAGGACTGTCTGTTCGCTCACATGTTTGCCTGTATCGTCCACCAGCGTGTGGTAGAGACCGATGAAGATGGCGTCGTAGCCATTTTTTTTGGCGTTGAGCACAGCCTCCTGCCAGAGGCTGTAATCGCCGATGAGCTGGCTGTTGACCCGGGTATGGCCGACCCGCAGATCGGTCTGGGTCTTGAATTCATCTTCAATGGCGGTGAGCGCCACGTTGCTGGAATCAAACAGCACCAGCGCCTTCTTGATGCCCCCCATCAGCTGACTCATTTCGCTGATGTTGCGTTTGAGCAGGGGGCGCTCCAGCACGCCCGTGATCTTGGGATGGCCGACCAGTCCCTTGTGGCGCGGGTTTTCATTCATGCCGAGAAACACCACGGGCGTACCGAGAGAGGCAATCTCGGTGGCCAGGTAATTGATGGCGTTGTCGTCGCCGAGCACCACCAGATCGGGCTTGACCTGCTGGTAGAAGGCCAGCGCCTGTTCGGCAATCTTGTCGAAGTCGCCATTGGGGTGGCGCTTGGTGTCCATGTAGAAGTGGCTGATGTGATTCTTGCCGCCCAGATGGGCTTGCAGGCTGGCGTTGTAGCTCTGATCCCACAGGTATTCGGGGTGATAGCTACTGATCACCAGGATCTCGGCCGCCCACAACCGGCAGGGCAGGAGGCACAGCAGCAGTAGCAGGGTCTTGGCCATGTGGGGTCCCGTCGATAGCAATGATATTCCACTCATTATGCCTGTTCTGCGCCAGACGTGCCCTCGTCAGCCACTGTCGCAGGAGGGGATTTTTTTCTGTCACGGCCCCGTCGAACGCCAGCCCGCAGCAGGCTTGGAGATCGCCTTGAACGGGGCTGTTTTTCACTGGTCGGGAACTGCGCCACTCGCCTCAAACCCTGTTCTGGATCAAGAAATTAGGCCGCGCTTTGGTGCCTAATAGACACCACATATAGGGACGAATTCATATAAAACACCTATATGTTGTGTTATTAAGCTGTGTACAAGCTGTTCTCTTCTCATCGTCAGCCCTGGCTTGTCAAGCCTCGGCTGAATTTATTTGCGCCCAGGACGAGGCGTGGAGAAGGGCGCCAAACAAGGGTAAGCCGAAGGCGATAGCCTGGCCTTTTAAACGGGGAAAACGCATGAAACCGGTTGTGATCAAACGTGATGGATGTCGCGCACCATTCAATGCCCAGCTGATTGCCGAGGCAGTGGGCCGAGCGGCAGAGGCGGTCAGTCAGGCCAATCCGACCCTGGGTGAGCGCGTTGCCGCCGCCGTTACTCAGGAGCTGGAAGGGCGTGGCGAGGTGGATATCCACGAGATCCAGAACCGGGTCGAGAACCATCTGATGGCTTCCGACGACAAAGCCATCGCCCGTGCCTATATCGAATATCGTCACGACCGGGATCAGGCTCGCGAGGCCCGCGGCCGTCTGGCTCAGGAGATCCGTGGTCTGGTGGAGCAGACCAACGCGGCCCTGCTCAACGAGAACGCCAACAAGGATTCCAAGGTGATACCGACTCAGCGCGATCTGCTGGCCGGTATCGTCGCCAAGCATTACGCCACCAGCCACATGCTGCCCCGCGACGTGGTGCAGGCCCACGAGAGCGGCGATCTGCACTTCCACGATCTCGACTACTCCCCCTTCTTCCCCATGTTCAACTGCATGCTGATCGACCTGAAGGGGATGCTGACCCACGGCTTCAAGATGGGCAATGCGGAGATAGATACCCCCAAATCCATCAGCACGGCCACCGCCGTGACCGCCCAGATCATCGCCCAGGTGGCGAGCCACATCTATGGCGGCACCACCATCAATCGCATCGACGAGGTGCTTGCCCCCTATGTAACCATCAGTTGGCAGAAACACAGGGAAGTGGCCGAGGAGTGGGGGATCAAGGACGTGGACGCCTACGCCATGGCCCGTACCGAGAAGGAGTGTTACGACGCCTTCCAGTCGCTGGAGTACGAGGTCAATACCCTGCACACCGCCAATGGCCAGACTCCGTTTGTTACCTTCGGCTTCGGCCTTGGCGACAGCTGGGAGTCCCGCATGATCCAGAGCGCCATCCTCGGCAACCGCATCGCCGGCCTTGGCAAGAACAGAAAGACCGCCGTGTTCCCGAAACTGGTGTTCGCCATCAAGGATGGCCTCAACCACAAACAGGGGGATCCCAACTACGACATCAAGCAGCTGGCGCTGGAGTGTGCCTCCAAGCGCATGTATCCGGACATCCTCAACTACGACCAGGTGGTCAAGGTGACCGGCTCCTTCAAGACCCCCATGGGCTGTCGCTCCTTCCTCGGGGCTTATGAGGAAAATGGTGAACTGATCCATGAAGGGCGCAACAACTTAGGGGTAGTCAGCCTCAACTTGCCGCGCATCGCCCTGAAATCCCGCGACGAGGCGGATTTCTGGGACAAGCTGGATGCCGCCCTGCGCGTGGCCAAGAAGGCATTGATGTATCGCATCGAGCGGCTGGATGGCGTCAAGGCGCGGGTCGCCCCGATCCTCTATATGGAAGGAGCCTGCGGGGTGCGGCTCAAGGCTGACGACAACGTCAGCGAGATCTTCAAGCACGGTCGCGCCTCCATTTCGCTCGGTTACATAGGGGTGCACGAGACCATCAACGCCCTGTTTGGCACCGATGTCCATCTGTTTGACAGCGACACCCTGCGCCAGAAGGCCGTCGCCATCATAGCGCGGCTCAAGGCGGCGACCGATGAGTGGAAAGAGGAGACAGGCTACGGTTTTAGCCTCTACTCCACCCCGAGCGAGAACCTCTGTACCCGTTTCTGCCGCATCGATGCCAAGGAGTTTGGTGTGGTGGCGGGTGTGACCGACAAGGGTTACTACACCAACAGCTTCCACCTCGACGTGGAGAAGCAGGTGAACCCGTACGACAAGCTGGATTTCGAGGCGCCCTATCCGCCCATCGCCAGCGGCGGCTTCATCTGCTACGGCGAGTACCCCAATATCCAGCACAACCTGGAAGCGCTCGAAAACGTCTGGGACTACAGCTATGACAGGGTGCCCTACTACGGCACCAACACACCGATCGACGAGTGCTACGACTGCGGCTTCACCGGCGAGTTCGAGTGCACCTCCAAGGGCTTTACCTGTCCGCGCTGCGGCAACCACGACCCGGCCAAGGTGTCTGTGACCCGTCGTGTCTGCGGCTACCTCGGCAGTCCGGATGCGCGCCCCTTCAATGCGGGCAAGCAGGAAGAAGTGAAACGCCGCGTCAAGCATATGTAAACGCAGCAGTGATAAAGCGCTGGCCCCTGACCCAAGGGGCCATTTTCATTGGAGGGTGGCAGACGTTGCCGTTGTCCCATGAACAAGGCAGGAAACAAGCGATGCACTACCACCAATACTACCCGGTCGATGTGATCAACGGGCCCGGCACCCGCGCCACCCTGTTTGTGTCGGGTTGCGAGCATCAGTGTCCGGGTTGCTACAACCAGAGCACCTGGCGGCTCGATGGCGGCAAGCCGTTTGATGAGGCCATGTGCGATCGCGTCATCCAGGATCTCAACGACACGCGCATCAAACGGCGTGGTCTGTCGCTCTCCGGTGGCGATCCGCTCCACCCCGCCAACGTGCCCCAGGTGCTGGCGTTGGTGAAGCGGGTGCGGGCCGAGTGTCCTGGCAAGGACATCTGGTGCTGGACCGGCTATCTGCTCGGCGAACTGTCAGAGGCCCAGCGCGAGCTGGTCGCCCTGCTGGACGTGCTGGTGGATGGCAAGTTCGTGAAGGCACTGGCAGATCCCGGTCTGCTCTGGCGTGGTAGCAGCAACCAGCAGATCCACGACCTCAATGCCTTGCGTGAGCAGCTGGGGGAACGGATCCCCTGCTTGACTCAGGTGTGAGAGCCGCGAGTGGGCCCTTGTTTCGTTTGCAGTTGAGGTCAAGGCTGTTTATGGTGAGCGCATACCGAACCGTGAAACATCTTTGACGAGGAAGTGCGAGATGAACAATCTGCTCAAGATACTGCTGGCCATCTTTTTGCCTCCGGTATGCGCCTTTATCCAGGTAGGCTTCAGCCTGCACTTTTTGATCAACATAGTACTGACCCTGCTCGGCGGCCTGCCAGGTATGGTACATGCGCTCTGGCTGGTGATCAGCGACAAGCGCGGCTGAACGAGGAAAACGGACACAAGTTGCACACCATCGCTGTGCAGATGGTCTCTTGTCTGGATACAGAGGTTAAATAGCAAAATCCCGGCCAGGCCGGGATTTTTCATTACTGCTGTTTGCAGTCGTTGTAGACGCTCTGCCACTCGCCGTTCTTGTCGCGCATTTCGACGAAGCCTTCATTTCCCTTGTTCCACCAGACGGCCTCATGCTCATCGGTATAGCGGGCGCCGGAGGCTGAAATGGTTTGTGGCAGTGTGTAATCCTTGCCATCTGGCAGTGCCAGTTTGATGAAATTCAGGCTCTGGTCGGAAAGGGCAAAGTAGCTTACTTGCACCTTCTTGTTCTGCTCGCACTGATAGGTGATGGGCTCGCCGCCGGTCACGCTCAATGTGGAGGCTCCGCGTTCGCAACCGCTCAGCAGAGCCAGGGTCGTGATACCCAGCAAGAATATATTGGCGTGTTTCATCTTGAATTCTCCATCGGTGTCATCCGGGCTCGAGCCTAACAGGTTGAGGAGAAGGTTCAATGCTCAATTGTCTCTATTGCGTCTATATGCGTCCCGAGGCGGCGCACAGGGAGCGAAATACATTCAATGCAGGCCCAGGCTGTGCTCGAAGTCGCGTACCAGCGTCTCATAGGTGCCGTTGTTCTTGATCTTCTGCAGCCCTTCCTCGAAGCGTTTTGCCATGGCTTCTCCCTGGGGATGGGCACGGGAGAAGGCGAGCCAGAAGCCATCGGTGGAGATCTTGCCTACCTTGACGACCCGGCCGGTCAGTGCTTTCTGCTGGATCTTGAGATAGCCAGGCATCTCGTTCATCAGTATGTAGTCGACCCGTCCGCGTACCAGCATCTCTATGATCTGGGCATCCGATTTGGCCTGAAAGCGGGTGATCCTGGGGTTATCCATGAAATCGGTGGGATAGGTGTAACCCAGGGTAATGCCCACCGTCTTGCCCTCCAGGGCGGTGAGTTTGAGGTCATGGTGCCCGCCGCCTGCGAGGGCGAAGATGGCGAGATCCTCCTCGAACATGGGGGTCTCGTGCCAGTAGTACTGATAGCGGTTCTCCTCTGTGATGGTGGCATTGAAACACGCCAGCACCTTGTCGCTCTTGGCTTCGTGCATGCAGCGGGCGAAGGGAATGGTACGAAACTCAAGCGCTATGCCCTCGATGGCGAACACAGCTTTTACCAAGGCCGGTGCCAACCCCTGTGGCTGGCCGCTCTCCTTGTCCAGCGCGCAATAGGGGGCCCAGTCATCTTCAGCTGCGACAAGCACTGGATTGGCCCAGACGCTGCTCATCCCGAGCAAAAGACCAAACGCCAGCCAGCCTCCGTGTACTCGTGCCATTGTGTCTCTCCTGCTGCTATTGCGAACGGCTCTTGCAAGCATAGTGGCTGCAGTCACAAGACCCGCGGGGCAAGCTTGCAAAATGCAGACAAAAAAACGCCCCGGTAGGCATAACGGGGCGAAAAGCAGCACATCCTTGAGCTAACAACAGGGGGTCAATAGCCGAAACGAGTGGCCTCGAAACGGTTAAGCAGTCGGTGAATGAGATAGCAGGCCAGCAGGGTGGCAACGATGGCAAACAGTATGCTGCTGACTCGATAGAGTGCGCTGAATACCAGATCGTTGCCCGGCGTCAGGTACTGGCCAAACAGGATGCCGAGAGTGGTGAGGGCGCCAAAGCCGACGCCTGAGCCGCTGGCCTCCTTCACATGGGCGTAGCTGAACAGCATGGCCCCGAGCCAGAGCATGGGGGCGACCAGCAACAGCAAACCTGACCAGTCGTAGAGTACCAGCTGGCTGACGAGACCAAAGCTCACGCCGAGCAGTGTGCCCATGGCCCGTTTGCGGGCATAGCTCAAGGCTCCGTTCCAGTGCATGGGAAACAGCAGCAGCAGTGTGGTGGCCTGAGCAGACATGGAGTCACGCAAGTCGAAGATCTGGAACACGATGAAGGAGAGGGTGGCTATGCTGGCTCCGAGCAGGGCCTCGTGCCTCATCCGGTGCGGTGCCTTGGGGGCCGCCGCAGGCTTGGGCCGCTCCTCTACATCCGGGATCAGCGCCGTCATCAGGTAGGCGATGAGTACCGACAGTATGCTGGCCCACAGGTTGCTGAAGATGAGGTCGTTCAGATCGGTCTGCGGGTAGCTGGCAAAGTGCAGCATTATGCTCAGACTCAGCACACCGTTGGCCCCGAACAGAAACAGGCTGCCCCGTGACATGGCGGCGAAACGGTAGAGAAACAGCAAAAAGGCGATGGGGATCATCAGGCCGGGATGACTGCCAAACAGCCCGCCCAGCAGACCGACTTCCACCCCGCACATGACGGCGGCAGCGATCAGCTGGCGTGCCGCATGGCCGTTCATCACTGGCACCATGCCCAGCAGCAATACTGGTGTCACTGTGTAGAAGACGCCGTAGTTCCAGCCAAACAACTTGCAGAGCAGGAAGCCGGTGGTGCTGCCAAAGGCGATGCGCAGACATTGACGCAGTTCGTTGGCGGTGAGGGGCCTGTGCCACAGATTCATCGCTGCCACCTTAGTAGATATAGTGCAACAGGCTGAGCAGACGGATCTGGCCGCGGGCAAACAGCGCGCTTAGCGCGTTGTCCGGCAGCAGTTGCACCGTGGCGCGGGCGCCAGCCGGCAGGTGGGCTGGCAACTGCTCAAGGGTCAGATGCAGGCGCAGGCGCTGGGCATCCCGGACCCAGCGATCCGATTCGGTGGGGCTGGCCAGCAGGCCGTTGGCATCGAACTGGCCGGCGCTGACGCCGGCATCCAGGCTGGTGACCCGGGCTGGATAGAGCTTGCCCGGCTCGCCATCGAAGGCGACCAGTGCCTGGCTGTCCGTGTTGACGTGGCGCAGACTCTTCTCGCGAAAATCGGCGATGATGTCTACTTGCTCGGAAACCAGCGCCAGCAGCGGCGCCCCCGCCGCGGCGAAGCTGCCCGGCTTGAGTTGCAGGTTGGTGATGATGCCATCCTGGCTGGCGTGTACCTGGCTGTAGGCGAGGTTGAGCTTGGCCTGGGCCAGGTGATTGCGAGCCTGGCGCAGCAGCAGGTTGTCATCACCGTGCAGACCGCGGTTCACCTGGGCCTGAGTCATGCGGGCCTTGCTGGCCAACAAGTTGGCCTGGGCGGTGCGAAATGCGCTGTCGGCGTCGTCTTTTTGCTGCTCAGAGACCATGTGGCGACGATAGAGGGCGTCGATACGCTCCGCTTCCCGCAGCTTCAGGGAGGCTTGGGTTTGCAGCGAGCTGAAATCGGCGGCGGCGGCGTTGAGAGTGGCGTCGAGCTGGCGGTTCTGCTGCTCGGCCTGAGCCAGCGCGAGGCGGGCCTGCTCCACCGCCAGTTCAAACGGGGCGGGGTCGAGTGAGAACAGCAGATCCCCCTGTTTGACATGCTGGTTGTTGCCAACGGCAACCTGTATCACCTTGCCACTGACCTGGGGTGCCATCTTGGTCACGACACGGGTAGCCATGGCTTGCGGGGTGAGCGGCATCTTGATGTCAGCCAGCAGGAAGTAGCCAAAGACCAGAATAAAGGCGCCCATGGCCCATTTTATCCAGCGTTTGAATTGTTGATCCGGGGTCATCTTATTCTCTCTCTTCACTCTGTGAACCTATCTTGCCGAGGGCGTTGGCACAGATGCGGTGCACTATGTCTTCAAATTGTTCCAGCTCCCGCTGGCTGATGCCGGCGAGCAGGTCACGGCGTACATCCATGATGCGATCTTCTATCTTGTCGAGCAGCGCCTTGCCAGCCGGAGTCAGGGTGACGATGCGGGCCCGTTTGTCCTGGCTGCAGCAATGGCGTTCGACCAGTCCATGCTCCTCCAGCTGACCCAGAGTGCGCATCAGGGACGGCAGCTCTATCTCCAGCGCTTCGGCAAGGGTCTTCTGGCTGAGATGACCACCGAGGCGGCTGAGTTTCCAGAGCGCTGTCCAGCGTGGATGGGTCAGACCCAGGGGCGCCAGTTCCAGGTCTGCCACTGTGCGCCACAGTCGATGCAGTCGTCCGACCCGCTCGGCGAGGGACAACTCGCGCAACATTTCCAGATCCTTCATCATGAGGTGCTCTCCATTTACTTAGCCTGCTAAGCATTGTAGTTATTTAGCAGGCTAAGTAAATAGTGTGATCAAGATCTTGTTTATGAAAATGAGAAATGAGTTTCTTATGAGGCTTTACCTGGTCAGTGAAGGGGATCGCAAGGGGCTGTCTGTGGCCGAAAGACGCACAGGTGTGTCAAATCGGGTGAAATACTCTGGTTGGAGAAATAAACACCGGCTTGCTGGGGAGGCAAAAATAGGGAAGGGATCCTGTTTACTATTATTTTCTGGTCAGCAAGGTGTCATATAAATTCGGCAGTCTGTTTTTTATCCACTAATATTGATGGGTCAGCTAAATAGGGAGACGATAGCTGTGGAACGATATGAATCGGGTGACGCCCATTTCTCAATCGAGAGTCTGCTGGTCGATGTCGAATATAGTGCCGAAATTCATTATGGCTTCAGCTGGGAAGGAAGCGATATCTGTCATGAATTTGACCCTGCCAATATTCCATTGTTATTAGCAGAATAGGCCAACCGAACAGGTTTAAATGAGGCGCTGGCTGTCAAGGTGTGACTGACAGGTGGGCACTCTTTGCCCGTCTGCACAGTCTTGTCAGTTGAAAATACACGCTATGGCGCTGTGTTGATAGTGCATCCCCGTCATGACATACAAGTTGCCAGTCATCCTTGCCTGCCCTGTTATCCACCTGCATACGGGTGGGTCATGTCAGTTGTGCGATCGTCAGGATCATGGCCTCTCTGATATGAATGATCAGCATGAATATGACGCGACTGTCATCAGCCTGCTGCCCGTTTACGCCCTCTCTTTCCATGGATAACACTTAATCTGAGCCTCACCATTGCCAGCCAAGTGAGGATCAAACTTTGTCCGCATTCGTGTATTTCTGTGTGTACCCAATCTTTCAGATGCTGTAAATGGAGAGGCTGTCTTGTATTGAATGACAGCATCCTCGCCATAGCGTTTAAGATTTTAATGTTTTTATATGTCTTTGTAGCGGGGATAACCGACAGGCGAGGGGAGGATCACTAGAGTAGCGCCACCTCACACGCTGGAGCATAACAATGAAAAACCTCTCTACCCCGAAAGCCGCCCCCTGGGGCAGTCAACAAATAGCCGGCATGCCCATGATGATCTTCCTCGGGCTTGCCACCTGCGTGCTTTTCTCCGGCTGGAACGGCTCACTGCCGCTCGGCATGGTCGGGGCGTTGGCACTGATGTTCGTGCTGGGCACCCTGCTCTGCGAGCTGGGTGAGCGCATCACTCCGGTCCGTGAATACCTGGGAGGTGGCACCATACTCGCCATTTTCGGCGGTGCTGCTCTGTTTGAATACAGGATCCTGCCGGTCGAAGCGGGTCAGGTGATCATCGGCTTCATGAAGGAGGGGGGCTTTCTCAACTTCTTCATTGCCAGTCTGGTGACGGGCTCAGTGCTGGGCATGAGCAGTGCCCTGCTGAAAAATGCCGCCATGCGTTACCTGCCGGTGATCCTGGGCGGTGTTGCAGTGGCGCTGCTGAGTGTCGGTCTGGTCGGCTCCCTGATGGGCTATGGCTTCAAGAATGCGGTGCTGCTCATAGGTTTGCCCATCATGGGCGGCGGCATGGGGGCAGGTGCCGTGCCCCTGGTGGAGATCCTCTCGGGCCCGATGCAGATGTCCAGCGCCGACCTGCTGTCACGCATGGTGCCTGCCGTTGTGATCGCCAATACCCTGGCCATTCTGGTGGGCACTCTGCTGGTACGCCTGGGCCGCCGCTACCCTTCCCTGACCGGCAATGGTCAGCTGATGATCAATCAGAGCAGCCAGAATGTGGCCGAAGAGCAGGTCCAGGCGCCGACGCTGGAAAGCCTCGGCATGGGGCTCTTCATCAGCTCCAGCATGTTTGTGCTGGGTTCACTGCTGGGCAACTTCATCCCCATGCATCCCTTCGCGCTCATGATACTGGCGGTGGCCTTCATCAAGGTGAGTGGCGTGCTGCCGCGCCGTTACGAGCAGGCGGCCGCCGACTGGTACCAGTTCGTCGTGACCAATCTGACGCCCTCCCTGCTGGTGGGCATAGGGGTCGCCTATACCAGCATCCCGGAACTCATCAGCGCCTTTTCCGTCAGTTACTTCGTGCTGGTGCTGGTGACTGTGGTCGGCGGCGCCCTGGGGGCGGCCCTGGTGGGGCGCATGATAGGTTTCTATCCCATAGAGGCGGCCATCACAGGCGGTCTGTGCATGGCCAACATGGGGGGCACGGGCGATGTGGCCGTGCTGTCGGCGGCCCAGCGCATGAAGCTGATGCCGTTTGCCCAAATCTCTTCCCGTCTCGGGGGGGCCGTCATGTTGATCCTGGCCACCCTGCTCATCTCGCTGCTGGCATAAGGAATCGACAATGAACGACATCATGATGGGCACCAGCCTGCCCTATGCCGAACGCAAGCGACAAGGCCTGATGGGGCGCATGCCTCACAAAGAGGAGTCCCTGGCCCAGCAACGGCGCCGCATTTACCGTCTGGTCTCTGCCATGCAGAGCCCGTTCGACCAGCACCTGCTGCTGCGCCAGCTGCAAGAAGACAACCCTGTGCTGTTTTACGATCTGGTGCGGCACCACCTGCCGGAGCTCTTGCCCATTATTTACACCCCGGTAGTAGGGGAGGCATGCCAGCGCCACAGCGACCTCTATCTGCGCAGCCACGGGCTTTATCTTTCCTGGCATGACAGAGACGATCTGGACGCCATCTTCGCCGCGGTGGAGCAGGAGGTGGACGTCATCGTCATCTCCGACGGTGAGCGGGTGCTGGGGCTCGGCGATCTTGGCATCGGCGGCATGGGGATCTGCATCGGCAAACTGGCGCTCTACTCCGCCGCTGGCGGTATCAACCCGGCGCGCACCTTGCCGCTGTGCGTCGATGTGGGCACCAACAATCCCGAACTGCTGGAGGATGACTCCTACCTCGGCTGGCAGGCCAACCGGGTGGATGGTGAATCCTATTACCACTTCATGGACAAGGTGGTGGCAGCCATTCGCATGCGCTGGCCCCAGGTGGTGTTGCAGTTTGAAGACTTCGCCGGCAAGCATGCCGCCAATCTGCTGGCCCGTTATAGAGACGAGCTGTGCATGTTCAACGACGACATCCAGGGGACGGCTGCGGTGGCTTCGGCCTGCGTGCTGGCTGGGTTGCAACAGGCCGGCACTACCCTGGCCGATACCCCCGTGCTCATCGTCGGCGCCGGCTCGGCGGGGTGCGGCATCGCCGCCATGCTGGCCCAGCTGGCGGGCAGTCCGGATCGGGTGCAACTGTTTGATCAAGATGGGCTGGTCTGCCTGGATCGCGCCAATCTGACCCCATCCCAACGACCTTTTGCCCGTCCGGCGCAAGAGGCTTGCGCCGCCCTGCCCGAGCTCATTGAGCGACTGCGCCCTAGCGTGCTGATCGGGGTGAGCGGCCAGGGCGGGCTCTTTACCGAGGCCGTGCTCAGGGCCATGGGGGAGGTGTGCGAGCGCCCCGTGATCCTGCCGCTATCCAACCCGACCCGCAGTGCCGAAGCGACGCCGGAGCAGGTGTGGCAGGCCACCGACGGGCGCGCTCTGCTCGCCACCGGCAGCCCCTTTGCCCCAGTTACTGTGGCGGGGGAGATGCGGGTGGTCTCCCAGTGCAACAACGTCTATGTCTTCCCCGGCATTGGTCTGGGGGCCTGCGCCGTCAAGGCGCGCCGCATCAGTGACGGCATGTTGCAGGCGGCGGTACGGGCCGTGGGTGCCTATCCGCTGGCCGAGGGGCGGCTGCTGCCCCCCATCGAGCAGGTGGGGGAAGTGGCCCGCGCGGTCGCAAGGGCGGTGGCGCTGACTGCCCGTGACGAAGGGTTGGCGGATTTTGTCGGTGATCCCGCGCCACTGATTGACCAGACCTGGTGGCGCCCGCACTATTGGTCCGCTTCCTGATGTTGCAAGGCTAATCGATGAAACTGCGCCACCAACTGGTCACCCTCTCTCTGGGGCTGTCACTGCTGCTGATCGTGATCCTGGGCAGTCTGCTCGCCCTCTTTATCCGCCACCTGCTGGAGAGCAATCTGCAGGAGAATGGCGCCGATCTGGCGCGGGTGCTGGCAGCGGACAGCCGGGTGGTGCAGGCCTTGCAGCAGGGCAGCGATCCCGGCTTGCGCGACTATGTGGAGGGGATCAGCAATCGTACCGACGCCGCCTACATAGTGGTGACCGACGAACACGCCCGCCGCCTCAGTCACCCCTCGCCCGAGCTCATCGGCGGTCTCTTCCGTGGTGAAGATATCTGGCCGGCCCTCCATGACCGGCTCAGCTACTGCTCAGAGGACGAGGGCACACTCGGCCCGGCCATCCGCTGCTTTGCGCCCGTGCTCGGGCCCGATGGCCGTGCCATGGGGGCCGTGGTGGTGGGTTACCTGATGCGGACTGTGGAAGGCATCTATCTGGAGCGGATCGCCCTGCTGGTCAGCGCCATCCTTGCCGTGCTGGGGTGTGGTCTCTTGCTGGCGCTCTGGGTGCAACACCTGTTGCGCCGCACCCTGCTGGACCTGGAGCCCGAGGCCATCGTCAATCGCTTCGTGCTGCAAGAGCTGGTGCTGGAGCACATCTCGGAGGGGGTGATAGCGCTCGACAACAGGGGCAACATCCGCATGCTCAACAGCGCCGCCTTCTACCAGTTGCGCCTGCCGGGCACAGGGCGTCATGCCCTGCTGGGGCAACCGCTCGCCGAGTTGTCGCCGCCGCTGGCACCTGCCCTGACCCAGGTCGAGACCGAGCTCGGCTTTACCGTGCACGGGGAGTCCTTCGTGGGGCGCTGGCAGGCAGTGGAGGGCAAGGTGCCCGGGCGCCTGCTGATCTTCAGTCGCCCCGAGGTAACTGGCAGCCTCGGCATGCAGGTCACGCATCTGCGCCAGTATGCCGAGATGCTGCGGATGCAGACCCACGAGTTCGCCAACAAGCTGAGCAGCCTCTCCGGCCTGTTGCAGCTTGGTCATGTGGATCAGGCGGTGGAGCTTATTCAGCAGGAGAGCGAGGCTTGCCAGACCATGTTGCAGGGGCTGTTGCGAGCCATCGAGGACAAGCCGGTGGCGGGGCTCATTCTCGGCAAGTTCAGCCGGGCGCGGGAGTTGGGGGTGGAGCTGGTGCTGGATCCCGACTCTGCGCTGGCGGAGTATCCGGCGGCGGTGTCGGCGGATCTCATCACCCTCATCGGCAACCTGCTGGACAACG
The DNA here is from genome assembly GCF_029237305.1 of Aeromonas sp. 2MA4. Classification (NCBI taxonomy): domain Bacteria; kingdom Pseudomonadati; phylum Pseudomonadota; class Gammaproteobacteria; order Aeromonadales; family Aeromonadaceae; genus Aeromonas; species Aeromonas sp. 2MA4. The sequence continues at coordinate 388,033 of NZ_JAACFY010000001.1, read as the reverse complement.
GCATTCGCGCCGCCTGGGCGCGGCGCAAGGTCTGTCCGCCGCGGGTGCTGATTTCCCTCAACGACTTTGGCCGCCGGCTGGTGATCGAGGTGGAGGACAGCGGTGAAGGGGTGGACGAGGCGCTGGCGGATCATCTGTTTGATTACGGCATCAGCCGCCAGACCGGCGATCACGGGGTCGGCCTCTTCCTGGTCAAGGAGACGGTGGTCAGGCGAGGGGGTGTGATAGAATGGCGCCGCACCGCCGAACAGACAACCCTGTTCGGTATCTACTTGAATAAAAACCAATTGGTGTGATCTATGGAGCCCATTTTCACTCTGGTGATCGAGGATGACGAACGGATAGGATCCATTCTGGCCGAGCTGGTCTCCTCCACCCCCGGATTTTCCCTGCTGGGTCGGGCCGAAAGCCTGACCCAGGCCGATCTCATGATGCGTGCGACCGAACCACAACTGCTGCTGGTAGACATCTCATTACCTGACGGCTCGGGCCTCGAGTGGGTGAACCGGCTGCGCAGCCACAACCGCGAGGCTTACGTCATCATGGTGACCGCCTCCTGCGACGTTGAGACCATACAGCAGGCCCTCAACCTGGGGGTGCAGGATTACATCATCAAGCCGCTGCGGCTGTTTCGCATCCAGCAGAGCTTGGACGAGATCCTTACCCTGCACAGGCGCATCTGCGAGCGCGGCTCCCTGGAGCAGAGCGATCTGGATCGGCTGATGGGCAAGGGGCGCCCCCAGGCCAGGGAGGTGCGCGATACCCCAAAGGGGATCGACGCCATCACCTTGCGCCAGGTGCTGGAGCTGCTGGCCGGCGAGCCGGATACCGCGTTTTCCACCGATACGGTGGCGCTGCGGCTGTCGCTCAGCCGTACCACGGCGCGCCGTTATCTGGAGTATCTGGAGTCGGAAGACAGGGTCGATGTGGATCTCAACTACGGCCAGCGTGGCCGGCCAGAGCGGCGCTACCACTGGCGCCGGGGCAACTGAGCCCGCGTTTTTTGCGCGCAGATGCAATGCAAGAAGGGAGCCTGGGCTCCCTTCTTGCTGTCTGCCTGTTGTCATATGCTTTGCAGCCCTTCCTAACCAGCCTTGTTCACAGTGCGCCCAGAGGGAAAGGGTGGAGGGCTGACTCGGCCTCTTCAAACAGCTGGATCAGGTGATCCGCGACGGCCCGCACCCGTCTGGAGTGGGCGAGATCTGTGTGGATCACCAGCCAGATCGGCTGATCTACCCCCAGCTCGGGCAGGAGGCAGACGAGGTCCGTCTCTTTGGCCAGATAATGGGGCAGTACCGCCAGCCCGAGACCGGCGGTGGCGGCGGCCAGCTGGGCCGACAGGGTATTGGTCTCCACCCTGCAGGGGCGCCCACGCAGCATGCGCGCAATCCATTTGGCGGCGGGCAAATGGCCGTGGGATTCCCCCCAGCCGATAAAAGCATCCTCATCGAAGCCAGCGGCATCTGTGCCCGGATGACGGCTATCGACATAACTGCTGGCCCCATAGAGGCCGAAGCCCAGGGTGCCCAGCCGCTTGATGGTGACGTTGCCGGTGTCAGGTTTGGCCATGCGCACGGCCAGATCGGCATCGCGCCTGTGCAGGTTCACCGTTTGCACGCCTGTGACCAGCTCCACCCTCAGATCGGGATGAATGGCAAACAGCCTGGCCAGGGAGGGAATAATGAGCGGATTGGCCAGATTGTCTGCGGTGGCGAGGCGCACGCATCCTGCCACCTGCCCCTGCTGCTGCCCGGCTTCGCCAAAGGCATGCCCGGCATGTTCCAGCGCTTCGGCCCGCGCCAGCAAGGCATCCCCATCGTCGGTCAGTCGATAGCCGTGCTGATGACGACTGAACAGCGGCAAACCCAGTGCCGACTCCAGGCGATCCAGCCGTCGAGAGACAGTGGCAATGCCCATGTCAAGGGCGAGGGCGGCGCCACTCAAGGTGCCACTGCGGGCGATGGCCAGAAAGACCCGGGCGTCATCCCATAGCAAGAGAGCGTTCATGTATCTTCCAAAATCGGAAAGCTGACTACCAATCCAGTCTATACCTGAATCATATTCGGAAGACCATACTGACCTCCATCTTGTAAGGAGAAATGTATGCAACGACGAACACTGGGCACTGATCTGGACGTATCCGCCATGGGTCTCGGCTGCATGGGCATGAGTGAGTTTTATGGCCCTCGGGATGATGAGCAGGCGCTGCGGGTGCTGGCCCGGGCTGTCGAGATGGGGATCGATTTTCTCGACACCGCCGACATGTATGGCCCGCACCACAATGAAGCCCTGATAGGCCGCTTCCTGGCGACCCACGGAGCCGGGGTCAAGGTCGCCACCAAGTTCGGCATAGTCCGCCAGAGTGGCGAGTACAGGCGCACCCTGGACAACAGCGTCCAGTATGCACGGCAGAGCTGTGAAGCCTCGCTGCGCCGGCTCGGGGTCGAGCAGATAGACCTCTACTATGTGCATCGCATCGACCCGGCGCACCCCATCGAAGAGACGATGGCAGGGCTGGCGCAGCTGGTGCAGGAGGGCAAGATTGCCCGTGTCGGCCTGTGCGAGGTCAGCGCGGCCACCTTGAGGCGCGCCCATGCCGTGCATCCGGTGGCGGCGGTGCAAACGGAGTATTCCCTCTGGACGCGGGATGTCGAAGCCCTGGTGCTGCCAACCTGCCGCGCGCTGGGCATTGGCCTGGTGGCGTACTCCCCCTTGGGGCGCGGCTTTCTGACCGGACGTTTCCAGCAGGATACGGCGTTTGAAGAGGGTGACTTTCGGGCCAGCCTGCCGCGCTTTCAACAGGAAAACATCGCCACCAACCGCTCGTTGGTGGAGGTGATCATGGCCCTGGCGGCACGCAAGCAGTGCACGACGGCGCAGATCGCCCTGGCCTGGCTGCTGGCGCAGGGGGATGACATAGTGCCCATCCCCGGCACAAGGCGGATCCCCCATCTGCTGGACAACCTGGGCGCCCTGTCGGTGCGTCTGGAGGCCGGGGATCTCGCCGCGCTGGATAGTGCCATCAGGGCCTTGCCAGTGGCAGGGGATCGCTATACCCGGGAAGGCATGAAGGGGGTGAACGCATGAGCGGCTTATCGTCCGAGCGGCGTGAACAGGCCTTTGCGCTGCTGGCCCGGCTCGACCCGCAGGCGCCGGATCAGGTCGCGGCGAATCTGGATGCCCTGTCGCCAGATTTTGCCGAACTGGTGTTGGGATTTGCCTTTGCCGATGTGCTCTCCCGTCCCGGTATTGATCTCTGCACCCGTGAGATGCTTACCGTTGCTGCGCTGATGGCGATGGGCAATGCACCCGGGCAGCTCGAATTTCATATCCGGGCCGCGTTGAATGTGGGCGTCAGCCGGGAAACCATCATCGAAATCCTGCTCCAGATCGCCGTCTATGCCGGTGTCCCGGCCTGCATGAATGGCATCAGCGCGGCCCGAAAAGCCTTTGCTGCTCATGACAAGGCCCGGCGCGACCCGCACAAGGCGCACCACGAGCAAACCTGAATCACAGTTGTGTCGGGAGGGGCTTACCATTGGCGCCGGGATAACCGAGCCTGTGGTTTTTAGCGAACAAGAAGGGAGCCGAGGCTCCCTTCTTGTGTTGTGCTGCAGCGGCTTGTCTCGCCGGTTTATGCCTCTTCCACAAGGGCGGGGCGTACCCTGGGCTTGAACTGGGAGAGCATGACGCCGCTCAGGATCAGGCCGCCACCCAGCAGGTGATAGCCGTGAATCGGCTCCCCCAGGGTGATGACGGCGATCAGCGCCGTGCACAGCGGCATCAGGTTCATGAACACAGAGGTGCGCTCCGCCCCCATGCAGGCGAGACCGCGCATCCAGCAGTAGGCCGCCAGCAGGGAGGAGGCGAGCCCGGCAAACAGCACCAGACCCCAGCCCTCGGCGGGCACCGCCAGGGAGTCTGCGCTGAGGGCGACCGGGATGAGCAGCAGCACAGCCAGCAGGATCTGCATGTAGAGGTTGAGCCAGGGGCCAAACGGCAGTTGCCAGCGGCGGATCAGCAGGCCGTAGAGGGCGTAGCTGGCGGAGCCGAGCAGCATGAGTCCGTCCCCCGGGTTGATGCCGTCGTGCAGCAGGGCCAGCGGCTGGCCCTGGCTCAGCAGCCAGAACACCCCGAACAGGGAGATGCTCATGCCAAGCAGCGCCTGCTTTCCCGGGCGCTGGCCGAAGAAGAGGGCGCTCTGCAGCAGGGTCAGCAGCGGAATGAGCGAACCTATGACCCCCATGTTGGTGGCCGAGGTGGTGTGGGCTGCGTAATAGGCGAGGCACTGGTAAAGCACCATGCCAAGGGCTGCCAGCACCAGCAGCTTGCCGAGCCAGGGGCGGATTTCGCGACGGCGGCGCCACAGTTGCGGCAGGCAGAAGGGGGTCAGCGCCAGGGCGGCGATCACCCAGCGGTAAAAGGAGATGGCGGCGGGATCCAGCACATCGGCGGCGGCCTTGGACACCACTGTATTGGTGGCCCAGATCAGCACGGCCATCAGCGGGAACATAAGCGGGAAGAAGATACGCATCAAAGGCTCCTTGTTATCGAGATGGCCAGTCTACTCTTGTCTTTCTGTTATCAAGTAACGTAAAACTGACAATTCATCCCGCAGAAAGGACAAGTTGCCCTGATATGGCACTACATCACTATCACTCGACGGACATAGCCCTGCCCGAGCCCAACCCCCTCTATCTGCGCTATCAGCAGATCCAGGCCGAGAGTGCCTGCGCGCCCCACAGCCACCCCTGGGGCCAGCTTAGCCTGATAAGCCTGGGGGTGATGGAGATAGTGCTGGACCAGCACCGGCTGGTGGCTCCCGCCGACTACCTCATCTGGGTGCCGGCGGATCTGGAGCATGCCTCCTACAATCAGCAGGCCCTCGATTATACCTCCATCTATGTCAATCATGCCCTGGCGGCCAGACTGCCTGCCGAGCCCTGCCTGCTGGAGATGACGCCGCTCATCCGGGCCATGCTGGCGGATTTTTGCGAGCGCAAGCTGGGCCATATGCAGGATGAATGGGATGTGCGCCAGGCCGAGCTGCTGGTGGAGAAGCTGACCCGCACCCGCTGCCAGGACAGCTACCTGCCCATGAGCCAGGACAAGCTGCTGGCCCCCATGCTGGCGGCGCTGCGCAGTGACCCTGCCGATCCGCGCACCCTGGCCCAGTGGGCCGAGCAGTTGCACAGCACGGAGCGCACCCTGGCCCGACGCTGCGTGCGTGAACTTGGCATGAACTTCGGCCAGTGGCGGGCCCGGCTCAAGCTGCTCAAGGCGCTGGCCTGGCTCAAGGGGGAATTGCCAGTGCAGGAAATTGGCTGGCGGCTCGGTTACGGCTCAACCTCGGCCTTTATCGCCATGTTCAACCGTGAGCTGGGCTGCTCACCCCAGCGCTATCGCCAGCAGCTGGGAGGCATGGGAATAGATCGGGAAGGGTCGCCTGGCGAACCATAACAACAAGGGCGCCCGCAGGCGCCCTTCTCATGAGTGTGATCGGCCTAGAAGAAGCCGAGGGGGTTGATGTCGTGGCTCACCAGCAGGTTCTTGGTGTTCTGGTAGTGATCCAGCATCATTTTGTGGGTCTCGCGGCCTATCCCCGACTTCTTGTAGCCGCCAAAGGCCGCGTGGGCCGGATAGGCGTGGTAGCAGTTGACCCAGACCCGGCCGGCCTGGATGCCGCGCCCCATGCGCCAGGCCAGGTTGCTGTCGCGGGTCCACAGACCTGCCCCCAGGCCATACTGGGTGTCGTTGGCAATGGCCAGCGCATCCGCCTCGTCCTTGAAGGTGGTGACCCCGAGCGCCGGCCCGAAGATCTCCTCCTGGAACACCCGCATCTTGTTCTGGCCCGAGAAAATGGTGGGCTGGATGTAGAAGCCCCCCTCCAGGCCGCTCACCTTGGCCGGGCCGCCGCCTATCAGCATCTTGGCCCCCTCGCCACGGCCTATCTCCATGTAGCTCAGTATCTTGTCGAACTGCTCGCGGGACGCCTGCGCCCCGACCTGGGTGGCGGTGTCCAGAGGGTTGCCCTGCACGATGGTGCGCGCCCGGGCCAGCACCCTGTCCATAAAGTCGTCGTAGATCTTCTCGTGTACCAGCGCGCGGGAGGGGCAGGTGCACACCTCGCCCTGGTTGAAGAAGGTCATCAGCATGCCTTCCACCGCCTTGTCGATATACTGGCTCTCGTGCTGCATCACATCGGCAAAATAGATGTTGGGGGACTTGCCACCCAGCTCGACGGTGGAGGGGATCAGCTTGTCGGCGGCGCAGCGCAGTATATGGGCGCCGACTTCAGTCGAACCGGTGAACGCCAGCTTCTGGATCCGGTCGCTGGTGGCCAGCGCCTGACCCGCCTCGGCGCCGAAGCCATTGACCACGTTGACCACGCCAGGGGGCAGTATGTCCTTGATGAGATCCATCATCAGCATGATGGTGACCGGGGTCTGCTCGGCGGGCTTGAGCACGCTGCAGCAGCCGGCCGCCAGCACCGGGGCCAGCTTCCAGGCCGCCATCAGCAGCGGGAAGTTCCAGGGGATGATCTGGCCGACCACGCCGATGGGCTCCTTGAAGTGGTAGCTGACGGTGTGCTGATCCAGCTCGGCGGCCGAGCCCTCCTGGGCACGGATGCAGCCGGCGAAGTAGCGGAAGTGATCCACCACCAGCGGCAGGTCGGCGGCCAGGGTTTCGCGCACCGCCTTGCCGTTCTCCCAGGTCTCGGCGATGGCGAGCACTTCGATGTTCTGCTCGATGCGATCGGCGATGCGCAGCAGCAGGTTGCTGCGCTCGGTGACGCTGGTCTTGCTCCAGCTGGCGAACGCCTTGTGGGCGGCATCCAGCGCCAGATCTATGTCGGCGGCGTCGGATCGGGCCACCTCGCAGAACACCTTGCCGTCCACCGGCGAGATGTTCTCGAAATAGCGGCCGGCGCGGGGGGCCACCCAGTCGCCCCCGATGAAGTTGTCGTAACGGGACTTGAAGCTGACCAGGGCACCTGCCTGACCGGGAGCGGTATAAATCATCTCATCATCCTTATGTGTGTGAAGGTCCTGCCCTGCTGCACGTGCTGGCTGGCCGGGGTGGTACGCAGGGGTTATCGCAAGGGCCATGCCAAAGGGTCTGACCAGCGCACAAAAGGTTACAAAAACGTTATCAAACTGGGTGCGGCAGCGTATCTTGGTTAACCAATAACCAAGGCTGTGGCGATAAAACTGTGCCGTTTCTGGACAGTGGCCGCGACAGTCGTGCCGTTTTTGAACAGGAGGCGTGATGAGCGAGTTACCGCAGTACAGTTCCAGCCCCAGTCCAATCCAGCGTTCCTGGCAGCGTTGCCTGCATCAGGGCCTGCATCGCCAGCAGAGCGCCGAGCTGGATCTGCTGCCCCAGGGGGAGCTGTCGGCCCGTCAGGAGGAACACAGGACGCTGATTGCCTGTTTTCAGCGCTTCGTGCTGCCGCTGTTTGCCCAGTTGCTGGCGGGCAGGCCCTGTCGCCTGCTGCTGTGTGACGGCGAGGGGGCCATACTGGCCGCCAGCGGTGACGACGGCTTCGCTCGCCACGCCGAGCGCATTTTTTTGCGCAGCGGCGCCCGCTGGGGGGAGGCGAGCAAGGGCACCAACGCCATCGGTACAGCGCTGGCCGAGCAGAGCGAGGTGCAGGTGCTGGGGTCCGAGCATTTCTTCGCCCAGCACAGCTTCCTCAGTTGCAGCGCCTGCCCCCTGCTCGGGCCGGACGGGCAATTGCTCGGGGTGCTCGACATTTCCACCGATGCGGCCCACCACGATGGCGACATGCTGGGCACGGTTCGGCTCTTGGCCATGACGCTGGAAAACGCGCTGCTGGCGCGCCAGCCGGGCTGGCTGGTTGATCTCGACCCCCAGAGTCTCTGGTCCGCCCGTTTGCTGCTGGGGGAGGGGGGCGAGCTGCTCGGCGCCAACCGGGCCGGACGACTCTGGCTCGGCCAGCACAGGTTCGATGGCCAGCAGTTGCTGCGCGAACGCCGTGGCCTGCGGCTGGTGTCAGAGCCGGTTGTGGCGCCCCGGCAAACAGTGCAACAAGGGTCGGCACAGGTGCCGCTCAAGATGCTGGAGCGCGGCATCTCGCTGCTCATCGAGGGGGAGACCGGCAGCGGCAAGGAGCACCTGGTGCGTGCCCTGCATCGGGCGTCGAGCCGGCAGGACAAGCCCCTGGTGTGTGTCAACTGTGGCGCCCTGCCGGTAGATCTGGTGGAGGCCGAGCTGTTTGGCTATGTGGGCGGGGCCTTCAGCGGTGCCCGCAGCCAGGGCAGTCAGGGCTATCTGCGCGCTGCCCACGGCGGCATCCTGATGCTGGATGAAATTGGCGAGTTGCCGCTGTTGGCCCAGACCCGGCTGCTGCGGGTGCTGCAGGAGCGCAGCGTTACCCCGGTCGGCAGCCACAAGCCCGAAGTGGTGGATTTCTGGCTGGTCAGCGCCAGCCACCGGGATCTGGCGGCCATGGCGCAGGCCGGGACGTTTCGCGAGGACCTCTATTACCGGGTCTGCGGCTGGCGCCAGCAGCTGACACCGCTGCGGGCATGGCCACAGGGCGAGCGCTTGGGGTTGATCCAGCGCCTGCTCTCGGAGATGGACCCGGCCCTGCAATTGACGCCGGAGGCGGAGCAGCAACTGCTGGCCCATCCCTTGCCCGGCAACGTACGCCAGCTCAAGCAGGCGCTGGAGGTGGCCTGCGTGCTGGCGGAAGGGCGGGGCTGGATTGAGCCCGCTCACCTGCATCTGCCCGCCGCATCGGCAGCGGCCTCGTCGCAGGCGAGTACCGCCACCTTGCGTGAACAGAACCGTCTGCGGGTGCGGCAGACCCTGGCGGCGTGCGGGGGCAATGTGAGTGAGGCGGCGCGCCAGCTCGGCATCAGTCGCACCACCCTCTACCGGGCGCTGCGTGAAGGACCCTGAGGGCTTTGTTGCCCGCCATTCCCCTTGTGCAAGATGAGCCATCAGGGCCCTTTTTATTGATTTCTCTTTATTTTTCATGGCATGGAGTGTTCTATCCTGAGATTCACAATCTGATTGGCAAGCGCGTGGCTTTCCGGGGCGCCAACCTGGCGCCTCCAGCCTGCTGCAGTACGGCTGCGCCTGATCCCGGGTTGGTCCGGGTCTGTCTGCCGGTACCCGGCTGAAGAAATACGGTATGGCGCCGGTGTTGGCGCGTGTAATAACCACGGGATCCGGGCGTGCGGATCTCGGGGTATGGAGTCAGAGCACCTAGTCGGGTGGAGCCTATATGACCTTTTCCTATTCTCGTCTGGCCAATGTGTTGTTCTGGGTGTTGTTGGGGTTGAGTCTGCTGGCGATCCTGCTGTTTGAATTCGGGCCGGATCGGCGGCTCGACATGCTGGCCAATGCCCGCCTGTCGGTGGCGGTGCAGGATGACAGGATCCATGGTGGCGCCTCTGTCACTACCTTGCTGTCTGCCGCCGGCCAGCAAAGCGGTTATCCTGCGCCGACGGACAAGCCAGCCATCGACTGCCAGTTGCGCGAAGGCTATGAGTACCCCTTCTGTGAACTGATCCTGACGCTGAGTCTGCCGGAGCAGGGCATCGATCTCTCCCGCTTTGAGGGGGCGCGCATCCAGCTGCAGGTCGAGGGGCCAGAGCCCCAGTTCTGGCGCCTCTATCTGCGCAACTACCACCCGATTTACTCCCGGGCGGGTGATGCCACCTCCCACAAGTTCAACGAGGTGATCTTTCGTCCCGATGATTACGGGCGGCTGCAGGACGTGCCGCTGCGGGTCTTCACGCCGGCCACTTGGTGGATCCAGCAGTACCGCATTCCGCTGGCCCAGCAGGGGGAGGACCTGCGCCATGTCTATGCAGTGGAAATCGCCTCCGGCATAGGCATGCAGCCTGGCCACTACCGGCTGGTGCTGGAGCGGATGGAGTTCTATGGTCGCTGGGTGCAACCGGGAGCCTTCTATCGTCCCCTGCTGCTGAGCTGGCTGGTTTACGGCCTGCTGCTGTTCATGGTGCAGCACCTGCTGATGCGGGATCGATTGCGCAAGGCCCGTGAGGCCAGACAGGTGGCGGAGGCGCGCAGCCAGAGCCTCTGCGAGCAGACCCGGCGCACCGAGGAGGAGGCCAGGTACGATCCCCTGACCGGCGCCCTCAACCGGTTCGGTGGCAACAAGCTGCTGGCCGAGCTCGGCGATATGCCCCTCTCTTTCATCTACATCGACATAGACCACTTCAAGCTTGTCAACGATGGCCATGGTCACCCGGTTGGGGACGAGGTGCTCAAGCACATGGTGAGCGAAGTCCTGCGCCACTGCGATAGCCTGTGCCGGCTGGTGCGCTGGGGCGGGGAGGAGTTCGTGCTGGTCTGCCTGCACTACGAACAGGCCCGTGCCAAGGCGCTGGCGGAGCGGCTGCGCGCCGCTCTGGTGGCTTATCCGCACTGGCCATTGGCGCTGTCCATCACGGCCTCGTTCGGGGTGGCGGAGCGGCGCGGGGATCCCCTGGAGCAGGTTCTCAAGCGGGCCGACGAGGCGCTCTATCAGGCCAAAAAGCGGGGGCGCAACCGGGTCGAGGTGGAATAGGAGGTGGAATAGAACGCAGGTCTGGTGGCAGGGGAAGGGCCTGATCTTCGAGCGGGGCATTGCTGCTGGAGCCCAAGTCCCCAAGCCGCTATGATGCGCGCCAGCCGGGGCGTTGGTCCCCTTCATTCATCTGTTGAGGTTATTCCCCATGGCACAACACATTGGCGCTTTGGCCCTGCTGGTGGCCGACTATGACGAGGCCATCGCCTTCTTTACCCGAGGGTTGGGTTTTACATTGCTGGAAGACACCCCCCTCGATGAACCGGGTAAACCGGGCAAGCGCTGGGTGCGGGTTGCGCCTGCCGGCGCGCCCGGCTCGGCGCTCTTGCTGGCTCGCGCCGCCACGCCCGATCAGCAGGCCGCCATCGGTCAGCAGGGCGGTGGCCGGGTATTTCTGTTCCTCGAAACCGACGATTTTTGGGCTGATTACCAGCGCATGCTGGACTACGGTGTTCATTTTTGTGAACAGCCACGTAGCGAGCCATACGGCATGGTGGTGGTGTTCGAGGATATCAGTGGCAACCGCTGGGACCTGCTGCAACTCACTGCTGCCAACTGAATCTGAAAACGTTTATCATCTCGCCTGTCATAAAGTCATAAAAGTGTCACAGAAAATTCTAATAATTGGCGCACCCATCTTCACACAGGAGAGAGAAGGGATATGGCTAAGCGAATTCTGGTGGTCGAGGACGAAGCACCGATCCGCGAAATGCTCTGCTTCGTGCTTGAGCAAAAGGGATACGAAACAATCGAGGCGGAAGATTACGCCGATGGACTGGCGAAGGTGTGTGAACCCTACCCCGAACTCATAGTGCTGGACTGGATGATGCCCGGTGGCAGTGGCATTCAGTTCATCAAGCAACTCAAGCAGGATGAGGTGACCCGCCAGATCCCTGTGGTGATGCTGACCGCCCGTGGTGAGGAAGAGGACAAGGTACGCGGCCTGGAGGCCGGCGCCGATGACTACATCACCAAGCCCTTCTCCCCCAAGGAGTTGACCGCCCGCCTGCACGCCGTGATGCGCCGCGTCTCCCCCACCTCGGTGGATGAGGTGATCGAGGTGCAGGGGCTCAAGCTGGATCCGGTTTCCCATAGAGTCAGTGCCGAAGAGAGGGCGCTGGACATGGGACCGACCGAGTTCAAGTTGCTGCACTTCTTCATGACTCACCCCGAGCGGGTGTACAGCCGCGAGCAGTTGCTCAACAATGTCTGGGGTACCAATGTGTATGTCGAGGACAGAACCGTGGATGTGCATATTCGTCGCTTGCGCAAGGCCATTGAAGAGACGGGTCACGATCGATTGATTCAGACGGTGCGCGGCGCAGGCTATCGCTTCTCAACCCGTCTGTAGAGGAAGTTATGTTGCAACCTTATGCCTGGCGGCGACAGTTGTGGCGGATGGCGTTCTTCTATGCGCCCTTCGTTCTGGTCGGCTGGTTGACGAATACCCTCGCCCTTTGCCTGCTGGCAGCCACTGTGCTGCACCTGGGCTGGCACTATCGCTTCCTGAAGCGGCTGTCGGACTGGCTGTGGCACGATCGCAGCCTGGTTCCCCCCAATGGCAGCGGCAGCTGGGAGTATATTTTCAACGGCATCTACAAGTTGCAGCAGCGTCACCGGGCCCGTCGCCGCGAGCTGGCGGGTCTTATCCGCCGCTTTCGGGAGGGTGCCGAGGCACTGCCCGATGCCGCAGTAGTGTTTCGCACCGACGGCAGCATCCTCTGGTGCAATCGGCTGGCGGAGCAACTGCTTGGTTTTCGCTGGCCGGAAGATGCCGGTCAGCACATAGGCAACCTCATTCGCAGTCCGGCCTTTGGCGCCTATCTGGGCAAGGGGCAGTATGACGAGCCGTTCGAGATGAACTCTCCCATCAATGAGGAGAAGTTTCTCGAGTTTCGCATCATGCCCTACGCCGAGGATCAGGCCATGCTGGTGGTGCGTGATGTCACCCGGCTGCGCAGTCTGGAGAAGACCCGCAAGCACTTCGTTTCCAACGTCTCCCACGAACTGCGTACCCCGCTCACCGTGCTCAAGGGCTATCTGGAGATGACAGAAGAGCCGCCGCCGCCCGCCATGTGGGCCAAGGCGCACAAGGTGATGATGGAACAGACCATCCGCATGGACAATCTGGTGAATCAGCTGCTTACCTTGTCCCGTATCGAGGCGGCTCCGACCGTGGATCTCTCCCATCTGGTGGACATGCCCGCCATGCTGGGACTGCTGGAGCAGGAGGCACGGGCGCTGTCGGGGGAGCGGGCACACCAGATTGAATTTTTGGTGCAACCGAACCTTTTCGTGCGAGGGGATAATGATCAACTGCGCAGCGCCGTCTCCAACCTGGTCTACAACGCCATTCACTACACACCGGCGGGTCGCAAGATCAGCGTGGCGTGGCGCAAGCAGGGCGCCATGGCGCTGTTTGCGGTGGAGGATGAGGGGGAGGGGATCCCGGCCGAGCATCTGGCGCGTCTGACCGAACGTTTCTATCGGGTCGACAAGGCTCGTTCACGGCATACTGGTGGCTCCGGACTGGGACTCGCCATCGTCAAACACGCCTTGAGCCATCACGACTGTCAGCTCGATATCGAGAGTCGGATCGGTGCTGGCAGCCGTTTCAGCTTTCTCATCCCTGCCCGTATGGTAGTGGTTAAATAGTCTTTACTGGCAATAAGTTAGCGAAAGAGAGGGCAGCAGACGCTGCCCTCTCTTCATTTGGTCAAAAGCCTTGTCATGTCATTAAAGTGTCACATTAAATCCATAAATTTGTCACTGCCAGGTCAGATACTGGCGCCGTCTTAAGAACGGACCTTCTGTAACTTTGGAGAGATTGGATGAAACTCAACAAACTGGCTGGTGTAATCGGATTTACCGCAGCAACCCTGTTTTCTGTCAGCGCCCTGGCTGCCGGTGTGGATAAAGACCTGCCGGATTACACTCCGACCAGCGGCATCTCGGGCAACCTGTCCTCTGTCGGCTCTGACACCCTGGCCAACATGATGACCTTGTGGGCCGAAGAATTTAAGCGGGTTTATCCCAATGTCAACGTGCAGATCCAGGCTGCCGGTTCCTCAACCGCGCCGACCGCGCTGACCGAGGGTGTTGCCCAGTTCGGCCCCATGAGCCGCGCCATGAAGTCCGGTGAAGAAGAGGCCTTCGAAAAGCGTTATGGCTACAAGCCAACCGCCATCCGCGTCGCGGTCGATGCCCTGGCCGTGTTCGTCAACAAGGACAACCCCATCAAGGGGCTGACCATGCAGCAAGTGGACTCTGTCTTCTCCAGCACCCTCAAGTGCGGCGAAGCCAAGGCTGCCACCAAGTGGTCTGATCTGGGTCTGGATGGCAACTGGTCGTCCAAGGATCTGCAACTGTTCGGTCGCAACTCAGTCTCCGGTACTTACGGTTACTTCAAGGAGCACGCCCTGTGTGATGGCGACTTCAAGAGCAGCGTGAACGAGCAGCCTGGTTCCGCTTCCGTGGTGCAGTCCGTTTCTGCTTCCCTCAACAGCATTGGCTACTCAGGTATCGGTTATGTCACCTCGGGTGTACGCGCCGTGCCGCTGTCCAAAGATGGCAAGACCTTCATCGAAGCGAGCGCTGATAATGCCATCACCGGCAAGTATCCGCTGTCCCGCTTCCTGTACGTTTACGTGAACAAGCACCCGAACAAGCCGCTGGCCCCGATGGAGCAGGAGTTCGTGAAGATGATGCTCTCCAAGGCGGGTCAAAGCATAGTCGCCAAAGATGGTTACGTACCTGTCCCGGCCAAAGTGGTCGAAGCCGACCTGAAGAAACTGGGCATTATGTAAGCCGGTTTTCTTCCTCTCAAAGACGGGCCCCAGCGGGGCCCGTTTTCTTTTTGAGCAAGACTGGAGGGACGCCATGTGACCGCTTTCGCCGAACCTGGCGATTTGTCGACTTGCGCCGGACGCCTGCATTTCCGAAAATAGGGCATCTTTATGGTGAAGGACACCTCCATGACATCTCCCCTGTTCAAGCTCGGCCTGGCGGCGCTCTGCTCTACCCTGCTGGCCAGCTGTGCCCAGTCTCCTACCGGTCGTAGCCAGATGCTGCTGTTTTCGCCCCAACAGATGAGCAAGCTGGGTGCCGACTCCTTCGAACAGATGAAAAAGCAGGAGAAGGTGAGCAAGGATGCCAAGCTCAATGCCTATGTCTCCTGTGTTGCCAAGGCGGTCACCGCCCAGGTGCCCGCCAGTTATGGCATCACCAGTTGGGAAGTGGTGGTGTTTGACTCCAAGCAGGTCAACGCCTTCGCCCTTCCCGGTGGCAAGATAGGGGTCTATAGCGGCCTGCTCAAGGTCGCCAAGAATCAGGATCAGCTCGCCACCGTCATCGGTCACGAGCTGACCCACGTGCTGGCCCAGCACTCCAACGAGCGACTCTCCCGCAGCCAGCTGACCGGTCTTGGTCTGGCGGCGGCGGATATCGCCATGGGCAGCAGCGAATATCGCGGTGCCACCATGACGGCGCTGGGGCTCGGGGTCGAGGTGGGCGTCATGCTGCCCTATGGCCGCGAGCAGGAGAGCGAAGCGGACAGGCTGGGTCTGGACTTGATGGCCCGTGCCGGTTTCAATCCTGCCGAAGCCGTTCCCCTGTGGCAGAACATGAGCGCCGCCGCCGGTGGCAAGGCGCCGCCGCAGCTGCTCTCCACCCACCCCAGCAACGAAAACCGGATTGCCGAGTTGCAGGCCCAGCAGGCCGAGGCCCGGCCACTCTATGAGCAGGCGCGCGCCTCCGGTCTGGTACCCCAATGCAAGGCATAAGCCTGCGCATGGCGCGGCTTGATGATGCTCCCGCCATGACGGTGATGCAGCGAGCCAGCTGGCTCGCTGCCTACGGTGAGGTGCTTGGCAACGACATGCTGGCCCAGCTGGCGGTGACCGAGCATCTGCAAATCTGGCGCAGTCGGCTCGCCGAGCCGGGCCCAAGACCCATGCTGCTCTGTCTGGATGAGGTGGTCATCGGCCTGCTCTACTGGCAGCTGGCGCAAGAGGGTGAATATCCCACCGCCTGGATCCGGGCGTTTTACCTCCACCCCGATCATTGGCGCCTGGGTTATGGCAAGCGGCTGTGGCAGGCGGTGGCCATGCAGATGCGGCGCGCCGGTTGTGAAGGTGTCAGATTGTGGCTGCTCGATGGCAATCGGGTTGGCGAGGGGTTTTACCTGCGTCGCGGTTTCGCCTTCGAGGGCCAGGAGCGCACCCTGATGAGCCTTGGCCAGGCTTGCCTGCAACGGCAAATGTTCCGTTTGCTTTGATCCGGCTCCCGTTTTTCGCCCTCGGTCACTTTATTTTTTTTGCGAATTAATACAATGTGCCCCTCTGGACAGGCTGAGGTGAGGCAACTCGCCGACAAGGGAGTGTGAGCATGTATTACGGCTTTGATATCGGTGGCACCAAGATAGCGTTCGCTGTGTATGACGGCGGCTTGAATCTCTGTCATGAGGAGCGCATGAGCACTCCCGGCAATGATTACGAGGGGCTGCAGCAGCTGATCTGCCAGCGGGTACTCGAGGCTGACGCCCGCTTCAGTGCAAGAGGCGCCGTGGGCATCGGCTTTCCCGGTATCCTCAATCGGCACGATCACAGCATAGTGGCGGCGAACCTGCCCTCCATCAATGGTCGCCATCTGGGCGCCGATCTGGCCGAGCGTTTGGGTCGTATGGTCAAGGTGGACAACGATGCCAACTGCTTTCTCTGGTCGGAGGTGCACCAGGGCGCGGCGGCAGGTGCCGAGAGTGCGCTGGGGGTCACCATAGGCACCGGCATAGGTGGTGCCGTCTACCTGGCCGGCAAACTCATCCAGGGCCGTAACTGGCTGGCGGGGGAGATAGGTCACTATCCCTTGCCTGCGACCATGCTGATGAAGTATCCCGACCTGCCTCGTCCCCGTTGCGGCTGTGGCCGCCTGGTCTGTTTTGAAACCTATGCGTCCGGCAGCGGGCTGGAGCGGCTCTACCACCATTTTCACGGTCAGCGTGCCAGCGGTCACCAGATAGTGGAACGCTTCGAGGCCCATGAGCCTGATGCGGTGGCCACGGTCGACTGCTGGCTCGAGATCATGGCTGCCGGACTCGCTACCGCCATCTCTGTGGTTGATCCCGAGGTGGTCGTGTTGGGGGGCGGCTTGAGCGGTCTGCCCGCCCTGTACCAACAGTTGCCGCTGCGTCTGCCCGGCCACCTGCTACCCGGTGTCGCTCTGCCCGAGATCCGCCAGGCCCGCTTCGGCGGTGCCGGTGGGGTGCGGGGTGCGGCCCTGCTCAATTTATGAGATCAGATGTGCTGTCTGATCTCTCCAATAAAGGAGTCATCATGACCCGTCTTGAAATTTGTATCGACAACCTGGAATCCCTGTTCACCGCCCAGCAAGCCGGCGCGGATCGCATCGAGCTTTGCTCTGCGCTGGGGCTGGGTGGTTTGACCCCCTCCTATGGTTTCATGCAGCTGGCCGCACGCCATGCCAGCGTCCCTGTCTATGCCATGATCCGCCCCCGTGCCGGTGATTTCTGCTTCAGCGAAGGGGAGTTCGAGATGATGCTGCAGGATATCGCCGCCGCCCGCGCCGCCGGGTTGCAAGGTGTGGTGGTGGGGCTGCTGGATGAAGAGGGGCGGGTGCCTGCTGCCCAGCTCAGGCAACTGGTCGCGGCAGCCGGTCCCCTTGGCGTCACCTTCCATCGCGCTATCGATCTCTGCTCCGACTGGCGTGCCGATCTGGAGGTCATCATAGCGGCCGGTTGTGAGCGGATTCTCACGTCAGGCCATGCACCGACCGCACTGGCGGGGCTCGAGACCTTGCAGGCCATGCAACAGGCACTGGCAGGCCGAGCCACCCTGATGCCAGGTGCCGGGATCAATGCCGACAACGTGCGCACCATCATCGAATTTACCGGGGTGAACGAGGTGCACATGTCCGGTATGGGCTGGCGCGGCGGCATGGTACCCCATGGCGTCAACATGGGCACCTCTGATGACGGCCGGGTCAATATCACCGACGGTGTCAAGGTGGCTGCTGTGCGGGCCCTGCTGGATCGCGCTGATGTCACAGCAAGTGAGGTTTGAGTCCAAAGGCTCACAGCGTCATTGTGCCTGACAGGATCGCCGCCGATGGGCGGCGATCCTGCTCTTCTTGTGTGAAGTTCCTCCCACGGGCGGGGAAATCAGGGCGACCGGCGGCAGCACCTGGCCAAAAAGTCTGATATCATCCCGCCTCTTTATTACTTGGATCTGGAGCAACATCTCAATGTCCCAATACGACTCTATCGAACAGAAGGCCAGCTATGGCATCGGCCGCAACATGGGCGAGCAACTGGCGCAGCAAGCCTTCGCCGGTCTGGATATCCCGGCCCTGCAACAAGGTCTGGCAGATGCCCTGAATGGTCTGGAGTTCGCGGTCAGCCGTGACGATATCAATGATGCCTTCCAGGTTATCACTGCACGCATGCAGGAAGAGCAGGAAGCCGTTGCCAAGGCGGCCGCCGCCGATGGCGAAGCCTTCCTGGCTGACAACGCCAAGCGTGCCGACGTCAAGGTGACCGACTCGGGTCTGCAATACGAAGTCATGGTAGAAGGCGATGGCGCCGTGCCGGTGGCCGGTCAGTCCGTGCGCGTGCACTACCACGGTACCTTCACCCACGGTGGTGTGTTTGACAGCTCGGTCGCCCGTGGCGAGCCGGCTGAATTCCCGGTCACCGGCGTCATCGCCGGTTGGGTTGAAGCCCTGCAACTGATGCCGGTTGGCTCCAAGTGGAAGCTCTATATTCCGCAGGATCTGGCCTATGGTGCTCGTGGTGCCGGTTCCATCCCGCCCTACTCTGCCCTGGTATTCGAAGTGGAGCTGCTGGACATTCTGTGATCCGGCTGGCTTGATGCAAACGGCGACTTACAAGTCGCCGTTTCTTTTTGATGCGCCTCTGCCTGGCGGGCCCTTGTCGATAGACAATGTGCCTTTGCAAAAGATTTGGATATAGTCAGGGCTTCTCCTGGGAGACAAGTCATGGCAGCCATCATCGAAGTCGTCGATCTCATCAAGCACTTTCCCGGCGTCAAGGCGGTGGACGGGCTCAGCTTTGCCATTCCAGCCGGTTGCTGTTTCGGTCTGCTCGGCCCGAACGGGGCAGGCAAGACCACCACCATAGAGTTGCTGGAGGGGGTCCTCACCCCGGATAGCGGCCAGATCCTGTTCCATGGCGCCCCCCGCGGCCCCGATTACCGCTCCCGCATCGGCATCCAGTTCCAGCACACGGCGCTGCAGGATTTTCTGACT
This sequence comes from Aeromonas sp. 2MA4, assembly GCF_029237305.1. Lineage (NCBI taxonomy): Bacteria > Pseudomonadati > Pseudomonadota > Gammaproteobacteria > Aeromonadales > Aeromonadaceae > Aeromonas > Aeromonas sp. 2MA4. Next base: position 369,186 of record NZ_JAACFY010000001.1, on the reverse strand, counting down.
GTGCGCGATACCCTGCGCCTGTTTGCCAGCCTCTACCCCCATCCTTTGCCCCAGGAGCGGCTCATCGAGCTGTGTGCCCTGGGCGAATTCATCGACCGTGACAGTCGCAAGCTCTCCGGCGGTCAGCGTCAGCGCCTGCTGCTGGCGCTCGCTCTGCTCGGTGACCCCGAGTTGCTGTTTCTGGATGAACCCACTACCGGGCTGGATCCCCAGGCCCGCCACCACTTCTGGCAGCGCATCGAAGCGATCAAGGCCCAGGGCAAGACGGTGGTGCTCACTACCCACTATATGGACGAGGCGCAGCAGTTGTGCGATCTCATCGCCATCGTCGATCACGGCCACTTGCTCAGCCTGGATACCCCCACGGCCTTGCTGGCCCAGCATTTTGACGGTGTGCTGGTGCGATTGCCGGATCACCCGGCCCTCGCCGGCCTGGGCTATCCGCTCTTGCCCCACGGCGATCAGGTTGAGCTGACCTGTCCCGACGTGGCACTCCTGCTGCCGCAGTTGCTCAGCCTTGGCGTCCCGCTGACCGGCATGCAGGTACGCTCTCCCAACCTGGAGGATCTCTTTTTGCACCTGACCGGCCATAGCCTGAGGAGTGGCGCATGAGCAGCATGACAAGATGCCGTGTTGGCACCCACCTCCATACGCGAGACTTGTTGTGGTCGCGCCGCTCGTCAGCTTGGTGCACAAGGAGCGGAGCATGAAAGGCGCCATAAAACGGATCGGTGCGCTTTTTTATGCCCGCAATCTGGAGTTTGTGCGGGACAGGGCGGCTCTGGTGTGGAATCTGGCCTTCCCGCTGTTGCTGGTGATAGGTTTCTCCCTCATCTTCTCCGGCCCGCCCAAGCCGCTGGTGCAGATGGGGGTAGTGGGGGACTTGCCTGCTGCCTATGCGCCTCTGAACGCCATTCCGCTGCTCAAACTCATTCCCTATGACGATGAGCAAAAGGGGCGACTCAAGGTACGCCACCATCAGCTGGATCTGCTGCTCTCGCCCGGTTCGGGTCGCTATTGGGTCAACCCGGATGCCGCCCAGGGGGCGCTGGCCGAATACCTGCTGCGCCAGGCGATTTTTCAGCCACTGGTGAAAGAGACTCTGAGCGGTCAGGCGATCCGTTATGGTGACTGGCTGTTGCCCGGGGTGATCGGCATGAACCTGATGTTTTCCGGCCTGTTCGGGGTCGGCTTTGTCATAGTCCGTTACCGCAAGAACGGTGTGCTCAAGCGATTGAGGGCAACGCCGCTCTCCGCCGCCGAGTTTCTCTGCGCCCAGTTGCTGTCGCGGATCCTGATTACCCTGGTGGTGAGCCTGCTGGTGTTTCTGGTGGCCTACGGCCTGCTTGGTGTGCCCCTGCTCGGCTCAGGCTGGTTGCTGCTTCTTATCGCCCTGGTGGGCGGGGCCGCCATGGCGTCACTGGGTCTGCTCATCGCCGCCCGCATTCAGAACGAAGAGCTGGCAAGCGGCCTGCTCAACGTCATCAGCATGCCCATGATGTTTCTCTCCGGGGTTTGGTTCTCGCTGGAAGGGGCGCCGGTCTGGCTGCAACAGCTGGCGGCCTGGCTACCGCTCAGCCAGATCATCACGGCGGCCCGAGCCGTCATGCTGGAAGGGGCAGGCTGGGCCGAGGTGGCCGCACCGCTGGGCTGGGTTGTACTGTTTACCCTCTCTTGTCTCACCCTGGGCAGTGCCCTGTTTAAATGGAATAGCCAATGAAACGACCTCTGGCTCTGGGAGCCGCCCTGGCCCTGCTGTTGCTGAGCATACCGGCCAGTGCCGATGCCATGCGTTGCAAGAACGCCCTCATCACAGAGGGAGACAGCACCGCCGAGATGCTGCTCAAGTGTGGCGAGCCCATGCTGCGTGAAACCTTGACCCGCAACGAGGTGAACCAGTTTGGCAATCTGGTGCAGGTCACATACGGCGAGCGCTGGACCTACAACTTTGGCAAGAATGCCTTCATGCGCTTCGTGACAGTGCGCAACGGTGTGGTCACCGACATAGAAAATGGCCCGCGCGGCGACTAGCCGGCGGGCAAAAACCAGTATGGAAGCAGACTACAAACAGAAAGGACTATGGAAGTTACCCCAACAGCAGGTTGGTGTGACGCAGGCCGCGAACCTCCAGATTGATCTGCCGGGCCAGACTCAGGGTCTGACGGCAGGTCAGGCTCTGCAGATTGATCTCTCCGCCGCTGAATTCGAATCGCCCCAGTGCCTCCACCATGAAGCTGCCGCGATGGAAGCTCTTGATGTAGCGGGCAATCTGGCGGGGAGACAAGTTCTTGAACACCTTCATCACAAAACACCTGTTGCTTGGACAGGGCACACTATGCCGTCCATGGGTGACACTAATGTGACATTTAATAAAGGTTTGTATGAATCCGTGTCACGGCGGGTATCCGGGGATCGTGTCTGTACCCATGAGGTGAAAAAGTGCTGCCCTGACCCCTCCTTGCCCCGATATACTGCGGGCAATTGAACGACATGAGCGAAAGGGCCTGCGCGTGGAATGGGTGGATGTGGTTGATGCGGATAATCGGGTGATCGGGGTGGCCGAACGGGCCAGGGTGCGGCGGGAGAACCTGTGCCATCGCGCCAGTTATATTCTGGTGCTCGACCAGACGGATCGGATCCTGGTGCAGCGGCGCACCCTCAGCAAGGATTTTTGCCCCGGCATGCTGGATGCCTGCGCCGGTGGTGTGGTGACCACGGGCGAACAGATGGAGCCCTCTGCCCGCCGCGAGCTGGCCGAAGAGCTGGGCATCGAAGATGTGCCCCTGCAGGGGTTTGGTACCTTCTATGCCGAGGGGGAGGGATACCGGGTCTGGGGCGGTCTCTTCAGTTGCCACTATCAGGGCCCGCTGCAGCTGCAGGCCGAGGAGGTGAGCGAGGTGCACTGGATGAGCCAGGCCGAGATCGCCGCCCGCGCCACCGAGTTTACCCCGGATTCCCTGCTTGCCATCGCCACCTGGCAGGCGAGGCGGTAAACCTCTTCTTCAGATATTCTCCTCGCCAAATACAAGACGGGCAGCCTGATGGCTGCCCGTTTGCATTTTTTGCATTGGTTACACCAGCCTGAGGCGCCGATTGGTGCGCCCGCACGGACTGGCCCCCGCCAGCCAGTGACCCTGCCATTCGGTGACCAGCCGCAACAGGGGATATTCCAGGTCGAGCCGGGTCACCACCAGCTGGCCGACCGCATCGCCGATGACTGGCTCCGAGGTGGCGAGATCGATGATCTCGACGATGCAGCTTTCGTTGACGATAAAGCCCTGACCGGGCTGACTCTCGTAGGCGAGCACTCCCAGATCCTGCAACACCAGGCAGTTGAGTGCACGGATACCGTGGACCGCCTGCAGTGGCGCCGTGTCGGGGTGGGAGGTTTCGCACAACAGGGCAGAGCGCAGGCTGTCGCTCGGGATCCCGGCCAGCTCCGCCGCTTCCAGCAGATCCAGCAGCACCGCCAGTGGCCCGACAAATCCTGTCGGCTCGTAGCGTCGCAGGGCCTCCAATTGACGGCGGGTATCGTGGGGACCACAAGGCACCACGGGGGCCCCCAACTGGCGAGCGCCATTGTCGAAAATGAAGGCGGTGGGGCTGATGTGGTAGTCGTGGCCGTTGAGCAGCACTTCCCCTGCCTTGAAACCGGCGGCAAACAGGGCCCGCGCCGCCCCCCACCAGTCCGCGCCCGCATATTCGGGAATGGCCAGCTGGCCCGGACAAGCGAAGACCCGCAGCGCCTGACTGGCCGGCCGACCCGTGAGGCCGGCGAAGGGCGGGTGGGCCTGCTGGGCGGCAAACAGGTCGGCGGCGTCAAGCAGGGGCAGTGTGGCCAGCTCGCCCAACGCCTGCAAACGGCGCTGGCGATAGGCGCTGGAGTAGCCGGCGCAATACTGGCCGACATGGGTGAGTAGCTGATTGAGCTGCTCCAGTTGTTGTTGCTCTCGCAAGGGGGAGGGGCGAATTTCCAGTCCGTCGTAATAGTGCTGCATGAGGCCTCCTTGGTCGGCTGATCCTGCTCAAGGTTAGTTCAAATGGCGATGCAGATGGGGGTGTGTTGCCGGCTCACTGGCTGGGGTAGACTGTGGTTCCTTATCTTCATCACGGACGAGATATCATGATTGCCATTGGCCAGACCCTGCCTGCGGGCGAATTTACCTTTATCACCGCCGAGGGCAAGCAGGTGCAGGATAGCCAGGCCCTGTTTGCCGGCAAGACGGTGGTACTGTTTGCAGTACCCGGCGCTTTTACCCCTACCTGTTCCAATGCCCACCTGCCCGGTTACGTGGTAGTGGCCGACCAGTTCAAGGCCAAAGGGGTGGATGCCATCTATTGCCTGTCGGTGAACGATGCCTTTGTGATGAAGGCGTGGCAGGTGGCCCAGAACGCCGACGCCATCACCATGCTGGCGGACGGAGACGGCAGCTGGACGCAAGCCTTGGGCCTTGCCAAGGACACTGGCGCCTTCGGTGGCTTGCGGGCCCAGCGCTTTGCCCTGATCGCCGTGAATGGTGTGGTCACCCGCCTGTTTGTTGAGGCGCCCGGCAAGTTCGAGGTCTCCGATGCCTCCAGTCTGCTGGCGGCACTTTGAAATCATCAATCGACGTTTGATTTCCCCTTGAAAAGGCAAGTCGGACCGTTACACTGTGCCCAACTTGGAAGGGAGTCAGGTTCAAAACCTGGCTCCTGTTTTTTCATCTGATGAGATAGAGAAATTATGACTCTGGCTGTTGTTGCCCTGATTGCCGGACTGGCGCTGCTGGTCTGGAGTGCAGACAAGTTTGTGGACGGCGCTGCCGCGACCGCCCGTTATGCCGGCATGCCGCCGTTGCTTATCGGTATGGTGATCATAGGCTTTGGTACTTCGGCCCCTGAAATGGTGGTCTCGGCCTTGGCCTCCATGCAGGGTAATCCGGGTCTGGCCCTGGGCAATGCCTATGGCTCCAACATCACCAATATCGCCTTGATCCTGGGGCTTACCGCCCTCATCAGCCCCATCGCCGTCTCTTCCCAGGTGGTGCGCAAGGAGATCCCGATCCTGCTCGGCATTACCCTGCTCTCCGGTGCCCTGCTGATTGACGGCCATCTGGGGCGCACCGATGCCTTGATCCTGGGGCTGGTGTTTGTGGTGCTGATGGGCTGGTCCATCTGGGCCGGGATCACCGGTAAAGGTGACGCCCTTGACGCCGAAGTCAATGAAGATATCGACAGTGAGGCTATGCCGCTGAAGAAAGCCATCTTCTGGCTCATTGTCGGACTGGTGCTGCTGGTAGGGGCTTCCCGTTTGCTGGTGTGGGGCGCCGTCACCATAGCCCAGGCTTTTGGCATCAGCGATCTGGTGATTGGTTTGACCATAGTCGCCATAGGTACCTCCTTGCCCGAGCTGGCCTCCTCCTTGATGGCCATCAAGAAGAAGGAGCACGACCTGGCCCTTGGCAACGTGCTCGGCTCCAACCTGTTCAATACCCTGGCGGTGGTGGGGATTGCGGCGGGCATCCACCCGCTCGACGTGGCGCCGGAAGTGCTCTCCCGCGACTGGAGCATCATGATGGGGCTGACCCTGCTGCTGCTGGTGATGTGCCTGGGTCGCAAGGGACAGGGGCGGATCAACCGGTTGGAAGGGGCCATACTGCTCGCCATCTTTGTGGCTTACACCGGCTGGTTGCTGACCAGCCAATTTATCTAGCCAGCCTGGATAAAGCGTAATGAGAGAGGGGGGAAGCATCGGCTTCCCCCCTCTTGTTTTTGGCAGGCGCAGGCTCAACAAGCGCCCGCTTCCGTTGTTTGCCTCTGGTGCAGGCTCAGGCAGCTGCCACCAGCTTCTGACCTTGCAGGGCGCTGTCCAGGATCAGGATGCTCGCCTTGGGGAAGAAGTTGAAGGTCGAGGCCGACGCCCAGGTGTAGGCACCCATGACCCGGCCCACCACCAGTTCGCCGATCGCCAGATCCGGCAGCATGATCCCCTCGCGGATCACGTCCACGCTGTCACAGGTCGGGCCGGAGAGCACAGAGTTGTGCTGCTCGCCACGGGCATAGGGGGTCGAGACCGGATAGGTGACGTGATCATAGAGCTGACCGTTGTAGCTGCCGTAGAGGCCGTCATCCAGGTAGTACCAGATCTTGTCGCCGCGGTGGGCCTTGCCCATCACGCTGGAGATTGAAGTCATGGCTGGCGCACTGATGAAGCGGCCCGGCTCGGCAATCTTCTGCACTGTGGCAGGGAGCTTGGCAAGCGCCTCGCGGATCGGGGCGCAGAAGCCGTCGATGTCGAACTCGCCGCCATCATAATCCACCGGGAAACCTCCGCCGATATCCAGCACCCAGGGTTTGAGCCCCAGATCCCAGGCCTGCTCCATGATCTCGCGACAGGCGTCGATGGCCTGTACGTGGCGACGGGCGTGGGGCACCTGGGAGCCAACGTGGAACGACAGCCCCATCACCTTGATCCCCTTGGCGTGGGCCAGTTGCAGCAGCGGCAGCGCCTGCTCCGGGGTGCAGCCGAACTTTTTGGAAAGGTCGACCTTGGTCTCGGGGTTCGGGAAGCTGACCCGCAGCAGCAGCTTTACTTCGTCCTTGTAGGGAATGAACTTCTCCAGCTCCAGCGGATTGTCATAGACAAACACTGTGCAGCCGTACTCCAGCGCATAGCGGATATCGCTGTCGCGCTTGATGGGGTGGGTATGAATACAGCGTCCCGGGCGAACCCCTTGGCTGCGCACCAGATCCACTTCGCCATTGGTGGCGAGATCGAAACAGGCCCCCTCTTCCTTCAATACAGAGACCACAGCCTCATGGGGCAGTGGCTTGAGTGCATAGTGCAATCGCACATCGGGCAGGGCGGCAACCAGGGCCCGATACTGTTTGCGAACGGCTTCCTTGTCGAGCAGCAGCAGGGGAGAGCCGAATTGTTCAACCAGTTGACGGTAATCTTGTGCGATCAGGGTCTCGTTCATTCTCTTTTGAAAGTCCTTAGGGGGCAGATTTGCCCTAGCCTTGGTTTGTTGAGACGGCAGCGGCCGGCTCAGGCGAGTGGTCCGGAGGGACCAACCAAACACTGTGCATAACTCCATCGCAAAGTGCTTAGTTATGCGCGGGATTATCGGCTTATTGCGTTTCTGTGCAAGCATTTTGATTGGATATGTCAGCAAGTTTTTCTGGTCGAGACGAAAGATCATCTTGATACGCGAGCCGGTCAATGATGTTGATCAGATTGATCCAGCATAGTGCGCGTTAAGCTATTGATAGTTAACGAACAAGTAACATTTATCCCGGAGATGGACTGAACGGAAAAAAAGCCGGGGCCAGGATGGCCGGGTGCGAGACAGCTCACATTTTTTGGATTAACATGCCCGCTTCCTAATCCAAACTAGTTCGGATGAAGGTAGCAGGAGAGCGATGGGGGACCATCCACCGAAGAAGTGAATCTTTCAGGTACCGGGCAACCGGTGTGGACTGCTACTGGACGATACTCTGGAGAGACCCGTTGAATCGGGCGCCGAAGGAGCAAGGCACCATGACTGCACGAAAGCGCAGGCTGGCGCCGGAAACTCTCAGGCAAAAGGACAGAGGGGATGGGATGGTTGTACCTGGGCTTGGCCCGCATCCGATCACCCTCTGGTGATCGCGACTATTTGGGAAGATCATCCTTCTCCTCCTTAATTTTTGTTTTTTAAGGAGGATGCATGTCATCAATTCAATCGGCGTTAACCGCCATCGATAGTTTTATCTGGGGTCCGCCCCTGCTGATCCTGCTGGTCGGGACCGGTGTCTATCTCACCCTGCGTCTGGGTCTGCTTCAGGTGGTGCGTTTGCCGCTCGCTTTGCGGCTGGTGTTTGGTCGCGATCAGGGTCAGGGCAAGCAGGGGGACGTCTCCAGCTTCGGCGCTCTCTGTACCGCACTCTCCGCCACCATTGGCACAGGCAACATAGTCGGCGTCGCTACCGCCATCAAACTGGGCGGCCCGGGGGCCCTGTTCTGGATGTGGATGGCGGCCCTGTTCGGCATGGCGACCAAGTACGCCGAGTGTCTGCTGGCAGTGAAATATCGCCAGCAGGATGCCAACGGCCAGATGGCGGGCGGCCCCATGTACTACCTGGAAAAGGGGCTCGGCTCCAAACTCCTCGCCAAGCTGTTTGCCCTGTTCGGCATTGGCGTTGCCTTCTTCGGCATCGGTACCTTCCCCCAGGTCAACGCCATCTCAGACGCCATGAGTCTCTCCTTCTCGGTGCCCCGTGAAGCGACCGCCGTTGTGCTGACCCTGACAGTGGCGCTGGTGACACTGGGAGGGATCAAGTCCATCTCCAGCGTGTCGAGCAAGGTGGTACCCTTCATGGCGATCTTTTACATCGTTGCCTGCCTTGGTGTGTTGGTGAACAACGCCGGGGCCTTGCCCGAGGCGATTGGTCTGGTGATAAGCAGCGCCTTTACCGGCCATGCGGCCACCGGCGGCTTCGTCGGCGCCAGCATCATGCTGGCGATCCAGTCCGGTGTGGCGCGGGGGGTCTTCTCCAATGAATCAGGCCTGGGCTCGGCCCCCATAGCGGCGGCGGCGGCCAAGACCAACTCCTGCGTGGAGCAGGGGCTGGTCTCCATGACGGGGACTTTCATCGACACCATCATCATCTGCACCATGACAGGTCTGACCCTGGTAGTGACAGGTGTGTGGGGCGGCGACTTGAGCGGCGCCGCCATGACCAGTGCCGCCTTTGCGCAAGGATTGGATGCCCATATCGGCCAGTATCTGGTGAGCATTGGCCTGCTGTTCTTCGCCTTTACCACCATCCTCGGCTGGAATTACTACGGCGAGCGCTGCACCGAGTATCTGTTCGGGGTCAAGGCGATCAAGCCCTATCGCCTCATCTATCTGGTGCTGGTGGCGAGCGGCGCCTTCCTCCATCTGGACATGATTTGGCTGTTGGCCGACATCGTCAACGGCCTGATGGCGGTGCCCAACCTCATCGGCCTCATCGGCCTGCGCCACGTGGTGATCGCCGAAACCCGCGCCTACTTTGGCCGCGACAGCGATACGGAGTCCGAGCCCGAGCCGCAGACGGCCTGACTTTCTGTGGGGCACAATGGCTTGATCGCCGAGTCCCGTGTCCATTGCTTCAGCCGGGACCAGGACAACGAAGCCGAACCAGCGCCGCAGATGGCCTGATTTCTTCTGTACCGAAAAAGCCAAAGCCACGACCCAGGTCGTGGCTTTGTTTTTGGTGCCCTAGTCGTTCTCAGCCTTGGTGAGTGAGATGTTTATTGCTTGGTCAGCAGGGTCTCCAGCCGTCCTCGCACCTTCTCCACCAACGCCTCATCGCTCCCCTGCCATGCAATGCAGCGGGCCAGGGTCGTCGAAGTGCCGGCCATAAAACGCAGCTCCCCGCCCGCGAGCTCATAGAAACGACTCGCCATCCGGGTGCCCTCATCCACATCTCCTGCCACCAGCAGCATGGCCTGTGCCAGCACGGCGCCGCCGTGATCCTGACCCGGAGCCAGCCAGCGCTGGGCTGTGCCGGTTATCTTGCGACCCCCGATCACCAGATTGTACTGGCCATCGCAAAAGGAACCGGGCACAAAGTCGTAGCCGCCACTCAGGCCATGGTCGGCCAGCAGGGTCAGCAGGGGGGCGCCCAGCAGCCGGTAGTAGTGGCCAAGATCCGTGGTGGTGCGGGGCAGCAGCAGTGACAGGTTGAGGATGCCTGCGCCGTGGGGCACGGCGGTGCCACCGCTGTCGCGCACATGGACTGGCCAGCCTTCGCGGGCGAGCTGTTCGCAGGCGGCCTGATAGCGGGGGAGTCGCGTGTCCTTGCGGGTGACTATCAGGCATTGGGGGGCCTGCCAGAGGTGAGCTCGGGCTTGGCCGTCACGGGCACAGTCGCGCAGCCAGCGTTGCTCTTGCGCCAGTATCAGGTCGGGAGTGTGGGCATCAGCTTGAGGAGGGAGCAGGGCATAGGGCATGACGGCATCCTTGGAAAAAGGCTGCCCAGCACACTACCTGCGGCAAGCGGCAAGGTAAAGCCCCGCAGTGCGGGGCCTGGATCATCTACCTGGGTCAGGCAATGTGCAGCGTTATCAGCGAAAGGCCACTCATGGGTGAGCCATGCCGCGTTTGGGTAGCAGCAGGTTCATGATGATGGCGGTGAGGCCACCGGTGGCGACGCCATAGGAGAGCACGCTTTTGGCCAGCTCAGGCAGATGTTGCAGCACTTCAGGCACCTGAGCCACACCCAGTCCCATGGCCAGCGACACCGCCAGTATCATGAGGGCGCGCCTGTCCAGCTCCTCACGGGAGATGATGCGCACCCCGGCGGCGGCTATGGTGCCGAACATGACGATGGTGGCACCGCCCAGCACGGGTTCCGGGATCTGCTGCACCAGACTGGCGACAGCCGGGAACAGGCCGAGCAGGGCCAGCATGGCGGCGATGAAGAGGCCGACATGGCGACTGGCCACCCCGGTCAGCTGGATGACGCCGTTGTTCTGGCTGAAGGTAGACATGGGAAAGGTAGCAAACAGGGCAGCCAGCATGGAGTTGCAGCCATCGGCCAGTACCCCGCCCTTGATACGTTCCAGATAGACAGGGCCACTGACAGGCTCACCCGAAATGTCCGAGGTGGCCGTCATATCGCCGATGGCTTCAAGCGCCGTTACCACGAAGATGATGGCCAGCGGCACAAACAGTTGCCAGTCAAAGCCGAGGCCGTAGTGCAGGGGGATGGGCACCATCACCAGGGGACCGTCGAAGGTGGGGGCCGTGACCTTGCCCAGCATCAGTGCTGCCGCATAGCCCACCAGCATGGCGATCATGATGGCGGAGAGGCGCAGCCAGGGGTTGCGGCTGCGCTGCAGCAGCACGATAAGACCCAGCACCAGCAGGGAGAGGAAGAGGTTGCTGTGGCTGGCGAAGCTGCCGTCAGAGAGGGCGGCATAACCGCCTCCCATGCTGATGAGCCCCACCTTGATCAGGGTCAGACCGATCAGCAGCACCACTATGCCGGTCACCAGCGGGGTGATCACCCGCTTGACCAGATGGAGGAAGCGGCTCATCACCACCATGGTGAGGGCGGCCACCAGCATGGTGCCAAACAGGGTACCCAGCAGATCCTCGGTGGGCATGGCTGCCTGTTTGAGGGCGAGGCCACTGGCGATGATGGGGCCGAGGAAGTTGAAGCTGGTGCCCTGTACCGAGAGCAGGCCGGAACCGATGGGGCCGAAGCGGCGGGTCTGGATGAAGGAGGCGATGCCGGACATGACCAGCGACATGGAAACGATATAACGGGTGTCGGCGGCAGGGAGGCCGAGGGCATTGGCGATGATGAGGGGCGGGGTAATGATGGCGACAAACATGGCGAGCATATGCTGCAGGGCGGCGAACAGGGTCTGGGGCAGGGGCGGGACATCGTCTATGCCGTAGACCAGTTCGCTATGGGCACGTCTGGGGGGATGGGCCTCTTGGGTTGCGCGCGCGGCGGCAGCCTGTTCCATAAATACCTCGAATGTGTGGGGGGAGGGGGGAGAAAATTGGGCGCTATTTTAGTGATTGAAATCAGACTGACCAGCGCTAATTCGGGCTGAAACCGGTTTATTTTTCCATGGGTTGAAACGTTTGCGCATGGCGTTTATGATCCGCCGGTTTGTGTGACGGTGCTCGCCCTGAAATGGCGTCTGTTACATAGGATTTTGTACTTTCACGGCGTAGAATGAGCCCTCTCTCGTGACTTGGAGGCTCTGGATGCTGAAGCTGTCGGAGTTCTGGAGTGCCCGTGCCCACTCCGAAGATTTTACCCTGACCCGCATGGGTTTTATGACGGTGCGTCTGCGTCTGCTCACTTGTTTACTGATGGTGGGGCTGCCCGCCTGGGCATTGGTGGACTGGTTGACCCTGCCTGCCGCCCAGTTTGATGCGCTCCTTCAGGCCCGGATTTTCTGCCTGCTGGCCCTCTCTCCGCTCATTCCTTTCTCCTATCTCATCCATTTCCAGCGCGAGCGCATGAAGTGGGCGCTGGGCTATCTGATGACGGTGATGCTGCTGTTTGCCCTTATCTGCCTGCACAGCTTTGGCGCGGATCAGGAGCTGCAAGCGGGCTACATGGCCTTTCCCTATCTGCTCATCAGCCTGTTTGCCATCTTCCCCATTCCGCTCTCCCTCAGTTTGCAGCTGACAGGGGGCATTATGGTGACCACGCTGGTGGGGAACTGGCTGCTGGTGGGGCAGCCGCTGTGGAGCATGCAGACCCTCAATCAGGTCTGGTTGCTGGGGTTGTTTGCCATGACCAGCGCCTGGGTGCAGTGTGGTCAGCTCAACATGCTGCTGCAGCTCTACCGGGAGTCCACCACGGACGAACTGACCGGCATGATGAACCGCCGCCTGCTGATGAAGCAGCTCGACCAAGCCAGGGTGACCATGGATCACAAGCACTCCCCCTTCGCCGTCATGCTGCTGGATCTGGACAGGTTCAAGCGCATCAATGACACCTTTGGTCATCTGGCGGGGGATGCGGTGCTGAAAGAGGTTGCGGCGACCCTGGCAGAACAGCTGGAGCCCGGCATGGTGCTGGGCCGCTATGGTGGCGAGGAGTTTGCCATCCTGTTGCCCCGTTGCGGCGAGCTGGCCCAGGCGAAGCGGGTGGCGGAGCGGCTGCGGGTGGCAGTAGAGGCGCGACTGGTGAAGAGCCCCACCTCGGATGAGCTGCTGGAGGTAACGGTGAGTATCGGTCTGACCCTGGCCCAGCGCGGCGAGAGCGTTGAAGATCTGCTCAATCGGGCTGACGAATGCCTCTACATGGCCAAGATGGCGGGGCGCAACTGCGTGGTCGGGGAGCTGGCGGGTGAGCCTGGTCTGAACCCGCCCGCAAAGACAGATGCCGCCTGAGGGCGGCATCTTGCTGGCAGCCTGGTTATCTCAGCTCAGCTGATATTTGCCAGAGAGCTGCTGGGCAAGCAGCTTGAACATGTTGAACACCGCCATTGTCTTGCCGGTTGGAGTGCCATCTTCGGCCAGGAAAAATTCCCCCTTGAACACCAGAATATCCCCTTTCTGTTCCACCGAATCGGCGCGCATGCCGTGGATGAAGTCTTCGTGGCTCTTGATGATGCCGTTGGCCATCTCCAGCAGGGCAGTCTCGGTGATCAGCTCTTTTTGTGGTTGCATGCTCGTCTCCTTAAACGACTACTGGACAGGGCATTGCACCACTTCACACAGTGGCGCCCTGTCTCTGATTGAAGAGGTGGAAAGCATACTGCAAACAGGGTTTTTCTGTCATTGATATGACCCCGTGTTTTGCCCCTTCCCGCTTTACCCCAGCACCAGATTTCTGAGCCAGTGACGCTGGCGGATCCTGCGCAGTACCAGCAACACCTTGCACAGCTCCTCCAGCAGCACCACGGCCACCACCCAGGAGAGGGGCCAGCCGAGCAGGCTGACAGCCACCCAGGCCAGCGGCAGGCCGATGCACCACATGGCGATGATGTCGATGAAGATGCTGTAGTTCACATCGCCGCCTGAGCGCAGCACGCCTATGATGCCCACCATGTTGAACACCTTGAGTAGCATGCCCAGACACATGACGGCGAGCACCTGACTCGCTTCTCCCATCAGGGTGCCAGGCAGGTTGCCGACCCATTGCAGCAGATTGGTTTGCAGCAGCCAGACAGCTATCCCCACCAACAGAGCACCTATGGGGGCCAGCAGCAGGAACAGCTGGGAGTGCTGCCAGGCGGCTTCGTACTCTTCCGCCCCGAGCCGGTGGCCGAGCAGGGTGGAGCAGGCCACCGCCAGCCCGAAGAAGAGGGAGATGAGGATGCTCTCCAGCGTCCCCAGCGTGGTCATGATGGCGAGCGAATCCGTGCCAAGATGAGCATAGAGAAAGCCGTAGATCAGCATGCCGAAGGCCCAGAGCCCGTCGTGAAACAGCAGTGGCAGGGCGATCAGGGTGAAACGCACCACCTCCTTGCGCCGAAAGGCGGCCCGCCAGTCGATTTTACGCGGGATCAGGCGGGGCTCCTGGCGCACCAGATAGAAGAGCAGCAGTGCTGTCTGCAGCAGGCGGGAAATCGTGGTGCCCCAGGCAGAGCCTGCCACGCCCATGGCCTCGAAGCCAAAATGGCCGAAGATGAGGGCATAGTTGAGGATGACGTTGGCAATGATGGCGATGATGCCGATACGGGTCGGCGCCGCCGCGTTGCCCACGGATCGCAGGGCCGCCTCTAGCGGCACTACGATGGCGGTGCAGAGTATGGTGGCGCCAGTGATCATCAGGAACTCATCGGCCAGCAGGCGCAGCTCGGTGTCCTGGCTGGCAAAGCCCAGTACGCTGCCCGGCGCGAGTACATAGATGAGCGCGAACGGCAGGCTCACCAGCAGGGCACCGACCAGCGCCAGCGCCAGGGAGCGGCGCACCCCGGCCAGCTCGCCGCGACCGTAATATTGGGCTGCCAATACAGAGACTCCCCCCGAGAGCCCCGCTATCACCAGCAGATTGAAGAAGAAGACCCGGTTACCCAAGCCGACCGCCGCCACTGCCGTGGTGCCAAGCTGGCTCACCATCATGATGTCGATGAGACCCAGCAGGGAGAACATCATGGACTGCAGTGACACTGGCAGGGCCAGTCGCCACAGTCGGGCCATGAAGTCGCGATCGGTGGTTTGTTTTAAAATCGCTTGCCAATAATTCATTTATGTTAACCGGGTATGTGAAAAGCAAGGTTTGTCATAGGTATGATAGAGGCTGGTGAGAGAGGGTTCACTGTGAGCATCTCTCGGCTTTCTTGTGCAAAACTATCTTGTTGAGGCGTTATGGCATTTGTCAGCGAGTGTCTGGAAATTGCCCCCGGTTGCGAGGAGTGGATGCTGGGGCGCGAAGGGCTGCCCCTGCTCGGTGAGGCGGGGATCTTCCTCAGCGGTCTCTCCCGGCTCAGGGATCACTACCTCATTCGCCGCAACCGGCCCGAGTTCCATATCCTGATGGTGAGCCACGACGAGGGAGGCGCCCTGCTCACCGACGCGGGGGAGCAAGCCATTCCGGCCGGGTCGCTGATTTTCCTGCCCGCCGCCGTGCCCGGTGGCCTCAAGCTGATTGGGGAGCGCTGGCAGATCAGCTGGATTTTGCTCGATGACGTGCCGCGCTGGCAGCACCTGCACCGGCTTGGTCACCGTATCTGGCAAGGGGATGAGGGGGAGCAGCTCTACCATCTGCTCAGTCTGATGCAGGGGGAGGGAGTCCGTTCACCCCTGCAACCCCAGTTGCTCAGCCTGTTGTTGGCGCTGTTGGAACGGACTCTGCAAGGGGAGGTGCGCGGCACCCCAGAGCTGAGGTTGCAGGCGCTGTTTCGCCGGGTGGAGGCGCGCCTTGACGAGCCCTGGAGCGTGGCCTTGCTCGCTGGCCAGATGGCCTGCTCTGTGCCCCATCTACATCGCCTCTGCCAGCAGGTGTTCGGCATGGGGCCCATGGCCTGGCTTACCCGACTGCGAAT
The DNA here is from genome assembly GCF_029237305.1 of Aeromonas sp. 2MA4. Lineage (NCBI taxonomy): Bacteria > Pseudomonadati > Pseudomonadota > Gammaproteobacteria > Aeromonadales > Aeromonadaceae > Aeromonas > Aeromonas sp. 2MA4. The sequence goes on along the minus strand of NZ_JAACFY010000001.1, from coordinate 353,714 downwards.
GAACAAGGCGCGCCAGTTGCTGCTCTACACCAACTGGCCCCTTGCCGAGCTGGCCAGTCGGGTCGGTTACAGCGATGGCGCCAACTTTGCGAACCGCTTTCGCCAGTTGACTGGTCAGACCCCTGGTGCCTTTCGTCGCCTGGGTCGCAAACCTTTTGCAACGAATGTGCAAACTCTTTGAAATTCGTGGCGCAAGCTCATAGGATCGGCAGGTTCCTTCGTCCAGGCCATCGTTTAGGTACCAGAAACATGTTTGAAGATAATAATCAGAAACGTCCCCTCTACATCCCCTATGCCGGTCCCGCCCTGCTGGAGACACCGCTGCTCAACAAGGGCAGCGCCTTCACCAGCGAGGAGCGCAGCAGCTTCAATCTGGAAGGGCTGCTGCCCCAGAATATCGAGACCATCGAAGAGCAGGCCGAGCGTGCCTACCGCCAGTTCATGGCGTTTGGCAACGATCTGGACAAGCACATCTATCTGCGCAATATCCAGGACACCAACGAGACGCTCTTTTACCGTCTGTTGCACAACCACCTGACCGAGATGCTGCCCGTCATCTACACCCCGACCGTGGGCAAGGCGTGCGAGGAGTTCTCCAACATCTATCGCCGCGCCCGCGGTCTCTTCATCTCCTATCCGGACAAGGACAGGATCGATGACATGCTGCAAAACGCCACCAAGCAGAACGTCAAGGTGATAGTGGTCACCGACGGCGAGCGGATCCTGGGTCTGGGGGATCAGGGGATCGGCGGCATGGGCATTCCCATCGGCAAGCTGTCGCTCTACACCGCCTGTGGCGGCATCTCGCCTGCTTACTGCCTGCCTGTGGTGCTGGACGTGGGTACCAACAACCAGCAACTGCTCAGCGACCCCTTCTACATGGGCTGGCGCAATCCGCGCATCTCGGGGGAAGAGTATGCCGAGTTCGTCGATGCCTTCATCCAGGCGGTCAAGCGTCGCTGGCCCGATATCCTGCTGCAGTTCGAGGACTTCGCCCAGAACAACGCCATGCCGCTGCTCAACCGTTACAAGAACGAGCTCTGCTGCTTCAACGACGATATTCAGGGCACGGCCGCGGTGACGCTCGGCAGCCTGATCGCCGCCTGCAAGGCCTCCGGCGCCAAGCTCTCCGAGAAGCGGGTCGCCTTCCTCGGTGCGGGCAGTGCAGGTTGCGGCATCGCCGAGCAGATAGTGGCGCAGATGAAGGCCGAAGGGCTGACCGACGCCCAGGCCCGTGGCCGGGTCTTCATGGTGGATCGTTTTGGTCTCATTACCGACAAGATCCCCAACCAGCTCGATTTCCAGCGTCGCCTCTCCCAGCCGGTGGATCGCATCGCTGACTGGCCGGTGGGGGACAACATCTCCCTGCTGGAGGTGATGGAGCATGGTCGCCCGGATATCCTGATCGGGGTTTCCGGCCAGCCTGGTCTGTTCACCGAAGAGGTGGTCAAGACGATGCACAAGCACTGCACCCGTCCCATCATATTCCCGCTCTCCAACCCCACCTCACGGGTGGAAGCGACACCGGCGGATCTCATTCGCTGGACCGACGGTCAGGCGCTGGTCGCCACCGGCAGCCCGTTCGCCCCCGTGGAGTACAAGGGCAAGCGTTACGTCATCGCCCAGTGCAACAACTCCTTCATCTTCCCGGGGATAGGCCTTGGCGTCATCGCCTCCGGTGCCACCCGCGTGACCGATGCCATGCTGATGTCGGCCAGCCGCGCCCTGGCGGAGTGCTCGCCGCTGGTGAAGGGGGCTGAAGGTTCCTTGCTGCCGGATCTGGCAGACATCCATCAGGTCTCCCGCTACATCGCCAAGATGGTGGCCAAAACCGCCATGCTGCAGGGCAAGGCGGTACAGACCCCGGACGAGGTGATCGATCAGGCCATCGAAGCGAACTTCTGGCGACCCGAGTACCGGCGCTATCGCCGTACCTCCTTCTGACCCTCTCGCTGCGTGCAACAAGCGAAAATGCAAAAGGGATGCTTCGGCATCCCTTTTTTGTGCACGGCTGACGAGTCTGGCCTGTTACATCTCGGCTTCTGCCACCGGTGCTTCGGGAGTGCCTTGCACCCCTGTCACCCTGACTTCGACCCGGCGATCCGGCCCCAGGCAATCGATGAGGGCTGCTCTGGCCTTGATGGCATCACACTGGCTGCCGGTGACCGGATTGCTCTCGCCATTGCCCTGGATGCTCACCTTGTCGGCGGGCAAACCTTTGCCGATCAGGAAGTTGGCCACAGTGCTTGCTCGGGCTTCTGACAGCGCCAGATTGTTGATATCCGAGCCGATGCGATCCGTGTAACCCATCACAAGGGCACTGCCATCCTTGGGCTGAACATCCACTATCTGCTGGTAGAGTGCATCCAGTGCCTGCATCCCTTCCGGTTTCAACTCTGCCTTGCCGAACGCGAACAGTACATCCGAGCTCAGGTTGAAGGTCTGATCCACAGGTTCCGGGGCGGGGGGAGGCGGTGGTGGAACCAGGACGGGGGCGGGAGCTGGTGCGACCGTCTTGCTGCGGTTGGGATGGATCACCAGCTCCAGTGTGGCGGTACTGATGTTGCTCACCCAGCGCTGGGTGCCGCTGCCTACCTTGTCGTTGTCCGAGTCATCACCGACCCGGACCAGATAGCGGTAGCGCGCCTGGATATCGACCCAGTCGTGCAGTTTGGCCGTCAGCCCAAGGCCCGCCAGCGGAGCCAGGTTGTCATCACCACCGTTGATGGATTTGACGTGGTAAAGGTAACCGCCGCCCTCGGCAAACACTGAGAAGACGTCACCCAGTGGCAGCCTGCCTATCACTGACAGGGTGGCCCCCTGGCTGCTGAAGTCGGTGCCTTGCACATCCCAGTCACCGGTCGACAGATAGCCGAGCTCTGCCCCCAGATTTTCGGTGAAGTTGTAGCCGCCAAACAAGGTGAGCGCTGTGGCGTCCTTGCTCGCATCCTTGCCAAAATCACCCAGATCGTGGGCGATGGCCCAGCCTCCACCAGCCCCGACGTACCAGTCATTGACCGGTGCCGCCAGCGCCCCCGTGCTCGCCAGTGCCAAAGCAATCCAAACAGGTTTCAGTTTTATGTTCATCGCGTATCCTCGTCGATGCGTGGTGTCGTAGGGCTCCTGCCCTGTTATGTACAACCACCACTATTTATAGGCGATAAAGGGTGTTTGACCATGTTGGGCGGCAAGGATGGGGAGAGGATCACGAAATGGCGCCGGGATGGGACTGAATGCAGTAAAAAAACAATAAAAAAGGAGGCCGGACGGCCTCCTTCATATGCCTTGAGGGCTTGTTACTGAGTCACTTCCTGAATGCCGGTGACGCGCACTTCGACACGACGATCCGGGGCCAGGCAGGCGATCAGCTGAGCCTTGGCCTTGATGCCGTCACATTGGGTGCCGGTGACGGGCTCGGCCTTGCCACGACCATCGATGGATACCTTGCCAGCTGGCAGACCCTTGCCGACCAGGAAGTCCGCCACAGTACGGGCACGAGCTTCTGACAGCTTCAGGTTGTAACCATCAGAACCGATGCGGTCGGTGTAACCGACGACAACGGCGCTGCCATCTTTGGGCTGCACGTCGACGATTTGCTGATACAGGGTGTTCAGCGATGCAACCCCTTCCGGCTTCAGAGTGGATTTGCCAAAGGCAAACAGCACGTCCGAGCTCAGGGAGAAGCTCTTGTCGACCACGACAGGCTCAGGTACCGGCTCGGGCGCTGGCGCAGCGACAGGGGCCACATAGGAGGTGCGATTCGGGTGCATCACCAGTTCCAGGGTGGCCACACTCATGTCGGTTTCCCAGGTCTTCTGCTCATCACCCAGGTTCCACATGTAGCGGTAGCGGGCTTGTACGTCGATGAGGTCGGAAAGCTTGGCAGTCAGACCAACACCCGCCAGCGGCGCTGTGCCGTTGTCGCTGTTACCGTTGCCGTTGACGTGGTTGAAGTAGGCACCGCCTTCAGCAAACACGGAGAAGATGTCGCCGAGGGGCAGACGGGCAAGGCCGGACAGGGTGGCACCCTGGGTCTTGAAGTCGACACCGTCGACACCCGCTTTACCGGTATAGAGATAACCCAGCTCGGCAGCGTAGTAATCATTGAAGTTGTAGCCACCAAACAGGGAGAGCGCAGTGGCGTCCTTGTCGGCGTCTTTGCCAAAGTCGTTCAGGTCGTGGCCATAAGCCCAACCCGCACCGATACCTGTGTACCAATCGTCGGCTGCCTGAGCGGTAGAAGTTCCCATGGCCGCGATGGCCAGAGCAATCAGGGCGGGTGCCATTTTCATTTTCATCGTTTTATCCTCGTTGAGTTTGCCGTGCTAGGGCGTACTGCGCACTCTTCAGTTATACCGGTCGCAAGTGACATTTCAGCGGCGACCTCCGTGGCTGACCACGGGTGGTACGAAGTAAAAAATGGATGGTTCCTGGATACTCATGAAGCCTTGGCTTCATGGACAACTAACCGGGCAAGAAGCACTTTTAATAGTTCATCCAATGCCTTACAAGCGGGGTTACTGTATTCCTTTGACTCGGGTTGATCAAGTTTCTGTACAGATATCCAGCGCTGGTGCGGGCTTGCACGAACAGGCGGGCAATGTGATGGGGGAAACGGTTTGACAGAAGGTGACGCGAATTGCTGCGTTCTTAATCAGGCTGCGGAAAGTGGATAGACAAAGGGGATGCCGTGGCATCCCCTTTTCGCATTATCTGAACGGTGTCAGATTATTGCTGAACTACTTGTACACCGGATACGCGGATTTCAACGCGACGGTCCGGGGCCAGGCAGGAGATCAGCTGAGCTTTGGCTTTCACGCCATCACACTTGTTGCCGGTGACCGGGTTGGCTTCGCCACGACCTTCAACAGCAACTTTGCTGGCAGCCATACCCTTGCTGACCAGGAAGTTGGCAACGGTACGGGCACGGGCTTCAGACAGCTTCTGGTTGTAAGCGTCGGAACCGATGCGGTCGGTGTAACCAACAACAACGGCGCTGCCGTCTTTCGGCTGGAAGTCAACGATCTGCTGGTACAGGGAGTTGAGTGCTTCGATGCCTTCGGCCTTCAGGCTGTCTTTGCCAAAGGCAAACAGCACGTCGGAGTTCAGGGCAAAGTTCTTCTCAACAATCGGAGCCGGAGCCGGCGCTTCTTCAACAACAACCGGGGCCGGGGCCGGGGCTACGTAGGAAGAGCGGAACGGGTGGTATACGGCTTCCAGGGTCGCAACGCTCTGGTTGGACTTGTAGCGTACATTGTCGGCGTGCAGATCAGCCACGTCCCACATGTAGCGGTAGCGAGCTTGCAGATCCAGCGCGTCGTTTACCTGGTAGGTCACGCCCAGGCCGGCCAGCGGGGATACTTTGGTATCGCTGGTGCCCATGCCGTCGGTGTGAGCCCAGTAGGCGCCGCCTTCAGCGAAGGCAGAGAAGTCGCCGCCCAGCGGCAGACGAGCGATACCGGACAAGGTAGCGCCCTGGTTCTCGTAACGGTTGCCATCGGTGTTACCACGGCCAGCGTACTGGTAGCCCAGCTCGGAACCGAAGTACTCGTTGAAGTTGTAACCTACGAAGGCGTTGGCCGCCGCAGCGTTTTCTTCACCATTTTTCACGCCTTCGATCTTGTTCAGACCGTTGAAGTGAGCAGCACCGGCACCGGCACCGAAGTAGATATCATCAGCGGCGTGAGCTGCAGTTGCACCCATGGCAGCCATGGCGATGGCGATCAGGGAAGGAGCCATTTTCATCATAAAAAAATCCTCGTTGAGATGGCACGTTGGTTACGTGCTTCGCACTTTTTAATTTATGTAAGCTGCAGGCTCTGCCGAACAACAGTGTTGAAGCGGGCAGGGATCCCGGTTCCATCCGAGAGGCACTCATTCCTGGTGCACAAGCGAGCGGTTGGCATCACATGGGATGCAATCAACCCTTCACGAACAGCCAATGTCATTCCGATGACGAGGCGCACTCTATGCCGATTTCAAAACATGATCAAGCTCACAAATAGCCCATATGGCAAATTGTGTCGTGTGGATAACTGGCTGTTTATCCAAATTAATTAGTGATCCAAATAGGCTCTGTGCAGCTTCTTTTCGAGTTTCATATAGGACTGAACCCAGTCAGATTGCGCCATGGCGGGACATTCGCGCGCCTGGAACACCGCCAGATAGTCGGCGTCGGTTGCTTTGCACAGTAAAGGGGTAAAGCTGAGCAGGAAATGACGAGCCAGATAGGGGTCGAGAGGCCAGATATTGAGGATGGCCCGAGCTACGGGCTGCACCGCGGCTGAACAGCGAAAGTGCAGGTGACCCGATTCCAGCCATTGCCCCATTTCGGCGAGCCCGGAGGCTGGCACCAGGCCTCCATCTCCCGGCACCTTGGCAAGGGCGATGCGGTTGCCGTTGCCAAGCAGCAGAGTGTGCGCTTCTTGCACCATGCCATCGTGACTGCGCAGGGGGAGGTCCGAAACGGGCTGCTCAAGAAACAGACTGCATTTGTCATCGAGCGCAGTCAAAACCGCTGCCGCCTGTTCATGCATGCTGGCGGGTAACCAGAACGCTTCGGCGCGTGTCTGCTGGCCTTGCATCAACTGGCGGGTGAGAGCTTCAGGATCTGAAACTGGATGTAAACAGGAGATTATGCCGGGAAGCGCCATGAGTTCTTACTCTTTAGGGATAGCTGGCGGATTATACGAGTTATTCTGGCGGCAACAATAAAGGTTTCTTTTCGAGACTGTTTACCTGAGGCGGTTGAGCGATTACCATCCCCGAGGTTTACAAGGGTTGTCGTCGAAAGACGCTGATTAAAGATAGAGGCTCGACCATAACGAGTCCGTTCAAAACTGATACACTTGACTACGAGTCGTCGCGAAAAATAAAGGTGGAGTCAATCCGCCGTACGGAGTATGGAACAATATGAATTCAAATATCGTAACTGTTGGCAAGAAGATCCGTCAGATCCGTGAAGCGGTCGGTTTGAGCCGTCCTAAATTTGCCGATCTGCTGGGCGTTCCCCCCACCACCCTGAAGAACTATGAACTGGGTTATCGTGAAGTAGGTGGCGCCTTCCTGGTGGCACTGGCTCATCACCCGGAACTGCACAAGTTCACCCTCTGGCTGCTGGCTGACAAAAAAGTCGCCGAAATCGGCCAGATCGGTCCGGACGATATTGCCAAGGCTTGATTTAAGTGGGCTTTGACAAAAATGCCGCCATTGAGGCGGCATTTTTTTATCCATCAAATAATGACATCAATTAATTAAATTTGGCTAATTGTGCTCTCGTCCGGGATTTTAACGAAAATATCTTGGCAAGCCGGATTAATCCTCAGAAAATTCTGACCCTGAAATTAGGGGTATCCCTTGCATGATGCGCACAGTGAGACAAGCATGAGTCAAATCCTTCCCAAGGCCAGAGATGGCTTTACCAGCAAATTCGGTGTCCTTGCTGCCACTTTGGGCTCTGCCGTCGGGCTAGGCAATATCTGGAAATTTCCCTACCTGACCGGTGAAAACGGTGGCGCCAGCTTCCTGCTGGTTTATGTCATTGCCACCCTGCTGGTGGGTCTGCCGGTGATGATTTCCGAGATCATGCTGGGCCGCAAGGGCAAAGCCGATGCGGTGACGACCTTGAGCAAGCTGGCACCCAAGGGCCAGCCCTGGTGGCTGATTGCCCTGATGGGGGTGGTTGCGGCCTTCCTCATCATGTCTTTCTATTCCGAGGTCGCGGCCTGGGTGTTTGCCTATATCTTCAAGGCGGCCAGCGGCGAGATACTGTCAACCGATCCTGCGGTCACGGGGGCAGCCTTCAATGCGCTTATCACCAATCCGCTACAGAGTCTGCTCTGGCAGTGGCTGGTACTGGCGCTGATGGGGGGCATACTGCTGATGGGGGTCTCCAGAGGGATCGAGGCTGTTACCAAGAAGCTGATGCCGGTGCTCTTCATCCTGCTGCTGGTGATCGGCATTCGCAGTCTGACCCTGCCAGGGGCGAGTCAGGGGCTGCATTTTCTGTTCTCGCCGGACTTTTCCAAGATCACCGCCGGTGTGGTGCTGACCGCCATGGGGCTGGCGTTTTTCAAGCTCTCCATCGGCATGGGCTGCATGATGACCTATGGCAGCTATTTTCGGGATGATCAGAATATACCGCTGACTACCTTCCGGGTGATGTGCGCCGATCTGTTCGTCTCCATGCTGGCGGGGATCGCCATCTTCCCGGCTGTGTTTGCGTTCGGCTTCGAGCCAACGGCGGGTCCCTCCCTGCTGTTCATCACGATTCCAGCCGTGTTCGCCAGCATACCCTTCGGTCACCTGTTCATGGTGCTGTTCTTCGTGCTTTCCGCCATTGCGGCCACCGGCGCCATGCTCTCCATTCTGGAAGTCCCTGTGTCTGTGGTGTCCGAGCGTTTTCACATGAGCCGTCCCAAGGCGACCCTGCTCAACTTGCTGGTGCTGGGGGCCGTCGGGTCGACCTGCGCGCTCTCCAACAGCTCACTGGCAGAGGTGCAGATCGCCGGCAAGACCTTCTTCGATCTGTTCGACTTCGTCTCATCCAATGTGTTGATGCCCCTTGGCGGTATCTTCCTCTGCCTGTTCGTGGGCTGGGTATGGGGTTTCGAGCGGATGAAGGCGGCGTTGATCAACGACGGCGAACTGGAGCTGGCCATCCTCAAGCCGCTGTTTTTCATCATCCGTTATGTGTCACCGCTGCTGATCCTGATCGTGATGTTAAAGGGGCTGGGGCTGTTCTGATGGCTTGCCCGCCGCAAGAAAGCAAAAAGAGCGCCGCTGGCGCTCTTTTTTATGGGCTCGTCAGGTTGGCACCTGGCGTCAAATCAAGCCGAGGCGGGAAAGCTCATCCTTGAGTTGCTCCATGTTGCGTTCGACACAGGCTTCCCCTTCGTTGATGGCATCGGAGGCCCGGTGGAAGTCCATGATGGAGAAGCTGCCAAGGCGCGGGCAGAGCTGGATTTCGGGAGGATCCCCCGCCATACGGGCGCGGGTGATGCGTTCCTGCATTATGTTGATGGAACCCGTCATTACGCTCCACATCCCAGGGGTATTGGGGCCATCACCCCGGTTCAGCCACTGACTGAAGCGGTTGCCGGTGACGGGCTCGTCCGGTTCATCTGTCCAGGGCTGGTGCATGTCGGCGTTGAGGTTGACGGCGATCACCACCTCGGCACCCATGGCGCGGGCCAGCGAAATGGGCACGGGGTTGACCACGGCGCCATCTACCAGCCAGCGATCCTCGACCAGGGTGGGGGTGAGTATGCCAGGCATGCCGCAGGAGGCGCGCACACACTGGCGCAGCGGCCCCTCTTTCAACCAGATCTCGCGGCCGGTATCAAGCTCGGTGGCAACGCAGGCGAAAGGAAGGGGCAGGCTCTCGATGACGGGGTCGCCCAGGTGATTGGCGGCGATGCCAAATACCTTTTCCCCGCGAAACAGCCCGCCGGAGAGGGCGGGGTCGAGCAGGCTGACCACCTGCAACCGGCTGAAGCCGCGCACCCAGGACTCCAGCTTGTCCAGCTCGCCAGCAGCATAGGCGGCACCGACAAAGCTGCCGATGGAGCAACCTGCCACCAGATCCGGTTTGACGCCCAGGCGCTCCAGCGCCCGTATGATGCCGATATGGGCCCATCCTCGGGCAGCACCACTGCCCAGAGCCAATCCCACGCGGGGTTTTCGTGACACTTTGTCTCTCCTGAGGTGAGTGAGGCTCCCAGCTTACCCCGTGTTTTTGGCGCCGTCATCCTGCCAGCCTTCGCTTCGATTGCGTCCATTGGCTTTGGCTTGATAGAGGGCGAGATCCGCCCGGTGGATAGCCTCCTTCAGTGGAGTCCCGGCACGGCAATGGTGATAGCCCAGACTGATGGTGACCGCAAGATCTGGCGCTATCTCCTCCCATGGATGTTCTGCTATTTGCAGGCGCAGCCGCTCGGCCAGTTGTTCGAGGGGCTCGCTCCCTCTGGCGAGCAGCAGAAATTCCTCGCCACCCCAGCGGATCAGGGCATCCTCTTTCTTCAGCAGCGGCTGGCAGAGTGTGACCAGCCGGATCAGCACCTGATCGCCAACCTCGTGACCGAAGCGGTCGTTGACCTGTTTGAAGTGATCGCAATCGAACATGACCACTCCGACTTCACGGGCTTTGGCTCGCAGATGAAGGCGCTCGAATTCATCGAAATAGTGGCGATTGTAGGTGCCGGTCAGGGCATCGTGACTGGATAAATAGTCGAGCTGCCGGTTCAGACGACGGGCCTTGAGGCTGGAGAGCGCCGCCCACATCATGAAGAGGATGGTGATCAGGGAAGGGAGTGAATGCCAGAACAGGGCCTGGGTGAGTGCGGTCAGCGAGATACGGTGGATCAGGGTGAGTTGCGTATCAGGAATAGTCTGGACCAGTTGGAGGGCTCCTTGCCGCCACTGGTAACCATGCCTGTCAGTCTGGAACTTTGGGACAAAGTCAGCCCCCTGCGCGCTGCTGGCCAGGATCTGCTGGTATTGGTTGACCAAAAACAGGCTGCCAATGGCGGGGGTGGATTCATGCAGCAGCCGATCGAGTCGCGTGAGCAGCACATCTATGCTGATGACCCCCACCAGCGTTTGATCCTTCACTATGGGTTGTGACAGAGAAATCATCTGCCCCATACCGGCAAAATCTTCGTAGGGGCGCGATACGATGGCGCGCTGGCTGGGGTTTTGCTGTTTCAGGGCATCCTGCCAGTAAGATTTCAGATAGATGGCGCGATGAAAGCGAAACTCGCTTGAGGGGATCCAGGGGTAGAGATAGATAAAGTCATCTACCCCGGTGAAATAGACCCAGGCGACTTTGTCCCCCAGCAGCTTGCTGGCGGTGGAGAGCAGGGGTGACAGACTGAGCGCCAGATGCAGTCTGGCTTCTCGCTCGCTGCCAGGGGCAGGCAGTCGGCCCAGCCCGGTCAGATTGCCGCTGAGCCCGGCGGGCAGGTTGGCGGGAACCTTGTCCAGTGAGAATCCCTGCTCAGGATCTGTGTGCAGGGCTTGATAAAGCTGGCGAGTCAGCGCCGATTGCGGATTGCTGCGCAGCCGCTCCTCGGCCTGGCCACGCATGGCCTCGAGCACGGTTTCCATCTGCTGGAATTGGGATCGCAAACGGGCCGCGATGTTGAGGGTATCGCGCTCGTTGAGTTCGGTGACCTGTTTCAGAGTCTGATGGAGGGTGAGGGCAAGCAGCAGTATGACGAGGGAGCCCAGCAGCCATTGCAGGCGGCGTGTGACGATATGGATGCGTTTCTCTGGCATAGGCGGCCTGGCCTGATCTGGACTGGTTCGGTTCATCAGTTTAGGGCAGAACCATCAAGAACGTCTCCTGTGGCGACGATTTCGGTGATCTTCCACCGCTTCTGTTACGTTTTGTCACATTTATACATAGTCACGGCATAGTCAGGGGGTAACATGATGCCCATCATTGATGAAGTGCCTCCTTTTTCCCTAATTTCATGGATTGCTTGATGAAAATGCGTATGTGGCTGTCGATCGCCTGTCTCTCCCTGCTGATGCTGGGTGTCTGGTATTACCGTAACGGTGAAGCTGTCAGCAAACCCCAGCCCAAGCAGGTCAATATCAGGGCGCAAACGGTCAAGCAGAGTCTGGCTGAACCCTCCATCAAGCTGGTGAGCAAGCTGGCCGCCAATCGCTCCGTGGTGATAAGCCCCGAGGTGACAGGGCGTATCGTCAAGATAGCGGTGCGCTCCGGTCAGCAGGTCAAGCAGGGCGATACCCTGATAGCGCTGGATGCAGGCAAGCAGCAGGCGGAGCTCGCCGAGCAGAGTGCCAGTGCGCGCGATGAGGCTCGCAAGCTGCGGGACATGCGCCGGCTGGTGGCGCGCGGCGCCGTGACCCAGTCTGAGCTGGAGGGGCAGGAGGCTGTGGTTGCACAGGTACAGGCAAGGGTGGATGCCGCACGTTACGAGCTCTCCTTGCGCACCCTGCAAGCGCCGTTTGACGGCTCCGTCAGCCTCATCGACTTGAGTGAAGGGGCCCTGGTCAACAGTGGTGACACCCTGCTCCATCTGGATGAGCTTGCCAGGCTGCGGCTCGATCTGGCGGTGCCCGAGCGCTACCTCTCCCTGCTGCGCCCCGGCATGGCGGTGACAGCCACCAGCTCGGCCTGGCCGGAACAATCGTTTCATGGCGTGCTGGAGACCCTCGACAGCCGGGTGTCCAACGATACCCAGAACATCAAGGCCCGAGTCATCATTCCCAATCCTGACGGTCAGTTGCGGCCCGGCATGCTGCTCAATGTGGAGCTCTCCCTGCCGCCCCAGAAGATGACCCTGATCCCCGCCCAGTCGGTGGAGTACGCCGGTGAACAGCGCTTCGTCTATCGCCTCGAGCCCGATGGTCGGGTCAAGCGGGTGGCAGTGGTGCTGGGGGATACCCATGGTGAAGAGGTGTGGGTCACGGAGGGCTTGAAGGTCGGCGATCGCATAGTGGTAGAGGGGTTGGTCAATCTGCGTGACGGCATCAGTGTGCACGATCTGGCGGAGGTCAAAGGCTGATGTGGCTCTCCGATGTATCTGTCCGTCGCCCCTTGGTGGCTGTGGTATTGAGTGCCCTCTTGACCGTGTTCGGTCTGGTGGCTTTCAGCAAATTGACGGTGCGCGAGATGCCGGATGTGCAGACGCCATCCGTCTCCATCACCACCATGTACGAGGGGGCGGCACCCGCCGTCATGGAGAGCCAGGTCACCAAGCCCATCGAGGATCAGCTCTCCGGCATCAGCGGTATCAAGAACATCAACTCGGTGACCCGCAAGGGGCGTTCCGTCATCACGGTGGAGTTCAAGCTCGGCTGGAACATGGTGGAGGGCACCTCGGATGTGCGCGATGCCCTCTCCCGTGCCCGGCCCAGGCTGCCGGACGACGTGGATGAACCCATGGTCACCAAGGACAACGGCAACGGCGATGTCGCTGTCTGGCTGAACTTCAGCAGCACCCAGATGGACCGTACCGCCATGACCGACTACGCCAACCGCGTGCTGGTCGACCCCTTGAGTCTGGTGGACGGGGTGAGCGAGGTGGCCCTCTCCGGCGATCTGACCCAGGTGATGTACGTGCGGCTGCGCCCGGCGGACATGGCGGCCCGTGGCATCACGGTGGCGGACGTGCAGGATGCCCTCAAGCGGGAGAATATCGAGCTGCCGGGCGGCGAAATTCGCAACAACAGCATGACGATGGCGGTGCAGATTGCCCGCCTCTACCACACAGCCGCCGATTTCCAGGCCTTGCAGGTGCGCAGTGCCGACAACGGTCAGAGCATCTATCTGGCGGACATCGCCGATGTGGAGGTGGGCGCCAAGAACGAAGACAGCGCCTATCAGCGCAATGGTCGCGAGAGTCTGGGGATCGGCATAGTCGCCCAGTCCACCGCCAACCCCCTGGCGGTGGCCCAGGGCATCGAGCTGAAGGTCGCCGAGATGCAGCGCTTCCTGCCGGAAGGGGCCAAGCTCGAGGTCGACTATGACTCCACCATCTTCATCAAGCAGGCCATCGACGAGGTGTACGAGACGCTGGCCATCAGCGCCGTGCTGGTGGTGGCCGTGCTCTATCTGTTCCTGGGGCAGGGGCGCACTACCCTGATCCCGGCCATTACGGTCCCTGTGTCGCTGATCTCCGCCTTTATCGGTGCCTGGTATCTCGGTTTTTCCATCAACCTCATTACACTGCTCGCCCTTATTCTCGCCATCGGTCTGGTGGTGGATGACGCCATAGTGGTGGTGGAGAACATTCACCATCACCTGCAACGGGGTGAGCCACCGTTGATGGCGGCCTGGCACGGCACCCGTGAGGTGGGCTTTGCCGTGGTGGCGACCACGGCCGTGCTGGTGATGGTGTTTGTACCCATCGCCTTCATGGATGGCATGGTGGGGCGGCTCTTTACCGAGTTCGCCATCCTGCTCTCCCTGGCCGTGCTCTTCTCCTCCCTGGTGGCACTGACCCTGACGCCGGCCATGGGCTCCTGGCTGATGCGCTCCGTAGACAAACCCAATGTGCTGACGGCGGCGCTCGATCGCGGCCTCGGCTGGGTGGAGAAACACTACCGACGCCTGCTGGGCTGGGTGCTGCGTCGTTCGGCCTGGACGCCGCTGGTGCTCTTGCTCTGCCTTGGCGGCATCGGCGCCCTGTTTGGCCAGTTGCCCACCAGTCTGACCCCCACCGAAGACAGGGGTGTGCTCTATGTGTTCGTGAAGGGGGCCGAGGGCACCAGCATAGAGCGGATGAAGCGCAACATGCAGCAAGTGGAGGCCGCCATCATGCCGCTGCTGGGCAAGGGCGTGGTGCAGGCCATGAGCTTCAGTACCCCGGCCTTCGGTCGTGGCGGCGATCAGACCGGGATGGCGATCATTCAGCTCACCGACTGGGCCGAGCGGGACGAAACCGCCACCCAGTTTGCCCAGTCCCTGAGTGGACGACTGGCGGGGATCCCTGATGTGATGATCCGCACCTTCCAGCCGGGCTTTCGGGGCGGCTCCACCGCGGCCGTCCAGTTCGTGCTGCAGGGCTCCGACTATGCCGAGCTCTACCAGCAGGGGCTGGCTTTGAAAGAGGCGGCGGCCCAGAGCGGCCTGATGTCGATGCCGGATCTCGACTACGCCGAGAAGACCCCCGAGCTGCAAGTGACCATAGAGCGTGACAGGGCCAGCCAGCTCGGCATTCCAGTGTCGACCGTGGCCAGTTCGTTGCAGGCCCTGCTTGGCGGCGTGAGCCAGACCACTTATGTGGACAGGGGCGAGGAGTATGACGTCTATCTGCGCGCCAATCAGCACGACTTCAACGGCGTGTCCGATCTCAGCCGTATCTATCTCAAGGCTGCCAGTGGCGAGATGGTGAGTCTCTCCACCCTGGCCACCGTCAAACAGGTGGCAAGCCCGCAGCGGCTCAACCACTACCAGCGGCAGAAGGCAGTGACCCTCACCGCCGATCTGGCGCCGGATCGCACCCTGGGCGAGGCGCTGGACTTCCTCGATGGCTGGGCCAATGCCAATCTGCCGAGCGGCATGACGGTGGATTACGCCGGTGAGTCCAAGGATTATCGCGATAACCAGGGCGAGATGGTGATGGTGTTCGGTCTGGCCCTGCTGGTGGTCTATCTGGTGCTGGTGGCTCAGTTCGAGAGCATGCTGACCCCGGCTGTGGTCATGGTGACGGTTCCCCTTGGCATCTTCGGTGGTCTGCTCGGCCTCTGGCTGACAGGACAGGAGCTGAGCATCTACAGCCAGATCGGCATGATCATGCTGATCGGCATGGTGACCAAGAACGGCATCTTGATCGTGGAGTTCATCAACCAGCTTCGCCAGCGTGGGGAAGCGTTCGATGAGGCCATCATTGCCGGCTCGGTGCGCCGCCTGCGGCCCATTCTGATGACGTCGCTGACCGCCATCATAGGGGCAGTGCCGCTGATGCTCTCCATGGGGGCGGGTTACGAGAGCCGGATGGCGGTGGGGACAGTGGTGTTCTTCGGGCTGTCTCTCGCGACCCTGGTGACCCTGCTGATGGTGCCTGCCATCTATCATCTGCTGGCCAAACGGGCGGGCATGACAGGGGCGCGGGATCTGCTGGTGGACGAGGCGCTGGCAGCCGAGTTGGCGGTGAAAGCCGAGGATAAACCGGCTGCCTGATACCTACACCCATATAGGTGCAAGCCGCAGAAAGCGGATGGTATCACTGCAGCCGACGGTTAATATGTAACCAGTTTTAACCTTGAGGTGAGCTATGTTGCCATCTGCTATCTATGAGCCGCTGCCTTTTGCCTATATGGGCAGCGGTTTGCTGTTGCTGGGGGTTGCCGAGCAACCGGGTCTGCTGCTGGCCGGACTGGCGTTCTATCTGGCCGGTTCCCTGGCCTGGTTCAGACGCAGTGCCCATAGGCGCATTGACAAGCCACTCCCTGCCCGCAAGCAGGGCTGGCCGCTGTGGCTCTACGAGATCCGCCCGTTCGCGCTGATCCTGCTGGGGTTGCTGATGCTGCGCCTCGCGACCCACCCCATCTTCCTGGCGCCGGCCCTGGTCTGGTGTCTGCTCGGGGGTTATCAGCTGCTGCAGCGCCACTACAGCCGCATAGTGCTGGCCCGCGTCCTGGCCTGATCCCGTTCAACCCCGCGTTATTGAGGCGAGCCAGTCACTGGCTCACCTTTCCCCCTTGCTCTGTAGGGGTAAAAAGCCATCGCTCCCGCTCTGCTCTGCCGGTATAATGCGCGACCCGAATTGTTCCAGGTGTTCAAAATGCAGCCGGTTACCCACCTTTTCTCCTATCCCCGCTACTGGGCTGAGTGCTACGGCACTGCGCCCTTCCTGCCCATGTCCAGAGCGGAGATGGACAAACTCGGCTGGGACAGCTGTGACATAGTCCTGGTGACCGGTGACGCCTATGTGGATCACCCGAGTTTCGGCATGGCGGTCATAGGCCGCATGCTGGAATCCCAGGGTTTTCGGGTCGGCATCATAGCCCAGCCGGACTGGTCATCGAAGGATGACTTCATGCGTCTGGGCAAACCCAACCTCTTCTACGGGGTGACGGCGGGCAACATGGACTCCATGATCAACCGCTACACCTCCGACAAGAAGCTGCGCCACGATGATGCCTACACACCGGGAGACATAGGCGGCAAGCGGCCCGACCGCGCCACTCTGGTCTATACCCAGCGCTGTAAAGAAGCTTTCAAAGAGGTGCCGGTTGTCATAGGTGGCATAGAGGCGTCGCTGCGCCGCATTGCCCACTACGACTACTGGTCCGAGACCATACGTCGCTCCATCCTGCTCGATGCCAAGGCTGACATCCTCATTTATGGCAACGCCGAGCGGCCGCTGATCGAGGTGGCGCACCGCATCGCCAACGGCGAGACCATGGAGACCATGCAGGACATTCGCGGCACCGCCGTGATCCGCAAGGAGCCGCTGCCCGAGTGGCGCGGGGTGGATTCGAGCAAGCTGGATCAGATCGGCCGCATCGACCCCATCATGAACCCCTATATGGAAGGGGCGCCTTGCTCGGATGACGAGGGCACGGCGCCGGTGGAGCAAGAAGCCAAGCCGGTATTGGTGCAGCCGCCCAAGCAGAAGCCATGGGAGAAAACCTATGTGAAGCTGCCGGCGTTCGAGCGGGTGAAGGAAGACAAGGTGCTCTACGCCCACGCGTCGCGCATCCTGCACCACGAGACCAACCCGGGCTGCGCCCGCGCGCTCTCCCAGGCCCACGGCGATCGCATCATCTGGGTCAACCCGCCCGCCTTCCCGCTGGAAACCGACGAGATGGACGGCGTGTTCGGCCTGCCGTACCAGCGGGTGCCGCACCCGGCTTATGGCAAGGAGAAGATCCCGGCCTACGAGATGATCAAGACCTCGGTCAACATCATGCGTGGCTGCTTCGGCGGCTGCTCCTTCTGCTCCATCACGGAGCACGAGGGGCGCATCATCCAGAGCCGCTCGGAAGAGTCGATCATCAAAGAAATCGAAGAGATCCGCGACAAGGTGCCGGGCTTTACCGGCGTCATCTCGGATCTCGGCGGCCCTACCGCCAACATGTACAAGCTGCGCTGCAAGAGCCCCAGGGCCGAGCAGACCTGTCGCCGCGCCTCCTGCGTCTGGCCTACCATATGCCCGCACATGGATACCGACCATACCCCGACCATCAACCTCTATCGCAAGGCGCGGGATGTGAAGGGGATCAAGAAGATACTGATCGCCTCCGGGGTGCGTTACGACATAGCGGTGGAAGATCCGCGCTACATCAAGGAGCTGGCCAAGTACCATGTCGGCGGCTACCTCAAGATTGCCCCCGAGCACACCGAGGAGGGCCCGCTCTCCAAGATGATGAAGCCGGGCATGGGCAGCTACTACAGCTTCAAGGAGCTGTTCGACAAGTATTCCAAAGAGGCGGGCAAGCAGCAGTACCTGATCCCCTACTTCATCTCGGCCCACCCGGGCACCACGGATGAAGACATGGTGAACATGGCGCTCTGGGTCAAGACCAACAACTTCAAGCTCGATCAGGTGCAGAACTTCTACCCGTCGCCGCTCGCCAACGCCACCACCATGTATTACACCGAGAAAAACCCGCTCAACAAGGTGAGCCGCCAGGGCGGGGACGTGTTCGTGGTGAAAGGGGAACGTCGTCGCCGTCTGCACAAGGCGCTGCTGCGCTATCACGATCCGGCCGGCTGGCCCATGATCCGCGAGGCGCTGCTCGAGATGGGCAAGGGTCACCTGATTGGCAACGGTCCCAACTGCCTGGTGCCGCCGGAAGGTCGCGGTGAGGCGGTGGCCTCGCGCAGCATCAACAAGGGGCTGAAACCAGCCCTGACCCGCCACAGCAATATCGTTCATCAGCGTGGCAATGGGGCTGGCAAGGGTGCCTCTGCCGGTAAGGGCGCAGTGGCTGTCGCCTCGCAAGGCAAGGCTCGCAACGACACCCCTGCCGCCAGCAAGGGCGGCAAGGCGGGCAATGGCAAGCCAGTAGGCTCCCAGCTCCCTAAAGGGGCGGGCGGCAACGGCAAGCCAGCTTCCCAAGGCGCAGGTCAGGGCAAACCGGCCGGGAAACCCGCCCATAAGGGCAAGACCCCAACCCGCGCTGGCTCTGCCAAACCTGCCGCCAAAGGCGGAGCAGCCAAGCGACCGGCTCGGTGATATTTCCTGATTGGGAAAGTGATAGAAAATAAAAAGGCGACCGGATGGTCGCCTTTTTTTAATCTCTCGATACTTCCAATATCGGATCAGCTAGGTCCGATAGTTAAATTTATAATTGTGACAGCCATAATGTAATTATAATCATCAGACATATAGTAAACCAAAGAAAAGTATTACTTCGATCGATACGAGCCAAAAAGCGCGCAAATTGAATAGGAAGCAACACTGCGAATACTGAAACTAAAAACACAGGAGCTGTGACGGCCCAAGTGACCAAATAATAAATACTGAAGAATGCAATAAGTACCAGTGATATAGTACCACCTATAGCAAGAGGGTTTGATATCTCCGCAGTTTGAATATTGAATACCACAGCAATATCTTTAACAATTGTAAACAGAATTCTCGTTAATGGTGTATTAAAAACTAAATCAAACACCCCCATAATAAGAGGGCCAAAAACTATTAATAGATTATCTCTTACAAATTCAGTGACTGTTTTTTTGTGGTCAACAACCCATTTGATAGAGAACCATCCCATAAAGGCAAACACAAACAACCAAAATATAGGTTGATAGTTTGCTGAGTTTGGTTGAGATAATCTTTGAAGGATAAAAAGGGAGGCGAAAATCAGAATACTTAGCCAACCATATGCACGACGAAGATAGCGTAAACCATTTATAATACTGGAGTCCTCAAGATGATTATTTAGTTTTGAATAATTTTCTTCTAGTGCTGTTATAAATGCATCAATTTTTTTATTTTTCCTGACTTTTTCGCCAATCCAATAAATAGTTATCATTATAAGCAGCAGAGTGAGTGTTATTTTTAACATTAACCTAACGCCTCTTTTAAGTTATTAATGGATCGACAATGTAAATTTATTTAAGCTCATTTCTCACAGTGTAAATTAACCCTCATATGGTGGCATCTCTCTTCCATAAATTACACTTCCATCAAACATCTAATCACAAGGTCGTGAAGCAAATTGTTCAAATTGCTATAGCTATTGCTCACTCTGAAAGGCGAGATCCGACACTTCCTTTTTGAGATAGATGAATCCACTTGCTGAATTACGAATTTTATTTACCAAAGTAGCATCTTATTTAATGCATAAAAAGAGTATATAAAAGAGAAAATTAATGGAATTATAAATCTATTTAGATTGAGAACTTTAGTGACAGTAATAAAATCCTGCAATCTATGTGGGGTCTCGTTAGGGTGCTTTTCAAAAAATGCATTTAGTATTTTTCTCCTAAAAAACCTAATCACTATCCTTGACAAAAATAGAACAATAAAAACCCCTGGTAAAGCTTTAGATAAAAAAAGTGTTAGATTGTCTAGCGATTCCGAAAAGCAAATCACTGATATAGATGTAAACGTGATGATATATATTAGTGAAGATAATACCATTATTGATATAGCATCTTTCCTTGAACTTTCATCAGCCATCCTCTCCATAATTACTTGATATTTTTCAGGATCACTTTTTTTAATTTCTTCTAATTTAAAGAGATTGTTATTGTCTACTTCAGGCATTGGAAGTTGTATGATTATTATCAACCAAGAGAGCAGAATCGATGAAATTGAAACTAACAGCACAAACATGTTGAAATATTTTGATGATGATGGATTAACAGCTATATCATAAATTACAGCGAGTTGAATGAAAAACGAGCCTGCCAACAGGGTGAAAAAAAGCAACATTAATATTATAACAAAAGAAATCATTAAGAATAATGTAAAACTGTGCCAATATACATTCTTTTCCCTAGGATGGTTTGGCAGCCATTCAAAATACCCATCTACAAATTGAATGGAATAATACTTTCGGGTTGCTGCATCTGGGTACAGTTTTTTAATGCACTCATTTACCAAGGCATTCAAGTAATTTTGATATGCGCTATAGATCGCGGATATGGGAGAGGTAATAGCAGCCAGCAGCAGTAAAACTTCTTTGTAATTACTTAAATTTTTAAAACCATACCCAAAAAACTCAAATTCAGAATCATTAATGTTTTGAGCAGCATATAATGAAAACATCAATAATGTATATATTAATCCCAATTTAAAAATCAACTGGGTAATAGCTTTTGATCTAACCGTCAATTCATTTATGTACTTTTCACCAAAGTACTGATGAAATACCTCATCAGCGCTTATTAATTTTGAAAAATCTTCAATCTTTCGAGATAATGGTGACTTCCATCTAACCTGACGTACTTTTAGGATTTCGCCATCGTTCAGATTCATATTATAAATAGCTCTCTTGTGCTTTTTGCCATTACCTTGGTGATAAGGCTGTTGATGTCCATGCTGAAAACATATGTTCTTTTTATGCTATAAATAATGAAGTTTTTGAAGCATGGTCGAAATAATTTCCATCTTATATCTATATAATCCTATTTGGTTCACACAAAAAGTATCCCTTTCATCCGGAAATAGTTCACAGGCATCTTAACTCCCTTCTGCAGACAAAATAGTTACCGCACGGGGTTAGCTCCCAGCATGGAATCTGGGACACCCACAGTTCTGAGCAAGTTATAGCGCTACAGAATCGTACGCTACCGCCCATGGATTACAGCTTCCAATATGCTCCCTTGACCCGCGCTAGCAGCAACCCATCGCAGCTCAACAGGTTCTGGATGGCTATGGTAGGCCAAACGAAATTGTCTAGGCGAGCCTTTAAATGACACACCCGTCAGAATCTCATCGTTTTTTGAACTGGATCAGCAAATGGATATGAAAGGAGCATATGTGGCTATTTCTATCGCCCCAAAAGATGGCTGTCCCTATCGGGGGAGGCTTTGTTATCTTGCCGGGTAGACCGGCTGGGGCGATAGGTACCCCTTATCTCATCTCAACAGGAGCAATCAGATGGCGTTAAAGGTGCGATCCCGCAGGGAGAAGGTGGGCAGCGGCCTTGGGCTGCTGCTCGGGATCATCGGTTTCAATCTGCTGGTGCCTTTTTTCTTTGAAATGTCCCGTCCTGAATATGGTTTACACCTTTCTCCCACATAAATGGAGAGCCCGATGGGACAAGGTGTGAAACGGATACAGCGTGATTACTCGCTGACTTTTAAACTGGGACGGAAATCTGGGACACCCACCTTTTGGGGTTATACGCCTTTCTCTCGGAGCGTTTCTGCTATGGAGATCTGGGAATAGGTCTGGGAAATCTATTCAAAGCCTTCTCTGCGGTAAGTCCACCGCGCAAGGTTCCGGTCATGGTGAACTGGTGGATAAACTATCCCATAAGAGCAATTCCTGGACCTGCGCGGTGATTATTCTAATTGGATTCAGATTTCACTGAAATATTATTTGTTGCTACATTATACTCAATAATATGTGTGCAGAACATATTTACATCATCTACAGTATTGTAAGGTGAAAATGAAAGTCTGATTGTGGAGTTTATGGTCTTACGATCAAGCATCATCGAACTCAATACTCTAGACGGTTTTTCGGATGTACTACTGCATGCAGAACCTCTTGAAATGCATACCCCCTTGTTTGCCAGATAGTTTGCTAAGTGACCTGCATCTTGACCTGGAAACGCAAGTGACAGTATATAGTCAGAAGTTAGGGCATTTAGTGTATTTAATTGATAATTAACACCGGTATCTTCAAGACTATTAAGAAGGTGTTTTTTTAAAAGGTGAACGTGTCTCTGATACGTACTACTTTTCAGTGAGTGTTCTTTTAGGGCTCTTGACAATGACTCAATACCATAAAGGTTTTCTGTTCCTGGTCGTAAGCCACTTTCTTGACCACCACCTATAAATAAAGGGGCGATCATGACCTTTTCATTTAAATATAAAAAGCCGATCCCTTTAGCTGCACCAAGTTTGTGGCCTGAAGCAAAAAAACAGTCAATATTGTCTAGGTCAAGTTCTGTATTTACTTTCGTCAGATATTGAACCATATCACATATGGTTACTATGCCAATATCGATGTCTTTGACACACTGGAAAGCATCATTGATGGGTTGAATCACGCCTGTCTCATTATTAACACCCATTATGCACACCAAAGCGGTCTTGTTATTTATTAGGCTTTTTAGCTCAGGAATGTTAATTACGCCGGTTTTATCAACATTTAATACATGAACTGTAAATCCTTGTTTCCCCATTTCGTGTACAGTATTGAACACAGCTGGATGCTCCACTGCGGAAACTATAATTTCATCACGAGTTGAGGCGATTTTTCTCAAGAATCGACAATATCCTTGAATGGCTAGATTGGCTGACTCGGTTGCGCCTGAAGTGAAATAATAGCTTCCAGTATCGCCACCAAAAATATCAGAAAGTAATTGTCTGGCGTTATTAACTATTTGATGGCTATCATTGCCTGCTTTATGGTTGCTTGAGGGGTTACCATACTGAGGAATAAAATTTACAGCGCTTGAGAGTGGGAGCGCGGATGCTGCATTGTCAAAATATATCATGTTAAATTACATCACTACCATATTATTAAAAGAAATTTTTTTTGAAATTTTTGAAGTGAATGTTTCATATTCACATTTGCAATGTTTTATTTCATTCTCACGTATGATTGATACTTCTAGCTTCCCAGTTTTTGAAACAATAACTTGAATACAGTTTCTTGAAAATTCATCAGAAAGAATATTTGATGCAATAACACCTCGAATTATTTTTTCTCCAATGAATTCATCATCACCGCGTGCATAGATCGCAATGTGATCAACATTGTTATCAAAGTGACTAAGTAATCCGCTATATGTGGCTGGACATAATACTTTTCCACCTGATTCATATAGGTTAATAATAGGGTTTTTCTTAAGTCTAATGAATGGGAGAGTGCTTAACACGCTATCTTTAATTTTGTTATCTTCATCTTTCCACCAGTCTCCCTGAAAATATTGATCCTCAATGTTTGTATTAGCCAAAAATGGGGTGGATAAAGAAAAAATATCGTTATTACCTGAGGTCAAGAATAAAGCATTGTATTTTTTGTAAAAATTTTTACTGTTAGCTGGTTCTTCAGATGTTTTAATAATATTTGAGCGAACCCTACGAATGATTTTTTTAAACTTCTCATTGCCCTTAGATTGCAAGTTTAGGATCACATCATCTACAGTTAGGCTATTTTCTTCTAGGGCTTTTTTATATTCTTCTGGTAAATATGGATTCTTAATACCATCTTTGAAGTCGTTAAGAATAGAGCTTCTTTCTTGGTTCCCCCCGGTGATCCCAGCCAAGTCTGATAAACAGATACTTAGTGTAGCTTTGTGACCACTTTTTCTCAGATGGAGCAATAATTCAATTCCTATAGTTAGAGTATTCATTTCTTGAGTGCTGGGCTCTCCAAATCTCCCAAATGAATAACCGTTATCTTTTGAAAAAATAGCAATATGACCACAATCAATAATAACATTTTCCTTGAGGTTGACACTGGAAATAAGAGGTTTTATATTCATTTATAGCTACCTTAATTATAGTTGTTTTTTATTTTGAAGATTTTTTTTCTGAGAAAGGAACGATAAATTCCGTATGGCCGTCCGACAACACCAGAGATCAAGCAAAATATAAGGGCACTCCTGAGCATCTGCTCGGAGGAAGCACCGCTTACTGATAGGTTGATCAAATATAATGGCATTTCAAATGATAGATAGGCAAATGTGTCAACTAAATAAGGAAGCATGCCTTTATTTTGTTCTGTTAATCTACACTTCCTGAAAATCCAATCGCGCCAAATACCGAAGGGTCTTGCTGTTGATGTTATTATAAACAGTCCAATGAGTCTAGCATGCAGGTGAGTTGCTAAACTCATCTGTGCAAAACCTAGTTCTATTGGTATGGATATAAAATAACAAAAAGTATTTAGTGCAAAAACATCAGCGGCGAAATTGACGTATCTTTGTTTTTTATTTGATGGGAGAACTGCTTCCATAATACATAGGCTTTTGAATTATTTTTAGGAAGTGGGAAGATACTCTGCTGATTAATAGGCGTCAATGTAACATATCGCAGTAGCATTGCTGTGAAAGATTGTGTATGGAGTAAGGTAATGTTCCTATCTGGCTTTATGCTACTGCTTATAAGTAAATCTGCAAAATATTGAATTAAATTCTTAGAGGTTGGGTTTTTTATGAGCATGTAGCTAAGTTATTTAGTTTGATCCATTTTTAATGCGATACAGCCTGGAGCTAGAGGGTAATTTAGGTTTGGCATTTTCCATATCTGATGTTCACGCTACTTTCAATACATGAAGTCTATAAAGGATTGAATTAAATTTTGTGATTATGGGAAATTTTTGTGGACTATGTGATGAGAATCTGTGGTTGGAAAATATAGTATGCCCACCTTTTCGAGCAATGTGTGACTTTGTGATAAATATTGGATATCTATCGTTCTCTTGTCTAATACATTTTTCATTTTTAATTCAGTAAATGTGTAAAGTGTAGGATTTAATTTCCAGGCCAGTGAGTTTTCTTGAATTATGGGCAGGCGGACTTTGATGGCAACCAGCTGCTCTGGGCCGCCGTAACGGCGCTGCTCTGCTCCGGGCTGGGGGCCAGAGTGGGCAAATGGTTGGATGCCAGAGAGCAGACCAAGGGGCTGGGGAAAGAGCTCGAATAGAAAGCACCGGATGTTATCCTGTCTGCCATCGCACTCATGAAAAGGAGTTCCCATGCGCATTGCCCTGATTGGCCTTGGTGATATCGCCCAGAAGGCCTATCTGCCGCTGCTGGCCAGCGACGAGCGGGTCACCCCGCTGCTCTGTACCCGCAATCCGGCAGTGCTGGGCAAGCTGGCCTGCCAGTACCGGATCCCCGAATGCTTTACCGAGGTGGATGGGCTGCTAGGGAGCCGCCCGGATGCCGTGATGATCCACGCAGCTACTGCCGTTCACCGCGAGATTGCCGAGCAGTGCCTGCGTGCTGGCATCCCTACCTTTGTCGACAAGCCGCTCTGTGACAACGCAGCCGAGGTGGAGGCGCTCGCCAACCTCGCCCTGGCGCAGGATTGCCCGCTGTTTGTCGGCTTCAACCGACGCTATCTGCCCGCCATGAGCGCCGTCCGTACAGATAATCAGCCGCTCACCGAGCTTAACTGGCAAAAACACAGACACGCCTTGCCGGGGCTGCCGCGCCAGTTCCTGTTCGACGACTTTATCCATGTGCTCGACAGCCTCTGTTTCTATGGCGGCGCGCCTACCGGGGATCTGCATGCTGTGCTGCGGCGCAGCAGTCAGCAGCCCGAATTGCTGGCCGGAGTGAGTGTGGCCTGGCAAAGCGGGCAGGTGGCGGTGAGCGGTAGCATGAACCGCAGCGCCGGTATCACGGAGGAGCGTGTCGACGCTTACGGCGACAATCTCTCCCTGCACCTGGAAAACAGCACCCGGGGCACGATTGCCCGGGACAAGGCGTTGCAGACCCTGGCACCGGACGACTGGCAGC
Organism: Aeromonas sp. 2MA4; assembly: GCF_029237305.1. Taxonomy (NCBI): domain Bacteria; kingdom Pseudomonadati; phylum Pseudomonadota; class Gammaproteobacteria; order Aeromonadales; family Aeromonadaceae; genus Aeromonas; species Aeromonas sp. 2MA4. Next base: position 327,632 of record NZ_JAACFY010000001.1, on the reverse strand, counting down.
CGGTACTGGCCCAGCGGGGCTTCGTGGCTATGCTCGATCACTGGTATCGGCAAATCGAGGTGGGCAAGGCCGATGGGACTCTGATTGAGAGCTATCTGCACGGCCATCGACTGGCCGAGCGGCTGGTGGCGCTGGCGTGCTGACCCTTCCCTGCGCCTGCCGTGCCTGATTTGGCGGGCCCGCACGGGTGAAGGAACAGGCAGACCACTGTACAAGATGACGGATCCCTGCGCAGTCAGCCGGCGAGGGCGCCGCCGCGCGAGCCAAGCGGACGCTTGTTTGCTATCTTGGCGCCCATGAACTGCTTTCAGAGCAACAGAGTGTCATGAGCATTATTTTGGGCATAGACCCGGGTTCCCGGATCACAGGTTACGGCGTTATCCGCATAGTCGCAGGCAAGGCGGAATACCTGGGCTCCGGCTGCATCCGCACCGACCTGGGCGAGCTGCCGTCGCGCCTCAAGCAGGTGTATGACGGGGTGAGCGAGATCATCACCCAGTTCAAGCCCGACGAGTTCGCCATAGAGCGGGTCTTCATGGCCCGCAACGCCGATTCGGCCTTGAAGCTGGGTCAGGCCCGTGGCAGTGCCATAGTCGCGGCGGTCAACGCCCTGCTGCCGGTCAGCGAATACTCGGCGACCCAGATCAAGCAGGCGGTGGTGGGCACGGGTGGGGCGGCCAAGGAGCAGGTGCAGCACATGGTGACCCATCTGCTCAAGCTGTCGGCCACGCCTCAGGCGGATGCGGCGGATGCGCTGGGGGTGGCTATCTGCCACTTCCATACCCGCCAGAGCCTGATCAAGATGGCGGGGCGGGCCACCAGCTCGGTGCGCGGTCGCTATCGCTGAATCCAGCCGACGCTGACTGCGTCTGAGGACCAATGTGAGAGGAGGGCGCCCGTGCGCCCTCCTCGTTTATCCGCGCCATTTATACACTCGCATGCTGGCTTGTTGTCAAAAGAGTCAGCAGGGTCACAAGTTGTCGCATGGCATGGATAAGCTCCGTCTGGTGCAGTTTGCATCTTGGCGGCAATCCCCCCAATTAATCAATAACTTGTGACTCTTATCACATTTCAGGAATAAGGCAGGCCCACTTCGCCTTGCTATTTCACACTCCCATAATGTGTCGCCCGTTTAATAACGGCGACCTCATGAGCCTAGGCTCATGTTCCATCCATCATTGGGAGATATAAATGTGAAACCTTTTGCAGCTGAGTTTATGGGCACCTTCTGGCTGGTGTTGGGGGGCTGTGGCAGTGCCGTCTTGGCCGCCGCCTTCCCGAACGTGGGGATTGGCCTGCTGGGCGTAGCGCTGGCATTTGGCCTGACTGTACTGACCATGGCCTATGCCATCGGCCATATTTCAGGTTGTCACCTGAACCCGGCCGTGACACTGGGGCTGTGGGCCGGTGGCCGCTTCCCGGCATCCGGCGTCTTGTCTTACATAGTCGCTCAGGTATTGGGCGGGATTGCTGCCGCGGCCGTGCTCTATGTGATTGCCAGCGGTCAGGCTGGCTTTGATGTGAGTACCGGTTTTGCCTCCAACGGCTATGGCGAGCACTCACCGGGCGGTTACAGCCTGCTGGCGGCGCTGGTGTGTGAAGTGGTGATGACCGGCTTCTTCCTGTTCGTCATCATGGGTGCCACCGACAGCCGTGCACCGGCCGGTTTTGCCCCCATTGCCATCGGCTTGTGCCTGACGCTTGTCCACCTCATCAGCATTCCGGTGACCAATACCTCGGTCAACCCGGCGCGCAGCACTGGGGTCGCCCTGTTTGTGGGGGATTGGGCCGTCAGCCAGCTGTGGCTGTTCTGGGTTGCTCCGATCGTCGGTGCCATTCTGGGTGCGTTGGCCTATCGCGTGATTGCAACGAAAGCGTGATCCGTGACAAAAAAGTGTGGTATCGACACGCCCCCGGGCGTGTTTTTTCGTTTCAGGGGGGAGGCATTCAAAGACCCCGAGCGCTCAGCATCTCTTTGTAGCGCAGGTGCAGCAGTTGCACCCGTTCCACATAAGCGCGGGTTTCGGCGTAAGGGGGGATGCCCCCATGCTTTTGTACCGCACCGGCCCCGGCGTTGTAGGCGGCGGTCGCCAGCGCTACGTTGCCGCCATATTGCTTGAGCAGACCTGCCAGGTATTTCACCCCGCCAAAGATATTCTGCTCCGCCATCAGGGCATCACCGACCCCCAGCTCACGGGCCGTGGCGGGCATCAGCTGGGTCAATCCCATGGCCCCCTTGCGGGAGATGGCTTGCGGGTTGAAAGCCGACTCTGCGTGGATCAGCGCCCGTATGAGTGCGGGCTCGACCTGATAGGCCTTGGCCGCCGCCTGTATGGTGCTGGCATAGTCATAGAGAAAGAGACCCGTGGTGTGCCAGTTGACCTTTGAGGCCGGGTTGCAGGCGTAGCAGTCGTTGAACAGCAGCAACTCATAGTGACCCTGATCCGGCATCATGTCGGAATAGCGCACCACGCCATTTTTTTGCACCGATTTGTAGACCTGGATCTGGCGAGTGCCGGATGGCTGCGTGATTTTTGCAGGCGCTGGGGCCGGTGCAGAAACAGGGGAGGGCGACACGCCGGGGGCAGGCGCTGCCTTGGGAATGTGAAGGGGAGCCTGGGTCTCGGCGGTCAGGATCACCACCTCCGCCGGCGGTGGCGTCCGGCTCCAGCCGGGCGGGGAAAACAGCGGGATCAGCCCCATCAACATCCATGCTTTCAACGGCTTGCTCCTTCAGCCTGATTGGCCTTGTGAGTAAAGCATCCTGATGGTGGCAGAACAAGCCGCCGATGAGCGCCGGGTTGAAATAGGCAGAGTAAACAAGCGGGGCCGCGCAGTGGCGGCCCCTGGCAGGGTGATACTCCTTATTCTTGCAGCCAGAGCCGGGCGCTGCGGGCGGGAATGGCGACCCGCACCCACTGGCTCTGCACATTGATGACTGCGTTTTGATCGACCACATCCCGGTAGTTGCGATACCAGTTCATCTCGAATTTGGCGGTATCGAGCCAGTACTCCTGCTCGTACTCGCACTTGTTGACACCAACCAGCCCCTGCTTGCCGCGTTTGAACAGCACGAAGCAGTCGCCGCTGCCGACCAGTTGCATGGGCTGCCCCTGTACGGCGTTATGGAAGCGGATCATGCCTTTGAGATCCGCGCGCTGGTAATAATCCTGCCAGCGCAGCCCATCCTTGGCCTGGGTCTCGCCATGATCGGAATAGACCAGCGGCGAGCCACCATCGCGACCGAGCAGGTAGGCATAGGCCAGCTTCTCGTCGGTCTGGTTCAGGATCTGGTAGCGAAAGCCATCGTTGGTGGGAATGTCGTGGGTGATGGCGAAGGTGACGGCGCGGCTGCCCGGCAGGGCCTGACCGTAGGCACCGGGGTCGGCCAGCAGGCTCATGCTGCCACCATAACCGAGCGCCCCGCGCAGGGAGGCAAACAGCGGAAAGTCATAGGCCCCCTGACCACTGTTGTCGAGATAGGGTTTGAGGAAGCGCTCGTAATCCGTGCTGCCGGCGCCCCCCGTGGTGATCACCTCGCCAAAGACGTGCATGCCCTGTTTTATCTCTGGGGTGAACACGGCATTGATCTGGTAATCGCTCATGTGCTTGACCGCATCGACCCGAAAGCCCTTGATCCCCATCCCCTTGAGCGCCTTGAGATAGGCCTGCTGCTGGCTTACTACCCAGTTGTTGGGATCAAGATCCGGCAGCCCCTTGTCACCGGCGCCGCCACACAGGCGCCAGTACTGGACGTGACCCGGATCGCTCCAGTCGGTGATGCAGCCTTCGGGGTGAAAATCCGATCCGGCCAGCAAGTTCTGGCCCAGATCGCCGAACAGCTTCTGGCGCTCGAAGTAGGCGGGGTTGGCCGCATACTGGCCGAGCAGCTCGCTGCCGGGGTAGTTGAGGTCCTGGCGCTTCCAGCTCTCGTTGGCCATGTGGTTGAGCACAATATCGGCATAGACGGCTATGCCTCGTGCCTGCATGGCGGCAATCAGCTGCTCGAGATCCTGCTTGTTGCCAAGGGGGGTATCGATGAGGCGCAGATCCTGCGGTTGATAGCGTGCCCACCACTCGTTGCCCGATGATTTGAGGGGCGGCGAGATGAGCACCTGCTTGTAGCCGGCGGCCTTGATGAGATCGGCCTTGGCGGTGACTTCGCTGTATTGCCAGTTGAAGGCGTGCAGTATGACGTCGGCGTGTGCCAGAGGGGCGATCAGTATGCCTGCGATCACCCAGATTCCCGCTGTTTTTTTCATTATTGTCTGTCCTTGTTTGGGTGCCCATGTGGGCACCCAGAGCCTCACACCGGCCCTTCGGGCCGGCAATCTCCTTTTGACTGTTTTGTGAGCGTTTTCAAAGCAGACTGTGCGGATCTGTGACGGCTTGCATAAAACCGCCTGGCCACGTCATTACTGACTTTCCCATCACTGCAGCGGTTGGCCAGCAACTCAGTCGAGGCCGTTGTTGTAGAGTTGCTGCCAGGCACAGAAGCGCTGGCCGTTGCGGCTGTTTTGCAGCCAGAAGCGGTTGCAGTTGTCGTCGTAGTTGCTGGCGCCGACGTTGACGGCATAGCTGCTCAGGCGTTGCCCCTGCAGGGACTGGAACACGCCGTTGTAGAGCAGGGAGAAGTGCAGGTGCGGACCAGTGGAGGAACCTCCCTCGCACAGGGCCTCGTTGCGGTTGCTGGCATAGGTGCCGATGGGGGTATCCGCCGCCACGTAGTCGCCGCTGCGTACCGAGATGCCGCTCATGTGGTAGTAGTTGGTGGCCCAGCCGTTGGGGGCCGTGATCCGCACCTGGCAGCGGGAGAAGACGGTGACAGTGCCGCTGTTGGCGGCGGTGACAGTGTAGGTGGCACCGCCCCAGCCCGGCCAGTCGTAGGAGACGTCGATGGAGGAGTAGGGGTAGCCCGAACCGGTATGGGAGTGGGCGCCGTTCACCTTCCAGCTGTAGCCCTGGCGCCAGGGCAGCTGGAACTGGCCACCGGCCAGCCGGGCCGAGGGAACCGCAGCAGGGGCTTTGGGCGACGTCATGGCCTCCTTGCCAAACAGGGTTTGCCACTGTTCGCTCAACTGCTGCTGGTCGTGGGGAGTGAGCAGACTGCCCAAGGCGGCCTGGTGTGCCGCCAGCGGGGGTAGGGCAGGGACGCTGCGCTGGCTCAGTCGCAACTGGGCTTTGGCCTGGTAGAAGCGCTCGGAGAGCTGGCGAGCCATCTGTTCGAGCTGGTTATCGAATCCCCGGGCCTTGACCAGCTTGGCGAAGGGAGCCGCCATGGCTGGATCCGAGGGGGCCGAGATGAGCTGGCTGCTTGCCTCCATCAGGGCCAGCAGCAGCTGGGGGTTGAGGCTGGTAATGCCGCTCCAGTGCAGGATCACCTCCTCCTTGGGCAGTAGGTGAGGCGCCTGTTGCAGCAAAAAATCGTGCAGATCGAACGCCATGGCTGCCTCGCCAAACACGAAGTGGGCCTCGTCCAGTGGCACAGTGGCGCCGCCGGTGGCGTTGAGCTGCTGCTGGGTGAAGTGGTAGGGAGCAATCGGGATGTGGATGTCGCCGGCCCAGCTTGCGGTGGGCAGCAGTGCCAGCATCAGCAGTGAGGGGATGGGTTTGAACATGGTATCTCCTTGGCAAAGTGGTGAGGTGACAGCGTGGGGGTTGTCCCACTCAGGCAACGACAGCGCTATGCTATGCCAAGGCTTCACCATAGGGTGAAACACTAGGATTGCTATTCGATTGAGGCTTTTTATGGCTGGGTGTAACTCATCAGGCTTGTTAACAAATGTTTACGAAGTGATTTTGATATTTTAAATCATAGTTTTACGTGCGATTAAATAGTCCCTTGCCGTAAAATTAATCGCCGCGAGCAAGCCGTGCCCACATTGGGATACCGTGGTAGCATTGCCTGTGATTTATGCGGTCAGCTGTGTGTTAAAAAGTGTACAAACAGGCGCGGTTACTGGCTTTTTTGTTACTAAAAGGCGTGATATCTTGCTGACTTGTCTGGTCGGATCTCTTTCCGGGCAGCCACTGACATTTGAAGACTGGCCGAGCGGCCAAGGATGGAACGGGTGTGATAAGCAAGCGGGCGATGGAACTCACGTTCGAAGAGTACTGTGATGCGGATCTTTCCCTGATCAGGGACTACTACGAAACGACTTTCTCCCATTACGTGCCGGATTTGGCTGAGCGTATCTTCGTGGTGCGCGATGCGAACTGGCTGGTGGGCGCCGTACGCCTGCGCGACGAGCAGGATTACTACCACCTGTGCGGTTTTCGGTTGCTGCCCCACTATCAGTCACTGGGGCTGGGCTCCCGTTTGTTGCAACATGCCTGCAGTGATCTGGTGGACAAGCCAGTGGTGTGTCAGGCATTGCCATTCGAGAAGCCGTTTTACCTCAAGGCCGGTTTTGCTGACCTGCCCCTGCATGAGCTCGATGGCCCCCTCTTTTCTCTCTATGACCAGCAGCGCGAACAGGGTTACCAGATCGAGCTGCTGGTGCGTCAGGCAAACACTCCCGTCTACAACTGAAGACTCACTGCGGCTTGGTCAGCAGGTGGATCTTGCCCGGTGACAACTCAAGCCCCAGCAGATTCTCTTTCAGCCAGGCCTGGTTCGGGTCTTTGTCGTTCAGCCGATAGACGGGCTGGGTCTCCAGCCGTTTCTCCATGCTTTGCAACAGCATGCCCAGCATAAAGCCGAACTTCTGCTGCGCCGCTTCCGGTTCCAGCTTGTACTCAATCAACTTGATGTTGTCGAGGAAGAGGGCGCTCTGAGCCTTGTCATAGCGTGGTCTGGCCTCGTAGGTCATGTTCAGACGCGCATCGTATTCGGTCTGGTCCGGCAGGGCGATCCTCAGTTTTCCCTTGCCATAGACACGGGCGGTATCCGGGCTCTGACGCCCGATCTGGACGTCGCTCTGCTCGAGCTGTACGTGGGCCTTGATGATGCCGGGTAATTCCAGCTGTTTGTTCACTTGTACCTGGGATTGCAGGTACTGATTTATCTGTTGCTCATTGATGTCATATGAGCCTTGACCTAGCATGGCCAGACTGAGCAGCATAGATTGCAGGATCATGCTAACGACCTGATAGAATGGATGTGTTTCACAGCATACCATCCTGGCCCCGTGGGGTCTGCCCACTGCATTTACCCTGATGTAAAAGGAGTCCTCTTGATCAACGGTTTGGAGTACGACATCCAGCTGCTGTTTTCCCAGTTTCTTGGTTGGCTGCTGCTGCTATTTCACACCGTGATCGTGGCAGGGATCTCCTTGCGGGTGGTGATGAAGCGGCGTCCCATCGGCGTCTCGCTTGCCTGGCTGGCGCTCATTTATGCCATCCCGTTTGCCGGGGTCGGCTTCTATGTGCTGTTTGGCGAGATCCGGCTCGGTCGCCGCCGCGCAGAACGGGCAAAGGCCATGTACCGCCCCTATGCTATCTGGATCCGGCAGCTGGCCAGGCTCTTTCCCCAGCACTGCTGCGAGGTGGGCAGCAAGGCTCAGCCATTGCACGATCTGATCCAGGGGCGGCTGGCCATGCCCATGCTCTCAGGCAACCGCATGACCCTGCTGAGCCAACCCGAATCGATACTGCGCGAGATAGCGCGCGACATCCGCCAATCCTCCCAGTCCTGCTATCTGGAGTACTACATCTGGCACCCGGGCGGCGATACCGACGATGTGTGCGACGCCTTGATGGAAGTGGCGGCGCGCGGCGTGGATTGTCGTCTGCTGCTCGATTCCATGGGCAGCAAGACGTTTTTCCGCTCGCACTGGCCCAAAAAGCTGCGCAAGGCCGGGGTCAAACTGGTGGAGGTGCTGCCGGTCGGTGCCTGGCGCATCCCGTTCCAGCGCCAGGATCTGCGCATGCACCGCAAGCTGGTGGTGATCGATGACAGGGTGGGTTACACCGGCTCCATGAACATGGTGGATCCCCGCTTCTTCAAGCAGAACGCCGGGGTAGGCCAGTGGGTCGATATCATGATCCGGGTGCAGGGGCCCGTGGTGCCGCTGATGTGGTCCATCTTCGTCTGGGATTGGGAGATGGAGACCGGCGAGCGGTTGCTCGACAGCCTGCAGCATGATCCGGAAGCCTGGCTCCAGAGCAACTACCGGGCCCAGCTGATCCCGTCCGGCCCCTTTGTTGGCGGTGACTGCATCCAGCAGAGCCTGTTGCTGGCCATCTACCAGGCCCGTCACCACCTGGTGCTGACCACCCCCTATTTCGTGCCGGACGATCCCCTGGCGGCGGCGCTCTCCTCGGCGGCGGCGCGAGGGGTGCAGGTGCAACTGGTGTTGCCCGCGCGCAATGACTCCATCATGGCCAACCATGCCTGCAATGCCTTCATGGAGGAGCTGCTGGAGGCCGGGGTTGAAGTCTATCGCTACGATGCCGGACTGCTCCACACCAAGAGCGTGCTGGTGGATGACGACTTCGCACTGGTGGGCACGGTAAACCTGGACAGACGCAGCCTCTGGCTCAACTTCGAGGTGACCCTGCTCATCGACAACCCGCTGTTTGTCGCCGAGATGACCCATCTGGTACAGGGTTATATGACGGAGGCGACACCCATGTCCCTGGCCAAGTGGCGCGATCGCCCCAGGTACAAGAAGGTAATGGAGAACATCTTCTATCTGTTCAGTCCCTTGCTGTGACATTACATAATTGCGGTCGATGCTGAATTGGACTTGCCTAGCCCCGATATCGCCCCGTAGAGTGCGGCAATGAGCCTTTGGAGAATCATATAAAAATGCAGAAGCGAGTAACGCTGGCCGTGTGTGCGGCCTTGGTAGTGGGTGGGCTGGGTGCCTGCTGGTACACGGGCAATACGTTTGACCGCATCATGGACGAGCAGATCGCCAAGGTGAAGCAGGAGAGCGGCGTCGAGCTGAGCTGGGTGCCTGGCGCCAGCAACCTGTTCACCCGTGATGGCATCTTGAAGGTGGTGGTCACGCCGCAAACGCTGGCCAGCCTGGATGGTCAGCTGGAAGGGAGTGAGCCGGTCGAGGCGCAGTTCATCGTCAACAGTCGCATTCTGCCGCTCTATATCAAGAGCAACATGCTACTCGACACCAAGCAGGGAACGCTGGCCACTGTGTTCAGCGCCCTCAAGCTGGAGCAGTGGCAGTTTGGCATAGAGTCGGTCAGCAGCCTCTGGACCATGAGCAACAGCAGCCGCTTCTGGGCCAACGAGTTCAAGGTCAAGCAGGGGCTCGACGAGTTCAGCTTCCTGCCGATGACGGGCGACTACCGCGGCGATATGGATGGCAACGGTCACGTTACCTTCCACTGGCAGGGCATGACACTGCATGAAGAGCAGAGCAAGATGGACATGGTGCTGGCCGAGCTCAAGGGCAGCGCCGACATGGCCGAGATCAGCGGGATCTGGCTCTCTCCCCGTAGCGACATGACCCTCTCTGCGCTGTCGGTGCAACTGCCAGACAGCGTCAAGGTGTCACTGCAGGGGCTGACCACGGAAACCCAACTGGAAGGCGATGATGCCCAGACCCTCTCCAGCAGCTATCAGATGAAGGTGGATACTCTCAATCTGGAGAACGAGACCGATAATCTGGCGCTGACCCAGAGCAAGCTGGCCCTGAATCTGAAAGGGCTGGATCTGGAAGGTTATCAGGCACTGCAAGCCTCCAGCGGGCAAGGGGTGGAAGATGAAGCCATCCAGCAAGCCCTGGACAAGCTGCTCAAGCGCGGCGCGACCCTGGAGCTGGTGGACTTGAGCGCCCAGCTCAACGGCGAGCCTGTCTCCATGAAGGGGGACGTCAAGCTGGCATCGACTTCTCTGGAACAGCTGTTCAATAGCGAACAGGGAATGCATGCCCTCTCCGGCCTGATGCATGCCAATCTCAGTGACAAACTGGGCAAGGCGGTGCCGCAGCTGGCCCCCATGCTGGAACAGTTCGCCGCCATGGGGTATCTCAAAGCGGACAAGGCCCGGCTGACCGCCGAGCTGAAGCTCGACAAGGGTGCCATGACCATCAATGGCCTGCCGCTGTAAGTCGGTGGCAGAAACAACAAAGGCTCCCTCGGGAGCCTTTGTTGTTTCTGGCGTGGTGCCAAAGGTGGGTTACTTGAACACCACCGTTTTGTTGCCGTAGACGAACACCCGTTCGTTGAGCACCAGCTCCAGCGCGCGGCTCAGCACGGATTTCTCCACGTCACGACCGGCCTTGGCCATGTCATCGGCACTGAAGGCGTGACCGACATGGATCACGTCCTGCTCGACGATGGGACCCTCATCCAGATCGTCGGTGACGAAGTGGGCGGTGGCGCCAATCAGCTTGACCCCGCGATCGAAGGCCTGACGGTAGGGACGGGCACCGATGAAGGCGGGCAGGAAGGAGTGGTGGATATTGAGGATCTTGCGCGGATAGGCTTCGACGAAGCTCGGGGTCAGCACTCGCATGTACTTGGCCAGGATCACATAGTCGGGCTGGTAGCCGTCTATGATGGCACGTACCTGCTCCTCGTGTTCGGTGCGGCTCAGATCCTCATGGCTGACGGTGTGGAACGGAATGTCGAACTTGCCCGTCAATTCGGCGAGCGTATCGTAGTTGCCGATCACCGCCACTATGTCCATGTCCAGCGCACCAGCATAGTTCTTCATCAATATGTCGCCGAGGCAGTGGGTCTCCTTGGTCACCAGGATGACGATGCGCTTCTTGCCCGCCTTGACCAGGCGGCGCTGGGCGCCGGCGGGCAGGGCATCATCCAGATCCGCCAGCAGGGTCTCGTCGTTGAAACGCCCCTCCAGCTCGGTGCGCATGAAGAAGCGACCGTTTTCATGATCCACGAACTCGTCGTTCTTGTTGATGTTGAGCTGGTGCTTGTAGCAGATATTGGTGATCTTGGCGATGAGGCCCTTGGCGTCCGGACAGTCCGTCAGCAGTATTTTCTTTTCCATCTCTGTCATGATTCCGTTTGTGGTATTGGCGCCTGAGTCTGCGCAGGCAGCGCGTTTTTTCAGGCACTATGCCATAAACAAAATCAGAAAAGACAGCGCGCCGTGCGTCCTTGGGTCAAGTCGTTGTCTGCGGGCGCTGGTCGGTTCCATATTCATCTTTGATGGGTTTTGGGCTGGTATCCTGTGTTTTTTTTCTTTAGGCTGTCTGCGCTTATTCTCAGGGCGGGGTGCAATTCCCCACCGGCGGTATCCCGATCTGACTCGGGGAGCCCGCGAGCGCCCGACTTTGGTGTCACACCTGAGTCGGGGTCAGCAGATCCGGTGAGATGCCGGAGCCGACGGTCATAGTCCGGATGAAAGAGGATAAGACAGATATTGCAGGCATGCCCCCGTTGGGCCGGCCGCTGCATACCTATCTCTGTCTGCCTTTCCATGCCCTGATTCTGGTCCTTGTCTTATTTAGGAGTCTTACCATGAATCAGTCTCTACTCAGTGAATTTGGTGATCCCCTTGCGCGTGTCGAAGCGGCGCTCGCGGCCTTGCGCGCCGGTCGCGGCGTTTTGGTAGCCGATGATGAAGATCGGGAGAACGAGGGTGATCTCATTTTCGCCGCACAAACCATGACCAATGAACAGATGGCCATGATGATCCGCGAGTGTTCTGGCATCGTTTGCCTCTGTCTGACCGATGAGCGCGTTCGCCAGCTGGCGTTGCCCATGATGGTGGAGGCAAACTCCAGCCACTATCAGACCGCTTTCACCGTCACCATAGAGGCGGCGCAAGGGGTTACCACGGGCGTTTCAGCGGCCGATCGCATCACGACCATTCGCGCGGCCATCGCCGATGGTGCCAAACCGTCCGACCTGCATCGTCCAGGCCATGTCTTCCCGTTGCGGGCTCGTACCGGTGGTGTGCTGACGCGCCGCGGCCATACCGAAGCAACGGTCGATCTGATGCAGCTTGCCGGCCTCAAACCGTTCGGGGTTTTGTGTGAGCTGACCAAAGAAGATGGCTCCATGGCTCGCCTGCCAGACCTGGTTGCCTTCGGCCGCCTGCATCAGATGCCGGTACTGACCATCGAAGACCTGGTGCAGTATCGTCAATTGCTGTCAGAACGTTCTGCCTGAGCCTCATACGAAATTGTAATAAGTACAAAATTTGGTTACGCTCTGTGCGAACCTCATCCAGAGGCACTCGTTTTTGCTTAAAGTTTGCACATAAAGTGTGCGGCTAAAAAAAAATGAGGGTTTTAATGCATTTATCTGTGATGAGGCCTATCCAAAGTATGATTCTTTTGTGCCATAATCACGCCGCTTGCTAAACGTCTGGCGAGTTAAAGGGAGCTTTTAAAAATGAAAAAATTGTTGTTGGTAGGTGTTGTTGGTCTGTCCGCTCTGCTGGGCGGTTGTGCAAACACCAGCGAACTGGAAACCTCCGTTCAGAATCTGTCTAACAAAGTTGACCAACTGGCTCAAGATGTTAGCGCAGTTCGTGCTGATCAATCCAAGATTGCTGCTGATGTTGCAGAAGCCAAGCAAGAAGCTATGCGTGCTAACCAGCGCATCGACAACATGGCTACTTCCTACAAGAAGTAATCCATGCGAAAAAATGGCGCATTCATGCGCCATTTTTTTTTGCCTGAAATTCGTCAATTCCCCCGCTTTTCTTCCATATCTTCCATATGCGCTCGCCTTGCCAGAGCAATGCCGATCTCTCGGCATCACCCTCACTTATATCCCTTCATTACTCAGTAGAGCAGGCTGTATAGCTTGCGACGGTAACTCTGCGCGGCCGGATGGGCGCCCATGGTGGTCAGAATGTCCAGATAGGTCTTCTTGGCATCGCCAAAGGCCAGATCGCGTTTGAGAATGGTGAACAGTAGCGCCAGTGCTTCCTCCTGACGGCCCGCCTGGCTGTATTGCACCGCCAGCTCCTGGGTCAGGGTGAAATTGTCCGGCTCCTGCTCGTAACGGGCTTCCAGCGCACGCAGCTCAGGGCTGTCTGCGGCTTGCAGCGCCAGCGCCAGACGAGAGCTGAGGGTCTGGTAGTGGTCATCCTGCGAAGCCATGGGGATCTTGCCGAGCCGCTCCTGGGCTTCATCCAGCAGATTGATGTCCAGCGCCGCCTGAATGAGCCACAGGCTGATGTCGTGGCGATCCGGCGCCAGCTGGTGGGCCTTGGTGAGATGGGCATAGGCCACATCTGCCTGACCATCTGCCAGTGCCTGCTGTCCCTTCTCGAACAGCAGCTCCTCTTCCTTGGGCGCGAAGGCGGCAAAGTAGTGGCGCAAGGTGGCTTCATCCTGCGGCCCTTCCAGAATGGCTTGTTCATCCGGGCGCCCCTGATGGAACAGTACCAGAGCGGGCAGGGCACGCAGGCCAAGCTGGCTGGCCAATGATTGCAGCTGCGGATCGTTCATGTCGACCTTGGCCAGGGTTACCTGGGGGTTGTCCGGGCCAACCAGTGACTCCACCAGCGGGGTCATGCCCTGACATTCCGGCATCTGGGGTGCATGAAAATAGATGACGACCGGCTTTTTCATGGAAGCATCGATCAGTGCGGCTTGAAAATTCTGGGGATTGATGTCGACGATCATGAGGCTGACTCTTGGAAAATGGTGTGAGTTAACATGGGGTTGATAGCGGTGGATTTCAAGTTTTCATCCAGCAGGTAACCGTTGACGGCCCGGGTCGGGGCGGCGAGGCTGAGCCAGCCGCTGCCAATAGGCCAATCCTGCACTTGGTATTCGTGCTCATCGAGCCGGTTATCAAGGCGCCACCCCTCTTGCGGCACAAAGCAAACTTTGTCGAGCCCCGCGGCAATGCCGCCGCCATGGGCCTTCAGTACCGCCTCCTTGCGTGACCAGAGCCGATAGAAGGCGCTGTCCTGCTCTTCTGCCGGCAGGGCGGCGAGCCATTTATACTCGCTGGTGGCATAGAAGCGTCTGGCCAGTGGCAACGTCTGCCGGCGGCGCCTGCCCATTTCTATGTCTACCCCGAGCGGTCCCGTGGCACACAGTGCGATCACCAGCCAGTCGCCGCTGTGGCTCTGGTTGAACTGCCAGCGCGAGCCACTCAGCGCCGGCTTGCTGTGGAGATGGGTACAAAAAAGCAGTTCGCTGGCCTGGCATTGAAGGCGAGCGGCCAGCAGGCACCTTAGCAGTGACCGACTGACCAGAAATTCCTGGCGCCGATCCGGATGCTGGATCTCCTGCCACTGTTGCAGCTCTGTTGGTGAAAGCGTTTCTGGCAGCAGGGCCAACTGAGCGGCGCTGACCCAGGCGGGTTTTAACAAATAGAGATCCACAGAGATCATGATTTTTCACTTTAAAAGAGGACTGAAACAGCGATAAAAGTCAGTTTGATCGAGTCTGCACGGGCGCTTTCGAGATTGTATATTGTTTGGCCATGATCACATTAATCATGAAAAATAATGCATTTCCTTGCGAAAATGTGATGTCGATAGGGATTTTCGCTTGCCTCGATAGAATTCTTGGATATAGTCGGGTGCTGTTGCCTTATAAATTGCCCTTCTGGGCCGTATTTTAACAAGTTTTACTCATTGCGGGGATAAAGGATTGCGCCACCTGATACTACTACTGGTCGCGCTCGGAATGGTGGGTTGTGCATCTGCACCCCAGCCCGAGGTTGCGAGCAAGATTGAAGTTTCCATGATGGAACCCGTGATTGAACCGGAAGCTTCGCAAACCCCAGATGTGAATGAAATCCTGACAGTGTTCCAAGAGTGGCGCGGTACCCCTTATCGCTTTGGCGGTACCAGTGAACGCGGCATAGATTGTTCCGCTTTTGCCCGTGAAGTGTTCCGCAATGCCGTCGGCATCGAATTACCCCGTGATACCCGCTCCCAAGTCCATGAAGGCACTCGCGTCTCCAAACAAGACCTGGTCGAAGGTGATCTGGTTTTCTTCAAGATCAATCGTCGTCTCAATCATGTGGGCATCTATGTGGGCAATGGTGAATTCATCCATGCCTCTACCCGTGCTGGTGTGACGCGCTCCAAGCTGGACAATTCCTACTGGCGCAGCAGATTCTGGCAAGCACGCCGGATCGATATCTGAGTCAGGCTGGACAAACTGCTCGCAGTACGGACTGTTTTTCCAACCTCACTTGAACCGGGCTCCTGAAGCCCGGTTTTTTGTGGCTGCTATTTAGACTTTCTGGGGCCAAATCACTATAGTGTGGGCCCGTTTTCCCTCGGCAGGCCCAGCATGAAGACCCACTCCGACCGCAAATCCGGATTGCACCCACGCAATCGCCATCAGGCTCCCTATGATTTCGATGCGCTCTGCCAGCGTACCCCCGAGCTGCGGCCCTTGGTATTCGTCAACGAGCACGGTACCCAGACCCTGGATTTTGCCGATCCTGCTGCCGTCAAGGCGCTGAACAAGGCCTTGCTGGCACTGCACTACGGCATTGCGCACTGGGATCTGCCGGCGGGTTATCTCTGCCCGCCCATTCCAGGACGGGTGGATTATCTGCATCGGGCGGCGGATCTGCTGGCCGAGAGTGCGGGCAGCGTCCCGACCGGCAAGGGCGTGCGGGTACTGGATATAGGGGTGGGGGCGAACTGCATCTACCCGCTGCTGGGAGCTCGCGAGTATGGCTGGCGTTTTGTTGGGTCCGATATCGACCCCGTGTCCGTCAAGGCGGCGGCTCTGCTGGCCAAAAGCAACGGTCTGGGCGGGCAGATAGAGTGCCGCCATCAGGGTAATGCCAAACACGTCTTTCGCGGCATCATAAGCCCGCAGGAGCGCTTCACCCTGACCCTGTGCAACCCGCCGTTCCATGGATCGCTCGATGAGGCCAGCAAGGGCAGTGAGCGCAAGCTGCGCAATCTTGGTAAAACCGTGCAGGGGCAGCCAGTGCTCAATTTCGGCGGCCAGAAGGCCGAGCTCTGGTGTGAAGGGGGAGAAGCCGGGTTTCTTGCCACCATGATCGTCCAGAGCAAGGCGTTTGCTGCCCAGTGCCTCTGGTTCAGCTCGCTGGTGTCGAAGAAGGAGAACCTGCCGGCGGCGAAGAAGGCACTGGCCCAGGTCGGGGCCCGTCAGGTGCGGGTGATCGACATGGCGCAAGGCAACAAGGTGAGCCGGATCCTCGCCTGGTCTTTCCTGGATGAGGTCGCCTGTGGGCAATGGTGGCAACCCGCGCCTCGTGGCGATGTTTGACGGGGGGAGGGGCTGCCTCCTGTCGGTATCCCCCTCTTTCGATATCTGTACTCATGGTAGCAAGCACCTGCCATGATAATCGTTTTCCTCCTTGTTCCATAAGGCTTGCCGTACTTGTGTTAGTGACCACTTCTTTGCTTGGTACAGCTGTACGCTGAGATTTTTTTGCACTTGCAGTTGAAACTTTCATAAAATAGGACTGGTTAGACCTCTTTACAGGCTTTGAATTGAATAGGGATCGGTAGATGAAGGTTGTCGATTTTCTGAAGCGCAAGCGCGAAATCCTGGCGCAGCACCCCTTTGAGCTCAAGGATTGGCTCTCTCCGGCGATCCGTGACTACTGGCGTGAGTTTCAGCAAAAGGCACACCTCCACCCTCTGTTGGGGCGTGTGCTGGACCTGCAAGCTGACAGCCAGTCAGTACGGCAAGTGCAGACCGCCAATGGTCAGCCAGTGCAGACTGACGAGACTGCGGTTGAACTGAGTGGTGAGGCGGCGGCCCTGTTTGCTGCGCTGCAGCCGAGCATTGGTGAAGAGACCCATGTGGGAGAGTGGTTGCTGGTCAGTCAGCAGATGATCAATGAGTTTGCCGCCGTGACCGGCGACAACCAGTGGATCCACACAAACCCGGAGCGTGCTGCTGCCGAGTCACCGTTTAAGACCACCATAGCCCACGGGTTTCTGACCCTGGCGCTGTTGCCACGTCTGACGGGCAGTATCAATGAAGCGACCTCCGAGTTTCCGGCTGCCCGCATGGTGGTGAACTTCGGGTTGGATCAGGTGCGTTTTCCGTATCCAATCAAGGTAGACAGTAACATCCGCGCACGTACCAAGCTGCTGAGGGTGACACCGATAAAGGGCGGTCTTGAGCTACTCAAAGAGATCAAGGTCGAGATTGAGGGCATTCGTCGTCCCGGCTGCGTCATTGAATCCGTCACCCGGATCTACTTCTGATGTCGTGACGGCTGTCATCGCCGTGGCGTAAATCGTATTGAAATAAAACAGGCTCACCTCGGTGAGCCTGTTTTATTTCTGGCGTTGTGCCACCTGTCTGTGGCTCATCCACTCGTCGAATGGTTTGCCCTGATGACTAGAAGCTGGCCCCCAGGCTGATGAGGTGGCGCCACTCCTTGCCTGCCAGTTGTTGGTGAGTACCCAGGTAGTCCAACCAGACATCATCCCAGTCCAACTCGCTCGACCAGGAGAGTCGCAAGTGATCGTTGAAGTAGTAACGTAGCCCCAGGCTTCCTTGCATGGATTGCTTCTGGGTCACATAAGGAGAGGGCTGGGCCAGGTAGCGCTTGTAGCCCCCCTTGCTGAACAGCTCTATGTTCTCCGACCACAAGGAGACAGGCTGGCGGTAGTCCCAGCCCAAGTTGAGGAGAGGGTAGTTGATGATCCTTTCATCAAAGATGTTTACAATGCCGGGCTCATCGAAGACTGCAGGTCTGAGGTAGGAGCGTTCCAGACCGACCTGGGTGATGAGTTCCAGCCGTCGCCGTTTGTCGTTCCAGAACCTGTACCCCGGGCCTGAGGCATAACCCAGATTCATGTAGTCTGGATCAAGCATCTGGTATTGATAGTCGACGGTTGAGCGCACAAACCAGTTCTGGTCGAAGAAGAAGTCCAGCATGGGTTTGAGCCGATACTCATGGCTATTGGTGACGTTGTTGGCGGTTTCGTAGATGTACTCCCCATCCAGGCTGTATCGCCAGTCGAGATTGGCAACCTCGGTTGTGGCCTTCAGGTTGACGTTGTTGGTTTTCTTCTCGCTGTGCTTCAGCTTCACGTTCAGATCGCTGCTGCCTGTCCAGAGCCAGGCGCGCGTGTCATCCGGGGTGAGCGCAAGCAGGGTGATGCCTGTCTTCAGCGTCGGTTTTGGTTTGTCCTGTTTTTCGAGGCGCCAGCGTTTGACCGCCTCGCGTTTGACCGTGACCGGCGAGCTGTAGGGCAGCGCTATGCGCACCTGTTCATCCGTGAGCTCCTCTATGGTGCCGGTCAGTCGATCGCCGTTGTGCATCCAGAGGATATCGGCCAGCGCCATCGGGCTGAGCAACAGAGAGAGCAAGAACCAGAAGCGGTATCTCATGGAAAGTCCTTCATGAACACAGGGTTGCCGTTAGCCGCTGACGGGGCGTGGAATGCCGTTCTTATTGTTCAGCACGGCAGCCACCTTGTCACCGTCTATCTCGGACGCTGCGATAAAGGCCTCTACCTCGGGTGAGAGGATCAGGGGGGCGCCCTGCTCCAGCTCCAGTTCGGTGCGGGAGAGGGGGGAGTGAACTTCCAGCCAATGAGTGCCATCGGGTTCGATGGCGGTCTTGACCGGCTGATTGATCACCCGCACTGTCGTGCCGACAGGAACCAGCTTGAACAGTGCCTCTATATCGTCAGGACGCAAGCGAATGCAGCCTGCACTGACTCGCAGCCCGACACCAAACTCCTTGTTGGTACCGTGAATGAGGTAATCCCGCTTGCCATAACCGAGGCGCATGGCGAATTTGCCGAGAGGGTTGTCCGGACCCGGCGGCACGACGGCAGGCAGGGAGATCCCCTTTTGCTCCAGCCAGGACTTGCGCACCATGGGGCCGGGGACCCATGTCGGGTTGGGGTTCTTGGCGATCACTGTCGTGGTCATTTCTGGCGTCTCTCTCCCGATATCGCCAATCCCGATGGGCAGCACTATCACCTCATTTTTCCCCTTGGGAAAATAGTAGAGGCGCAGTTCTGGCAGGTTGATGACTATGCCCTCCCGGGGCACATCCGGCAGCAGCATCTGGGTCGGCAGGGTCAGGCGTGTGCCAGGTTTGGGTAAATAGGGGTCAACCCCGGGATTTGCCTCGAGCAGTGCCAAAAAACCAATCTGGGTGTGCTTGCCGATAAGCTCAAGGTGTTCATCTGGCTGGACTATGTAGTCCTCCAGTTCACCGATCAGGCTGCTGCCAGCCGGTGGCAAGGGATAGGTTGTAGCCCAGCTTGGCGCTGTCCAGAGGCTGGCTGCCACCAGCAGCAGTGAGACGATTCGAGCATTGAACATGGTACTTCCTATCAGATCGCGTGAAGGCGGGTCACTACCCACCCAGAAAAAAGAAGTGAAATTGTTAACCAATCCACTCGTGATTACCAGCCTGTCCCGCAAGGGGGGACAGAGGAGTCCGCTCTGGATAAGTCACTATTTTGAGGAATTTTCGCACTTTATTATGTCAGTGCCGGATAATGCGACGAATGGGGTCATGTGCAGAGCAGGGCGGTGAACAAGCCAGTATCTGTCATAACCTGTGTCTGGCGACGTGGGGGTCAGGAAGGTACCAGGAGCGTGGGATCACCAGTGCTCGGGCTCCTGGGCTGTGCCTGCGTGTTGTGCCCCGGACCATAGCAGCAATCATGGTCACAAGCGCAGTAGCATTGTCTTTTTTATCGACAGTCATTTGATCTTTAAAGAGATTCAAGTTGATTTATCAGGTCTGGTCCGGTAAAAGTTAAGCCCCGTGGAGAGATGCCGGAGTGGCCGAACGGGATTGACTCGAAATCAATTGTGGCAGCAATGCCACCCAGGGTTCGAATCCCTGTCTCTCCGCCATTCAGCTGCCTCGTGCAAGCCGACAAATATAAAAAGCCCGCATCGCTTCAAGCATTGCGGGCTTTTTGTTGCCTGTGTTGATCGGTGTTAGAGCTCTCTAGACTGACCTGATGGCATCAGATAGTCATCTTGTTCCCAATGGAGCAGCCGGCGTCAACTGTGATGACACATCTTGTGTGTCAGCCAAAAGATATAAAGGGTTAACCTCATATGTGGTTAACCCTTTATGTCTGGTGCCGGTAAGAGGAGTCGAACCCCCGACCTTCGCATTACGAATGCGCTGCTCTACCAACTGAGCTATACCGGCGTGTGGCCAGATTCCCGAAAATGCAGGTTCAAGTCAATGAGCCTGTCTCACTTTTATGAGTGGGCTCATTGTGTTACGGCCAAACGATCAGAGATCTGCAAACTCCGGGATATGGGCTCGGCCGCGGCTCTCGAGAAAATCGAGCAGGGCGCGGGGAGAGCGCGCCAGGATCCTGTCCTCGGGGAAGTGTGCCTCGGTCACCAGTCGGTGGCAGTGTTCGAAATTCCCAAGGCTGAACGCAACGTGGGAGTCGGAGCCGAAGGTGAGATAGGCACCGAGGTCGCGCGCCGCTTCAACGATGGCGCGGCAGTTACTCTCGCTACCCGGACGGGAATGGCTGAACGAGGAGTTGTTAAGTTCGAGCGCCACTCTGTATTGCGCGGCGGCCTTGACCACGGCCTGGATGTCGATGGGGAAGGCGGGATTGCCAGGGTGGCTTATCATGTCGACCCGACCGCTCCTGATGGCGTTGATCATGGCTTGGGTATGAGTTGCTTGATCGCAGGGGGGAAACACCGGTTCGTGGAAGCCTGCCATTATCATGTCTAGCCGTGACTCGTAACGTTCGGGGAAGTCGATCTCGCCATCAATGTTCTTGATGTTGGCTTCTATGCCGCGCAGTATGCCGACCCCGTCGACCACCCGTGGCAACACATGCAGATTGACGAAGTGCCAGAAGTGAGGTGCATCGGCCATGTCGGGACCGTGATCAGTGGTGGCAAACAGCTTGATCCCCCTCGCGCGAGCGATGGGCAGATAGTCGTGAATGGTGCTGTAAGCGTGGGTGCTGGCGACGGTATGGGTGTGGGTATCGACCGTATACTTCATCTTCTCTCCCCTTCTGGCGTGAGGCGCCAGCATAACAAAGGTGGTGGGTCGAGACCATGTTGTGGCTTGTCATACTTTGTCACAAATTGCGGGGGCGCTGACAAAGTTTGAACACGCTTGGCCGCCATGATGGGCAAATCGATGAAAGCCTGAACTCGCATCGATGGGTTGGATCAGGATGGTGCAACCTCTTTTCCCCGCCGTCGCTCCCAGCGACGGTTTTTTTTGCCCGCGTATCGGCACCAATAGCAACAGGGCAAAAAAATGCCCAACTAGCATGGAGCAGGTTGGGCGAGACTTAATGTTTAATTGCAGTGGCATAGATATAGAGTGCTGTTTGCCAGCTAAGTTCCCGCCTTGTTCCCCCTTTTTAGCAAAAACATTTCACTAACACATGTTCACATTCTCTTGACACAAATGGTTGTGAAACGTACTTTTTAAACATTCGTTTTAAGTGGGGTGTCCTGTGAGTAAAATCGATACCAAAAACCGTATTCTTGATGCCGCCGAGGTGTTGTTTGCCGAGCGGGGATTCGCCGATACCTCTTTGCGTCTGATCACCAGTGAAGCCAATGTCAACCTCGCCTCGGTCAACTATCACTTCGGCTCCAAAAAGGAGCTGATCCAGGCTGTGCTTGATCGCTATCTGAGCCTGTTTATGCCGGATCTGGATGCACGACTGCATACCCTGATGGAGCAGGAGCAGTTGACCCTGCTGCAGGTATTTGAAAGCTTTGTCGATCCCTTGATGAAGCTGGTTGCAGTGCGAGCCAATGGCCCCGCCATCTTCATGCAGCTGCTGGGACGTGGCTATATCGACAGCCAAGGTCACCTGCGCCGCTTCATTACGGCTCACTATGGCCCCATCTTGTTGCGGATCACTCAGGCGATTTCCAAGGCCAATCCGGCTCTGTCACCGGCAGACCTCTTCTGGCGGCTGCATTTCACTCTGGGCACAGTGGTGTTCACCATGGCCTCCGCCGATGCCCTGCGCGACATCGCCCTGGCCGACTTTGGCCAGCAGCTCGATGTGGAAGGGCTGGTGCGCAATGTAATTCCTTATCTGGCGTCTGGTGTCGGGGCGCCCGTGGAGTCGACCAGGCTCTCCCTGGCCGTGTAAAAACCAACAATAAATCAACGGAAACAGTGAAATAGAAGGAACTTCGGTATGATCACATTGCTTATCCTGCTGGTGCTGGCGATAGCCGTCGTGCTCGGCGTGCCCTCCATCCGTAAAAAGGTGGTAACCCGTCCTGTGTTCGGCATCTTCAAGAAGATATTGCCGCCCTTGTCGGCCACCGAGCGGGAGGCCATGGAGGCCGGCTCCGTCTGGTGGGATGGCGAGTTGTTTCGCGGCAACCCCGACTGGAAAAAACTGCACGGTTACGGCAAGGCCGAACTGAGCGCCGAAGAGCAGGCCTTTATCGACAATCAGGTCGAGACCCTGCTCGCCATGGTGGATGACTTCAAGATCGTCAACGAAACCAAAGATCTGCCGGAGCCGGTGTGGGACTATCTGAAGAAGGAGGGCTTCTTCTCCCTGATCATCCCGAAATCCTATGGCGGTCGCGAGTTTTCGGCCATTGCCAACTCCACCATAGTGACTCGCATTGCCACCAAGAGTCTGAGCGTGGCGGTCACCGTCATGGTGCCGAACTCCCTCGGCCCGGGCGAGCTGCTGATGCACTACGGCACCCAGGCCCAGAAAGATTTCTGGCTGCCGGGGCTGGCCAATGGCAAGGAAGTACCCTGTTTTGCCCTGACCGGCCCGGAAGCCGGTTCTGACGCTGGCGCCATCCCTGACAAGGGGATCGTCTGCAAGGGTCAGTACAAGGGTGAGGAAGTGCTTGGCATCCGCCTGAACTGGAACAAGCGTTACATCACGCTGGCGCCGCGCGCTACCGTGCTGGGGTTGGCGTTCAAGCTGTTTGACCCGGAAAAACTGCTGGGTGACAAGGAAGATCTCGGCATCACCTGCGCGCTCATCCCGACCAGTCACCCTGGGGTGCGGGTTGGCGATCGTCACTATCCAATGGGGCTGGCATTCCTTAACGGCCCGACCTTCGGCAAGGATGTGTTCATTCCGCTCGACTGGATCATCGGTGGTCCGGATTACGCCGGCCGTGGCTGGCGCATGCTGGTGGAGTGCCTCTCCGCCGGTCGCGGCATCTCGCTGCCCGCTCTTGGCACCGCCTGTGGTCACATGGCGAGCCGCACAGTGGGGGCTTACTCCTACGTGCGCAAGCAGTTCGGCATGTCCATCGGCAAGTTTGAAGGGGTGCAGGAAGCGCTGGCCCGCATCGGTGGTCTTACCTATCAGCTGGAAGGGGCCCGTCGCATGACCGCAGGTTCGCTGGATCTCGGTCAGGCTCCGGCCATCGTCACTGCCATTTCCAAGTACCACATGACCGAAATGGCGCGCCAGATCATGGATGACTCCATGGACATCCACGCCGGTCGCGCCATTCAGCTGGGTCCGAAAAACTACACTGGCTATGCCTACATGGGCATTCCGGTGGCCATCACTGTGGAGGGGGCCAACATACTGACCCGCAACCTGATGATCTTCGGGCAAGGGGCTACCCGCTGCCACCCTTATGTGTTTGGCGAGATGGAGGCGGCGGCCGATCCTGATTTTGAGCGTGGCCTCGAGAAGTTCGACGACCTGCTTCTCAAACATATCGCGTTTGGTGCCGGTAACTTCTTCGGGGCCCTGTTCCAGGGGCTGACCCTGGGTCAGTTCAATGGCTCCCCGGTAGGGGGCGAGACCGCCCGTTACTACAAGCAGCTCGCTCGCATGAGTAAAGGGCTGGCCCTGTGCGCCGACGTCTCCATGCTGATGCTGGGTGGCGATCTCAAGCGCAAGGAGATGATCTCCGCCCGCCTGGGTGACGTGCTGAGCCACCTCTATCTGGCTTCTGCCACCCTCAAGCATTACGAAGATCAGGGCCGCATGGTCTCCGATCTGCCGTTCGTGCAGTATGCGGTGGAGCGTAACCTCTACCTGATTGGCAAGGCGTTCGATGGTTTCTTCCAGAACTTCCCGAACAAGGTAGTGGGTGTCGTGCTCAAGCGGGTCGTCTTCCCGTTCGGCGTCGGCTACCAGATGCCGGCCGATGATCGTTGCCATGCCATCTGTCTGGCCATGATGAAGCCGGGTGAATTCCGCGATCGTCTGACGGCACTGTGCTACGTGGGCAAGGATGACGCGGATCCCGTCGGTCTGATGGAGCGTGCCTTCCTGGCCATGGTGGCGGTGCAGCCCTACGAGAAGAAGCTGGTACAGGCCCAGAAAGAGGGCAAGCTGCCCCGCAAGATGGCGTTGCCCGAGCTGGTCGATGCTGCCTTGTCCCAGTCCATCCTGAGCAAGGATGAGGCCGACAAGCTGCTGGCCGCCGATGCCTTGCGTTACGAAGCCATCCAGGTGGACAACTTTGCTCCTGGCGAGCTGGAAGGTCTGTCTCAGCCGAACCCTGTGGTGCACGCCGCCTGACCGCGTCGCTGGCACTGAACCTGACGAGAAACCGGCCAATCTGGCCGGTTTTTTTGTTTGTTAACCATGCATTTACAACCTGGATTAATTCCAGTTTAATGCAATGGCCCCCACCCTTGGGGCAGGAAGCAAGGCCAGCGGAATGGCCGATAACAACAACTCAGGAAGAGTGAATGAACCTCGCCAAAACGGCGATCGAACGTCCCATCTGGGTGGCGGTGTCGATCGTGCTGATTTTTCTGCTGGGCCTGCTCAGCATTCGGGGGCTGCCCATCCAGCTGTTCCCCGACATAGACCGCCCGCACCTCAATATCTCGGTGGATTGGCGCTCGGCCTCCCCTCAGGAGATGGAGTCGGAAATCACCGACCCCATCGAGCAGGAGATGCAGGGTGTGCAGGGGCTCAAGAGTCTCACCAGCAACAGCTTTCCCGGCTTTACCGAGATTGATCTGGAGTTCGCGCTGGGCACCGACATGCAGCGGGCCCAGCTCGATGTCATCTCTCGCCTGAACAGGGTGTCCGGGTTGCCGGACAACATAGGTGGCCCCTACGTCAACAATTACAGCAGCAACGACACCCTCACCTTCTTTTTTATCCAGCAACTGCCCGGTGCCAAGGGACAGATTGACGATCATCAGGCGCTGATCGAGGCGCGGGTCAAGCCTGAGCTTGAGCGGATCCCCGGGGTATCGACCGTGGAGGTGGAGGGGATCAACGAGCGCCAGATCCAGATACGTTTCGACCCCTATCGCGCCGCCGAGCTGGGGGTGGAGATCCCTGTGCTCGCCAGCCGGGCCAGTACCGGCTGGGATGTGTCTGCGGGCACCCTCGACATAGGCCGTTGGGAATACAAGCTGCGCTTCGCCGGGCGTTATGACGTCGATACCCTGGGGGACAAGGTGGTGGACTGGCGCGATGGTCTGCCCATCTATCTGCGTGATGTGGCAGAAATCAGGCTGTCCCGGGAAGAGAACCCGGTACTGCGCATCCAGAATGGCAATACCGCCATCGCGGCGCAGATCTTCAAGGAGAGCGGTGCCAATGCCCTGGCGGCGCTGGAGGCGATCAAGGTCAAAGTGAGCGATCTCAACCGCGACGTGCTGGAGCCGGTCGGGCTGCACATGGAGCAGTCGTTCGATGCCTCCCTCTACATCAACCGGGCGGTGGGCATGGTGACGGCCAACCTGGGGCTCGGCGTGCTGCTCTCCTGCGCCATCCTCTGGCTGTTTCTGCGCCAGCTCAAGGCGACCCTGATGATAGCGCTCGCCATTCCCATCAGCATCATGCTCACCTTCTGTCTGCTCAAGGTACTGGGCAGGACCCTCAACGTCATCTCGCTGGCAGGCATCGCCTTTGCGGTCGGCATGGTGCTGGATGCTGCCATAGTGGTGCTGGAAAGTATCTACCGGCGCCATGAGCGGGGTGATTTGAGCAAGGCCGAGGCGGCGCTGGAGGGTACCCGACAGGTGTGGACGGCGCTGGTGGCGTCCACCCTGACCACGGTGGCCATCTTTTTGCCGGTGCTGCTGCTCAACGATGTAGAAGGTCAACTGTTTGCCGATCTGGCGCTGACCATCGCCTGCGCCGTGACCGTCTCCATGCTGGTGGCGGTCACAGTACTGCCTGCGGTAGCGGCGCGCTGGATGGGGCGCGAGCGACTGGTCGATCCCTATGACTCACTGTGGCAGCGTACGACCCGCCATGTGATCCGCTGGACTGGCACGGCGCCTCGCCGCTGGAGCATCATCATCTTGATGATGAGTCTGCCAGCCCTGGCGACCTGGGCCCTGCTGCCCAAGATGGATTACCTG
Organism: Aeromonas sp. 2MA4; assembly: GCF_029237305.1. Classification (NCBI taxonomy): domain Bacteria; kingdom Pseudomonadati; phylum Pseudomonadota; class Gammaproteobacteria; order Aeromonadales; family Aeromonadaceae; genus Aeromonas; species Aeromonas sp. 2MA4. The sequence goes on along the minus strand of NZ_JAACFY010000001.1, from coordinate 301,508 downwards.
CCGGATGTAAAACGCGATGCGGTGGATGTCTGGATGAGCTTCACCCCGGGTTTTAATCTCAAGGCCCAGCGGGAAGAAGTGATCGACACCCTGATCGCCCGGCTCGCTCCCTACATGAAGGGGGAGAAGGAGCCGGCCCTCAAGAACTACTACATAATGCGCTACCCGGGCGGTGCCCAGATTGGGGTGAGGCCCAAGGATGAGAACCGCATCAAGGAGCTGGAAAGCCTGCTGATGAAGCAACTGCTGGTGGGCATTCCCGATACCCAGACGTTCGGTGGCCAGGGCTCCTTGTTCGGTGGTTTTGACAGCGAAAACGGTATTTCTCTCTTGCTGCAGGGAGGCAATCTGCCCGAGCTCTATCAGGCGGCCCGGGAGAGCATGGCCATAGTGAAGCGGGATTTGCCGGGAGCCCAGGTCCGGCCCGAGCCGGATCTCGACTTCACCGCCCCCGAGCTGCGGCTGGTGCCCCAAGACCGGCGCCTCGCCGAGGTGGGTTGGGATCGCACCCCCATGCCTGCCATCATCCAGACCTTCGGCGATGGCCTGCGGGTCGGGGAGTATTTTGATGGGGAGGAGCGGCTCGACATCATGTTGATGGGGCAGACATCCGCCAACCCCGATGAGCTCAAGGCGGTGCCGCTGGCGACGCCGTCCGGCCGGATCGTTCCCCTTGGTGAGTTGCTGCGGGTGGAACACGACATGGGGCCGGCCAGCATACTGCGGGTCGATGGACGGCGCAGCATCAGCCTGCAGATCACCCCGCCTGAGGGGATGAGCATGGAGCAGGTGCTCGACACCCTTCAAGGCAAGAGCTTCGCCGCCATCCGCCCGCTGCTGCCCGTTGGTGGGGAGTTGCGGATTGCTGGCAACGCCGACAGTCTGCAACAGGCGCTGGACAATCTGGGTGCCATTTTCCTGTTCGCCGTGGTCATACTGCTGATCCTGCTGTGGGGCGTGTTTGCCTCTCTCAAGGATGCCGTTCTGGTGTTGCTGACCTTGCCGCTCGCCTCTGTCGGCGGTGTGCTGACGCTGCAGCTGAGCGGCCTGCTGGTGCCGCTGCCGATGGATCTCTTGACCATCATCGGCTTCGTCATTCTGCTGGGATTGGTAGTCAATAACGCCATCTTGCTGGTGCACCAGACCCGCTCGGCCGAGCGGGACGGCATGAGTCGTCAATGTGCGGTAGCCGATGCGCTGCAAAGCCGGATGCGGCCCATCGCCATGACCAGCCTCACCAGCATCTTTGGCATGTTGCCGCTGATGCTGAGCCCGAGCGAGGGCAGCGAAATCTACCGGGGACTGGCCACCGTCATCGTCGGCGGCATGAGTTGCAGCGCCCTGTTTACCCTGATCCTGTTACCCGCCTTTCTGCGGCTGGGGGAGCAGACTGAACAGCCACCGCTCGCCCTGCGGCAGCGGGCTTGAGCAAGGAGCTCATCAATGAAACGAATTTTCACAAGGATGGTACTGGGTGCGGCCCTGCTGGCGGGGGGGGGACTTCCCGCCCTGGCACAAGGCAAGATGGTGACCCTTGCCGACGTGACCCAAGGGGATGCGGCGGCCAGCATCTGGGTCAGTGGCACTGTAGCAAGCCGTCAGCAGGCGGCATTGAGTGCCGAGGTGAGCGGACGGGTGGAGTGGATTGCCGAGTTCGGCAGCCGGGTCAAGGCGGGGGACGAGCTGCTGCGTCTCGACAGCGCTGCGTTGCAGCTATCGCTGGAACAGGCGCGGGCCGAGCAGGCCAAGTGGGCCAGCAATGTGCGTTATGCCAAGGCCGAGTTTGTGCGTCTCGACCGACTGCACCAACAGAAGAGTGCCTCAGCCAGCCAGTATGACAAGGCCGGTTACGAGGTGGAGCAGGCAGCGCTTGCCGAGCGGCTGGCGAGGGTGCAGGTACGCCAGATTGAGGAGCAGTTGCGTCGTAGCCATATCTTCGCCCCGTTCGATGGGGTGGTGAACAACCACTTCATCCAGCCGGGGGAGCATGTGGATGCCGGCGAGCAGGCGCTGGAGCTGGTCAACCCGGATCAGCCGGATATCCGCCTGCAGGCCCCCATCGTCTGGGCTCAGCGCCTGGAGCCCCGGACCCGATTGCGGGTTGAGGGTGATCAGCTCAGCGGCCATGGCATTTATTACCAAAGGGCGGCGAGTGCCGATCCCAAATCCCGTCTCATCGAGCTGCGCCTCAAGCCAGAATCGGCCAGCTTCATCATAGGGTCGCCGGTGCGGGTGGCGTTGCCGCTGGGTGAGCAGCACACCATGCTGCTGCCGCGGGATGCCCTTGTGCTCAACACCGAGGGGAGTGTTGTCTATCAGGTGGAGCAGAGCGGCAAGGGGCTCAAGGTCAACCGGGTGCCGGTGACAGTGCTGTTTGGTGACAGTCAGCAGGTGGCGGTGAGCGGGGCGCTCAAGCAGGGAGACAGGGTGGTGGTGCGCGGTGCAGGTAGCCTGCGCCATGGTGACAAGGTCGAACTGTTTCGCGGATGAGGTCCAGACCCGTCCATTAAAAACGGCTCCCGCGGGAGCCGTTTTTGTTGACGGGGGGAGTTACTCGACCATCATCACCTTGCAGGTGTTGGTACTGCCCACGGTTTCCATCTTGTCGCCGTGGGTCAGCAACACCATGTCGCCGCTCTGGACCAGCCCCTTGGCTTTAAGCACATCCAGCGCGTCGCGGCACACTTCGTAGACCGGCTTGGTCTCGTCGCCGTCAAACAGCACAGGGGTGACGCCGCGGTAGAGATTGGTCCAGGCCAGAGTCTTGTTGTGGGGAGACATGGCGAAGATAGGCAGGCCCGAACTGATGCGGGACATCAGCAGCGGTGTGGTGCCGGATTCGGTCAACGCCACGATTGCCTTGACCCCTTCCAGGTGGTTGGCGGCATACATGGTGGACATGGCGACTGCCTCTTCCACCGAGGTGAAGGTGTAGCTCATGCGGTGGTTGGAAACGTTCAGGCTTGGGTGCTTCTCGGCGCCCACACAGACGCTGGCCATGGACATGACAGTCTCGATGGGGAACTGGCCGGCGGCGGTCTCGGCGGAGAGCATCACAGCGTCTGTGCCATCCAGCACGGCGTTGGCCACGTCCATCACTTCGGCACGGGTCGGCAACGGGGCGTTGATCATGGACTCCATCATCTGGGTCGCCGTGATGACGACGCGGTTCAGACGGCGGGAGTGACGAATGAGCTTCTTCTGCACGCCAACCAGCTCGGGATCGCCGATCTCGACGCCCAGATCGCCACGGGCCACCATGACGGCATCGGAGCCGAGGATAATGTCTTCCATCGCCTCGTCGGTGGCGACGGTTTCGGCGCGCTCGACCTTGGCGACAATCTTGGCGTTGGAGCCGGCTTCGCGGGCCAGTTCACGGGCATAGCGCAGGTCATCGCCACAACGGGGGAAGGAGACGGCCAGGTAATCCACGTTCATCAGGGCAGCAGTCTTGATGTCTTCCTTGTCTTTCTCGGTCAGGGCCGGGGCGGAGAGACCGCCGCCTTTCTTGTTGATGCCCTTGTTGTTGGAGAGCGGGCCCGCCACTGTCACTGTGGTGTGGATGCGGGTGCCTTCGACCAGCTCGACTCTCAACTGCACGCGGCCATCGTCCAGCAGCAGTATGTCACCGGCGATCACGTCGTCGGGCAGGCTCTTGTAGTCGATCCCGACCTGTTCCTGGCAGCCTTCACCCTTGCCGAGCGCCGCATCGAGAATGAACTTGTCACCGATGGCCAGGTAGACCTTGCCATCCTTGAAGGTAGAAACGCGGATCTTGGGGCCTTGCAGGTCACCCATGATGGCGACGTGGCGGCCCAGCCTGGCGGCAATGTCACGCACCTGATTGGCGCGCAAGATATGGTCTTCAGCGGTGCCGTGGGAGAAGTTCATCCGCACCATGTCGGCGCCGGCACGAATGATCGCCTCTAGGATCCCTTCGCGATCGGTCGCCGGACCGAGTGTGGTTACAATCTTTGTACGTCTTGGCATGAAAGACTCCAGTTTGAAGTTGATATGACTTGAGATACTGCCCCGGCAAGCGCATGACCCATAGCACCCGCTTGCAAGCCATCTGGGTGGCTTCTGTTACTAAATTACAATACTACACCAAGGTGGGTGGCATAGACAGCCGGGGGCCAGGGCCCCCGTTGCTTCAGGAGGAGTGGGGAGTATCAAAGCGGGATTCGCGCAAACCTTCTTTGACTTTCTTCAGGTTTTCGCGAAATTTCATGCCACGGCGCAGGGTAAAACCGGTCGCCAGCACATCCACCAGCGCCAGCTGGGCGATGCGTGATGCCATCGGCATGTAGACATCGGTATCTTCCGGCACATCCATGGAGAGCACCAGATTGCACTCGCGGGCCAGCGGCGAGTCTTTGGCGGTGATGCCTATCACTGTGCCATCGTTCTCGCGGGCCAGCGCGGCTATCTCCACCAGCGCCTTGGTGCGGCCGGTATGGGAAATCAGCACCACCACATCCCCTTCGCTGCTGTTGATGCAGCTCATGCGCATCATGACGATGTCATCGAAGCTCACTACCGGAATATTGAAGCGGAAGAACTTGTTCTGGGCGTCGCGCGCCACGGCGGAGGAGGCGCCCAGGCCAAAGAAGCTGATCTTGTTGGCCTGGGTCAGGATATCGACGCAGCGATTGATGGCGGAGATATCCAGGCTGTTCTTGGCGGCATCCAGACAGGCCATGGTGGATTCGAAGATCTTGGCGGTATAGGTCTCGGGACCGTCTTCCGCTTCCACGTGGCGATTCACGTAAGGCGTGCCATTGGCCAGACTCTGGGCCAGATGCAGTTTGAAATCGGGAAAGCCTTTGGTATCGAGACGGCGGCAGAAACGGTTGACGGTCGGCTCGCTGACGTCAGCCATCTTGGCGAGGGTGGCGATACTGGAGTGGATGGCCGTCTGTGGTGAGGCCAGAATGACCTCGGCCACTTTACGCTCTGATTTACTGAAACTTTCCAAATTGTTAGTAATTTTATCAAGGGTATTCATCATCACCACCAGGCATTTTTGTAATTTAGCTTCAGTGTCTTTGCACTAAATTCACGGCTAAGCATGTTTCCAATCAACTGGATGACTATACAAGACAAGCTCTTATTGAAACTAATCTCGGCCCTGCAAAGTATGACTCATGTCTAATTATTTCGTCTTTTTGGTTACAAACTTCCATCCACTCCATGAAAACGCTTACAAATGTTGCAAAGCAACAACACTGTGAGCGGGCGCACAGTTGCATTGATCAAACACGCCGCCGGGGGAGGGGCTCGGGTAGAATTGCTGCCAAATAATAATTGCGGGACGGTAAGCGCCGCCCCGACCCAAGTAACGAAGGAGTTATGTTATGCAGCATACCCATGCGCTGGTCGGTGACGTCGGTGGCACCAATGCACGGCTGGCCCTGTGCGAGCTGGCGACCGGCACCATTTCCCGGGCCAAGACCTATTCCGGGCTGGCTCATCCCAGCCTCGAAGCCGTGGTTCGCCTCTATCTGGACGAACACGCTGCGCAGGTGAGCCAGGCTTGCATCGCCATCGCCTGCCCCATCAACGGCGACTGGGTCGCCATGACCAACCACAGCTGGGAGTTTTCCATCGGCGAGATGCAGGCCAATCTGGGCCTGACCCGCTTGCAGGTGATCAATGACTTTACCGCTGTCTCAATGGCGGTGCCCGTGCTGGCAGAAGCCGATCGCATCCAGCTGGGGGGCGGGGCCCCTGTGGCGGACAAACCCATCGCCATTTATGGGGCGGGGACCGGCCTTGGTGTCGCCCACCTGGTGCAGGCGGGTGAGCAATGGCTGAGCCTGCCGGGCGAAGGCGGTCACGTGGACTTTTCCGCCAACAGCGAAGAAGAGGATGCGGTGCTGCAGGTCATGCGCGCCGAGCTTGGTCATGTCTCGGCCGAGCGGCTGCTCTCCGGCCCTGGTCTGGTGAACATCTATCGCGGTCTGGTGAAGTCCGATGGGCGCGAGCCAGAGGCATTGGCCCCCAAAGACATCACTGAGCGGGCGCTGGCGGGGGATTGCCTGGATTGCCGCCGTACCTTGAGCCTGTTTTGTGTGCTGATGGGTCGCTTTGCCGGCAACCTGGCGCTTAACATGGGCACCTTCGGCGGCGTCTATATCGCAGGCGGCATCGTACCGCGTTTTCAGGAGTTCTTTATTGGCTCGGGCTTTCGGGTGGCGTTTGAAGACAAGGGGCGTTTCAAATCCTATCTGAAGGATATCCCCGTCTTCCTCATTACTCACGAGGGGCCGGGTCTGCTCGGCGCCGGTGCCTATCTGCGCCAGTCGCTCGGCATCAAGTTGTAAGCAGAAACAGGGAAGGAATGCCAACTGCGTCATGGTTCAGCCTTGATTCAGTGACCATGGCATAAAGTGACTGCACGTACTCAAGAGGCCAGGGCTCCACAGGGAGTTGGAACTTGTCTTCATCCGCTGGGTACGTTTGTCACCTGACAAGCCTGAACTGTTTCACCGGCCCTTGAGGCCGGTTTTTTTTATCTTCTGATCTTCATCCTGCTTTTGTGTGTCGCTTCCTTGCTGATATGTGATCGATATGACGAGGGTTGCGGGTGTTTATCTGGGCATCAAGAGGAAGGCAACAGCAAGCACGCCTGCGAAGGGGCAGGCGTGCTGAATGGGCTGGCGTGAGGCGGCATGAGCCGAGTGGCTTAAGGCAGGTCCAGGGTAAAGCGGGCGCCCCCCAGCTGGGACTCATCCACCATGATCTGGCCGCCATAGCTGTGCACTATCTCGGTGACCACAGCCAGGCCAATGCCCTGGCCGGGTGAGCTGTCTGCTCTCACCCCGCGCTGGAAGATCTGTTGCGATCTGTCCGGGTCTATGCCGGGGCCATCGTCCTCAATCTCTATGCGCAGCCGATCCAGGCGGCGACTCACAGTGACCTGGATTTCGCTGATGGCGAACTTGAAGGCGTTATCCAGCAGGTTGCCCATCAGCTCCATCAGATCCCCCTGTTCACCGGCAAAGAAGACGTCGTCATCGAACTTGAAGCGGGTTTGCAATTTCTTGTGGCGATAGACCTTGGCGAGGCTGGCCAGCAGCTTTTCGATGAGCGGCACCGGCTCTGTACCCTTGCTGGCGAGGCGCTGGCGGCCGGTGACGGCGCGGCGCAGCTGGTACTGGATGATCTGATCCATGGTCAGGATCTGCTCATTGATGTTGTCGTGGATGTCGTGCCCCAGCTTGACCTCCTGCGCCGTTATCTGGATCAGGGCCAGCCGGGTTTTCAGGCTGTGGGCCAGATCGTTCAAGGCGTGCTGATAGCGCTGGCTTTGCTGGCGTTCGTTCTCCAGCAGCTGGTTGACCGACTCGGTCAGTGGCGTCAGCTCCCGCTCGTAGTCATTGGAGAGGGCCTCCCGCTTGCCCGCCCTGATCTCGTCTATCTGGCGCGCCATGGTGCGCAAGGAAGTGAGGCTCCAGAAGCTGGTGAGCAGCAAGAGGGCACCGAGCAGTGAGTAGGCCAGCAGTGCCTGACGAATGCATTGGTAGAGGTAGTTGCGGGTCTGGGCCAGATAGCGCTTGGCCGAATCGACCATCACCACATAGTAGGTGGTGGGGCCATCGCCGTGGTTGCGCAGAAAACGCAGGCTGTAGATGAAGTAGCTCTCGCCGTTCTTGATGGTGTGGCGCTTGAAGAAGTAGTCCTGATCCAGTCCACCCAGGTAATTCATCAGATCCTGACAGATGGTGTCCCTGGCCTGGACCACCTCTGGCATGTGCAGGCTGGACCAGCTCAGCTGGCCATCCGCCCGGCAGATCAGGGTATCCAGATTGGGGTCGATGGCATCCGGCGTTATCTTGCCAAGATCGGTTGTGGAGTGGGGTTCCGGCAACTTGGAAGAGAACAGCTTGGAGAGGTTCTCCTGCATGCGGGTGCTGGCCTTCTGGGCCTGCTCTTCGGTGTGACCCAGATAGAGGATATAGACGGAGAAGGCCATGATGAGCGCTATGACCAGCATGGCGCTCAGCATCAGCTTGATGTGGAGCGAGCGCTGCAGCAGCTGCATGGGGCGTGACAACAAGCGAAGACCCATCAGTTGCACGAGAGGTTGAAGATGTAACCCTGGCGCCGGATGGTGGAGATGGGCTGTATGTTCCCCTCCGGGTCCAGCTTCTTGCGCAGTCGGCTCACCATCACCTCTATGGTGTTGGGATCACCCTCGCCATCGCCGTAGAGCTGATCCAGCAGTTGCTGCTTGGAGACCACCTGGCGGGCGTTGCGCATCAGGTATTCGAGGATCAGGTACTCAAAGCTGGTGAGCACCACCGGCGTACCGGCGATGGTCAGCTCCTTGCGGGAGAGATCCAGTTCATAGTCACCCGCTTTGACCCTGGGGGAGATGAAACCGGCGCTGCGGCGAACCAGGGCATTGAGGCGAGCCAGCAACTCATCCTTCTGGAAGGGCTTGACCAGATAGTCGTCCGCACCGGCCTCCAGTCCTTCCACCTTGTCCTGCCAGTTGCCACGGGCGGTCAACACTATGATGGGGAAGGGGATCTGCCGCTCGCGCAACTGCCTGATGAGTTGCAGGCCGTCCATGTCAGGCAGCCCCAAGTCTATGATGGCTACGTCTATGGGGTAATCGGTGGCGTAATGCAGGGCCACCTGGGCGTTGTCCGTGCTGTGGACCTGATTCTGGGCCTCGGTCAGCAGGGTAGCAAGGTGGTGATTGAGCAGCTTGTCGTCTTCGACCAACAATATTTTCATTAGGTGCGCGATCATGGGAATCCAGGCTGTCAATTAGAGGGTTTATGCCAGGGCGAGTCAATCCGGATCCTAGCAGGCGCGCCTGTATCGGGACTGAATCGGAGGGAGCCTTTATTAACTTTTGAGTCATTAGCAGGGCTGGACTGCGGCTGACTCGGCCTGGTCTCCGGTTTGCTGACGCCACAATCGGGCATAGAGACCCTGCTGTGCCAGCAGCTCATCATGGCTGCCGGACTCCACTATCTGCCCCTCATCCATTACCAGGATGCGGTCAGCATGGCGGAGTGTATTGAGGCGATGAGCGATGCTGATCAGGGTGCGGCCACGGCGAATGGCAGCCATGTTGGCCATGATGGCAGCCTCGGATTCGTAATCGAGGGCCGAGGTGGCCTCGTCGAGCAGCAGTATCCTGGGGTTGGCCAGCAGGGCCCGGGCCAGGGCGATCCGCTGGCGTTGTCCGCCAGACAGGCGGGCACCCTTCTCGCCCACCTGTTGCTCAAAGCCCTGGGGCAGCTCGCGAATAAAGCCGAGTGCGCCGGCCAGCTGCGCCGCCTGCTCCACCTCGGCCTGGCTGGCATCGGGGCGACAGATACGGATGTTGTCGACGATCGAGCCACAAAACAGAATGCTCTCCTGCAGCACCACGCTCATGTTGCGGCGCAAGGAGACAGGGTCGGCGATGGCGAGATCCATGTTGTCGACCAGCACCTGGCCGTGCTGGGGCACGTAGAGCCGTTGCAGCAAGCGGGTGAGGGTGCTCTTGCCACAACCCGATGGGCCCGTGATGCCGATGAACTGCCCGGGCTCGATGGAGAGGGAGAGATTGGCCAGCACCTCGGGGGCATCCGGTTGGTAGCGAAAGCGGATGTGACGAAACTCGATGGCCCCCTTGAGAGCGGGGACGGAGGCGAGCCCGCCATTGCCGTGCTCGGGCGCCTCGTCGAGTATGTCCCCCACCCGGCGCAGGGCGATCAGGGTGTGCTGGAAGTCCTGCCACACCTGGGCCAGCCGCAGCACCGGCTGGGTGACATGACCCGCCAGCATGTTGAAGGCCACCAGCTCCCCCGGACTTAGCCGGCCGTTCAGCACTTCGCCGACGCCGAGCCAGAGCAGCAGGGCGGCGGTGAGCTTTTGCACCAGATCTATTCCCTGTCCCGCGGCAAGTCCCACCTTTCTGGCCTGAAACCCCCGCCGCAACTGGCGCGCCAGCAGACGCTGCCACTCCCGATAAAAGCGTGGCTCAGTGGCCGTGGTCTTGATGGTTTCGATGCCGGTGACTGCCTCCGTCAGGAAGCTGGTAGCATCGGCATCTGCCTGATACTCGGCCTCGACCCGCTTGCGCACCAGGGGGCCAATCAGCAGCCACAGCAGAAAATAGATGAGCAAGGAACCCAGCACGCAGCCGGTCAGCACGGGGGCGTAATGGAACATGACGCCGACAAACAGCAGGATGAACACCAGGTCCAGCACCAGCATCAGGGTGGAACCGGTGAGGAACTGGCGGATCTGGGCCATCTCTTTGACCCGTGCGATGATCTGGCCGGTCTGGCGCGCCTTGAAATAGTCGATGGGCAGGCCGACCAGATGGCGATAGAGCTTGCCGGACAGCTCGGCGTTGACCTGGTTGGCCAGATGGCCGAACACCTGGCCGCGCAGAAAGCTGTAGAGCGGCTCGGCGCAGGCCAGCGCCAGCATGGCCAGGGCCAGCACCTGCAGGCTGCCGAGGCTGCGCCCTACCAGCACCTTGTCGATGATGTTTTCAAAAAGTAGCGGGCTGGCAAGGGCTATGAGCTGCAGCACGATGGCGAAGCAGAAGACGTCTCGTACCTGCTTCTGCTGGCGCAGTACCGCCGGGCTGAACCAGCCCAGCCCGAACTTGACCTCGGCCGGGGTGAGATCCTGCTGGGCCAGCAATAGATAGTGCCACTGTGCCGCCTGTGTGGGGTTCGGCAGCGGTTGCAGGCTGCTGGTGCCGGTCGCCGGATCAAACAGCTGCCAGCCCTCAGGCTCGATGGCTGTGATGGTGTACCAGCGCCCCTCCCGCTTGAGCAGGGCCGGCAGTGGCAGCGCCGCCAGCGGGCAGCCTGGCCCCTGTGACAGGGCGCTGCGCAGGCCGAGCCGGGCAGCGGCCTCGCGCACTGTCAGATCTTCCGGCGCCAGATCGCAACCCATGGCGTGGGCCAGTTGCCCGGCATCCGCGGCCATCATCAGCTGATGGGCCGCGTGGGCGAGGGCGGCGAGGGCGCCATTGGCGATGGGGGCTGGCTCGTTCACGGGGGCCTCTAAGGCCGGTAAAGCCTGTGTCATTGTCATCGCTCCCGCAGTGCCTCGGCCTGGTATTCACGGATCGGGCTCAGCAGGTAGTCGATCACCCGGCGCCTGTCCGTCTTGACCTCGGCCACCACCGACATGCCCGGGGTGAGCCGTACCGGCTGATTGTCTATCTGCATCTCGCCCCGGCTCAGCTTGACCCTGGCGGGAAAGACCAGCCCCAGTTGCTCATCCGTGGTGGCATCGCGCGACACGCTGACCAGCTCGCCGTCTATGGTGCCGTAACGGGTATAAGGAAAGGCATCCACCTTGATGCTGACCATCTGCCCTTCGTGCACGAAGCCTATGTCCTTGTTGAGGATCTTCACCTCGGCGTACTGGACTCCCTCGTTGGGCACTATGACCAGCAACTGCTGGGCCGGTTGCACCACGGCGCCCTGGGTGTGGATGGCCAGCTGCTGCACTGTGCCCGCCACCGGGGCGCGAATGACTTCCAGGTGCTCCCGCTCGCTCAGCTTGGCGAGCTCCTGCTCGATGGCGGTCAGTTGCAGCTGGGCCTGCTGGCGTTTCTCGACCCACTCCCGCTGTTTCTGCGCCTTGAAGCCGGCCAGCCGCTCCTGCAAGCTCTGCTGCTGGGATTGCAGCACCTCGAGCTCGGCCCGCTGCTGGGCGAGCTGGCGCTGGGTTTCCAGCAGCTCCTTCTCCTGCTCCAGATACTCCACCCGTGAGATGGCCTGGGACTGGCTCAGGGTCTGGCGCGCCTGCAGGCGGGGCCGGATGTTGGCCAGCAGGATAGTGAGGGAGGCCATGTCCCCCCGTCGGGCGGCCTGATTGGCCTGATTGACCCCAAGCTCGGCCTGCAGGTTGTTGAGGGTGCTCCGGTATTCGTGCAGCTCGCTCTGGTGGTTCTCCGCCAGCGCCTGTTGCTGCGCCGGTGTGAGCCTGGCGTAGTCGGGGTGCTGGGTGACGGTTTCGTTGCCATAGAGCGCCTGATAACGGATCAGGGTCTGGTACTGGAATGCCTGTTGCTCGCGCAACCGGCTCAGATCCTGGCTGACCCCCAGGGTGTTGAGGGTCAGCAGCGGCGCGTTGGCGGCGACCGCCTGGCCATCTTCCACGTGAATGGTGATCACCCTGGCCTGCTCGTAGGACTGGATCATCTGGCTGCGGCCAAATACCAGCAGGCGCCCGCTGGCGGTGGCCTGGATGTCGAGCTGGCCCCAGCAGGCCCAGAGCAGGGTGAGCAGCACACCGGCGCTCAGGGTGAGCGCCGTGATGCGGGCAAAGGGGGAGGGCGGCGTCTCGGCCAGCGCCAGATGGGCGGGCAGGAAGCCGTAGTGGGTCTCCTGCTGCCGGGCTGGACCGGGTCGGCGCCAGCGGTTCAGCCAGGTGCGCAGATTCATGGGGTCTCCTCGTGCAAGTCTTGTTGCAGATGCCACAGGCGGGCGTAGTGCTGCCCCAGTGCCAGCAGGCTGGCGTGGTCGCCCTGCTCCACTATCTTGCCGCGCTGCAGGACTATGATGCGGTCGCAGTGGCGCACTGTGGAGAGGCGGTGGGCTATGGTGATGACGGTGCGGCCGCTGGCGATGTGGCGCATGTTGTGCTGGATCAGCGCCTGGGATCCGTCATCCAGGGCGCTGGTGGCCTCGTCAAAGATGAGGATCCTGGGGTCGGCCAGCAGGGTGCGGGCTATGGCCAGCCGTTGGCGCTGACCGCCGGAGAGCGAACTGCCCCCTTCCGCCAGCACAGTGTCGTAGCCAAGGGGCAGTCGCAAAATGAAGTCGTGAGCGCCAGCCAGGGTAGCGGCTCGGATGATGTCGTCCAGGCTGGCGTGGGGCACTGACTGGGCTATGTTGTCGCGCACCGACTTGTTGAACAGATGGTTTTCCTGCAACACCACCCCCATTTGCTGGCGCAGGTGGTGGAGGGGGATCTGCTGGATGGGCTGGCCATCGATGAGGATCTGCCCCCGCTCCGGCTGATAGAGCCGCAGCAGCAGACGGGCCAGGGTACTCTTGCCCGAGCCCGAGCCGCCGACAATCCCCAGCGTCTCGCCGGGCGCCAGGGCGAGGGAGAGATCGTCGATGATGAGAGGGGCATCCGGTTGATAGCGAAAATGCACCCGCTCGAGCACTATGGCGCCGGCGTGGATGCGGCCATCCCCATCGCGCTGATGTTCCGGGGGGAGGTTGAGCATGTCGCCGAGTTTGTCTACCGCGATCCGGGTCTGGATGAACTGGCCCCACAACTCGACCAGGCGCGATAGCGGCTGCGCCACGTGACTGGCCATCATATTGAAGGCGATGAGCTGGCCTATGGTCAGCTGCAGCGCGATCACCTCGCTGGCACCGAGCCAGAGCACTATGACTGTCACCAGTTTTTGCAGCCACATGACCCCGTGCTGGGAGGCATTGTTGAGTTGCTGCACCTGGTAGCCGGCCTCCACCATCTGGCGGGTCTGCTCATCCCAGCGCCGCACGAAACGCGGTTCCAGCGCCAGGCTCTTGAGGGTCTCGGCCCCGGCGACCGTCTCGTTCAAGAAAGCGGTATTGGTGGCCGCATGGCCGAACTGCTGCTCGACCGCCTGTTGCATGCGCGGCGTGATCCACCAAGCGATCAGCACATAGGCGGGAATGGAAAGCAGGATCACCAGGGTCAGCATGCCGGAGAGGCTGGCCATGACGGCCAGGAAGACAAACATGAACAGCACGTCCACCGTCAGGGTGAACAGGGTGCCGGTCAGAAATTCGCGTATGGTGTTGAGCTCCTGCACCCGGGTCACAATGGCGCCCACCTGGCGACTCTTGAAATAGAGCAGAGGCAGTGCAAACAGGTGCTGCACCATGCGCAGCCCGAGCTGGATATCGATCCGGTTGGCGGTATGGGCATACTGGTATTCCCGCAGCCCCCGCAGACAGACCTCCACCAGGGCCGTGATCAGCAGCCCGAACACCAGCACATCCAGGGTTGCCCAGGCCTGATGCACCAGCACCTTGTCCATCACCACCTGAAAGAAGAGCGGTGAGATGAGCGCCAGGATCTGCAACACCAGCGAGAACAGCAGTATCTCGCCGAGCAGGCGTTTTTGCTGCAAGAAGGCGGGGATGAACCAGCGGATGTCGAAGCGACTCTGCCGTTTGCCGACCTCGAGCAAGCGGCCATCCCAGCGTGCCAGCAGTTCGTCTTGTGCTATGACTTGCGGCTTGCCCACGGCTGGATCCAGGATCAGCGCCTGTTCACCCTGGCGCTGGGCCAGCACGAGCGCCTTGCCAGAGGGGCTCAGCAGTACCGCTGGCAGAGTCAGTTTATCGAGTTTTCGAGATGGGATATGACGCTGACGAATGCGGGTTCCTGTCTGTTGCTGCAGCGTATCGATAATATTGTCAAAGGTGTCGTCTGGCGTGGGTGCTATATCTTTAGAGGGACAACCCAGCATCCCGATAATAATATTGATACACGCTAAAACAGACTCTTCACTCGCCGTCATAATAATATCCGTTTGCCGCTGTGACACCCCTCCTGTTTATATGGGGCAAGGTGGCCTGTTGCAGGCAGGGCGCGCATACTAGCGAGCCATTATTTTACTGTCAAATATTATGTTGGCTGACAAATCTCATAATAGAAGGGCCGGGTTGAGTACTGCATCAGGCTAATCTTTAGATATGGATGTATTAACCTTGACGATTGAGTTGATATCTCTATTGACGTATTTGCTCTATTTTTAGGTCATTGTTTAATTGAACATGATAATAATTTCAAATATGGTAAATATAGTGAAATGCGAAATGTTAAGCCCATGTTGTATTGCTTGTGGTGTTATTTTTCATTTTTGTTTTTCTTTATATTTATTGATAATGGAATTTATATGACAGAGCAGTTTGTACAGACAGTATCCAGCGTCAACTATAACAAGGGGATCTTCTCCCTCTATTTCGTCGGACAAGATCCGCTGAAGATGGCGCAAGGGGTCATGGCAGAAAGTGACAACGAGTTGGCACTGAAACAGACGGTCCATATGCCTGCCGCTGGCTTTATGTATATGGTTTCAATGATAAAAAATATGCTTGAAGATCCGCGAATGGCCGCCGAGTTTGACAAGTTGATCGCCGCAGGCCTGATCCCGTCAGCCCCTTCTGACGAGCAACAAGCCGCACCGGCTGCCACAGCACAGGCCGCGCCGCGCAAGAAAAAATAATGTTCCGGTTGGGGATCCAATGAGCTTGGTATTGCAATCAACGGAACCGAACTGGCAACAAAATCAACATATTCTGGGGGGAGTCATGCTGCTGAGTCAGCACTCCTCCCTGCATCGGCGTTATTCCGTCGCCGAGTGGCAGCAGCGAATATTGCCTGCCTTCGAATTGAACCAGTTCAGCTATTATGAAGACTCACACGGGCGCCCGGTTGCATTTTGCAACTGGGCGTTTGTCTCTTTATCCATTCGTGACACCTTGCTGGCCGCCGAGCGGGAGCTGATCCGTGAGGATTGGCAATCCGGCGACCATATTTTTATTCCGGAGATGATAGCGCCATACGGACATGCCCGCACCGTGGTGAGCGATCTGCGTCGCCGGATATTTCTGCCATGGAAAGGGCAGCGGGTCTGTACCGTGCGTGGTCATGTTCATGCCGAACTTGGCCATTGTGTGCGCAGGGTGCAGTGGTTTTCCATTTAATCATAATGAGTTAATACATGGGAAAGAGTGTATGGAGAAGTATTGAGTACTTCTTTACCGGTAATTACACGGCAGATGATGGCAATAATGACATCAATGCCTTTGGCTTCGGTGGCGTCATCCGTGCCTATGGCGGTGACGACACCATCAAGGTCGGCTCCATTGGCGCCACTGTTTATACCGGCACGGGCAATGACAGCGTGTACGGCGGCGCCGCCTACCTCAAGGTGGTCGACGACTCCGGCAACCTGACCGTCAAGGGGGCGGCGGGCTACGCGGACATCAGCAAGTCCGAGTCAGGCAATATCCACTTTGCCGGCGCCAGTGGCGGCACCAATATCGATCACCGAGGGCGCGAGGGAGACATCCGCTATCAGGGGGCGGCTCTTGCCAACTTCCTGACCCGCAAGGGGATCAGTGGCAACGTCAGCTTCGAGGGGGCCGGGGGTTACAACAAGCTCTGGCACCAGACCGACAGGGGCGATCTGACCTTCAGCGGTGCCGGTGCGGCCAACAAGATAGATCGTACCTGGCACAGCCAGTATCAGGGATCGCACGGCAACATCAGCTTCTATGGCGCTGGTGCGGCCAACATCATCAGCTCCCAGCTGGAATCCGGCAACATATCCCTGAACGGGGCCGGCGCCTACAACAAGGTGTTCCGCAAGGGACGCGAGGGGGATGTCGCCTTCAACGGCGCCGGTGGCTGGAACGAGATCTCCCGTTTGCGCCATGAGGATGATGCCTATCTGCAGACCCGTGGCGACATCCGTTTCAACGGCGCCGGGGGTTACAACCGCCTGTTGTCCGATGTGGCCGAGGGCAACATTCACTTCAAGGGAGCCGGGGGATACAACCACCTTTCCCGCAAGGGGTCTGGCAGCGACAGCTCGCCCTTTGCGGGTGCCAGTGCCGACGAGATAGTGCTGACCACGGCCACCATGGGCGGTAGCTGGATTCAAAAGTCCCAGGCGGTCACGGCCATCAAGTCGACCCTGCAACCCAATACCTACCTGTTTGCCTTCTTCGATGGCATGTACACCAAGATCAACCGGGTCGAACTCTCCAACGAGGGCGAGCAGGGTCCCCTGCGTTACCTCTCCACCTCCTGGTACAAGGAAGGCGATCACCTCGCCAGCCTGGCCAGCCGCCAGATCAATGAACAGCAAGGGTTTACCTCGACCCGGACCGACGGAGCTTATCGCCTGACGGATCTGGTGTTTGAACGGCGCCAGCGCATCAAGCTGGAGGCGGTGGAAGCGGATCTGACCGAAAACAGCTGGATCAACTACGGTGGCGGCGTGAACGTGGCGGCGGCCGACGTGACGCTCTCCAGCGCCAAGATGAGCGGTTACGCCATTTTTGAGGATGGCACCAAGGTCGCTGTCAGCGCGGTGAAATCCCGGGTACAGGCCAACACCTATGTGTTTGCCAAGCAGCTTGGCCCCTACACCAAGATAGTGGTGGTGGAGCTGGCCAACGACAGGGAAACCGGTGCGCTCAAGTACCTGGCCAGGGCCTGGTACAAGGAGGGCAACCACATTGCCAGCCTGGCCGATCAGGTCATCTCGGAGCAGACGGGTTTCAGCGCCATGGGCACGGGGGGCTACTCCCTGAGCGAGGTGCACTACCAGCTCGACACCGTGACCGCTGTGTCGGATCGGCTGCCTGCCACCCGGGAGTTTGACTCCCAGCCGTTGCTCCCCCGCCAGCAAGGCGGCGGCAAGAGCAAGGGCGACATCTTCTTCGATGGCGCCGGTGGCGGCAACGTCATCGAGTCTGACGTGACCGAGGGCAACATCCACTTCAATGGCGCCGGGGCCGCCAACGTGCTGATCAAGCGCGGTCAGCGCGGCGATCTGGTGTTCCGTGGCGCGGGTCTTGCCAACGTGCTGGTGCATCAGGGCGCGCAGGGAAAGATGGATGTCTATGCCGTTGGTGCGGCCAACGTGCTGGTACGCAGCGGGGATGGGGAGTATCTGGCCCGCCTGCTGGCCTATGGCAACATCTCGGTGCAGCAGGGGCGTGGCGACAGCCAGGTCGTGATGCTGGGCGGTTACAACACTCACACCCAGATCGGCGATGGCAATGGTCTCTGGCTGGCTGGCGGTGGGGCAAACGTGTTGACCCAGGCCGGTGAGGGACAGCTTGATGCCATGCTGGTCGGCGGAGCCAACGTGCTGACCAAGCTGGGTGCCGGCCAGCTGACCGCCGGACTGCTGGGGGGCGCCAACGTGCTGACCCACATCAGCCAGGGGGACGAGGCTGCCGATACCCGCGCCGTGCTGCTGGGGGGCGCCAACGTGCTCACCAAGAAGGGCAACGGCAAGGTGCAGGCCATCCTGGGGGGGGGCGTGAATGTGCTGACCCAGATTGGCCGGGGTGATACCCAGGCGCTGCTGCTGGGGGCGGCCAACGTGCTGACCCGGGTCGGTGACGGCGATCTCTCGGCCGTGATGCTGGGGGCGGGCAACGTGCTGACCCATGTCGGCGATGGCGCCATCCTGGGGGTCATGGGGGCCGTTGGCAACCTGTTCACCAAGGTGGGCGACGGCACGGCCATTGCCGCCATGATAGGCGCGGGCAACCTGTTTACCCAGATAGGTCAGGGCGACGCCTGGGCCCTGATGGGCGGGGTGGCCAACGTCTTCACCAAGGTGGGGGATGGCAATGCCTTGGCGCTGATGGTGGCCAAGGCCAACGTCTTCACCCATGTCGGTGACGGCCTGACCGTCGCCCTGATGCTGGCCCAGGGCAACCTGGCGACCAAGGTAGGCAACGGCATGACGCTGGCTGCCATGGTGGGCAATGCCAACGTCTTCACCCATGTCGGCCTTGGTGAGACCTTCGCCGCCATGCTGGGGCAGGCGAACCTGATGACCAAGGTGGGCGATGGCCTGACCGCTGCGCTGATGATTGGCAAGGCCAACGTCTACAGCCATATAGGCAACGGCACCAGCCTGGGGCTGTTCGCCGGCGAGCTGAACGTGATGACCAAGGTGGGCGATGGCACCACACTGGCAGCCCTGTTTGGCAAGGCCAACATAGTGACCCATGTGGGCAGCGGTCTGACCGGGGTACTGGCGTTGGGCAAAGCCAACATCATCACCAAGGTCGGAGATGACTTCCTCGGCGCCATTGCCAAGGCCGATGCCAACGTGCTGACCCACGTGGGCAATGGCACCACGGCCGCCGTGCTGTGGGGCAAGGGCAATCTGCTGACCAAGATAGGTGACGGCACCACAGTGGGCCTGCTTATCTCCGAGGTGGGCAACGTCATGACCCATGTCGGTGGTGGCAGCACTATAGGCCTGGCCAAGGGCCGCGCCAACCTGATCACCAAGGTGGGCGACGGCCTGGTGGTGCAAGGGGCCTGGGGGGATGTCAACCTGCTGACCCAGGTCGGTGACGGTGACCGTTACAGCTTCGCCAAGGGCCGCGCCAACGTGCTGACCAAGGTCGGCGATGGCCGCGAGCTGGCGGTGCTGCAAGGGGAGGCCAACCTGGTCACTCAGGTTGGTGACGGTGACAGTTACACAGGTGCCTGGGGTCGCGCCAACATCATCACCAAGGTGGGGGATGGCCGTCAGGTCGTGCTGGCCAAGGGGGATGCGAACATAGTCACCCAGGTGGGGGATGGCGAGAGCTACCAGGCCCTGCTCGGCAAGGCCAACGTCGTCACCCGGGTGGGAGACGGCATCCAGGTCACCCTCGCCAAGGGGGAGATCAACCAGACCACCACTGTGGGGGATGGCCTGAGCGTCACCGCCGCCTACGGCAAGTTCAACAACAACATCAAGGTCGGCGATGGCACCTCCATCAACCTGGCCTGGGGTGATTACAACCTCAACACCAAGGTGGGGGATGGGCTCAACGTCGCCGTCATGAAGGGCAAGGGCAATGCCAATGTCCAGATCGGCGACGGGCTCGACGTCACTGCGGCCTATGCCCGCCACAACGTGGCCATCAAGATAGGCAACGGCGACTTCTACAGCCTGGCCATCGCCAGCAGCAACACCAGCAGCAACAAGCTCGGCACCCTGTTTGACAACATCAAGCAGACCCTGTTCGGTGCGGCAGGCAACCAGGCGATCAACTACCTGGTACAGGGCGATGAAGAGGGCCCGGTCAAGACGCCACAAGCGGCCAGTCTGGGGGATGTACAGACCCTGAGCGGCTTCGGTCTGGACGAGATTGGCGAGGTGAAATCCTCGCTGGCGAGCGGCCTGACCGGCCAGGTGAGCCAGACCGGCGAGCGGGACGAGCAAGCCATGGACAAGGCGTTGCAGCTCGATGAGCAAGGCCTGGTCAGGGGCGGCGAAAACCTCATCGTCAACGGCGATTTCGAACGGGGCGCCCACGGCTGGCAGCATGCCGGTGACGGGATCGAGGCAGACTTTTCTGCCGCCACCTACGGGCTGGCTGACGAAGGTCATGGCCAGCGTGTCAGCGAACTCTCCACCGACAGAAACACCCAGATTTCCCAGGATCTTGCCGGCCTCCAGGCAGGCGAGACTGTCACTCTGAACTTCGATTTTGCCCGTCGGGCCAACATCTCGCTGCAGCACGGCATCGAGGTGCGGTGGAACGGCGAGCGCGTCTTTGCCAGCGAGGGTGACGCAGCCAGCTGGCAGACCAAACGGCTGACCCTGACCGCTCGCGCGGGGAGCAATACCCTGGCGTTCCGGGGCACGGGGGAGAGCAACGGCCTTGGTTATCTGCTCGACAACGTGGTCGCCACGGCGGCTGGCAAGGCCGAGATTGGCCAGGTCAGCGCGCAACTGGCGGAAGACGGCAACGCCGCCCAGGCCCAAGCCGATCGGGCCAGTGCCGATGCCGACAAACAGCGACTGGAGCAGGAAAAGGCACAGCAGCTGGCCGCCATCTCGGGCGCTCAGTCCCAGCTGGAAGCCACCGACGAGGGCAAGTTGGCCGAGAATGGTCAGGATCAGCGCGGCGTCATCGAGGCGGAAGCGCGCGACATGACGACTCAGCTCGACACCCTGGCCCGCCAGTTTGAACAACTCAAGCAGCCCGAAGCGGCCACCATCCCGTCCGGCCAGCACTGGCGCAATGGTTTTGCCGACCGCTTGTTGACCGATACACAGGAAGATCTGGAAGAGGCCAGCGGCACGGCAGGCGAGGCGATTGCGGATGCCAAAACCCGCCGCGAGCAGCAGAGCCAGCAGGTCGATGCCGCCCTGACCCAGTCCAAATCTGGTCAGCAGCGCAGCGAACAGTTGCAGGGCGAGGCCCTGGCGCAGGGGCAGAGCCGGACCGAGCAGGCCGAGCAGCGCCGTCTCGATGCCCTGACCCGCGAGGCCGATGCCCGGCAGCGTCAGCAAGAGGGCGAGTCGAGTGCCAGCCAGGCCCAGGCCGCAGGCGAGCAGGCCAGCAGCCAGGCCAGCCAGCAGGCAACACAGGCCAGACAGAATGCGGCGAGCCTGAAACAAAGCGGTGACAAGCCGAGCCGTCAGGACGCGCATGACGGCCAGAGCCCGGTTGCGGTACCCCGGCTGCCGCAGGCCGGTGAGCTGGCTGTGCCGGATGCCGCAGGTCTGTCGACCTATGCTGCGGCTGGCGCCCAGCCATCGGCCATCGATGCCGCCAATGGCTTGAGTGAACAGGAACAGTCCGCCCTCGATGGCGCCCTGGCTGCGGTCAATCGCCTGCAGATCAATGCCGGGAGCCGTGTTCATGGCACGCCCGCCATCACCCTGCCCGGTATGGTCGGTGAGCGCGAGTCTGGCGCCGCTGTGCCGGCGAGCCATGCGTCTTCGCGCCGCAGCGCCGAGCTGGGTCTGTCCGGTGTCTCCCTGGCCGGGCTGGGGAGCCCGGTGCGAGGCCCGGCCGTCGCCGTGCCCGAGACCGCCGGTTTTGCCTTCCAACTGCTCAGGCGCGAAGACAATGGCTTCATTGACTCCACTCGCCGCCAGCTGGGCAAGCTCTCGACCGACTTGCCAAGCGAGCGGCTCAAGGCGGTACGCGAGGCCGTGGTTCGGGTGCAGCAGCAGCCATCGGAGGCGAATCTGGGGCTGCTGGAGCAAAGCCTGTCCCAGTGGCAGGCTCGCGCCCCCAAAGAGTTTGCCCAGCGCGGTGAACAGGTGAAGGCGCTGCGCTTCGAGGCCGCCTCCTTGCTGAGCCACACCTTCGCCTTCAGGGCCAAGGCTGCCGGTGTGCATGGTCTGGCCCTGCCGCCTGAACAGACAGCCCGCTTCGAACATCAGCTGGTGTTCGACGGCATAGGCCGGATCACGGGAGTGGTGGGTGAGTTGAGTGCCACCGACATAGCCAGGGTGACCGAGCTCGGCATTCGTCCGCTCACCGACACCAACTCCAATGCCGAGCGGCAGGCGCCCCGTACCGAGCATGACAGTCTGATCGCGTTTGCCCATCAGCTGGGTCAGTTCGACACGTCGCAAACCCGCCAGCTGGCCGCAGCGGTCAAGGCACTCTGGCTCTCTGGCGAGGTGAATGGGCCTCGTACCATCGCCCTGTTTGAGACTGCCAGCAAGACGCTGGGGGATCAGCCGCAGCTGCAGGTGCTGGCGCAAGCCTTGCTTGCCGATGCGCACAAGAGCAAGGCGACCGGCCAGTACATAGACAACCTGTTTGGCCGTCGTTTCGACTCCGAGATTGCCCATGCGCTGGTGACCTCACCGTCGCAGGCGGCGATCGATACCTCGGCGCAACTGGGCGCCAGCCTGGTGAAGGAGTTTGGCGACTGGATCCAGACACTGCAGCTGGACGAGGCCACCCAGAGCCAGCGTATCGACAAGAAGATGGCGGCATTCGCCGAGGCCATCAAGAAGGACACCCGTCCCTGGTTCAGCCGGGTGCCCAGCCTGACCGATTTTCTGGCCGAGCCGAATCTGGCCAACTTCAAGCAGATGATGACCCGGGTCGACAACGGCTTCGATGTCATAAAGGTGCCCTTCCTTGCGGTGAAGATGGCCACCCATCCCGAGCTCGGCATGGACACGGCCGACTGGAAGAGAGAGGGGGATCGCTTCTATGGCAGCGTCATCACCAAGGCGCGCTCGACCAGCACCGAGATCGCCTCTGCCAAGGACGGTCTGCTGCAAGTCGACTTGCCGGGTCGTACCACCAGTGACTACGGCACGGGTCTGCACTATCAGCCCGGCGGCGACAAGTACGACGACTTCCTGAGCGGGCGCAGCGTGGCCGATGGCCGCATACTGACGCCGGGCAAGGAGACCACCTTTGAGCGCAACGCGCTGGACAAGGGCTTGCCCGTGGTGACCGGAGCCTCCGGCTCCACCAACATCATGGTGCACCTGAACAACTACCTGGCGGCGAAGGAGCCTGGCTACTCCCCGAGTCAGGCCTACCTCAACACCCTTGCCTTCCTGGTGTTCGATGGCGGCCACTCGGTGAACGAGAGTCTGGCGGTCTATCAGGCCTTGCAGGCGAGCGGGGATGCGCGCAAGCAGGTGCTGGAGAGCTACACCGCCAACTACCGGGATCTGGTGGATCTGGCGGGTGATGCCGGCAAGGCGGCGGTGCAGGATGCCCTCGATCGTGCCTTCGGCCGCACCCTCGATTTTTATCAGCAACACGCCCACTCGGCGCAGCTGGCTGAGCTGGCCGCACTCGGATCGCCGCGCAAGGTCAGTGCCCCTGTCGAGGTGGTTGACCCCGCCTCATCCGGCAAGCCCGTCTCCATGGAGAACGACGGCTCGGCACCGCTAGACAGGCAGTCGCTCAACCCCCTGACCCGTTTCCTCAACGACAACCTCTATGGCACCCGTGATGAGCGGCGCCAGGTGGGCGACATCACCCGGCAGTTGCTCGACCATGCGGTGAGCAAAGGGGAGGCTGCACAAGTGACCCTGCAAGGGGACGCCGGCCGCCTGTCCGGTTACCTGCACAAGGGGACCGAACGGCAAGGGACGCAGGAGGATGGCAAGCCCGAGGTTGTGCTGTTCCTGCATGGCTCAGGTTCTTCTGCCGAGGAGCAAGCCGATGCCGTTCGCAGTCATTACCAGAAGCAGGGCATCGACATGCTGGCGGTCAACCTGCGTGGCTACGGTGCCAGCGATGGTGGCCCAAGCGAACAGGGGGTCTATCAGGATGCCCGCACCATGTTCCGCTATCTGGTGGAAGAGCGCGGTGTGGCGCCCGGCAAGATCCTGATCCACGGCTACTCCATGGGTGGCCCCATCGCTGCCGATCTGGCCCGTTATGCCGCCGAGCAGGGCAAGCCGGTGGGCGCCCTTTTGCTCGATCGCCCCATGCCCAGCATGAGCAAGGCGATCACGGCCCATGAGCTGCCCAATCCGGGCGGTCTGGTCGGGGCGATCGCCAAGGCGGTCAACGGCCGTTTCTCGGTAGAGAAAAACCTCGACGGCCTGCCCAAAAGCACGCCAATTATGCTGCTGACCGACAACGAAGGGCTCGGCAGCGAGGGTGAAAAACTGCGGGCCAAGCTGGCCGTGGCCGGGTATCAGGTCAGCGGTGAGCAGACCTTCTATGGCCATCTGGCCAGCAACCGCTTGATGGGCCAATATGCCGAGCAGATAGTCGGCGATCTGTTCAACCGCAGTCAGTCAGAGGCGGGTGCCGAGGCGCCGCTCAAGGGCATCGAGGGCATCAAGCGCGATCTCAAGCGCTACCAGGAGGCGCTCGCCCCGCAGGTGGGCAGCAACGGTGTGGCCAAGGACATACGTACCACCAGGGCCTTCCTCGCGGGTTACCAGCAGGGGCTGGCCGGCAAGGTGGTTGACGGCTTCCAGCCCGACATGAGCATGACCCAGCTGGTTGATCTGTTCACCCAGCCGACCCTGACGCCACAGCAGCAGGGGGCACTCGCCTGGGAGATCGAGAACCGGGCGCTCAAGAGCACCATCAAACCCAAGGTTGAACAGTTCAACCGCCTGTTCCGTGACGTGGCCTCGCAAGGGGGCGCAGATCCGCTGGCAAGGGAACACCTGGCACCCCAGTTGCTGTTGCTGAATCTGGCGGATGACGGTTTTGGTGGCCGCTGCGATCCCCTCTCCAAGCTGGTGCTGGTCGCCAAGCAGCTGGAGAGCGAGGGGCAGCCGGATCTGGCGCGACGCATGATGGAGAAGCTCTACTCTGCGGCCGCCGTCATCAACAATCCGGATCGCTACTCGGCCGCCGAGCTGGACAATGCCCGCAAGCTGGTGGGCAGTCTGGCCGAGATCCACAACAACACGCCGGCGTCCTACAACTACGACAGCCTGCGCAGCATCAAGTACGACATCGTCAAGGATAAGTGGGAGGGCAAGAGCGCCATCTCGCTCGATAGCGTGCTCGGCAAGCTGACCGCCAAGGGGAACGCCGCCCCCGTCTTGCTGGAGCTGGACGCGCCGGGCCACGCCATGGCCGCTTGGTCCAAGCAGGGTGAGTCGGGCCGAGTCTACGGTTTCTACGATCCCAATGTGGGCATAGTCGAGTTCTCCTCCGCCGAGAAATTCAGTCGTTACATGACCCGTTTCTTTGGCAAGGAGGGGCTCGACATGGCGAACGGCTACCACCTGACGCCGGGAGCGGATGGCAAGCCGCTGTTCTTCCGGGTGACCGAGATGAACGGGGACGCGCTTGCCCGCTTCAAGCCGTCCAAGGATCTTGCCAACAAGGTCACGCTGCAGGAGATCCTGCAGTTGCCGGTGTTTGACGAGAGCCCGATGACAGGGCTGCCGGGCAAAGTGGTGACGCAGGAGCGGGCAACCAGCCTGTTTGCCGATGCCTACAGCCCGGATGAGCTGAAAAAAGCCGCCCAGGTATTTGCCAAGCCCATTGGCGAGTCTTATCAGGGGATCCTGGATCAGCTCGCCGTGCTGCACGGCGCCACCGGGCAGGCGCAGGTGGAGGCCGCATTGCGGCTGAACAAGCTGATCGACGACTACCAGACCAGGCACGAAGGCTCCGGCAGAAATCCGGCGCTGAGCAAGCTGCAGAGCCAGCTCAACGGCGGGCTCTATCGCGGTGAGCTGGCGTCGCTGCAAGCCGATGTCGCGACACTGGCCAAGCGTCGCCCCGATCTGGCAGCGCTCGTCATCGGCAAGGCTGCCGAGGAGGCGAATGGCAAGCACCCGGGTCTTACCCAGATGTTGCTGCGCTGGGTGTCACAAGATCCCTATCTGGCGGCCAAGGAGGGATACCAGGGGCAAGCGCCTGCGGATCTGCCGTTTGATGCCAGCTTCCATGTCGCGCTCGGCGAGCAGTATGGCGAGCTGAAGACGTGGCTGGCAGATGCCCAGTCGAAGGGGCTGCTGAGCAAGGCAGTGCTGGACGAGACTGGCAAGGTGCTGCACCTGGGCTACTCCTACCAGGAGTTGCAGGACATGACGGGGGATCAGTCTGCCCAGATGACTGTCTACTTCATCAAGGAGGCAGCCAAGCAGGCGGCGCCCGGCTCCGAGCTCTCTGCCGAGATGATCATGCTGGACAAGTTTGCCGACCGCCGCTATCTCGGCGAGCTGGAGTCACGCCGCCTCGAGCAGGTTGAGAATATCTATAACAGCAGCAAGCAGACAGACGTGGCGGCCTGGGATGCCCGCTATGCCGGGAACGCCCTGCGGGATCTGAACGCTCAGGTGACGCAGGAGAGCACGCTGGCGGGACAATTGTCACGCCTGCTGGAGAACCGTAACGGCCTGCTGATCGGGGAAACCCATGGCAGCGATGTGAATGGTCTGCGCTTCGTCAACGAGCAGATGGATGTCCTCAAGGCGCAGGGGGTGACCGTCATCGGTCTGGAACACCTGCGCGGCGAGCTGGCGCAGCCGCTGATAGACCGCTATCTGGCGGGGGGAGACATGTCTCCCGAGCTGGCAACCATGCTCAAGAGCAAGCACCTGGAGCCCTCCCTGTTCGAGCGAGCGCGTGAGAAAGGGCTGCGGATTGTGGCGCTGGACGATGGCAGCACCGCCAGACCCGTCATCGCCGGCACCGAGCACGGCCTGATGTATCGCGCCGGAGCAGCCAACAACGTCGCCGTCGACGTGTTGGGCAAGTTGCCGGCTGGCGAGAAGTTCGTCGCCATCTACGGCAGTGCGCACCTGGCGTCCCACAAAGGGATCGAAGGCTTCGTGCCGGGCATTACCCACCGTCTGGGGCTGCCGGCCCTGAAGGTGGATGGGGACAATCGCTTCCACCTGCAGGCGGACGATGTCAGTCAGCGGGTCGAGTACTCCGATGTCGCCAAGAAGTGGACTCCGGTGGCGGCGCTGGATGGCGATGACCTGCCGGTTCGCAACCAGCGGGTCAACCAATGGCAGCAACCTGACGTGACGCCGGGCAACCAGGGGGGCGAGACCCGCTTCGATGGCCAGATCATCATCCAGACCGAAGATGATCCGGTTGCCGCCAAAGCGGCGGCCAGTCTGGCGGGCAAGCACCCCGATCGCAGCCTGGTGGTGCAGCTGGATGCGGATGGCAACTATCGGGTGGTGTATGGCGATCCTGCTCAGCTGGCTGGCAATATTCGCTGGCAGGTGGTGGGTCACGGTCGTGACGGTGACGAGCAGAACAACAGCCGACTCAGTGGCTACAGTGCCGATGAGCTGGCCGGGCGTCTGCGCCGGTTCGGCGAGCGTCTGCAAGAGGCGGGTGTGGCGAGCAAGCCGAGCTACGTCAGCCTGGTGGGTTGCTCCCTGGTGAGCGACGACCAGCAGACAGGGTTTGCGAGCCGCTTCATCAAGGCATTGAAAAACGAGGGGATCAGTGCCCAGGTATCGGCCCGCAGCAGCGAGGTGGCGGTCGATCTGGCTGGTCGCAAGCACACCCGTGGTGAAGATGATGTCTGGGCCCGCAAGGTGGCCGGCAACAAGGTGGTGCTGACCCTCAACGAAGCCGGCGAGCCTGTGGCGCACACCGAGCTGGTGCGCGGCGGCGTGGCCGAAGGGGATATCGATCTGGCCAACGTGGGCCGGGGTGACGGCGAGAGTCGTGCCCGCGGCGCCATCGCCGACAATGACGAGACCTTTGTCGCCCCCGAAAAACAGCGTCAGTCCGAGCCTGCCGCCGGAGAGGCCGACAATGCCGTCAGCTACTCCGGCAACATTCAGGTCAACGTGGGGGATGGCGAATTTACCGCCATCAACTGGGGTACCAGCAACCTGGGTGTCAAAGTGGGTACAGGGGGCATGAAGTCACTGGCCTTCGGCGACAACAACGTCATGGTGCACATCGGGGATGGCGACAGCAAACACAGCCTGGACATCGCCGGCTACCGGGCGTTGGAGGGGGCCCAGCTGTTCGTGGGCCAACGCAACGTCAGCTTCAACCAGGGGCGCAGCAACGATCTCATCGTGATGCTGGAGAAATCCATCCCCACGCCACCCATGGTCAACCCCTTTGGCGGGGCGGCCCGTATCGCCGGTGCCCTGCAGCAGATAGCCGGAGACGGTTCGCAGCCGAACTGGTTTGCCAGCCAGTGGGAGCAGTGGACCCTGGCCGGGGCCAACAAGTTCGTGGCGGACATGGCCGGGCTGGATCAGACCAGCAGCGTCAAGTACGGCTCGCTCACGGCTCTGGACAGCGACCATGAGCGCAGCAGTCGCGGCCTCAAGAGCGATCTGGAGGCGACTCTCAACAAGGCGTTCAACCAGCACGTCTTGGGCGGCGGCCAGGGTGAAAAGGGGCCTCTGAGCCGGGCGGACAAGCTGCGCCAGGCCAACGAGAAGCTGGCGTTCAACTTCGCGGTTGCCGGGCAGGGGGCCGATATCCAGGTCACCACGGGCAACTGGAACTTTGTGTTTGGTGACAACATCCAGGCGATGCTGGACACCAACCTGGGTTCCCTGTTCGGGATCCTGACCCAGGAGTTCACGTCGACCGGGCAGGCCAAGACCACCTTTACCTTCACTCCGACCGATCTGCCGCGCCAGCTGCAAAACCGGCTGCTGGGACGACTGGCCGGGGTGGGGGCCGATACCACGCTGGCAGATATCTTCGGCGTGGATTACAACGCCCGGGGTCAGCTGGTGGCGCGCGATGGCGCGGCCATCGATGCGCCGGCCCTGTTGCAGGAGATGCTGGGGGTCATCGCCGAGTTTGGCGGCGATCAGCTCAAGAGCCTGACCGATCCGGCCAAGTGGCGCGATCAGCTCAAGGCCGGGCTGGATCTGGGCACAGATGCCCTCGGCGATTTTGCCCGCACCCACGGCTTGCAGGAGGCGGCCCCCGAAGAGGCCAAACCCGGTGAGGTGTCGGTGCAGCAGGGGGAAGGCTCTGCCAAGGCCGCTGCCCAGCCGGCCACCGCACAGGAGAAGGCGTTCGGTTTCAACGCCCTGAGCCTGCCCAACCTGTTTGCGACCCTGTTCAACGGGGACAAGCAGGCGGAGCTCAAGACGCTGGCCAGCAACCTCAAGCAGAACCTGACGGCCGATCTGCTCAACATGAAGGAGCAGACCTTCGACTTCCTGCGCAACAGTGGTCACCTGCAAGGGGATGGCGACATGCACGTCTCCCTTGGCAACTACAACTTCAACTGGGGGGGAGACGGCAAGGATCTGGGGGCCTACCTCGGCGACAACAACAACTTCTGGGGTGGTCGCGGGGACGATGTCTTCTATGCTACCGGCACCTCCAACATCTTCACCGGCGGCGCCGGTCAGGACACTGGCATCATGATGGGACGGGAGAACATGATGTTCGGCGGACAGGGTGACGACGTCGCCGTGCTGGCCGGCCGTGTCAACCGCGCCTTCATGGGCGAGGGCAACGATCAGGCCTTCATCTTCGGGGAAGAGGGCATAGTGGAAGGGGGCGCCGGCCAGGATTATCTGGTGACCTCCGGCAACTACAACCAGATCGATGCCGGTGCGGATCAGGACTTTGCGGTGACCATAGGTCATCACAACCAGATCCGGCTGGGTGAGGGGGATGACGTTGCCATGGTGTTCGGCAATCACAACCGCTTGCTGGCCGAGCATGGCAACAATCAGGTCAAGCTGATGGGTTATCACGCCAGTATCCGGGGCGGTGACGGCCGGGATCGGCTGATCGCCGACCGGGTCGCCAAGTTCAGCCAGCTTGATGGCGGGGACGGCGATGATCTGCTGGTGCTGGGGGGTTATCAGAACCGCTTCAGTGGCGGCACTGGCGTCGACAGCTTCGTGTTCAGTGGCGAGGTGATAGAGAACCTGGTGCAGGACATCGGCAAGGAGGACTTCATCGTCTTCAACGACGTCAGCTGGCGGGATCTCTGGTTCAAGCGCAGCGGCTACGATTTGCAACTGCTGGTCAACCGTCACACCGACGGGGCGAGCGAGCAGGGCAAGTTCGAGCAACTGGGCAGCGCCACCTTCAGCAACTACTTTGCCGACAACCGGGCCCAGCTGGTCATAGGTCTTGGCGAGCAGCAGGCAGAGGGCGAGCGCGCCTACACGGCGCTCTCTCACCATGCGGTCGACAGCCTGATCCAGGCCATGAGCAGCTTCGCCCCCGAAGCGGGCGACATGGGACTGATCAATCGCCTCGACAGTCAGGCCAACAGCCTGGTGCAGTCTGCCTGGGGGGATGTGATACAGGGTCGGGCGCACGTCGCCTGAGCGACCTGAAGCCAACCCAATGACATGCAAAACCTGCTCTTCGGAGCAGGTTTTTTTATGGGAAAACGGTGGGCGTGAGCTTCCTTGCCGGTGTGTAACGGCGGGAGAGCGCGCCTTGGCTACCGGCTCCTTAGTACAGCCTGCTCGCCGCCCATCACAGGCTCTGCCAATGGATGGGGCTGCGCCTGCCTTTCCAGCCATAGGCGCCTTCCACTCTCAGGCTGGTTATGATATCCATTCGATAACCTGGTCTGGGGCAAGCGGGTCCATGGGGACGCGCTGCCAGCGGCCAGGGTGCCGCCTGTCGGCGCTACCCGGGGCTTCGCCTCGCCGTGTTCATTCCTCCCTGCAGGTCATGGGTTATACGCAAAAGAGGCTTTATGGAGTTGTTGTTACTGGCGGATGCGCCATCTGCCGCAGGCGTGGTTGCCTCATGGTATTTTGACGAATGGTGCCGCGACAGTGGTCGCTTTACTCAAGAGCAGGTGCTGGCCAAGGTCATGGCGGCCACCCAGGTTGACCGGGCTCCGCTGATGGTACTGGCCCGCCAGGCCGGTGAATGGGTGGGGGCTGCCGAGCTCAAGATCCGTGAAATGGCGATATTTCCCGAGTACGAATATTGGTTGGGTGGGGTATATGTCGTTGAAAAAGCGCGTGGGCAGGGTGTTGCCTCCTTGCTGGTAACAGAGATCCTCAGCCGTGCTCGCAGGGCGGGGATCAGCAAGCTGTACTTGCAAACCGAAAACCTGAGCGGTGGCGTTTATTGCCGTCATGGTTTCAAGGCCGTTGAGGAGGTCAATGATAAAGGCGTTCATGTTCTGGTGATGGTGGCGGATACCGGCATCTAACCCTCGTCAGAAGCGCTGATCTGCAGCAGCTTGCTCCCCGCTTCAGCGCGCATAATCATTTAGTGCGATCAATAAAAAAGCCAGTCAGGGTCACTGACTGGCTTTTTTATTGGCGCCTGCCGGGCAGGCGCCATTGTGGACTGCGGACTTAGCCTATCAGGCTGGCCCAGAGGTCGTACTCGTCCGCCTCGTCGATGCGGACCTTGACCAGATCACCGGGCTTCAGATCGGTTTCGCCGTTCAGGTAGACCAGGCCGTCGATCTCGGGGGCGTCGGCGAAGGATCGGCCAGTGGCGCCCTCTTCGTCCACTTCGTCGATCAGCACTGTCATCTCCTGGCCGACCTTGCGGGCCAGCTTGCGAACGGAGACCTGCTGCTGCAGCTCCATAAAGCGCTGGAAGCGCTCTTCCTGAACCTCTTCCGGTACCGGATCCGGCAGCTCGTTGGCTTTGGCGCCTTCGACCGGGCTGTATTTGAAGCAGCCGACCCTGTCCAGTTCCGCCTTGTCGATGAAGTCCAGCAGCATCTGGAACTCTTCTTCGGTCTCGCCGGGGAAGCCGACGATGAAGGTGGAGCGCAGGGTGATCTCGGGGCAGATCTCGCGCCACTTCTGGATCCGCTCCAGGGTACGCTCGACGGTACCCGGGCGCTTCATCAATTTGAGGATGCGCGGGCTGGCGTGTTGCAGCGGTATGTCTAGGTAGGGCAGCACCTTGCCGTCGCGCATCAGCGGTATGATGTCATCCACGTGCGGGTAGGGGTAGACGTAGTGCAGGCGTACCCAGATGTCGAGCTTGGCCAGCTCTTCGCACAGGGCGACCATGCTGGTCTTGACCGGCATGCCGTCGTAGAAACCGGTGCGGTGCTTCACATCGACGCCATAGGCGGAGGTGTCCTGGGAGATCACCAGGATTTCCTTCACACCGGCCTCTTTCAGGCGCTTGGCTTCCGCCAGTACTTCGCCGATGGGGCGGCTCACCAGATCCCCGCGCATGGAGGGGATGATGCAGAAGGTGCAGCGGTGGTTGCAGCCTTCGGAAATCTTCAGATAGGCGTAGTGGCGCGGAGTCAGTTTGACGCCGTGGGCCGGCACCAGGCTGGTGAAGGGGTTGTGGGTCGGCTTGGCCACGTATTTGTGGACGTGACCCAGTACCTCTTCATAGGCGTGGGGGCCGGTGATCTCGAGCACCTTGGGGTGGATCTCGCGGATCTGGTTCTCTTTGGCGCCGAGGCAGCCGGTGACTATCACCTTGCCGTTCTCGGCAAGGGCTTCGCCGATGGCTTCCAGCGACTCTTGCACCGCGCTGTCGATAAAGCCGCAGGTGTTGACCACCACCAGCTCCGCATCATCATAGCTGGGCACCACATCGTACCCTTCGGTACGCAGCTGGGTCAGGATGCGCTCGGAATCGACCAGATTTTTGGGGCAACCCAAGGAGACGAATCCTACTTTGGGGGCCTGTTTTGTGTTGGACATCGCTCAATCACTCTTAGGTGGCTCTCTTATAAGGGCGCGGATTTTACCGGAATGGCTAACCAAAAACTATACAGCCAGCACGGTAGAACGGAACAATATCTCTGGCGGAGGCAGATTCCCCTACACAGCACCCAAGCACTGCGCCAGCCAGGCTACCCCTTTTGGGTGCATCTCGACTGGGCCAGCCGAATCGTCGACCCGCTCACATCTTGTTGAGTTTTCAGTTAACGAGATGGGGGCTGCTGATGGGCGTCACTATACTCCCAACAGGCACACCAGCAGGGAGGACGGGATGGAGAGCTCATTTGGCGAGAGAATGCAGCATCTGCATGCCACGCTCAGGCAGCGCTTTGACAAGTTGAGCCGGGTGGCCATCGCTATCTATGACCCGCATACGGACAGGCTCAAGACCTTTGCCCACAGCACCGAGGGGAGCTCTCCTCTGGTGCAGTACGAGGTCAAACTGAGCGAGGTGCCCTCCCTGCGCTATCTGGCGGAACACAAACAGCCCAGGGTGCTCGACAGTCTGGACTCCCTGCTGGGGTCGAGCTCGGAGCACAGCCGCAAGCTGCTGGAAGCGGGGTATGCCTCCAGCTACACGGAGCCGCTGCTGTTCAACAGCAAGTTGTTCGGTTTTCTGTTTTGCGATGCCAGGGAGCCCGGTTATTTCGATGCACCCATTCGCACCGAGCTGGCGACCTATGCCCAGATGCTGGCAGCCATCATAGCCGTTGAGTTTTTCTCCATTCAGACCCTGAGTGGCGCCCTCACCACGGCGCGGGAGTTCAGCCGTTATCGGGATGAGGAGACCGCCAACCACCTGCGCCGGATGTCGGCCTACTCCCGGCTGATCGCCCGCTCTGTGGCGACGCGCCATTCGCTGAGCGACGAGGAGGTGGAGTTTATCTACCTCTTTTCCGAGCTGCACGACATCGGCAAGATTGCGGTGCCCGATGCCATTCTGCTCAAGCCGGGCAAGCTGACACCGGAGGAGTTCGAGATCATGAAGATCCACCCCGGCAAGGGGCGGGAGATGATTGCCCTGATGATCAGTGAATTTGGCCTCGATGGCATTTATCACACCGACATGTTGAAAAACATCATCGCCTGCCATCATGAGCGTTTTGACGGCACAGGTTACCCGCAGGGGCTGGCGGGGGAGGCTATTCCTCTGGCGGCGCGCATCGTTGCGGTGGCAGATGTGTTCGATGCTCTCACCAGCGAGCGTCCTTACAAACAGGCCTGGCCGTTTGACAGGGCGTTTGCCTATCTGGAGGAGCATGCCGGCAGCCAGTTTGACCCCGTCTGCGTGGAAGCCGCGCTTCGCAACAAGGAGGCGTTTCGCACCATACATCAGCAGTATCAGGAGCCCGCCACCAGCCAGGTCGGCAGCGATATTTCGAGACCTGGCCGTGGTTCAAGCCACTGATGTCAGCAATTTGCCCCAGTCTTGCCGGTTCTCACCTTTCTACTTGGGTTCAGGTTCGCTTATCTGGTAGAGGTGATCGGCGCAGGCGTTCGCGCAGCCACAGGGGCGCACCGCTTTATCCGCGCGCTTTTGCGCCAGCCTGTACTGGCGCCACCAGAGCAGGGAGCCCATGGCGACGATCAGCACAAAGGCGGCCAGTATGGTGATCAGCAGCAGTGACATGAGTTTGCCTCCTTGGTGTTGTGGCACCCTGTGTTCCCTTCGCCGCAGCAGCCTCCCTGACAAGGGGGACGCTCAGCACCGTCATGGCCATCGCGTTTGATGGCGTGGATGACGGGTTTGCCAGCATGGTGCTGTGACCTGCGGCCCTGGCTTGGCTCGGTCAGAGGTTGCAAATTTCCCTCAGCCAGCAGTGCCGGCCACGGCAGTCGCGCCGAGCGACACTGCACCACCTGCATGCCGCCGGTCAACAAGCGTCCCAGCATTCGCTCACCGATATTGCGTACTACTACCTGGTTGACCTGATGAGCCTTGAGGGTGACCAGCAGCGCCTGTTTGCCGCCACAACCCTCACCGGCTGCCGGGTTGGGCAGGGTGGCGAGCACAGTGCCCTCGGGGCTGACTATTTGCAGCTGTTCGGCGCGGGTAAAGTGACTGGCCAGCTGGCCCCGGGTCAGCATGACGGCGCGGTTGGCTGCTGGCGCCATCATCAGGCCATGTTCTGTATTCATTGGGATATGTCTCCACTGGTGTCGGGCTCGCTCGCCTGCATCATCAAGGCTTTGCCCTGGCTCAGACAGTCCACCACCTTGTAGCGGGCTTTTTTAAGGATGTTGGCCAGGGTCTGACGAGATATCCCCATCACGACGGCGGCCTCCTGTTGCTGCATGCCTTCCAGATCCACCAGGCGCAGTGCCTCGAATTCGTCGGCAGCGAGGGCGACCTGTTCCAGCTGGTGCATGGGGCGGCCATTGGGTTTGAAGCAACTGTTGGCGGGGCGGCCACAGATCTGGCGGGCAATCTTGGGTCTGGGCATAAGCACTCCTATTTGGCATATGCCATTTATACGCCGGGCAATCAGGGTATGCAAATGAATAAAACATGTGTTTTCATTGCATATCAGGGACGAAGGCCCTGTTACAGTGCGCTGGTCGCAAGATGGTTGGGTCTGGCTGTGCAACGATCAGTGCTCGTTCCCGGGAGGGACGAGCTGCTTGTCTCACGCATGTTAATCGTACGTATCTTGCTGAAATAATGAGTTATTGATGAAAATTCAAGGTGAATGACATGAACAAAGCGATGGCCACCAAGGTGTTTGAATCCCTCTCCTCCGGCATTCGGCTCGATGTCTGGCGTCTGCTGGTGAAAGCGGGCCTGGAGGGACGGGTGGCCGGGGAGCTTTCCAGCAGTCTCGATATCGCCCCCAACACACTGTCATTTCACCTCAAGGCCATGTTGCACGCCGGCTTGCTGTCGGTGGAACAAGAGGGTCGCTTCCTGCGTTATCGCGCCAACATCCCTCTCATGCTGGCATTGATAGGCTACCTCACGGAGGAGTGCTGCGCCGGTCACCCCGAGGCATGCGGCATGATGCGTGCCGAGTCCAGTTGTTCCCCTCATGTTCTGCCTGCCAACGCCTGCTGCGACAAGGGATAACGCCAGCGCCGTCATGGGGGAACTGACCCTTTCAACCAAGCTTGCCGGGCATCTCGGATACCGGATTGGGTGCTCAGGTGTTCATATGAGGTCAGGCCGTGCGTCATCCACTGACTGGTGTTGTGGGCCTCACACTTATCCGGCGGTCCCTTATTCTGCTACTGTGAGGGTCAGCTCATCACAGATGATGGAGAACCCATGAAGATTCGATTCCTGGTATTGGCAACGACATTGGCGCTGGCCTCGACCCCCATCCTGGCCGATTGGGCCAAGGTAAAGGAGGCCGCCGCCGACCTCGGCACGGCTGTGAGCGACACCAGCAAGGAGGCGTGGCGGAGCGTGACCGATTTCTCCAAGGCGACCTGGGCGTCCGTCTCCCAGTGGGGCTCGGAGGCGTTCAATACCGCCGGGGCCTGGACCGACAAGAGCATAGCAACCGGCAAGGAGTGGCTGGTGGTAGCCGACAAGAAGCTCGACGAGATGCGTGAGCCCAAGACGGCCGACGAGGCGCGGCTTGCCCTCGATACCATGGCCGATACCGCGCTGGTGCGACTGTTCAACGAACAACCCTCTGCCAAGTTGTTGTTTGACCGGGCGTATGGCTATGCGGTGTTCGATTCACGCAAGTTCTCCCTGATGTTGCAAACCAATCAGGGGGCAGGGGTGGCGATCAATCGCGGCAGCGGCCAGCACACCTACATGAAAATGCTGGGCGCAGGCCTCTCGGCCGGCCTTGGCGGCAAGTTCTACCAGCAGGTGATCCTGTTTGAAGACAAGGCCAGGTTCGATGCCTTCGTGACCAAGGGCTGGGAGGCGACCTCAGAGGTGGGGGCGGTCGCGGGCAAGGAGAGCGCCGGACTCACCGCCAAGTACAATGGCGGCATGGCCATCTATCAGATCGGCGAGACGGGGCTGCTGCTCGATGCCAGCATCTCGGGATCCAAATACTGGGTGGACAAGGATCTGACCCGGTAGGCCCCTATTTCCTTCACAACATGGCTCGCATTATGCGGGCCATTTTATTGCCTTCATTCCGCACTGATGACCACATCGACTCTCGTCTACCCATGTTTTTTCGCCGTCATCTCCTGATACTGGTAGCTTGCAACGCATTGGCACTCTAATTGCTTGTTGGATGCCAGCGTCAATGATTTGTCTGGGGATGAGATATGGAAATTAGTGCAAGCAGCCTGATGCAAGAGATGCAGGCTCTCAAGGTTGAAGCTGGTGCCACGCCGCTGACTCAGCCCGGTCGTCAGGTCACCTCTGACTTTGGTCAGTTGCTGCAGCAGGCGCTCGGCAACGTCAACGAACTGCAAGGCGCCGCCAATGATCTGCGCACCCGTTTCGATATGGGTGACAAGTCAGTCGATCTGTCCGATGTGATGATCGCCGGCCAGAAATCCTCTATCGCCTTCGAGGCAACGGTGCAGGTGCGCAACAAGATGGTCGATGCCTACAAGACCATCATGAACATGCCGGTATAAGAGATTACTGAATATCATGCACATGTCAGCAATAAGGACATAAATCGTGGCTACTGACCAAAATGGCGAACTGCTGATCAACGAGGAGAGCTCCGCTGCCCTCGATGAGAACGAGCAAAAGAGTTCAGCTCTCGGCTTCCTGTCCAACACGGATGTGCTGCGGCAAATTACCCTGATCCTGGGGCTGGCCATCTGTCTGGCGATCGCCGTTTTCATCCTGTTGTGGGGCAAGGAGCCGGACATGCGTCCCCTTGGCACCTACAGCACCCAGGAGCTGGTCAAGACCCTGGACTACCTTGACGCCCAGAAGATCCCCTATGAGGTGGATGGCAAGAGCGTGCTGGTCAGCGCCGAAAAATATGCCGATATCCGCCTGCGCCTGACCCGCGCCGGCCTTGCCACCAATACCGATGCCAGCAACGATGGCGAGTCCATCCTGCTCAAGGATTCCAGCTTTGGCGTCAGCCAGCGCATGGAGACGGAGCGTCTCAAGTTAAGCCGCGAGCGCCAGTTGGCGAGCGCCATCGAGCAGTTCCAGAACGTGGCCAAGGCCCAGGTGCTGCTGGCCATTCCCAAGGACAACGTGTTCGCCCGCAACGAGCGCAAACCCAGTGCGACCGTGGTGCTGAGCCTCAAGGGCAATGCTCTTGGTCAGGGGGAAGTGGATTCCATCGTCGACATGGTCGCCTCCGCCGTACATGGCCTGGAGCCGACCCGTGTCACTGTGACCGATCAGAACGGTCGCCTGCTCAATTCCGGTTCGCAAGATCCTGTCTCTGCCCAGACCCGCAAGGAGTTTGCGATGCAGCAGAAGCAGGAAGTGGAATACAAACAAAAAATTGACGCCATCCTGATACCCGTACTGGGCGCCGACAATTATACGGCGGAGGTTGACCTCTCCCTCGACTTCTCCCAGCAGGAGCAGACCCGCAAGACCTATAACCCGGACCTGCCTGCCGTGCGTTCCGAGATGACGCTGGAAGAGAACAGTGCAAGTGGCAGCAACGGCGGTGTGCCGGGTGCTCTCACCAATCAGCCACCCGCAGCCTCGAATATTCCCGAGGAAGCCGCAGGCGGAGATGGCGGAGCCGCCTCTTCCTCCGGTCGTTCCCGCAAGGAAGCAACCCGCAACTTCGAACTGGATACCACCGTCAGCCATATTCGCCGCCAGATGGGGGGTATTCGCCGCATGACAGTCTCGGTAGCCGTGGATTACAAGTCCATCGCCGGTGCCGATGGCGCCGTCACCCGTGAGGCCCGTTCCCAGGCCGAACTCGATACCCTGCGTCGTCTGTTGAGCGGCGGGCTTGGCTTTGATGTGACCCGCGGTGATACTCTGGAAGTGGTCGCCATTCCGTTCAACCGTCCCGAGCTTGAAAATGTGGCCGACGCGCCCATCTACGAGCAACCCTGGTTCTGGCGTGCGGTGCGCATAGCGGCCTCAGTGCTGGTCATCATAGTGTTGATCGTCACAGTGGTACGCCCCATGCTCAAGCGTCTGCTTTACCCGGATGCACGACCGGAAGGGGATCTGGATCTGGACAACAGCATAGTGCTGGGTGGGGATGACGAGCTCAGTCTGCTGGCCGCTCAGGCCGAGTCCGAGCCGGTATTCGGCGTACGTGACGGCCATTTGAAACTGCCGGATCTGCACCGTGACGAGGATCTGCTCAAGGCGGTACGTGCGCTGGTGGCGAACGAACCGGATCTGGCCGCACAGGTCATTAAAGAATGGGTAAGCAACAAAGATGCCTGAAGAAATTAAGACCCAAGTCACCGGTAATGACATTACCGAGGGACAGCGCCTGATCCTGGATCAGATGAGCGGGATGGAGATGGCGGCCGTATTGATGCTGAGCCTCAATGAAGAGGATGCCGCCCAGATCTTCCGTCACCTTGAGCCCAAGCAGGTACAGCGACTCGGTATGTCGATGGCCTCCATGTCTGACTTCAGCCACGATCGGGTGGCGG
This sequence comes from Aeromonas sp. 2MA4, assembly GCF_029237305.1. Classification (NCBI taxonomy): domain Bacteria; kingdom Pseudomonadati; phylum Pseudomonadota; class Gammaproteobacteria; order Aeromonadales; family Aeromonadaceae; genus Aeromonas; species Aeromonas sp. 2MA4. The sequence continues at coordinate 262,402 of NZ_JAACFY010000001.1, read as the reverse complement.
CGGTGCATCGTCAATTCATCGACGATATCCAGAAGTACACCAACATCGGCATCGGCAGCGAAGACTTCGTGCGCAAGGCGCTGGTGGCGGCCCTTGGCGAAGACAAAGCCAGCAACCTGGTGGATCAAATCATATTGGGTTCGGGCTCCCGCGGCCTCGACTCCCTCAAGTGGATGGATGCACGCCAGGTGGCCAGCATCATCCTGAACGAACACCCGCAGATCCAGACAATCGTATTGTCCTATCTGGAGCCTGAGCAGTCGGCCGAGATCCTGAGCCAGTTCCCGGAGCAGGTGCGCCTGGATCTGGTGATGCGGATCGCCAACCTGGAAGAGGTGCAACCGGCGGCGTTACAAGAGTTGAATGACATCATGGAGAAACAGTTCGCCGGTGCGGCGGGTGCCCAGGCAGCCAAGATGGGCGGCTTGAAGGCGGCAGCCAACATCATGAACTACCTGGATACCAACATCGAAGGCCAGCTGATGGACTCCATCCGCGAGTCGGACGAAGAGATGAGCCAGCAGATCCAGGATTTGATGTTCGTGTTCGAGAACCTCATCGACGTGGACGACCGCGGTATCCAGACCATGCTGCGGGAAGTGCCGGGCGAGCTGCTGCAACGGGCGCTCAAGGGCTCGGACGATCAGATGCGCGAGAAGATTTTCAAGAACATGTCCAAGCGGGCCGCCGAGATGCTGGCGGACGATCTGGAGGCCATGGGGCCAATACGGGTCTCCGAGGTGGAAGCTGCCCAGAAAGAGATCCTCTCCATCGCCCGCCGTCTGGCGGATGCCGGCGAGATTATGCTGGGCGCCGGTGGCGGCGAGGAGTTCCTCTAAACCATGAACCATCAAGTGTTCGGTTTCGTTGGCCCGCAAATGACCGTGGCGAGGGGCGCATTTAAAGCATGAACAACAAGCTGCGTGGTTATGTTCGCCCTGACGGGGATGATACCCGGGTCGAGGCGTGGGGTTGGCCGGAGATGGAAGTCGAGGCCGCTGTCGAGACCAATGCCCTGGGTTATTCTCCCGACTGGTATCAGCAGGAAGAAGAAGTGCCGGTGGAAGAACCGGTTCCCGAACCTACCCCCAGCATAACGGCAGAAGAGCTGGAAGCCATCCGTCAGGCCGCCTGGGATGAAGGCATGGCCGAAGGTCAGGCCAGCGGATTCGCCAAGGGACTGGAGGAGGGCAAGCTGGAAGGCTTGCAACAAGGCCACCAGGCCGGGCTCGAGCAGGGCAAGGAGGAGGGGCTGGCTCTGGCCCGCGAGCAGGTGGAACAGCAGATGGCCCATTGGCAGTCGCTGATCGACCGCCTTGCCAATCCTCTCCATGAGCTGGATCAGGCGGTGGAGCAGCAGCTCATCTCGCTGGTGATGCAACTGGCCCGCACCCTCATGCGGCACGAGGCAGAGACCTCGCCCCGTATCCTGCTGGAAGCGCTCAAGCAGGGGCTGGCCTTGTTGCCGGCCGCCGAGCAGGGCGTCACCCTGATGCTGCATCCTGATGACATTGCCCGAGTCGAGCAGGCGTTTGGGGTGGAAGAGTGCGCCAAGCGTCACTGGCGGTTGCAAAGCGATCCCACTCTCTCCCCCGGTGATCTGCAACTGGCGACCGAGCTTTCCAGCGTCGATTTGACCCTGCAGGGGCGTATCGATCAGCTGCTGCGCAGTTTCTTGCGAGACAATGCGTCTCGGGACTTGCCGAATAATTGACACCGGGCTGGCGCCAGCGGGCCCGGTTGACTTTTCTCTCTCAGGAGGCCAGATGAGCGGCTCGTTACTCACTCGGTTGCAAGGGTATCGGGTCCGCGATACCGCGCCCAAGCCGCCCGTCGCCGGTAAATTGACCCGGGTGGTGGGACTCACGCTGGAGGCCATTGGCTGCCGCGCGGCCATCGGTGCCCTCTGTCGCATCGATACCCAGGATGGCGAGTTGGAGGCCGAGGTGGTGGGCTTTTCTGGCGATCGCCTGTTCCTGATGCCAAGCGAACAGCTCAAGGGGGTCATTCCTGGTGCCCGTGTGGTACCCATGACCGAAGAGCACGGCATTCCGGTCGGCATGAACCTGCTCGGGCGGGTCATCGACGGTATAGGCCAGCCGCTGGACGGGCTTGGTCCCATTCTCTCGTCCCAGACGGTGCAATTTGCCCAGCACCGTATCAATCCGCTCTCCCGTCGCCCCATCCATCAGCCGATGGACGTAGGGGTGCGCGCCATCAATGCCGTGCTGACGGTAGGGCAGGGCCAGCGGATGGGACTGTTTGCCGGCTCCGGCGTCGGCAAATCCGTGTTGCTCGGCATGATGACACGCGGCTCGGTGGCGGATGTGGTGGTGGTGGGCCTCATCGGTGAACGGGGCCGGGAAGTGAAAGAGTTTATCGAAGACATATTGGGGGAGGAGGGGCGTGCCCGCTCCGTGGTGGTGGCGGCGCCGGCCGATGCCTCACCCCTGATGCGCCTCAAGGGGTGCGAGACGGCGCTCGCCATCGCCGAGTATTTTCGCGATCAGGGCCTCAATGTGCTGCTGCTGATGGACTCCCTTACCCGCTATGCCCAGGCCCAGCGTGAAATCGCACTGGCGGTGGGTGAGCCGCCGGCGACCAAGGGCTATCCGCCATCGGTCTTTGCCAAATTACCGGCGCTGGTGGAGCGAGCGGGCAACGGTAGCGACGGTCAGGGCTCCATTACGGCGTTTTTCACCGTCTTGACCGAGGGGGATGACTTGCAAGATCCCATCGCCGATGCGGCGCGGGCCATCCTAGACGGCCACATAGTCCTGTCGCGGGAGCTGGCCGATGCAGGCCACTATCCGGCCATCGATATCGAAAAATCCATCAGTCGTGTCATGCCCATGGTCACCTCACCCGAGCACATGGATTTGGCGCGCACCCTCAAGCAGTTTTACTCCCTCTATCAGCAGAACCGGGATCTCATCACCATAGGTGCTTACAGCCAAGGATCTGACCCTCGCATCGACCGTGCCATCGTTCACAAACCTTACCTGGATCAGTTCTTGCAACAGGGTATGCGCGAGGTCATTCACTATGATGAGGGCCTGCAATCCCTGCAACTGGTGGCCATGCCACTGATGCGTTGACGATGTAGTAAGGGTGGAGCGCGCTCATGAGTAAAGGGTTGGTGATGTTGTCCGAGCGGTTGCTTGAGGCCGAACAGCAGGCGGGGTTGGCACTGGCCAAGGCCCAGCAGGATCTGAAAATCTTCATGGAGCAGCAGGAAGCGCTCAATCAGTACCGCCAGATTTACCATCAACAGTGGACCGACCGTGGCTTGCAGGGCATAGGTGCCCAGCAGAATGCCCAGTATCACGCTTTTATCAGCAAGCTCGAACAGGCGGCCACCCAGCAGTATGAAGGGGTGAGGCAAGTGCGTCAGGCGCTGGAACTGCGACGGCAAGAGTGGCTGTCAGCCCAGCAGAGGCGCAAGGCGGTGGAGTTGTTGCTGGCCAAGCAGGCCGGGCGTGAGCAGCAGAAGGCTCAGCGTCAGGAGCAGAAGATGCTGGATGAGTACGCCATGCTGCGCCGTTTTCATCATTCTGGCCTGTAACTTGCTTTATTCTGACCATCCAGTGTGCGCCTCACCCCCTCTCTTTCGCGTGAGGGCTGCCCCCGAACCCGATTGCCGTCAGGGACCTTCATCATGATGCAGACATTGTTAACCAATACCCCCTCCGCTTCGGCTGCGCCCTCTGCCGATAAAAACGCGTCGCTCATCTCATCGTCCGATAAAGGTGATCAGTCCTCGCAGAGCGATCTGAAGGGGGGCTTTTCCGATGAGATGGTCAAGGCTCAGCAGGCGGATAAGGCAACAGGTGCCAGGCAGGGCAGCAAAGTGGCTGCCGGTGAGCAAGTCGCCTCCGATCCGCTGGTCAAGGAGACGGTCGTCACTGACAAGGGGGAAGGTCGCAAGCATGGTGATGCCAAATCTTTGGCGGATACCACAGGGGAGACGGCCGCCACGGACGACAAGGAGAAAAAAATGGACGAGGCTGAGAGCAGTGCCTCTCCCATTGATTTCTTGCAGCGTCTGCAAGACGCCCTCAAGCAGGATACCAGTCTCGTCTCCCCCGCCGTTCTCAACCTTGCCCCGGCTGTGGAAGGTGACGGCAATATGTTGCCGCAAGAAGGTGAGGCCACCGCATCTGCCGATGCGCTGGCGCTTGAGGGCAAACAAGGTGATGGCAAGCAGGCCGCGGCCGGTGAGGCCGCCTTGCTGGCGCAACAGGCAGCCAGCCTGCTCAAGGGGGCGGATGCAGGGGCCGCGGCTGCAAACGATGAAACGCCTGCTACCGAAACCGTGAATGGGGATACGTCCGCTGCCATGGCGGCTGAGCTGAGGGGTGATGAAAAGGGCAAAGACACGGCGAGTGCCGACAAGGGCGGCAAGGCCGCACTTTCCGATGCTGAACGGACCGCCTTGCTGAGCAAGATGTTGCCGACCGAAGCGGTGGATAAAGCCCCTAAAGGCGAGGGGAAAAATCCTGTCGAAGCTGATGGCAACCCCAAACCCGCCATCCCCCCTATGGGTCACAAGGAGGGGGCTGAAAAGCCATCTCCTCTGTACGCCATGAATCAGGCCGTGCCTGCTCAGGCGGGCGCCACCAGGTCGTTTGAAGAGGGATTGGGCCGGGCCGACAGTGGCACCACAACCTCGACCGATGCCGCACAGACCCAGGTTGTCACTGAAGAGGGTGAGCAAGCCAAGGCTGCCCCTGCCGCCAAATCAGATAGCCAGGCTGTTGCATCCAGCATGGCGACAGCCGCTCAGACGACACCGGTTGCACACGCTGCCGAGCCTGTATTGACGGCGCCGCAACAGGCGCTGGCCAGCAGTGAATCACAAGGGCCGCAAGCATCACTGAACGCCTTGTCGGCCGGTCTCAAGCAGATGGAAGCCAGCGATGCGCCCAAGACCAAGACGGACGTCAAACTCGATGTGAAGCAGAAGGTGGCCGAGCTTGGTAGAAACAGCGCTCTGGGCACAGAGTCCACTACCCAGGACAACAACCACAGCCAGCAGGTGCAGCAAAACAGTCAGCCCCAGGCCGTGAACAATGACAGCAAGTCGACCACAGACATATCGGCGCGGCGGGATCCCCAGCATTTGGCTCACCTCAAGCTGGCCAGTCCGGAGACCCCTGTCCAGTTGCATCAGAAGGTCAACCTGATGCTGACGGACAAGTTGCAGCAGGCAGAGATCCAGCTCGATCCTCTGGGTCTTGGCAAGATGAAAATCCAGATCCAGATGGGGGCCGACAACCAAGCCAATGTGCACTTTGTGGTACAGCATGGACAGACCCGCGAAATGCTGGAGCAAGCCATGCCCCGCCTGCGTGATATGCTGGCTGGACAGGGCATCCAGCTTGGTCAGACTCTGGTGCAACAACAGCCACAGCAGCAGTCTCAGGGACAGTCCGCTTTTTCCGGCCAGGGCCAGTCAGGTCAACATGGCAGCGGATCGTTTTCCGAAACAGGCCAAACTGAGGCAGAGGTCACGGCGGCAGGCAGTCGTTTGTCGATGGAATCGACAAACGACGTCGGAATTGATTTCTATGCTTGATGCCAGCCTGAGTAAGTTTATGATATCGAACAAGTTTGAGACTAGGGTGGACAAGGGATGGCAGATGACAACGAACTGACGCTTAAAGATCCGGCGGCAGGCAAGAAAAAGAAGCTGATCATAATCATCGCCCTGGCCGTGATAGTGCTGGCGGGCGGCGGTGCTGGTGCCTGGTTCATGCTCTCCGGCTCCGACAAGCCGGCGGCTGACGCTGCGGCCGAAGGGGCAGATGCCAAGCCGAAAGACGCGGCACCGAAACCTTCGCTCTATGTGGGCATGCCGCGTCCCTTCGTGTTCAACGTCTCGGGCGCACAGCGGGATCGATTGGTGCAGATCAAGGTGCAGTTGATGGTGCGTGGCACCGCCGACGAGAACCTGGCCAAGCAAAATATCCCCCTGATTGAAGGCACCTTGCTGCGGATCTTCAGTGCCGCCACCAGCGAGCAGCTGATGACTTTCGAAGGCAAGGAGAAGCTGCGCAAGGATTCACTGGAAGAGTGCCGTCGGGTGCTGGGTGACCTGGTCTCTTCCCCCGTTATCGAACAAGTGCTGTTTACCGGCTTTGTAATGCAATAAGGGTGAAGCGTGAGCGATCTGTTAAGTCAGGACGAAATTGATGCCCTCTTGCACGGTGTCGATGATGTCGAAGAGGAAGAGATAGGCGCAGCGGGGGATCCCGGTGTTGCCCAGTTTGACTTCTCCTCCCAGGACCGCATCGTCCGTGGCCGCATGCCGACCCTGGAGCTGGTGAACGAGCGCTTTGCCCGTCACATGCGGATCAGCCTGTTCAACATGATGCGCCGCACCGCCGAGGTTTCCATCAACGGCGTGCAGATGCTCAAATTCGGCGAATATGTACATACACTGTTCGTACCGACCAGCCTGAACATGGTGCGTTTTCGTCCGCTCAAGGGCACGGCACTCATCACCATGGAGGCCCGACTGGTCTTCATCCTGGTGGAAAACTTCTTTGGCGGCGATGGTCGCTACCACGCCAAGATCGAGGGTCGCGAGTTCACACCCACCGAGCGCCGCATCATACAGATGCTGCTCAAGCTGGTGTTCGAGGATTACAAGGACGCCTGGGCCCCCGTCATGGACGTGGGCTTCGAATACCTCGACTCCGAGGTGAACCCTGCCATGGCCAACATCGTCAGTCCCACCGAGGTGATAGTGGTGAGCTCCTTCCACATCGAGCTTGATGGGGGCGGCGGTGACTTTCACGTGGCCATGCCTTACTCCATGCTGGAGCCCATCCGCGAACTGCTGGATGCTGGTGTGCAGAGCGACAAGGGTGACACGGACGTACGCTGGAGCAAGGCGCTGCGCGACGAGATCATGGACGTCAAGGTCGAGCTCAGAGCCAAACTGCTGGAGACGGACTTGACACTGCGCGAGCTGATGGAGCTCAAGCCCGGTGACATAATCCCGGTGGAGATGCCTGAGAACCTGCTGGTCTATGTGGAAGATTTGCCCACCTTCCATGCCAAGATGGGGCGGACCAAGGATAACGTGGCCCTCAAGATTACCGACAAACTCAAGCGCCCTGAAGGGGTCAAGACAGAAATGCATCTGGTGACCCGGGGCGGCATACGTATCGATGGTGAGGCCGAGCTGGAAGAGCTCGAGCGCAGCATCGAAGATCAACAGCGATAATCGACAGTCTGTCACGACAGATGGTCACGAATGAGCATAAGGAAGCAAGATGAGCGGAACTGATGAAGAGGATCTGATGGCGGACGCCTGGGCAGCCGCACTGGAAGAGCAGGTGATTGCCGAAGCCAAACCCGCTCCCCTCGAGGAGCTCACCGATGACGCCCCCATCAGTGCCGAGGAGCGGCGCAAACTCGACACCATTCTGGATATTCCGGTCACCATCGCCATGGAAGTGGGCCGCAGCCAGATCAGCATCCGCAACTTGCTGCAACTGAACCAGGGATCTGTGGTGGAGCTGGATCGGGTGGCGGGTGAGCCGCTGGACGTGCTGGTCAACGGCACCCTGATCGCCCACGGCGAGGTGGTGGTAGTGAACGACAAGTTCGGTATCCGTCTGACCGATGTCATCAGCCAGATTGAAAGGATCAAGAAACTCAAATGACCTGCACCATTGCGCTGACCGATGTCATCATCACTCAGGCCGACAGGATCCAGAAACTCACATGATCCGCGCGCTCCCGTTACTCTTGTTATCCTGCCCTGTACTGGCCAATCCGGGGGCGGGAGCCAATCCTCCCAGCCTCACCTCCTGGTTGCTCTCCAGCCTGATGGTGATCGGCCTCATCCTGGTGCTGGGCTTTCTGCTCAAGAAGAGCAAGATAGCCAACGCCATGGGGGGCGGTCAGATGCGTGTCATCGCCAGCCTGCCGGTGGGTTATAAAGAGAAGCTGCTGGTGGTCAAGGTGGGTGAACAGCAGTTGTTGATCGGGGTGACACCGCAGCAGGTCAATTTTCTCTATCGCCTGGATACGCCGCTGGACGAGAGCCAGCCCCAGGCGTTTTCCCAGCAACTTGGCAAACTGATGGGCAAACATGAAAAAAGCTGACGGCTTGAGGTTACCAATGGGGCTGCTGGTCGGCCTGTTATCAACGCTGGCGCTGTTCTCGCCGCTGGCGTTGGCCCAGGATGGCATGTCGGCCGTGACCATCAAGACCCTGGCGGATGGCAGTCAGGAATACAGCCTGACCCTGCAAGTGCTGGCGCTGATGACGGCGCTATCTTTCTTGCCTGCGGTTGTCATCATGATGACCTCGTTTACCCGCATCATCATAGTGCTTGGCATATTGCGCCAGGCGATCGGTTTGCAGCAGAGCCCCTCCAACCAGGTGTTGATCGGCATTGCCCTCTTCATGTCGTTTTTCATCATGTCCCCCGTGCTGGATCGGATCAACGACGAGGCGCTGCAACCCTATCTGGCCGAGACCATTCAGGCCAGGGAGGCGCTGGAGAGGGCCGAACTGCCCATCCATCAGTTCATGCTCTCCCAGACCCGGATCAAGGATCTTAATACCTTCATGGAAATCGCCGACGTGCAGGTGGATAAACCCGCCGAGGTGCCACTGCGCGTGCTGATCCCGGCGTTTGTGACCAGCGAGCTGAAGACGGCATTCCAGATAGGCTTCATGTTGTTTTTGCCCTTCCTGGTGATCGATCTGGTGGTGGCCAGTATCCTGATGGCCATGGGTATGATGATGCTGTCACCCATGCTGGTTTCCCTGCCATTCAAATTGATGCTGTTCGTCATGGTGGATGGCTGGAACCTGATACTGGGCTCTCTGGCCAACAGTTTCGGCCTGGGCGCCGGTGGTTAAGTCGGACAAACGCAAGGAGCAAGGAGCATGAGTCCGGAAACCTTTGTCGACGTATTCCGTGAGGCACTCTGGCTGGTGACCATCATGGTGTGCGCCGTGATTTTACCGAGTTTGATGATAGGTCTGGTGGTGGCCATCTTTCAGGCCGCTACCTCCATCAACGAACAGACCTTGAGCTTCCTGCCGCGTCTCATCGTCACCCTGTTTGCACTGGGGGCGGGGGCGCACTGGGGCTTGCAGAGCCTGATGGATTTCTTCCTGCTGATGGTGAGTCAAATTCCCCAGGTGGTGGGATGATGCACTCCACGGCGTTGCCAGGATTACCGTCTGACAGCCTGCTGCTGATGGCGGTACCTTGCGATAGTCCCAAGGTGGCGGTATGACCTACACGACCGCTCTTATCATGGAGTGGTTGTCTTCCATCCTCTGGCCGTTGGCGCGGGTGAGCGGCCTCTTGATGGTGATGGCGGTGTTCGGCAGCCGCCTGACGCCGGCCCGGATCCGTATCGGGCTGGCGCTGGCACTGACCTTCATGATCGCCCCCTTGTTGCCTCCCATGCCCAAGGTTGAGTTGTTCTCCGTCGGCAGTTTTCTGGTATTGACCCAGCAGCTGCTCATCGGCATTGCCCTCGGCCTCATGACCCAGTTTCTGATGGAGAGTTTCGTGATGGCCGGTCAGGTCATCGCCATGCAGACCAGTCTGGGTTTTGCGACCCTGTTGGACCCCATGAATGGCCAGTCGGCCCCTGTGGTAGGTCAGTTCTACCTGATGCTGGCAACCCTGGTGTTTCTGGCGGTGGATGGTCACCTCATCATGTTGCGCATGGTCGTGCTGAGTTTCGAGACCTTGCCGGTCTCAGAGACCGGGCTCACCCTGCCTGCCATCCGCAGTCTGGTCGGTTTTTTGGGGGTCATGTACCAGGCCTCTCTGGTGATGGCGCTGTCGGCCATAGTCGCGCTGCTGCTCATCAACTTTTCGTTCGGTGTCATGACCCGGGCGGCACCCCAGCTCAACATCTTCAGTATCGGTTTTGCGGTCAGCATGATGTCCGGCCTCTTCATCCTCTGGCTCACCATAGGCGGTTTTCTCGGTCACTTCGATTCCATGTGGGAGCGGGTGCAGGAGACCAGCTGCGAGCTGATTAATGTCCAGTGCTTCGGTGATCAGAATGGTTGATTGCGCGTGGCTTGGTACCAAACTGCTTCACTTCCTCTGGAGGCGATTGCTGCTGAGCCGCGTCCGGTGTTGCGGAGGTCAGCAAGATGGCTGATACCGATCAGGAACGTACCGAACAACCCACGGGCAAACGACTGCAACAGGCCCGGGAAAAAGGGCAGATTGCACGCTCCAAGGAGCTGGGTACCGCCAGCGTCCTGCTGGCAGCTGTTTTCGGTCTGCTGATGGTCAAGGAGAGTCTGGCCGGCGCCATGGTCAAGATCCTCACCATTGGCTTTACTCTGGACCGGGATCAGGCTTTCGATCCTAACGCCATGGGCGCCATGTTGCCGGCCTTGCTAAGGGAGCTTGTCTATCCGCTTGGCTTGCTGTTCATGCTGGTGGCCATAGCGGCTTTCGTCGGCAATACCCTGCTGGGGGGGATGAACTTCTCCTCCGAGGCCATGATGCCAAAGTGGAGCAAGCTGAGCCCGCTCAGCGGCATCAAGCGGATGTTCGGGGTGCAGTCACTGATCGAACTGGTCAAGTCCATTGCCAAGGTGGTTTTCATCAGTTTGTTTGCCTGGTGGATGTTGTCGAGCCAGTTCACCCATCTGCTTAATCTCTCCATGGAGGGGTTTCCCGGTGGCATCATAGATGCGCTGGACCTGCTGCTGTGGATGTTGATCATCCTCTGTTGTGCCCTCATCCCCATAGTGGCCATAGATGTACCCTTCCAGACCTGGAACCACACACGCCAGCTCAAGATGACCAAGCAGGAAGTGAAAGACGAATTCAAGGACAGCGAAGGTAAACCCGAGGTGAAGGGACGGATACGGCAGTTGCAGATGCAGATGGCGATGCGACGCATGATGGGAGATGTGCCAAAGGCTGACGTCATCATCACCAACCCGACCCACTACTCGGTGGCGCTCAAATACGACATTGCCAAGCCGGGTGCCGCGCCCAAGGTCGTCGCCAAGGGCACAGACGAAATCGCAATGAAGATCAGGGAGATAGCCAGGGAGTACGAGATCCCCATCATGCCGTCCCCGGCACTCACCCGCGCCATTTTTCACTCCACCGAGATTGGGCACGAGATCCCGGAAGGCCTGTTTGCCGCCGTGGCCCAGGTGTTGGCTTATATTTATCAGCTCAAAAAATTCCGTCGTGGCAGCGGCCGGCGCCCCAATCCGATCGCCCGTGATCTGCCCATTCCGCCTGAATTTCGCAAATGACAAACTTCTGACGCAGTCAAAATAAAATCATTTAAAATCAATGCATTGAATTGTTGGCTTGATGTTTGCTTTAATCGGACACCAGCGGTTTAAGATTGAGAAAAACGATGAAATTCCAGGCATCATTGGGCCGATTGAAAGAGCACAGGGGATTGCTGACCAAGGGGGTGGGGACACCGCTGCTGGTGCTTGGCTCCCTTGGCATGGTCGTGCTGCCCATACCGCCAATGCTGCTGGATGTCCTCTTCTCCTTCAATATTGCCCTATCCATCGTGGTCTTGCTGGTGGCCATCTATACCCGCCGCCCCCTTGAATTCGCCGCCTTCCCGACCGTCCTGCTGATTGCAACCCTGCTGCGGCTGGCGCTCAACGTGGCGTCAACCCGGGTGGTCTTGCTGGAAGGCCATAATGGCAGCGCGGCGGCCGGTCATGTGATCGAGGCCTTTGGTAACGTGGTGATCGGCGGCAACTATGCGGTCGGTATCATCGTCTTCACGATCCTGATGATCATCAACTTTGTGGTCATCACCAAGGGCGCCGGACGTATTGCTGAGGTGAGCGCCCGTTTCACCCTGGATGCCATGCCCGGCAAACAGATGGCCATCGACGCGGACTTGAACGCTGGTCTCATCAACCAGGAAGATGCCAAAAAACGTCGGCAAGATGTGACTCAGGAAGCCGACTTCTACGGCTCCATGGACGGTGCCTCCAAATTTGTGAAAGGGGATGCGATAGCAGGCATCATGATCCTCTTCATCAACATCATCGGCGGCTTCATCATTGGCATGATGCAGCATCAGCTCACATTCGGTGAGTCGGCCGAAATATATACCCTGCTCGCCATCGGTGACGGTCTGGTTGCCCAGATCCCCTCCCTGCTGCTCTCCATCGCCGCTGCCATCATAGTGACCCGGCAGAATACGGAACAGGACATGGGCACGGCGGTGCTGGGTCAGTTGTTTGACAATCCCAAGGCGCTGATTATTTCGGCAGGTATTCTGCTGTTGATGGGGATAGTGCCAGGCATGCCGCACTTTGCCTTCCTGAGCCTGGGAGCCATTTCAGCCACCGGTGCCTGGTGGCTGCTGCGCCGTGAGAAGCGTGCTGCGGCCAAGGCCGCCAAGGGCGAGCTGATGCCTGCTACCTCAGAGCAGCCTCATGAGCAGAAAGAGCTGAGTTGGGACGATGTGATGCCGGTAGATATTATCGGGTTGGAGGTGGGCTATCAGCTCATCCCTCTGGTGGATCGCAATCAGGGCGGGGAACTGCTCAACCGGATCAAAGGGGTGCGCAAGAAACTTTCCCAGGAGCTCGGCTTTTTGGTCCCTGCCGTCCACATTCGGGACAATCTGGATCTGGCGCCCAATCAATACCGCATCACCTTGATGGGGGTCAGTACCGGCGAGGCCAATGTCTACCATGATAAAGAGATGGCCATCAACCCGGGCCAGGTGTTCGGCCAGATCCAGGGCATTGCCACCCGGGATCCCGCTTTCGGGCTGGAGGCGGTGTGGGTCGCCAAGGAGCAGGTCTCCCAGGCGCAGACCCTGGGTTACACAGTGGTGGATACCGCCACCGTGGTCGCTACTCACTTGAGCCAGACCCTCTCCAACCATGCTGCCTTGCTGCTGGGGCATGACGAGGTGCAGCAACTGCTCGACATGATAGGGAAGCACCAGAGCAAACTGGTGGAAGGATTGGTTCCCGAGGTCATCAGCATGGGTAACCTGGTGAAGGTATTGCAGAATTTGCTCAATGAAGGCGTGCCAATCCGCGATATGCGCACTATCCTGCAGACCCTGGTGGAATATGCCCCGCGCAGCCCGGACCCGGAAGTGCTCACGGCCGCCTGCCGTATCGCCCTGCGCCGCCTGATAGTGCAGGAGATTGCCGGCCCGGATCCCGAGTTACCGGTGATCACATTGTCGCCAGAATTGGAACGTATATTGCATCAATCCCTGCAGGCAGGGGGTGGTGATGGCGCTGGCATAGAGCCGGGCCTGGCGGAGCGGATGCAGCGCTCGCTGGTGGAAGCCACTCAACGACAAGAACTGGAAGGCCAACCGGCCGTGCTTCTGACATCAGGGATACTGCGCAATACCCTGGCGAAATTTGTCAAGAATGCCATTCCTGGATTACGCGTTCTGTCTTATCAGGAAGTGCCTGATGACAAGCAAATCCGTATCGTCAGTGCGGTAGGACAGAACTAGTTAGCGGAGATGACGGGTGAAGATTAAGCGGTTTTTTGCCAAGGATATGAGAACGGCGCTGGCTGAGGTCAAGGAGACTCTCGGGCCCGATGCCGTCATCATGTCCAACAAGAAAGTCACGGGAGGGGTGGAGATAGTCGCTGCTGTCGATTATCAATCCCAGGTTCCGGGACCCAAAGATGCGCCGGTTCGCCGTCAGTTGAACGATGAGAGCGTCAATATCTCGTCTGCCGGACGGCAGATGACGCGCCCTGTGCCCACCCCGGCCAAGGAACAGAACGAACACTATGCCGATACCCTGGCCGCGCTGCTGGCACGCCAGCAGAAGCTGAATCCATCCAACCCGGCCGGTCTAAACGGTGGGGCCCCGATGGCGGCTGCCGGATCCGCGCCTCGCACCCTGGCCGAACAGGGCCAGTGGGGAGCGGCGCCCGAGCCTGCCAAGCCCAAAGCCAGAGTGGCGACCCCGGGTCGTGCTCCCCAGCCTGCGCCGCGAGAGCAGGAGATGGAAGGGATGCGCAAGGAGATGGCCAGCATTCGCAAGCTGCTGGAGCACCAAATCTCCGGACTGATGTGGCAGGAAGTGGAACGCCGTGAACCTATGCGGGCCCTGCTCATCAAGGAACTCAAGAAGATAGGCTTTGACGATGCGTTTGCCGATCAGCTGGCGGGCCTTATCCCTGAGGATATGTCCATCCATCAGGCCATGGCCCAATTGGCCGAGGTGCTGACCGCCCAGCTCAAGATCAGCGAAGACGACATTTTACGACAGGGTGGGGCCGTTGCCCTGCTCGGACCGACCGGGGTGGGCAAAACCACCACCATCGCCAAATTGGCGGCGCGGTTTGCCATGAAGTATGGCGCCGAGCAGGTGGCGCTCATCACCACGGACAACTACCGGATTGGTGCCCATGAACAGTTGCAGACCTATGGTCGCATCATGGGGTGCCCGGTTCGGCAGGTTCGGGATGCAGAAGAGCTGGCCAATGCCCTCTATCAGTTCCGCCATCGTCGGCTGGTACTCATCGATACCGCAGGGGTCGGGCAGCGGGATATACGGTTGACCGAGCAGCTCGATACCCTGGTGAAAAATGCCAAGGTTCGCATCCGCAGCTACCTGGTGATGTCAGCCACTTCCCAGCGTCGGGTGATGCAGGAGGCGGTGGACCATTTCCGGCGTATTCCATTAAGCGGCTGCATACTTACCAAATTGGATGAGAGTCTGAATCTGGGCGAAGTGATTAACGTGTGTATCCAGAATGCATTACCTATCAGCTATATCACTGATGGACAAAGGGTTCCGGAAGATATTCAAGTTGCCAATGCGGCGCAGCTCGTCGGGGCTGCCATGGGCTCGCTGGAGCAGGAAACAGAAGAACCCTATTTCTGGGGGGCAGGCTTTGGCGAGGCCGAAGATTCGGAGTTTTATGAGTAACATACATATGGATCAGGCGAGTGGTCTGCGCAAAATGCGTCAAAACAATCGAGTAAAAGTGATCGCCGTTTCCGGTGGCAAGGGTGGCGTGGGCAAGACCAACGTGACCCTGAACGTGGCGGGTGCCATGGCTGCCCAAGGCAAACGCGTGATGGTGCTGGACGCCGACCTTGGCCTTGCTAACGTTGACGTCATGCTGGGGCTGCGGGTACACCGCAACCTCTCCCATGTGCTGGCCGGCGAGTGCACCATAGACGACATCATAGTCGAGGGGCCCTACGGCATGATGATAGTGCCGGCGACATCCGGTACCCAGTCCATGGTGGAGCTCTCTCCGGTGCAGCATGCCGAACTTATCCGCGCCTTCAGCGAGATGAAGACCCAGGTCGACATCCTGATGGTGGATACGGCGGCGGGCATTTCCGAGATGGTGCTGAGTTTCACTCGCGCCGCTCAGGACATCATGATAGTGGTGTGCGACGAGCCAACCTCCATCACGGATGCCTACGCCCTCATCAAGATCCTCTCCAAGGATCACGGTGTTTTTCGCTTCAAGGTGGTGGCCAATATGGTGCGCAGCCTGCGCGAAGGGCAGGAGCTCTATGCCAAGCTGACCCGGGTAACCGACCGGTTTCTGGACACCTCGCTGGAGCTGGTGGCCTGCGTGCCTTACGACACCAACCTGCGGGCTGCCGTGCGCAAGCAGAAGCTGATCGTCGAAGCCTTCCCCAAGTCGCCTGCAGCGCTGGCGTTTCGCGCCCTCGCCAACAAGGCGGCAAGCTGGCCCATTCCTAACCAACCCGGCGGGCATCTCGAATTTTTCCTGGAAAATTTGCTGCAAAAGCCGGTCATAGCACAGGAAGGTTCCCGTGAATAAAGCCCAAGCGTACTTGCGTCATCAGGATTCCTATGTGCTGGTCGAGCGTCATGCTCCACTGGTGAAGCGGATTGCCCAGCATTTATTGGCTCGCCTGCCAAGCAGTGTCTTGCTGGATGACCTGATCCAGGCAGGTATGATTGGGCTGCTCGAAGCTTCCCGCAACTTTGACGGCAGCAAGGGCGCCAGCTTTGAAACCTACGCCGGGATCCGCATCCGTGGCTCCATGCTAGATGAGATACGGCGGGGCGACTGGGTGCCGCGTTCCGTGCACCGCAACAGCCGTGCCATCGCCGAAGCCATCGAAAATGTTGAACAAGCGCACGGCCGTGATGCCCGCGATACCGAGGTGGCGGTCCAGATGGGGGTCAGTCTCGGCGAGTATCACACCATGCTGCAGGATGTCTCCTGCGGCAAGATAATCGGCATCGAGGACCTGGGGGTCAGCGAGGATGTGATTGGTCATCCCGACGATGCTGGAAGCAACAGTGGTTTTGACGAACTGGCAGCCGAGCGTTTTCAAGGTGCTCTGGCCGAACACATTGGACGCTTGCCGGAACGGGAAGCGTTGGTACTCTCCCTTTACTACGATGAAGAACTGAACTTGCGTGAAATAGGCGAGGTATTGAACGTAAGCGAGTCTCGTGTGAGCCAGATACACAGTCAGGCAATGCACAGATTACGCGCTCGTTTAAGAGATTGGCATGTATAAGTGTTTGTACTAGCTACACTGAAACAAAACTCTAAGGCATAATCCGCAAAACAAAACCTGCGATCTGCATCATGTAAGTGAGCCGCTATGGCGGCTATTTAGGAGGGAATTTTGGACAAGAACATGAAAATCCTCATTGTTGACGATTTTTCAACGATGCGCCGGATTATCAAGAACTTGCTGCGTGACTTGGGATTTAACAATACCCACGAAGCAGATGACGGCAACACGGCCTTGCCAATGTTGAAAAATGGTGATTATCAGTTCGTGGTCACCGACTGGAACATGCCCGGTATGCAAGGTATCGACTTGCTCAAGGCAATTCGCGTCGATGACAAACTCAAGCATCTGCCGGTGCTGATGGTAACGGCTGAAGCCAAGCGCGAACAGATCATTGAAGCCGCCCAAGCGGGCGTCAATGGCTATATCGTCAAGCCTTTCACCGCTGCAACGCTCAAAGAGAAACTCGACAAAATCTTTGAACGAATCGGCTAAGGAGCAGCAGGGATGAAGGCCAAAACGAGTGCAATGATTTCGCTCGATCAGGCAAGGATGCTTGTTGCCCATCTTGAGCAAGGCGAATTTGAACAGGCTGATACCATCATTGCTGATGCATGTGCCCCCAATGCCGCCGCTCTGTTTGACAAAGTGGGTCAACTGACCCGACAACTGCACGATTCCCTACAGGATTTCCGGCTGGATCCGCGGATCCCCGACCTGGCGACCCATGATATTCCCGATGCCCGGGAGCGTCTCAGCTACGTTATCGACATGACTGACAAGGCAGCCAACCGCACCATGGATGCGGTGGAAGCCAGCCTGCCGATTGCTGACCGACTCAATGACAACATTCAGCTGGTACTGCCTAACTGGAATGCCCTGATGAGCAGGGACATGAATGTCGGACAATTTAAGTCTTTATGTCACCAACTGGATGATTTTATTAAGGCTTCTGAATCTGATGCCGATAAATTACGTCAACTGCTGACAGAAATCCTGATGGCGCAAGATTTTCAGGATTTGACTGGCCAGATGATCCGCAAGGTCATCAAGCTGGTTCAGGAAGTTGAAACAAAATTAATAGAAATGCTGACTATGTTTGGTGAGGCTGCGGCTGAGCATTCATCTCAACGCCTTCCTGTAAGCGGGATTGAAGCCGAAGGCCCCATCATGAACCCTGAGACGCGTTCCGATGTGGTCAATGGTCAGGATGATGTGGACGATCTGCTGTCTAGCCTGGGATTCTAATGGAGTGACGCATGGCCTTCGAAGTTGATGAAGACATACTGCAAGACTTTTTGGTCGAAGCATCCGAAATATTGGAACAGTTGTCCGAACAACTGGTCGACTTGGAAAAGCGACCCGATGACAAGAATCTGTTGAATGCCATATTTCGAGGCTTTCATACCGTTAAAGGCGGCGCCGGTTTTCTCTCTCTGGGGGAATTGGTAGACGTCTGTCACGGTGCCGAAAACGTGTTCGACATCTTGCGCAATGGCAAGCGAACCGTCACTGCCGAGTTGATGGATGTCATTTTGCAGGCACTGGACGCCATCAATGTGATGTTCGCCCAGGTGCAGAATCGCGAACCACCAAGCCCTGCATCCGCCGAAATCCTGCATGATCTGCATGAGCTCTGCAAGCCCGAGGGGCAAGAGCAGCTGCTGACTGCCTCCGCTGGTAATAATGCCCCTGCCCAGGGGGAAGAACCGGTTGAGACTGCTGCCGTGGCTTCCGAACCCGAGACGGTTGCTACACCATTGCCCGTCAATGGTGGCGGCTCCATCGATGAAATCTCTGCCGATGAGTTTGAGCGTTTGCTCGATGAATTACATGGTGCTGGCGGCGCGCCGACCCCGGTTGCCAATTCCATATTGACCGGCACCGGTGACATCACCGATGACGAATTCGAAGCCTTGCTCGACCAGTTGCATGGTCAGGGTCAGCATAGCGGTGCCCTCGAGGTCAACCCCTTGACGTCGGTACAAAAAGAAGTCGACGAACTTATCGATGACGATGAGTTCGAACGTCTGCTTGATGAGCTGCATGGTCGTGGCCAGGGACCGAAAACCAGTATCACGCCACCTGCAGCACCGGTAGCAACCGCCCCAACACCAGCAGCTCCGGTGAGCGCTGCCCCCGCGGCCAAGCCGATGCCTGCGCCGGCACCAAAACCCGCCGCCGCGCCGGCTGCTGCCGCAAAACCGGCACCAGCCCCCGTCAAACAACCGTCAGCACCGGCAGAAAATGCAGTGCAAAGCGATACCACGGTTCGAGTAGATACCAAGACATTGGACGTCATCATGAACATGGTGGGTGAGCTGGTGCTGGTTCGTAATCGTCTGGTGAGCCTCGGCATCGCCAGCAACGATGAAGACATGTCAAAAGCGGTTGCCAATCTGGACGTGGTGACGGCCGATCTGCAAGGCGCGGTAATGAAAACCCGCATGCAGCCCATCAAAAAAGTATTTGGTCGCTTCCCGCGCGTCGTGCGCGATCTGGCCCGTACTCTCAAGAAAGACATTGAGCTGGTGATGGTCGGGGAAGAAACTGACCTGGATAAAAACCTGGTCGAGGCCCTGGCCGATCCGCTGGTTCACCTGGTGCGCAACTCCTGTGACCATGGGGTCGAGATGCCGGATGTTCGTGAAAAAGCGGGCAAGCCACGTCAGGGCACCATTACCCTGAGTGCCTCCCAGCAGGGTGACCACATCCTGCTTTGTATCGAGGATGATGGTGCCGGCATGGATCCGGAGAAGCTCAAGTCCATCGCCATCAGCCGTGGTGTGCTGGATGCAGACAGTGCGGCTCGTATGAGTGACAACGATGCATACAACCTGATTTTTGCGCCTGGTTTCTCTACCAAGTCAGAGATATCCGATATCTCAGGCCGTGGTGTCGGTATGGATGTGGTGAAAACCAGTATTGTGAGCCTGAATGGCTCCGTCTATATCGATTCAACCTGGGGTAAAGGGACCCGCCTCGAGATCAAGGTGCCTTTGACGCTTGCTATCTTGCCGACGCTGATGGTGGAAGTGGGTGAACAGACGTTTGCCTTGCCGCTGGGGTGTGTGAACGAGATTTTCCATCTGGACCTCAAAAAGGCCAACGTGGTGGATGGTCAGCTCACTATCATAGTGCGTGACAAGGCCATTCCGCTCTTTTACCTGCACAAGTGGCTGGTGAAAGGGACGAACAAGAAATCACGGCAGGATACGGGCCATGTGGTGATAGTGCAGATTGGCACCCAGCAGATAGGTTTTGTCGTGGATAACCTGATTGGCCAGGAAGAGGTGGTGATCAAGCCGCTGGACAACCTGTTGCAAGGAACCCCTGGCATGGCCGGGGCCACCATCACCAGTGATGGTGGTATCGCACTCATTCTGGATGTGCCGAGTCTGCTCAAAGCGTATGCGCGTAGACATTGATAGCTCAGGCCCAAGGAGTTAGAAAAATAACAATGGCAGTCAAGGTACTAGTTGTCGACGATTCGAGCTTCTTCCGCCGCCGGGTCAGTGAAATCATCAATCAGGATCCCATGCTGACGGTGATAGACACGGCCCAGAATGGACGGGAGGCAGTAGACAAAGCGCTGGCTCTGCGGCCTGATGTGATCACCATGGACATAGAGATGCCCGTGATGGATGGCATCAGCGCCGTACGCGAGATCATGGCCAAGTGTCCCACTCCGATCCTGATGTTCTCCTCTCTGACCCATGAAGGGGCCAAGGCCACGCTCGATGCGCTGGATGCTGGTGCCCTCGACTTTCTGCCCAAGAAATTTGAAGACATTGCCCGTGACAAGGACGAGGCGATCAGGCTGTTGCAACAGCGGGTCAAGGATATTTCGCGCAAGCGCTTCCTGATGGCGGCGCCGGCTCGAGCCAAAGCGCCGGAACCTGCGGCTCGCAGCCCATTGGGCAGTTCGCTGTCACGTCCTGGTGATCGTCAGGCCGAGCCACAGCGGAGTGTGCCGGCGGCGGCGTTCAAGCGCAGTGGCAAGACTTATCAGTTGGTGGCTATCGGTACCTCCACCGGCGGTCCGGTTGCGTTGCAAAATGTGTTGACCAAGCTGCCCGGTGATTTTCCTCACCCCATATTGCTGATCCAGCATATGCCGGCGACCTTTACCGCCGCCTTTGCCGCTCGTCTCAATGGCCTGTGCCAGATCGGGGTCAAGGAGGCGGAAGATGGTGATGTACTCAAACCCGGTCATGCCTATCTGGCGCCCGGTGGCAAACAGATGCTGCTGGAAGGGCGTGGTGTCGGTGCCCGTATCCGGATTGTCGAGGGTAACGACAAGGTCAACTACAAGCCTTGTGTCGATATTACCTTTGCTTCAGCGGCCAAAACCTATGCCGACAAGGTGCTTGCCATCGTGTTGACCGGCATGGGGGCCGATGGCCGGGATGGCGCTCGCCTGCTCAAGGAGCAGGGGTCAACCATCTGGGCTCAGGATGAAGCGTCCTGTGTCGTATATGGTATGCCGCAAGCCGTTGCCAAGGCGGGTATCGCCACTGAGTCACTGCCGCTGGATCGGGTGGCACAGCGTATCCTGGTTGAGCTGGGTCGCTAAAGATGGGCATGTTCGGCCTGATCCTGGCGTTGGGAGCGATTGCCATTGCCCAGTTGTGGCATGGCGGCACCCTGCTCACCCTGCTCGATGGCCCTGCCTTTGTCATCGTAGTGGGTGGCACCTGGGGCGCGGTCATTTTGCAGACACCGCGCAAGTATCTGCTCGAAGCAATCAGGCAGTTGCGCTGGATGTTGATTCCTCCTGCTTGGGATCTGCTCAATCAAGCCGAGCGGCTGCAGGGATGGGCGGTATTCGCCCGCCAGCAGGGACTGCTGGCACTGGAAAATCAGGCCGATCAGGAGAGTGACGAGTTCACCCGTCAGGGCCTCACCATGATAGTGGACGGGGTATCGATAGAGGATATCCGCATGTTGCTGGAAGCGGACATCGATATCGAGCAGGAGCGCAACGAGCACTCCGCCCGTGTCTTTGAGGCGATGGGGGGATATAGTCCGACCATTGGCATCATAGGTGCCGTGATAGGTCTGATCCAGGCCATGTTCAATCTGGAAGATCCCGCTGCTCTTGGTGCCGGAATTGCCGTTGCCTTTGTTGCCACCATCTATGGGGTCGGCTTTGCCAACCTCTTTTATCTACCGATTGCCAATCGTCTGCGCGCCTTTCACTATCATTACGCTCTGTTTCAGGAGATGACGCTGGAAGGTTTGATGGCGATTGCTCACGGCGAAAATGGCCCGCAGGTTGAACGGCGGTTGAAGGCTTATCTGAAAGGAGAGTAGCCATGCGCAAGCGCTATCGTTTGCACCTGCAAGGTCGAGAGCACCTCGATCGATGGCTGGTTTCCTATGCCGACTATATGACGCTGATCTTTGCCTTGTTCGTGGTGCTCTACTCGGTGGCGCAGGTCAACAAGGACAAGTATCGCGCCGTCATTGATGGCATGACTCAGGCTTTCAGCGTCATGCCGCCACGCAGCGATGGCTTGCTGGAAGGGCAGGGGACATCCCTGTTGAACGGCGAGGTCTCTGCCACATCTGCAGTGCTGGAGAGTGCCAGACAAGACTCCCCTTCGATTGCTCCCATCTCTGGTGTCCCCATCAAGCAAGATGGTACGACTCTTGCGACGATAGATACCCAATTGCAGGAAAACATGGGCTCACTGGTGGAGGCGGGGGTAGTCAAGCTCACGCTGGATGACAACTGGTTGACGATAGAGCTGAGCTCTGGACTCTTGTTTGGCAGTGGCAGTGCCTTTATGAGTACTAATGCCGAGCCTGTGCTCAATACTCTTTCAAGTATTCTCAAACCGGTCGATAACTATGTGAGAGTGCGAGGCTACACAGATAACCAGCAGATAAATAATGAAATTTTCCGTTCCAACTGGACGTTGTCAGCGGCAAGAGCGGAGGCCGTGCTCACGGCTCTCATCGCCAAGGGGGTTGCCCCCCAGCGGCTTGCTTACGAGGCCTACGGCGAGTTTTCTCCCTTTGCCGGGAATGACAGCGAGCAGGGGCGTTTACAGAATCGCAAGGTGGTGGTCGCTATTTCCAAGTTCGCCTGGGTGCCACCCGCCCCCGCTCCCGTCAAGCCTGTGACGGTGGAGCCGGTTCCCGCAGTACAACAGGCAGTCGAGGCAGGCGAGGTCAAGGTGATCACTCTGCCAGGTGGTGGCATACGTATAACAACAAGGCAGGATTGATACAGTGATTGTTTGGACGGTTGCCAACCAAAAAGGTGGGGTCGGTAAAACCACCACAGTGGTCTCGTTAGCCGGTATTCTGGCTCAGCGCGGACAGCGTGTGCTATTGATTGACACTGACCCCCATGCTTCCTTGACTGCATATCTCGACTTTGATTCAGACCGGCTGGACGGCACTCTCTATGAGTTGTTTCAGGCTGCCAAACCTACTGCCGAGCTGGTCAATAAACTGACGCTGAGAACCAAATTCGACAATATCCATCTTCTGCCGGCTTCCATCACATTGGCTACTCTGGATCGGGTGATGGGAAACCGGGAAGGGATGGGATTGGTGATCAAGCGTGCCCTGCTGCGTATTCAGGATCAGTATGACTATGTGCTCATCGATTGCCCGCCGGTGTTGGGCGTCATGATGGTCAACGCTCTGGCGGCCTGTGATCGGATACTGGTACCGGTACAAACCGAATTCCTGGCTCTCAAGGGGCTGGAGCGGATGATGAAAACTTTCGAAATCATGCAACGCTCCAAGCGGGAGAAGTTCCGCTTCACCGTGATCCCTACCATGTTTGACAAGCGAACCCGCGCCTCCCTGATGACCCTGAAGTCCATCAAGGAACAACATGGCGATGCCGTATGGAACGCCGTCATCCCCATCGATACCAAGTTTCGGGATGCCAGCTTGCTCCACATTCCCCCTTCTATTTATTCGCCGAGCAGCCGCGGCACTTATGCCTATGAGACTTTGCTCAACTATCTTGATGCCCAGGAGCGTCAACGTGCTCATGAGGTGACATCATGAGAGACACTACTCAAGTGAGGGCAATGGATGATTACTTTCATTCCCTGTTGCTGGATGAGGTCCTGCAGACGGAGCCGTCAGAAGCGCTTGAACCTGCTCCTGTGATCTTGTTGCAACGCCAGCCTCTGGCTGCTCCCGAGGTAGTCGTTCAACCCTATCTGGAAGCGGATGAACGGCTCGAACAGCTGAGCGAGTTGCTCGCCCAAGTGGGTCAGGTGCAGTTTGAAATGGATGCCCTGAGCCATGAAGAGGTCGTCAGCGAGCCCTTGCAGATCGAGGCTGAAGATGCCTTGTTGCCGGTTGAGCCCGTCTGGCCAGAGGAGATGCCGGCCCCGGTGGTGGCCGAACCGTCAACGCTGGTGATGACAGAAACGATGGTAGAGCTGGCGCCTCAAGAAGAGGTGGCACCATCGACCTGGGAAAACATCGATACCGGCAAGGAATTTCAGGCGCTCTTCTTCGAAGTTGCCGGCGTCACCTTTGCAGTGCCCCTGACCGAGCTTGGCGGGATCCATCAGATGGGCGAAGTCTCGTCACTGTTTGGTCAGCCCGACTGGTATCGTGGCATCATGACTTCCCGCGAGCAGAAGATGAACGTGGTGGATACCGCACAGTGGGTGATGCCGGGTCAGCATCTGGAGATACCGGATTACAAGTATCTGATCATGTTGGGTGAATCTCCCTGGGGGCTCGCCTGCCATCATCTGAAAGGCACGGAGTTATTGCATCGTGATCAGGTCAAATGGCGCCATCAGGAGGGTAAACGTCCCTGGCTGGCTGGCATGGTCAAGGAGAAGATGTGCGCCCTGCTGCATGTCAGGGAGTTGCTCCTGTTGCTGGAGCGCGGGGTCAACATAGAAGGTCGCTGATAACTTCTGCATTTGTGCTGTTTTATTGCTAGTTTTACCAGTAGACGTTTTCATAAAAGGAATAAAAACATGACAGAAAAGCGCAATATTGCACAGAATCTGGCCGAAGATGAAGTGCTGCAATGGGTCACCTTCCAGCTGGAAAATGAAACCTACGGCATCAACGTGATGCAGGTGCAGGAGGTGTTGCGCTACACCGAAATCGCCCCTGTGCCGGGTGCGCCCGAGTATGTGCTAGGTATCATCAACCTGCGCGGCAATGTGGTGACTGTCATCGACACCCGTTCCCGTTTCGGTCTGCCTTCCGGCGATGTGAGCGAGAACTCGCGCATCGTCATCATCGAGGCGGAGAAGCAGGTGATTGGTATCATGGTCGACAGCGTGGCCGAGGTGGTCTATCTGCGTTCCTCCGAGATTGATGCCGCCCCTGCAGTGGGTACCGAAGAGAGCGCCAAGTTCATTCAGGGTGTCAGCAACCGTGATGGTCAACTGCTGATCCTGGTCGATCTGAACAAGCTGCTCTCCGATGAAGAGTGGGAAGATATTGGTTCCCTCTGATAGAAAGGTGATGTTTTGATTATTGAAATAGCTGCCTTGGGGGTGTCCTTGTTGGCGTTGGTGCTGGCCCTGTACGGGGTGATCAGTAGTCGACGTGGTCAACGAGAGTCCGAGGCCAGGGTGGAGACGCTGCAAGGCCAGCTCGAGAGTCTACGCAAGCAGATGATGGAACTGCACACGGGGGCCATCGGCATGGGCCAGCGTTTGCAGTCGGTCGAAGGGGCCATGCAGCAGGTCAACGATCGCCAGCAGGAGCTGACCCTGCAGGATCCGGAACGCCGCCTTTACAGCCGTGCCGCCAAGATGGTCGAGCTGGGTGCCGACCTCGACGAGGTCATGAACGAGTGCGAATTGCCAAAGGCCGAGGCTGAACTCTTGATTTCATTGCGAAAAGGCCGCTCATAAATCATCGGGAAGGCGCTCGCCTTCCTGATTTTCATCTCCCGCTTTGCGCGCCGAAAAGGCGGGATCTTCCCCACAAATCCTGCTGATAATTGGCATCTTTGAAAAGACGCATTCTAATACTGTGTTAATATGCAGGCCGCCTCTTTTCATCTGATTACATCCTCATGCTGCTTCAAGTTAACAATCTGAGCTGCGTGCGTGAAGATCGCACTCTGTTTGAACACCTCTCCTTTGTGGTGGCTCCCGGCGATCTGGTGCAGATTGAAGGTCCCAACGGTGTGGGCAAGACCAGCCTGTTGCGCCTCTTGACGGGTCTGTCCCAGCCGTTTGCCGGTGAAATATGCTGGAATGGCGAAAATATCCGCCACTGTCGCGATGAATATCATGCCAACCTGCTCTATCTGGGCCATCAGCCCGGTGTCAAGGCGGCGCTGACACCGCTCGAAAATCTCGCCTTCTATCAGAAACTGCATCATCCGACCCAAACCGGGGTGGATCTGTGGCGAGTGCTGGCCCAGGTCGGGCTTGCCGGTTTCGAGGACAATCCTAGCGGGCAACTCTCCGCCGGTCAGCAGCGCCGGGTGGCACTGGCAAGGCTTTGGCTCAGTGATAAACCGGCGCTCTGGATCCTGGATGAGCCCTTTACCGCCATCGACAAGCAGGGGGTCAAGGTACTGGAACGCCTCTTCCTGGCCCACGCCGAGCGGGGAGGCATGGTGATCCTCACCACCCACCAGGACATGACTCTGATGCAGGGACGGTTACAGACCCTGTCGCTGACCCCTTTGCTGCAGGAGTAGCTTGATGTTGCGCGCCGTAATCCAGCTTATTCACCGCGAGTTGCTGATGGCTCTGCGCCAGCGCTCCGACATTTTAAACCCGCTCTGGTTTTTCCTGATCGTCATTACCCTGTTTCCCCTCGGCATAGGCCCCGAGCCCAAGCTGCTGGCTCGCATTGCCCCTGGCATCATATGGGTAGCCGCCTTGCTGGCGGCCATGCTCTCCCTTGAGCGACTGTTTCGGGATGATTTCAGCGATGGGGCGCTTGAGCAGATGATGCTGATGCCTCATCCCCTCGGGCTGCTGGCGCTGGCAAAAGTGATCGCTCACTGGTTGCTGACCGGACTGCCACTGTTGCTGATCTCACCGCTGCTTGCCATCCTGTTGTCGCTGGACATGAACTCCTATCTGGCCGTGGTCGCGACCCTGGCGCTGGGAACCCCTGTGCTGAGTCTGCTCGGGGCCGTCGGCGTCGCCCTGACGGTGGGGCTGCGCAAGGGCGGTGTCTTGCTGAGCCTGTTGATCCTGCCGCTCTATATTCCGGTACTGATTTTTGCCACCTCCGCCATCGATGCGGCGGGGATGGGCTTGCCCTATGCTGGCCAGCTCGCTATTTTGGCCGCCATGCTGGTGGGGGCTTTGACCCTGACTCCGCTGGCAGTATCGGCGGCGCTCAGGGTCAGCCTGAACTGACGATGGACATGAGCACAGGGCTCCTGATGGGTCATTGTGGAAAAATAATGTTGCGATGGATCAAGAAGAGGGTCGCTTATTGCTTTCGGGGTATTTGATGTCACCCTGAGGTCAGTATGGTAGGCCTCGCCAAACAATTAATAACAAAAAGGTTTTGTGAGCTATGTGGAAATGGTTGCACCCTTACGCTAAACCCGAGCGAGCCTATGGGCTGGCAGGGACCTTGCTGCCCTGGTTTGCCGTGACAAGTCTGCTGTCATTTATCATCGGTACTGTCTGGGGGCTGGCCTTTGCACCGGCCGACTATCAGCAGGGCGACTCCTTCCGGATCATCTATATCCATGTGCCCTCCGCCATTCTCTCCATGGGGGCCTACTCCACCATGGCAGTGGCCGCCTTTATCGGGCTGGTGTGGCAACTGCGAATGGCCGACATGACGGTGGCGGCCATTGCGCCGGTCGGCGCCGTGTTCACCTTTATTGCGCTGTTTACCGGTGCTGCCTGGGGCAAACCCATGTGGGGCACCTGGTGGGTATGGGATGCGCGCCTCACCTCGGAGCTGATCCTGCTGTTTCTCTATCTTGGTGTGATCGCGCTTTACAATGCTTTCAGCGACAAGGTGGCGGCGGGCCGCGCCGCTGGCATTCTGGCACTGGTGGGGGTGATCAACCTGCCCATCATTCACTACTCGGTGGAGTGGTGGAACACCTTGCACCAGGGTGCCAGCATCACCAAGTTTGACAAACCCTCCATTTCCCCCGAGATGCTGTGGCCGCTGCTCATCATGATACTGGCGTTTGCCGCCTTCCTCGGAGCCCTGACCCTGATGCGTTTTCGAAACGAGCTCTTGATGCGGGAGTGGCATCGCCCCTGGGTCAAAGATATTGCCGAGCAGGAGAAGTAAGCATGCACTTTGCCTCTTTCAGTGACTTCATGGCGATGGGCGGTTATGCCTTCTATGTCTGGCTCTCTTTTGGTCTGACCCTGATCTGCCTGGTTGGCATCGTCATTTCCACCCGTATAAAAACCCGCAGCCTGCTTGGCGAGTTGCGTAGCAAACAGGCGCGAGAGGCCCGCCGCAAGGCGGCCCAGCAGATGGAGAACACCCTATGAACCCGAGACGCAAGAAACGCCTCACCATCATACTGGCGATCAGTGCCGGTTTGGCCGCCGTGATCGGCCTGGTGCTCTACGCCCTCAGCCAGAACATCGATCTCTTCTACACCCCGAGTGAGCTGGTAGAAGGCAAGGGACCGGACAAGATCAAGCCCGAAGAGGGGCAGCGTCTGCGTATTGGTGGGCTGGTGGTACCGGGTTCAGTGCTGCGAGATCAGCAAAGCCTCAAGGTAGCCTTCAAGCTGGTGGATAATGGCGGACATCTGGTGACCGTCGAGTTTGACGGCATACTGCCGGACTTGTTCCGGGAAGGGCAGGGCATAGTGGCCCAGGGTACTCTCAAGAACGCCACTACGGTGGAGGCATTCGAGGTGCTGGCCAAGCACGATGAAAACTACATGCCGCCGGAAGTGGCCGATGCCACCAATGGTATGCATTTCAAGCCGGAATATACCGAGGCGCAGTTGAAAGGAGCCAAACAATGAGTCTGGCTACCCGCTCACCGTTTTCATCGTTTCTTACCCGCGCACAGGTGTGTGCTGTCACTCAACCTGAAGGAACTCTGAAATGATCCCGGAATTAGGGCAGTTTTCACTGATCCTGGCCTTTGCCACCGCCATCTTGCTGGGGGTTTATCCCTTGCTCGGTGCCCAGTGGGGGCGCCTTGGCATGATGTCGACCGCCCGCCCGCTGGCTTATGCCCAGTTTTTGCTTCTGTTGCTGTCGTTTCTGTGCCTGACCTGGGCCTTTATCGACCACGACTTTACCGTGCAGTATGTGGCCACCAACTCCAATACCCTCTTGCCACTGGCGTATCGGATCTCTGCCGTCTGGGGGGCCCATGAGGGCTCCTTGCTGCTTTGGGTACTGACGCTGGCAGGCTGGACGGCGGCGGTGGCCCTGTTCAGCCGCAGCCTGCCGCTCGATGCGGTGGCGCGGGTGCTCGGGGTTCTGGGGCTTATCTCGGTTGGTTTCACTGCCTTCGTGCTGTTTACCTCCGACCCTTTCACCCGGACCCTGCCTTACTTCCCTGTGGATGGCCGCGATCTCAACCCCTTGTTGCAGGATCCGGGTCTTATCTTCCATCCGCCCATGCTCTACATGGGGTATGTGGGCTTCTCGGTCGCCTTTGCCTTTGCCATCGCCTCCCTGATGACGGGGCGTCTCGACGCCACCTGGGCGCGCTGGTCCCGTCCCTGGACCATGGCGGCCTGGGTCTTCCTGACCTTGGGCATAGTGCTTGGCTCCTGGTGGGCTTATTACGAGCTCGGCTGGGGTGGCTGGTGGTTTTGGGATCCGGTAGAAAACGCCTCCTTCATGCCCTGGCTGGCAGGTACTGCCCTGCTGCACTCGCTGGCGGTAAGCGAGAAGCGGGCCACTTTCAAGGCCTGGACAGTGCTGCTGGCACTCTCCGCCTTCTCCCTGAGCCTGCTCGGCACCTTCTTGGTGCGTTCCGGCGTATTGGTGTCGGTGCATGCGTTTGCCTCCGACCCGACCCGCGGCCTGTTCATTCTGGGCTTCTTGCTGGCGGTGATCGGCAGCTCGCTCTTGTTGTTCGCCTTCAAGGGCTCGCAGGTGAAGAGTCACGGCAAGCATGAGCTGTGGAGTCGCGAGACCCTGCTGCTCGGCAACAACATCATGCTGGTGGCGGGTCTGTTGACCGTGTTGCTCGGCACCCTGTTGCCGCTGGTGCACAAGGAGCTGGGACTTGGCAGCATCTCCATCGGTACTCCCTTCTTCAACCACATCTACAGCTGGCTGATTATTCCGTTTGCCCTGCTGATGGGGGTTGGCCCGCTGTTTCGCTGGCGCCGTCAGGGGCTGGGCGAACTCAAGGGCAAGGTGATCCTCGCCCTGGTTCTGAGTCTGGTCTCCGCCATCTTGCTGCCACTGTGGCTGGCCGAGGAGTTCAAGCCTTGGGCTGCTGTGGGAATTGGGCTGGGGACCTGGATCATCATCACCAGCATCCAGGAGACCTGGGTACGCGCCACCCACAAGCACTCCTTCGCTACCGGGGTGCGCAAGCTGGGCAACAGCCATTGGGCCATGATCCTGGGTCACGTGGGGCTGGCCGTCAGCATCATAGGTATCGCCTGTACCCAGAACTACAGCATCGAAAAAGATCTGCGCATGCAGGCCGGTGACAGGGTGCAGTTTGCCGATTACGAGTTTGTTTTCACCGGCATTCGGGAAAAGAATGGCCCCAACTACGACGGCTTCAAAGGTGTGCTGGAAGTTCACAAAGATGGCAAGCAGGTGGCCCTGCTCAAACCCGAGAAGCGGATGTACACAGTGAGCCGGATGCCGATGACGGAAGCGGCGATTGACGCCGGTTTTACCCGGGATCTCTATGCAGCGCTCGGCGAGCAGCTGGACAACGGCGCCTGGGCTGTGCGGATTTATTACAAACCCTTCGTGCGCTGGATCTGGTTCGGTGGCGTCTTCATGGCTATTGGCGGCGTGCTGGCCATGCTGGACAAGCGTTACCGTTTTGGCCGTCGTGAAGAGGAGGCCAAGGAATGAACAAGAAAACCTGGCTGTTTCTGATCCCCTTCATTATTTTTCTGTTGGGTGCTGTCTTCCTGTTCAAAGGGCTCTATTCCGACCCCACCAAGCTCGAGTCAGTGATGGTGGACAAGGAAGTGCCCGTGTTCACCCTGCAGGACATCTATGACCTGAACAAGCAGCATGATCGCAGCATCCTCAAGGGGCGCCCCATGCTGCTCAACGTCTGGGCTACCTGGTGCCCGACCTGTTACGGCGAACACACCTACCTCAAGCAACTGGCGGAGCAGGGCATCCCCATCGTCGGCATGAACTACAAGGATGAGCGGGGCAAGGCCATCCGCTGGTTGACCGAGCTTGGCAATCCCTATCAGGTCAATCTTTATGACCCGGATGGCATGCTGGGGCTGGATTTGGGGGTCTATGGGGCACCCGAGACCTTCTTTATCGACAGTCAGGGCATCATTCGCTATCGCCATGTGGGGGATGTGAATCCACAAGTCTGGGCCACTACCCTCAAGCCCATCTTCGAGTCCATGAAATGAGAAGGCGCCTGATGAAAACACTGATTGCCTCCCTGCTGTTGCTGGCAGGATTGGGTGGCGCAGGACCGGCTCTGGCTGCGATTGATGTCTATACCTTTGACACTCCCGCGCAAGAGCAGACTTTTCGCGAGCTGACCCGCGAGTTGCGCTGTCCCAAGTGTCAGAACCAGGACATCGCCGATTCCAATGCAGGGCTTGCCAAGGACTTGCGGGACAAGACCTACCAGATGGTACGTGAGGGCAAGGAGAAGCAGGAAGTGGTGGACTACATGGTCGCCCGCTACGGCAACTTCATTTTGTATAATCCGCCGCTGATGGCGTCGACCCTGATCCTCTGGTTCGGCCCGCTGTTGGTCATCGTCATTGGCGCCGTCACTGTGGTGGTGCGCAGTCGCCGTCGTCCCGTCATGGCCAAACAGGCGGATGGCGCCCTGAGCGCACAGGAGCAGGAACGTCTGGCTGCCCTGCTCAAAGAGGAAGAGAAACAATGACCGCATTTTTGATTGTGATCGCGGCCTTGCTGGTGTTGGTGAGTCTGACCCTGGCGATGCCGTTGTGGCGTGGTGAGGGCAAGCAGAGCATCAGCCGTTCGGCTCTCAACAAGCAGCTTTATCGTCAGCGTTTGCTCGAAATAGGCGAAGAGCGCGAGCAAGGAATATTGGCGGAGGAGCCCGAATCCCTGGTCGAGCTGCAACGCAGCCTGCTGGATGACATCCCCGATGTGGAGCAGAGCGCCCGTGGCGGCAAGAGCCTGATCTGGATCCCGGGTGTGCTGGTGCTGGTGGTGGTGAGTCTGGGGCTCTATTACAAGCTGGGCGCCTGGCAGGAAGTCCAGCGCTGGCAGGATGCCAGCAGTCGACTGGGTGAACTGAGCAACCGCATTCTGGTCGAACGGGATGCCCAGGTGACCGAGCAGGACCTGCTGGACTTCATGCTGGCGTTGCGCACCCGGCTGAAAGACGAGCCGAATGATTACCGTGGCTGGCTGCTGCTGGGTCGTTTGTCGCTGGATGGCAATGATCCTGACATGGCCCGCGAGGCCCTTGAGCGCGCCTATGATCTGGCGCCGCAGAAGACCATGGTAGCCGTGCCCTACGCCCAGGCGCTGATGATGACGGGGGATGACGCCCAGGCCGATGAGCTGCTGCGTAGCGCCATCGCGCTGGATCCGGCCAACATAGAGGCCCGCTCCGTCTATGCCTTCATGGCGCTGCAAAAAGAGGACTTCAAGACAGCGCTGATGCGCTGGCGCGAGATGCTGCCGCTGATGGAGAAGGGCTCGACCCGCTATGCCATGGTGGAGCGCTCCATCGACTATGCCGAGCAGCAGTTGAAACAGCGTGGCATAGCGGTGACGACCCCTGGTGCAGCCCACAAGAGTGATGAGCAGGGGCAACAGCTGGAGGTGAAGAAAGGGGAGTTTCCGATCCATGTCACCCTGGCTGCCGGCATTCAGATGCCGGAAGATGCTCATCTGTTCGTTTTTGCCGTGGTGCCCAATGGACCGCCCATGCCCATCGCCGTGAAGCGCATCGCAGGACCCACTTTGCCTGTCACCCTTTCCCTGGGGGATGGCGATGCCATGATGGAGGGCAGCAAGCTTTCCGCCTATCCGCAACTGCAGTTCAAGGCACGGCTTTCTCGCGGCGGCAACGTGATGAACAAGGAAGGGGCGTTCGAAGGGGTATCGACATCTATCCCGACGGATGCGATTCCTTCAGCGCCGATTGACATCCGTATCGATCACGCCCTCTAATACCCCTTTGCCCCGCCCCTCTATGGGGCGGGTGCCTATAATTCGGATTAATCACAATAAGAAACTAGGACTTCCATATGTATGTGCGTTCAGTGGCATTGATGGCGGCATTGTTGTTGGGAGGCTGTGCGGGTGGCCCACCCAAGCCGGGCCCCGAGAGTCTTGATCTCAATGAAGCACCGGGTCGGCCCGAGGCGACCAGTACTGCCAGCGATGGCCGCGATCCCTTCCAGGGGGCAAACCGGGCCATGTGGGTGGTCAACTACGATGTGCTGGAGCCCTATGTGGCCCGCCCCGTGGTGCATGGCTATGCCCGCTATATTCCGCAAGGCATGAAGGATGGCATCGAGAACCTGGTTGAGAACTTCAACGAGCCGAGCAGCATGGTCAACCACCTGATCACCGGTGACTTGCAAGGCGCGGGGACCAACCTCGGCCGCTTTACCCTCAACACTACTATCGGTTTGCTGGGTATCTTCGATGTGGCCAAGCATGCCGGGCTCGAACGCGACAAGCTGGAACTCAATACAGTACTGGGTCGTGCCGATATCGGCGATGGTGCCTATCTGATGGTGCCCGTCTACGGTCCTACCACGACGCGCAAGCTGGTGGGGGATACCATAGATACCATCTACTTCCCCTACGCCCTGTTGACGCTGCCGCTGCGAGTCACCCACTGGATGCTGGATGGATTGGGTACTCGATCCAAGCTAATCGATCAGGAGAGGATCATCGACAACGCGCTCGATCCTTATGCCCTGACCAAGGATTTCTATCTGCAGCACAACCAGAACAAAGTGACCGGTCGTCAGACCGAGTTCAGGCAGACGCCGGCGGAGAAAGCCGACGATGCCAATCTGGATGACTATCTGGACGAGATAGACCAGTGATGCCACTGGCTATCGATAACAGGCGCCTTCGGGCGCCTTTTTCATATCTGCTGCCGGCTCATTTCTGCCATAAAAAAACGCCCCGCAGTGCGGGGCGTTTTGGCAAGAAGCGGCTATCAAGCAGCCAGGTTCTTGGCCACGAATTCCCAGTTCACCAGGGTCCAGAAGGTTTCCATGTACTTCGGACGCAGGTTGCGGAAATCGATGTAGTAGGCGTGTTCCCACAGGTCGACGGTCAGCAGCGGCGTAGTACCGGCTTCGGTCAGCGGGCAACCGGCGTTGGAAGTGTTGACGATGGCCAGGGAGCCGTCGGCTTTTTTCACCAGCCAAGTCCAGCTGGAACCGAAGTTGCCGATGGCAGACTTGGTGAAGGCATCCTTGAACTCGGCGAAGGAGCCAAACGCCTTGTTGATGGCATCAGCCAGGGCACCGGTCGGCTCGTTGCCACCGTTCGGGGAGAGGCAATGCCAGTAGAAGGTGTGGTTCCAGATCTGGGCGGCGTTGTTGAAGATGCCGCCAGTGGAGGTCTTGATGATCTCTTCCAGAGACTTGCCTTCAAACTCGGTACCTGGCACCAGGTTGTTCAGGTTGACCACGTAGGTGTTGTGGTGCTTGCCGTGATGATATTCCAGAGTTTCCTGGGAGATGTGCGGTTCCAGGGCATTGATTGCGTAGGGCAGAGCGGGAAGTTCGAAAGCCATTTTCTACTCTCCATTGGCTGGCCGTGCGAAGGCGACGGTTGCAAGACATTGCGTACTCTTTTCTATTTTGAAAAGAATTGTTCTTGAAATGATGGGGCCAGATGGCCCAAAGCCCGTCGATTGTACCAGCATCAAAGATGGGCTAACAACTCTTGATTCTCGCCATGATCCGGATCAAGCTACGGCGTATTGATTCATCACTTCTTGCATCCAGGACGGTTTGTCAGTTTGTGGTCTGCAAGGATTGCAGTAGAATGACCGCCGAAATCGCTCTAGTGAGGCACCTATGGAAACTATTGAAAAGATCAAACAGCAGCTGGCTGACAATCCCATCATCCTGTACATGAAGGGTTCCCCCAAGCTACCCAGCTGCGGTTTCTCTGCCCAGGCCTCCCAGGCTCTGATGTCCTGTGGCGAGCCGTTTGCTTATGTCGACATACTGCAAAATCCGGACATCCGTGCCGAGTTGCCTAAGTTCGCCAACTGGCCCACCTTCCCGCAACTGTGGGTAGAGGGTGAGCTGGTCGGTGGCTGCGACATCCTGATCGAGATGTTCCAGGCCGGCGAGCTGCAGACCCTGATCAAGGAAACTGCCGCCAAGCACAAGCAGGATGACGTTGCTGCCGAATAAGGTCGCATCTGCATCATGCAAAAAGGGGAGCCAATGGCTCCCCTTTTTTTATCACGGCAGACAGGATCAGCTGATGCGCTCGATCCGCGCCATATAGAAGCCGTCAAAGCCGGTCGCTGACGGGCTGACGGTGTGGTCATCCCGCAGACGATAGTTGTCGTTGGCAGCCAGGAACTTGTCCACTTGCTGACGGTTCTCCTGGGGCAGGATGGAGCAGGTTGCATAGACCAGCAGACCCCCCACCTTCACCATCTGGCTGTAACGCTGCAGTATCTCCTCTTGCAAGGCTACCAGCACCGGTAGTCGCTCGGCGGTGTCGCGCCATTTGGCATCCGGATTGCGCTTGAGCACGCCAAGACCGGAGCAGGGCACGTCCAGCAGTACGCGATCGGCGGTGCCTTTGAGGCGCTTGACAGTCTTGCTGCTCTCGATGACGCGGGTTTCCACGTTGTGGGCACCGGCACGGCGGGCGCGCTGCTTGAGGTTTTCCAGCTTCCACTCTTCCACATCCATTGCCAGCAGACGGCCCTTGCCTTCCATCATGGCAGCGATGTGCAGGGTCTTGCCGCCGGCACCGGCGCAGGCATCGATGACTCGCATGCCAGGGGTGACTTCCAGCGCCGCTGCAACAAGCTGGGAGCCTGCGTCCTGCTGCTCGAACCAGCCATCGGCAAACGCCTTGGTGCGAAACAGGGCCGCATCAGAGGTGACCTGCAGGGCGGTGGCGACCCCTTCAACCGGAATGGTGTTGACCTGCTCCTTGGCCAGCGCGGCTTGCAGCTGCTCCCGTGTGCATTTGAGGGTGTTGACCCTCAGGTAACGCTTGGGCATCCAGGCAAGGGCGGCGCGCTCTGCAGGCCAGGCCTCGCCCAACTGCTCGCTGCCCAGTTTTTCCAGCCAGGCAGGGCAACCATCCATCAGCACCGGATTTTTCTTCGCTTCTGTCAGGCGGCGACGGAATGCCTCTTCGTTGAAGCGATCCAGGGTCGGGTGGTTGGACTGAACTATCTTGTGGAAGGCGTGCCAACTGTGCAGCAGTGGCCAGACGTTTTTTTCGGCCTGACGCACCTGAATACCTGTCAGGGCGCAGTAGAGGCTGAGGCGACGCAGCAGGTCGCCGGTGACCAGGGCAATCCTTGCCTGTTCTTGTGGTTTGATTTCGATGCCGGAGAAGTGGCGTGCATAGGCTCTGTCCAGGGTGAGACCCTGGCCTAATACATCGTCAACTATGGCAACGACCAGATCCCCGGAACGGGGCAACAGTGGGGACTTGAGCATGAGATTAACCTTGGCCAGATAAAGATGAACCGCCTCCCTATCGAGCGCGGTTCTAAAACTGATAAATCCGCGCAATGATAGGGGTTAGACAGGGTTGGCGCAACACTCCCCATTCGGGGAATGCATAGACGATGGCGCTGGACTAATCGGACCAGCAGGAAAATGATGCCAGCTAGAGTTCAGATGAGTGCATTTAAAAGGACTGAAAAGATGCAGCTGATGAAATATTCGCCCCTGGCGCTGGTTGTGGCCAGCCTGATGAGCTCTGGCGGCCTTGCGGCCAAGGAGTGGAGTACGGTGGCGGCGCGCGCCACGGCGGCCGACGGTTATGATGTGCGGGCGAACCAGTTTCGGGTGGCCAAGGTGCCCCTCGATTACTTTGCCGGCCTGCAGGCCGAGGGGCGCCAGCTGACCTTGCCCCTGCCTGACGGGGGGGAAGTGACCTTCGCGCTGCAGGCCTATGACCTGCTGCCTGCCGATCTTGCCGCCAAGTACCCCGATATCCTGACCTTCAAGGGCCATAATCCGGCGGCGCCGGTGGAGACGGGCCGTTTCGATCTCGGTCCGCAGGGCTTCCACGCCATGTTCAGCCATCAGGGCAAGATGGTGTTTGTCGACCCGCTGCCCAATGCCGAAGGCTATGCCGTCTACTACCAGCAGGATGCCTACAGCCGGCTGGAAGAGGAGGCCGACAAGGTGATCGGTCATGACGCCAACACCCGGGCCCGCAAGGTGCAGGTGGATGGCAACGAGCGCAAGCGCTATACCATCGCTATCTCGGCAGCCGGAGAGTATACCCAGTTCCACGGTGGCTCCAAGGTGCTGACCATGGGGGCGATTGCCACCCTGCTCAACCGGGTGAACGAGGTATATCAGCGCGACGTGGGGGCCGAGTTCAAGCTGGCCAGTGGCAATGACGCCATCATCTTTACCGATCCGGCGAGCGATCCGTTCAGCAATGACGACACGGACTTCAATGTCAACGGCCTGGTACAGGCCACTGCGCAGACCTTGCCTAGCGGGGCGCTGGGGCCATTCGACATAGGTCATGTGGTCAATACCGGCGGTGGTGGTCTGGCCGGATTGGGGGTGCTCTGTACTGCCACCAAATCGAACGGCATGACAGGCTCATCCAACCCAGTGGGAGATGCTTTCTTTATCGACTATGTGGCACACGAAATCGGCCACCAGTTCGGTGCCGACCA
Source organism: Aeromonas sp. 2MA4 (assembly GCF_029237305.1). Classification (NCBI taxonomy): domain Bacteria; kingdom Pseudomonadati; phylum Pseudomonadota; class Gammaproteobacteria; order Aeromonadales; family Aeromonadaceae; genus Aeromonas; species Aeromonas sp. 2MA4. Next base: position 224,920 of record NZ_JAACFY010000001.1, on the reverse strand, counting down.
CACCTTCAACGGTACCACCAACAGTTGCGGCGGTGGCAACCGGGTAGCCAGTCAGGCCTGGGAACCGGGCAGCGGCACTTCCATCATGGCCTATGCCGGTATCTGTGGGGATGAAAACATCCAGCGGCAAGGTGATCCCTATTTCCACAGCAAATCAATCGAGCAGATGCGGGCGCACATGGCCACTGTGCCGACCTGTGGCACCACACTGAGCCTCAGCAACAACGCACCTCAGGCCGCAGCGGGTGCCAATTACGCCATTCCTGCCAATGTCCCTTTTGTGCTCAGAGGGGCAGGGGCGGATCTGGACAAGGATCCCCTGACCTACACTTGGGAGCAGATCGATCTGGGCACAGAGTCCAGCAGTACCCTCGACATGATCGACGATGGTACCCGCCCGCTGTTCCGGTTCGTCTCGCCCACCAGCTCGCCAGAGCGGATCCTGCCCAGCTTGCCCTCCCTGCTGACCGGTACACTGGCCAAGGGCGAGGCCTGGCCCACCACCAACCGGGAGCTCAACTTCCGGCTCACTGTGCGTGATGGCCAGGGCGGCGTCGCCAGCGATGATATGAAGGTGCAGGTGGTCAACACCGGCAGCGCCTTCCGCCTGACCAGCCCGTTGGGTGTGACGGTGGCGCCGGGGGCCAGCCAGGCCGTCAGTTGGGATGTGGCAGGCACCAATGCTGCGCCAATCAACTGCAGCAAGGTAAACCTGTTCGTGACTCAGAATGAGGGGGCAAACTGGTCGACCCTGGCCACCAGCCAGCCCAACAGTGGCTCAGCCACAGTGACGCTGCCGACCAACCTCACCAGCAGCGTCAGGCTGAAGGTGGCCTGTAGCGACAACATCTTCTTCGCCATCAGCCCGCTCAAGTTGCCGGTCGCGCAAAGTGGCGGCAGCTCGGGTGGTGGTGGCGGTGGTGCTCTTGGCTTCTGGGCACTGGCGCTGGCGCTGTTCGGCTGGCAACGGAGGCGGGCATGAGAGCCACCGGCTTGCTGCTGCTTGCTCTGCTTGGCGGGTGTCAGGCGGATGCCGACACCCTGGAGCAGACGGTCAGCGCCAGCCTTGCCAGGCAGGATTACCGGCTGATAGTGCGGGCCGGGCGCGGCGAAGTGGCGCCCGGCATTGCGGCAAGTGAGCAGGAAGCCGCCAAGGCGCGTTGTGGCGTGCGCTACCTCGATGGACTGGGGGATGTCATCAGACCCGGTCAGGAAGAGGCTCAGGCCAGGCTGAGGGCCTATGCGGCCGAGTATAACCAGCGCATGCTGGCCCATTGTCCACCGGCTGCCGGCAAGCAATAAGCCCGCCGCCGGGTGTGGGCAGAAAAGGGGAGGCGCAAGCCTCCCTTTCTTTTTTGGCGCTGGCATTTGACCGCCCCGAGGCTTGTACCCATGGCGTGCTCGTCGCACAATGCCTGCACGCATGGCCGCATCGGCGGCAAAAAGAAAGAAGGAAAATCAAGATGATGGATGTGGCTGATCTGCGCCGTGAATACACCCGGGGCGGATTGCACCGGGCCGATCTGCCGGCCGACCCCCTGGCCCTGTTCGAGAAGTGGCTGGCCCAGGCCTGTGAGGCCAAGTTGACCGATCCCACCGCCATGGTGGTGGCGACCGTGGATGCCGAGGGGCAACCCTGGCAGCGCACCGTGCTGCTCAAGCACTACGACACCCAGGGTATGGTGTTCTACACCAACATGGGCAGCCGCAAGGCACACCAGCTGGAAGGCAACCCCCGCATCAGTCTGCTCTTCCCCTGGCACACTCTGGACCGCCAGGTGCACGTCACCGGCCGGGTGGAGAAGATGAGCACCTTCGAGGTGATGAAGTACTTCCATAGTCGCCCCAAGGATAGCCAGATAGCTGCCTGGGTCTCCAAGCAGTCGACCCGCATCTCGGCCCGCGGCGTGCTGGAGGCCAAGTTCCTCGAGCTCAAGCAGAAGTTTGCCAATGGCGAAGTGCCGCTGCCGAGCTTCTGGGGCGGCTATCGGGTGGTGATCGACACGGTAGAGTTCTGGCAGGGGGGCGAGCATCGCCTGCACGATCGCTTCTACTACACCCGCGAGGTGAATGGCTGGCACATAGAGCGGCTGGCACCCTGAGAGTCTGTTTTATCCCGTTCAATCTCCTGCGCTGACAAGGAGTCTGTATGCGTCTGTATGGCGACCTGAGATCCGGCAACTGTTACAAGGTGTGGCTGCTGGCCCGTTGGCTCGAGCTGCCTCTGACCTGGGTACCGGTGGATATCCAGGCAGGTGACACCCAAACCCCGGCCTTTCTGGCCATGAATCCCAACGGCAAGATCCCCGTGCTGGCGATCGATGAAGGGGATACGTTGGCGGAATCCAATGCCATCCTCTTCTATCTGGCACAGGGTTCGGCGCTCTGGCCGGCGGATCCCCGCCAGCAGGCCGAGGTGCTCAAGTGGCTGTTCTTCGAGCAGTACAGCCACGAGCCCTACATAGCCGTGGCGCGCTTCATCGTCCACTATCTGGGCCGGCCGGAATCCCAGGAGGCACGGCTCGATGGCCTCAAGGCCGGTGGTGAGCAGGCGTTGGCGGTGATGGAGCAGCAGCTGAAACAGAGTCCCTACTTGTGCGGGCAAACACCAACCATCGCCGACATGGCTCTCTATGCCTACACCCATGTGGCAGAGGAGGGGATCTTCTCCTTGCAGGGCTGGCCTGCCATCCGGGCCTGGATCGCCCGCATTGAGGCTCACCCCCGCCATCTGAGCCTGCCTGCAGCCTGTCAGGCAAGCTGATGGAGCTGCTTATCGAGCGGGCGCTGTGGCAACCCCATTGGTCTCCTGTGCTGCAAGCCTGGCAGCAGCAGGGTCATTGCTGGAAACTGCTGTTGTGCAAAGAGAGCGCACCCCATCTGGGGCAGGGGGCTGACCTCTGGTCTGGCTGTCCCCCTGATGGCATCTTGTCCGCCAGCGGGCTGCTGGCGGCATGGCTCGATGGCGATCTGAGCGCGGATCCTCATGTTGACCCCAGCCGTCAGATCCTGATCAGCGCGTCCCCCTCTCTGCTGACCCTGGCCAAGGAGAGCGGCTTGCTCACCCTGGGGCCGCTCGGGGCCGATCTGGTGTTGACCGCGGATGACGACATGGGCGCCGTGCTCAAGCGCCTGCTTGCCCGCCGCTTGACCGTGCCCCTGCTGCGTGAATCCGGTCTGGCGTCACCCTCTGGCAGCCCCCTAGTGTTGCGGCCATTGCTGGCCGACGATGAGGCCGAGGTGGTGCGCTACTGCGCCGACGAGGCGCTCTCCCGCTATACCCTCAATATTCCTCACCCTTACCCGCCGGAAGGTGCCCGTGACTGGCTCGCCAGCAGTGGGCGCAAGGGCGCGCTGGGGCTGGGCTGGAGCTGGGCCATGACGCTGCTGCAGGGGGCTGAAGTGGCCCCGCTGGTCGGGGTGATTTCGCTGCACTGGAACGGCGAGCTGGCCTGGTGGGTCGGCGTCCCCTGGCAGAACCGGGGGCTGGCTACCCGGGCTGCGCAGCTGGTCAAGTCATTTGCGTTCGACACCTTGCAACTGCCGGCGTTGACCGCCCGTCACATGCCGGGCAACCTCGCCTCCGGTCGGGTGATGGCCAAACTCGGCATGCACTATCGCGGGCTGCGCGCCCGAACTGTCCAGCAGCCGTGCGAGGTAAGCTATTGGCGACTGGACAGGGCCATCCCCCTGCCCGAGCCAGTGACGCAGCAACTGGCGCCCTGGCTGGCGAACGAGCGGGTGGCCGTGGCTATTTTACATGGTGCCGATGCACAGGCCGGGTTGGATCATGACGGCTCGTTGCAGCTCACCCTGTTTCTGGATGACAAGTGCATACCCACCTTGCCAGGTGCAGCCCCCTATGATGGGGCCCAGTTCGACATTGTGTGCCATCCGCTCAGTCAGCTGGAGCAGGTCGAGCCCGATCAGTTGCATCTGCTGGGTGGCTTGCTGCTAAAAGACAGGGACGAGCAGGGGCTTGCCTGCCTGCTGCAACTGACCAGTCTGCTGCGCCAGGGGCCCGTCCTGCTCACCCGCACGCAGCGGCAACAGCGGCTCGCTTGGATTGACAAGATGGCGCGCCGCACAGGGCTGCCCGCGGCAGGGCGCCTTGATGGGGCTAAGGTCGCGGGGCGTTATCATCAGCTCTGGCTGCTGGTGGAGCTGCCAGAGCTCATCGATGAGCTGGCCGGGCGCTGGCATCAGGGACCCGAGCTTGCTTTGGCAAGGTTGGAACAGGACGATGCCGAGCTATTCGCGGCCTACGGTGAGGCCATCACGGCCATGACGCCGGTGGCCTTGCAAGGGGTACTGCGGCTGCTTGCGGCTCGCTTTCCTGAGCCCACCCTCCCATTTCTGGACAAAGGTACTCAGGCCGACCGGCACTTTGTGGAATAATGCCCGCTCTGCTGTACGAGGAGTAACGCTGTATGCTGAGAACCGAGCGCCCCGGCGACATGCTGCCGGTCTATGAACTGGTGAGCGCCGCCTTTGGCCGTTCCGATGAGGCCGAACTGGTCAACCGCCTGCGCGAATGTGGCGCTGCCGTGGTGACCATGGTCGAAGAGGAAGAGTACGAGTTCATGGGGCACCTGATGCTGAGCCCGATCACCATTAACGGCATGGAAGGGCCCTGGCTCGGTCTGGCGCCTGTTGCCGTCCATCCGGACTGGCAGGGGCAGGGTATCGGCTCGGATCTGGTGCGTGAGGGGCTGGATACGGCGCTGGAGATGGACTGGAAGGCGGTGGTGGTGCTCGGCGATCCGACCTACTACGGTCGCTTCGGTTTTCGTCCCGCCAGCGAGTTCGGTCTGCACTGCATCTATGAAGTTCCCGCCGACTGCTTTCTGGCGATGGAGCTGCAGGAAGGTGGCCTGGCTGGCGTGGCCGGCGAAGTGCTCTACCACCCCCTGTTTGACGAGATCCCCGAAGAACAATGAGCAAAGAACGGCAGCCTTCAGGCTGCCGTTTTGTTATCAAGACAGGGCACGCAATCTTTCTTCTTTATATCTGGCTTCCTCTCTTCCTTTTCCTTCCCCTTCATTGTCATCAGAGGCTGAGCTCCGCGTCCTTGCAACCGGATGGGTGAAGGCGTGCCCGGGAGCCTTTGGTCTCGGGGAAACGCTACGCTGATTTTTCACGCAATGCCGCAGCGTTGACCCAATACCGGACCTGGGGGGGAGTCCTGTTTTCAAGCGGTTTTTCCTTCGCAATATCTTGTTACAAATTTTCCCGCAATATAGTCTGTTTTTGTCTAACGGGTAGCATTTTTTGGTTTGACCTCATTATTGATGTTTGACTCAAATGAGAATATGAAGGTAGGTTGTAAAATATACAAACAAGGATGCGTGGCTGGATTGCTGTAGCTCTAATTATCTATATTTTCTTTTTTTATAAATATCATTAGGGTAGTTGTTACTTACGTATTAATTATGCTGATGTGGTCACCTATTTTTACCTGTCACCCTAAAAATACTCATATGCTCAGTCATTATGATATGACCTGCCCGGCTATTGTATGAAGAGACTGAGCAATCTGGAAAACCATAGAGCACGGATAGAGATATATTATATGAAAAAAATTTCAGAGATTATTCATCGTGAAGTTTCACAGGGTCGTCGCGACTTCCTCACTTTCTCTTCCATGTCATTGCTTGGTTTGGCGGCGAGCAGTGTTTTTCCTGCCCCCGTGAAGGCCGCTATTTCTATCCTGAATAGTGGCACTTTCGCTGAACTGGATGAGATCGACTTTTACGTGATGGCGTCTAACCAGCCCACCGTTGATTCGAATCGGGTCAACTTTGTACAAGAAACTGATGAAGCTCAATATCTTGCCCAGGTGATGTTTCAAGAGTTAATGAAGTTCGAATTCCAGTATCAGAACGGCACATTAAGTGCAGACTTGGGCGCTGGCATGAAGCCTAATGATAAGGTGCTGACAATGAGTGATGGCATCAACTCGGTTAACGCCATTTTCACCAGCAATCGACGCTATTTTACTGACAACATGGTTGAATATGTAAGTGGCTTGTTGCAACACTCATATAGCAAGCAAACTAATGTCACTGTGGCTGACCGGAAGCTTTATAACTCTTGGGATATGGTGAAGGTAAATGCGAATATTAAGCAAGCAGAAAAGGGGGCACAATTTAAAGAGATTATCGATCAGCTATACTCTGTCGCCACCCATTATTGTCAAAATGGAAAGTTAACCACCTACAAAGCAGGGGGGGAAAGTTGGGCTCGTCAACTTATCGAACACTACTCCAATAATGAGGTGCTAGACGAACTTATCAGTTCTTTTAAAGTTCAGGAGTATCTGGGATCGGGCTCATCGTTTGAAAAAGCGATGTGGAAAGTGTATAACACCATCAATAAAGTAAGGGCACTCAATATTTCATCCGGTCGTCGCATCACCGAGGATGAGCTGAAAACATTTGAACGCACCATGGCGGGTTCTGTTTACAGCGGGTTTGCCATGAACATGAGCTGGGGTCACCAAAGCGAGAAATACACAGTTCTGGCCAACAGGAGAAATTTCGATGATGTGGTAACCTTGCTGAGAAATGAAAGCGGTACTCAGCGCACCTTCTGGAACAATTTCTTCAACCAAAATAGTCCGGATAGCTTCTGGAATGAACTGAATAATATGAGCTTGAGAACGAGCACCTTGCAGGATGGGGATGCCCAGCGGCGTATTCTTAATAAGTACCCCAGTCTGGCAGGGGCGACGGGCAGTGTGGCTCCCACAGCCTTCTCCGGTGTGGCTCCCGCTGCCTTCTCCACAGATTCATTCCTTTCCGTGTTCACCTTGTTGCTGGGGGTAGGCAACTTTACCTGGTTGACGGCGACCGAGCGGGAGGAGTGGAGCAACCCTGTTCCTTTGATGGAGTTGGGGGCGGCCCTTTTTGATACGGTACTGAATGTGATCCAGCTCGGTCGGTTCCTTGATAAAGTGACCATGTTTATTTATGGCAATGGTGAAGGGATCATAAATAGCATAGCCATTAATATGGGGAAATTCAGTCAATTCTTGAGCAACCTTGCAGCCAAAGGCGAGCATCTCACGAATGTGATAGAGCGGCAGATAGCCAGCAAGATGTTTCTCGCCACTCAAAATATCGCTCGGGTTATCAATATATGTTTTGTTGGATTGGCTGCGCTGGGGGCGGCCTTGGCAGCGTATAACCTATATCAGGCTGTCGAGGGCGGTGATATTGGGGATATTATATTTGCTGCAATCAACATGCTGGTCGCCACAGTAGCGTTGGGCGTCGCCATTGCCTCTTTTATGGGGCTTGCAATTGCCGGCCCCTTGGGGATTATTATTGCGGTGATAGGCATAGTGGTAGCCATCGCCCAGTGGCTCTACACGTTACTAAAAAAAGAAGATATCAAACCTACCCCGATCGCGAGATATACCAATGAATATATTAAACCACGGGGGCTTGAGTATGAAGACCTTGGTGCATATATTTGCCGGGTATCCAGTTACTGGAAGCGAACTCTGGTATGTGCATTCGATGCAAAGACCATGAATACCGATTGGGATTACGTCCCAAGTATCGCTGATCATGACAAGCCTATTTATACTCAACCAGGGGCATTGGTAACCTCTCCAAGAAATGGCAAGATTTATAACTTTGCCAATATTCAGAAGCCAGGTTACGGAAATATATCGAATTTCTTCACTGCGGGCGCCACAACACCAATCAGTAACTGGTGGCCGGGGAGTGATTTGCAGACCTGCTTACATGCCGTTGAGAGTCAGGCAAGCAATAATAGTCGCGCTGCAATATTTGTGGTGCTGAGTAACAACTCAAGCTTTTCACGCGCCTTCTTGACGTCTCATCTGGAAGATGCCCCGACAAGTAGCAATGAACTGACGAGTCAATTAAATCTAGAATGGCAAGAATATCCGCTGGATGTGGTTGCCATCAATGGCCTTGATGAGACCATGTTCCTTATCTTTACTACCCGACATATCTATCAAGTGAAAGGTGGTGTAGCACGCAGGATAATATCTGACTTTGTCGGTCAGCGCGATGCACCGATAACCTATGGCCTTAATGCACTGGCACTCGGTACTAACGTGAATTTGATCTATCGATTAGGTGGTCTGCAGGCTCCCGAGACTCGCTACCATTATCTGCTGACCCGGGATGACAATGGTGATTATACCAGTATGAAATTACTGCGGACCATCAATAATCCCATGTCCTCAGACTCGCCGATTGTCGGCAGGTTGTTCAAGAAAACCAATGATCTGGTTTCGCGGATGGACTTTATGTATCACGATGGCAAAAGTGGTTATGCGCGCTATGGCGCAATTATGAATAAGACTGGCGATGCCTCATTGTCATTGCACAATGGGGTTGAGTTTCAGGTGCCGGATAATGGATTCCGATCCTTCTACAAGAATGCATTTATTCCGAAGTAGCGGATGATGCCCTTGTCCATCGCTTGACATGAGTAGTCACCATGACACGGGTCCATGCTGCAAATAAGGGGGAATCAACTTCCTGCAATAAGAAAGGCGCCATCAAGGCGCCTTATTCGTCTTTGTCAGCCAGATTAGCTGAAGAACCAGTAGCCGCGGTTGACCAGACGGGTCAGCAGTTGCAGGAAGCCGGCCTGATCGGCCAGTTCCACCATGTCGGCCTGGGTGATGATGTCCTTGTCACACAACAGGGAGATGGCGGCCGCATCGTCGCTCGGCAGGGTCCAGGCTTCGCCGTCGATGTAGCAGGTACGGCTCTCGCCGCTGAACCAGACGGAGCGCAGGCCCGGCACCTTGATGGCGGGTTCGCCCTGGGTCAGCAGGTCGGCCACTTCCTCGGCGCTGTAGTCAGGTTCCATGGGGCTGACGTCCAGATCGTGCTTGGCCTCGGAAATCATGGTGCCAAACCACTCCTTGAACAGGGTCTCGTCGTCCAGAGCCTGCTGCATCAGTTCGCGCAGGCGGTGCAGCTCATGGGGCTGGATCTCGCCGTGACGGACGCGAGGCTTGAGATCCCCATCGCCGTAGCGCTCGGTACGCATTTCGTTGTCGATCAGGTGATCGGCAAAGGAGGAGATGAGTGCCTTGGCATCCGGCGCGCGGAAGCCTACCGAGAAATTCATGGAGGGCTCGATGGCGTAGCCTTCGTGCGGGAATCCGGGCGGAATGTAGAGGATGTCGCCCGGCTCCATGATGACGTCGATGATCGCCTCGAACGGCTCGCAATGCAGCAGGGCGGCGTGGGCGGCAAACTCGTTGAGCGGCTTGGCATCGCCCACTCGCCAGTGACGCTTGCCCTGGCCCTGGGTGATGAATACGTCGTAGTTGTCGATGTGGGGGCCGACACCACCATGAGGGGTGGAGAAGCTCACCATCACATCGTCAAAGCGCCAGCCCGGAATGAACTGGAACGGCAGTGCCAGCTCGTGTACCTCGGGGGCCCAGTGGTTGCAAGCCTGCACCAGCACAGTCCAGTTCTCTTCCCCCAGGTGATCGTAAGATTCGAAGGGGCCGTGAGCCGCTTCCCACTTGCCGTCGAAGCGGGTTACCAGACGGGATTCGATGACCTCTTCCATGGCCAGACCCGCCAGCTCGTCCGGGCTGATGGGATCCTGAAAGTCGGTGAAGCCGCCTTTTATAAGGAGGGGGCGTTTCTGCCAGTAGTGCTCGAGGAAGTGAGCGATATCCAGATTGAGTTCGTACATAGTGCTTCTCGTCAAAAAATCAGAAAGAGTCAGGAAAGGTCTTGCCCAAGATGGCTGCGGGCCTTGGGCAAGGCCTCTTGTATGGCAAAACGTATGGCCGTCAAAAATAACAGGGGCCCTGTTGCGCAATGTGCACAGGGCCCCTGATGTATCAGGTTATCGGCTTATTTCAGCAGATCCACCAGACGCTGGGCCTGACCGATATAGTTGGCCGGGGTCAGCTTCTTCAGCTCGACTTTCACGTGCTCGGGGAGCTCGAGGGTGTCGATAAAGGTACGCATGCCTTCGGCATCGACGCGGCGACCACGGGTCAGCTCTTTGAGCTTCTCGTAGGGCTTCTCGATGCCGTAGCGACGCATCACAGTCTGGATGGGCTCGGCCAGTACTTCCCAGTTGGCATCCAGATCGGCTGCCATGGCACCGGCGTTGGCTTCCAGCTTGGAGATCCCCTTCAGGGTCGCCTGATAGGCAATCAGGGAGTAACCGACGGCCACACCCAGGTTACGCAGCACGGTCGAGTCGGTGAGGTCTCGCTGCCAGCGGGAGATCGGCAGCTTGGAGGCCAGGTGCTGGAACACGGCGTTTGCCAGGCCCAGATTGCCTTCGGAGTTCTCGAAGTCGATGGGGTTGACTTTGTGCGGCATGGTGGAGGAGCCGATTTCGCCTGCCACAGTGCGCTGCTTGAAGTGACCCAGGGAGATATAACCCCACACATCGCGATCGAAGTCGATGAGGATGGTGTTGAAGCGGGCCATGGCGTCGAACAGCTCGGCAATATAGTCGTGGGGCTCGATCTGGGTGGTGTAGGGGTTCCAGTTCAGGCCGAGGGAAGTGACGAACTCCTCGGAGAACTGGTGCCAGTCCACTTCTGGGTAGGCGCTGACGTGGGCGTTGTAGTTGCCCACGGCACCGTTGATCTTGCCGAGGATTTCGACCGCCATGATCTGCTTGAACTGGCGCTCCAGGCGATAGGCGACGTTGGCCATCTCCTTGCCCATTGTGCTCGGGGTGGCCGGCTGACCGTGGGTGCGCGACAGCAGCGGCATGTCACGGTACTCATGAGCCAGACGCTTGAGCTCGCTGATCAGCTTCTCGCAGTAAGGCTTGATGACCTCGTCACGGGCTGTTTTCAGCATCAGGCCATGGGAGTTGTTGTTGATGTCTTCCGAGGTGCAGGCGAAGTGAATGAATTCGCTGACGGCGGCCAGCTCAGGGTTCACTTCCACCTTCTCTTTGAGGAAGTACTCCACCGCTTTCACATCATGGTTGGTGGTGCGCTCTATCTGTTTGATACGGGCGGCGTCACTCTCGTTGAAGTTGCTGACAATACCGTCGAGCAGGGCGTTGGCGGCCGCGCTCAGGGCAGGGACTTCCGGGATCCCGACGTGGCTGGCCAGTTTTTGCAACCAGCGCACCTCAACTTCGACGCGAAAACGCAGCAGACCGAATTCGGAGAAGATAGGGCGCAGGGCATCGGCCTTGTCGCCATAACGACCGTCAATCGGGGAAACAGCAGTCAGCGCGGACAGCTCCATGGGGTGAACTCCTGATGATTGGTGTGGGGGATTCTCATCAACTCGCGCTCCTGTTATGAGACCGTTATCAAGGCTCATGTGCTGCTCGGCATCCTCATTTATCGACATAAACTCCGGTACCTGTGCTGCTCTTCACCTTGCTTCCGGCCTCTCACGACGGAGCTCGAGCCGATTCTTAGAAACGTTTTGCCAGTTCGACCATTTTCTTGCGAGCGAAAATGATCTGGGTACGGCTGCCGCCAAGCTGGCGCCACAGCACGCAGGCACGGATGCCTGCCAGCAGCAGAGCGCGCACCTTGTGCTGCACCAGGGGCTGCTGCAGGAACAGTGGGGTACCCGCTATCTGGATGCGCGGCCCTATGGGGCTGATGAGATCGCTGTAGATGCTCGCCATGTTGGCCAGGATCTGCTCGTCGAGCAGATCGAAATGCTGTTGCTGGCGGCCGATCTGGCTGATCCGCTCCCCCAGCATGTTGAGAATGTCCTTGCGCTTGGCCAGCTTGCGCTCCAGCGCAATCAGGCTCACCACGTAACGGGTCAGCTCGGCATTTTTCTGGCTGCCGTCGGATCCCAGTTGCTCGACCAGGGCGCGGTAGCCATCGCGAATGGCCAGATGGTTGCCAAACACCTCCAGCGGCTGCTTGGGATCGGTCACCAGCACGCTTTGCAGGCTCTCGCGCAGGGACGCTTCATCGCAAGTGCCATCACGGGCCACTTTTTGTACCAGATAGGCCGCCTGGCAGATGCCGGCAAAGGCCATGGTTCTGTCTTGAAATTTGTCGCTCATCGTTTCACAGCCCTGTTATGTTGGTTCACCGGCTGATGCCGCAGCAGGCCATGATCCGGCCTTGGAATTGGTCGCTCATGTTCGCTGCCTTCTGTTGTTGGCCCAAACCGCATGGCTGACGCACTGTTTCAGCGTGCTTGCAAAGGCCATGGTTCAGCCCTGGTATTTGTCGATCATCGATGTCACCGCCGTCAGGATTTACACCGGATGGCTGAAACGCTGCTCGATGATGCCGCCGCCCAGGCACACTTCCCCGTCATAAAAGACGGCGGATTGACCCGGGGTCACGGCTGCCTGTTTCTCGTCGAAGATGACCCGTATGGTCTCGTCATCGATGGGCTGAATGAGGCAGGGGATATCCTGCTGGCGATAGCGTGTCTTGACGGTACAGCGAAGCGGCGCCCGGATCGGGGTGCGATCCACCCAGTGCAGCTGGCTGGCAATCAGGCCGTCTGAGTAGAGACGCGGGTGCTCGCCCTGCGCCACCACCAGCGTGTTGCGCTCCACCTCTTTGTCCACCACGTACCAGGCCTCTTCGGTGGCGTCTTTGCGGCCACCAATGCCGAGTCCCTTGCGCTGACCCAGGGTGTGATACATCAAGCCCTGGTGCTCGCCGATCACCTTGCCGTCCACGGTTTCGATGGGGCCGGGCTGGGCGGGCAGGAACTTGGCCAGGAAATCCTTGAATTTGCGCTCACCGATGAAGCAGATACCGGTGGAGTCTTTCTTCTTGGCGGTGATGAGATCCAGTTGCTCGGCGATGCGGCGCACCTCCGGCTTCTCCAGATCGCCGACCGGGAACAGGCTCTGACCCACTTGCTTTTCGCTCAGGGTGTAGAGGAAGTAGCTCTGATCCTTGTTGCTGTCGAGACCGCGCAGCAGGCGCGGGTGGCCTGTGCTGTCGTCACGGCGCACATAGTGGCCGGTGGCGATGTAGGTGGCACCCAGCTCTTCGGCGGCAAATTCGAGGAACGCCTTGAACTTGATCTCCTTGTTGCACAGGATATCCGGGTTCGGCGTGCGGCCTGCCTTGTACTCTTCCAGGAAGTGCTCGAACACATTGTCCCAGTACTCGGCAGCGAAGTTGATGGTATGCAGCTTCATGCCCAGCTTGTCGCAGACGGCCTTGGCATCAGCCAAATCCTGGGAGGCAGAGCAGTACTCGTCCGTGTCGTCTTCTTCCCAGTTCTTCATGAACAAGCCTTCGACCTGATAACCCTGCTGCTGCAGCAGGTAGGCCGAGACGGAAGAATCCACGCCGCCGGACATGCCGACGATCACCTTGATTTGGCTGTTGTCTGTCATTAGTCGAAGTTACCAGTTCGTTTAAACGGGGCGTATTCTACCAGAGTTTTGCGCCCTCGGTCACATCTCCCTGTCCGCTTCCCCTTGAGGGGTAGCAAGGCAGGAAATCGTTTTTCTGTTTGTCGGCACCATGATGAAAAAATGGTGCCAAACGACCTCATATGGCCTGTTCACGATCTGTCACGAGAGGCCGGAAGCTCGGTAAAGAGCAGCGCAGGAACCGGAGTGTGTAAATACACATGAGCTTTCCTGATTACAAACAAGCGAGCAGCACATGAGCCTTGATCACGGCCTCGCAGTAAGATCGTGGGCAGGTTCTCAAATAAAGGCCTTGAGCGCCGACAGTGGCAAGCGGGTGCCCCCCAGATAATCCTGAATGCACTGCCACACCAGGGGACTGCGCAGGGCCGGTTTGCACTCGGCTATCTCCTCCAGGGTGAGCCAGTGGCAGGCCAGCACATCGCCGTCAGGATCCTCTGGATGGTGCTGACCCGGCGCCTTTTCAAGGTCGAAGATGACGGCGGTGCGCACAAAGGTTGCCTCGCTGTCGGCCGGTTTGTAGAGATAGACCCCAAGCCAGGCGCTGGGCGTGGCAGTCAGTCCCGTCTCTTCTTTGAGCTCGCGGCAGGCCGCTTCAATCAGGTTTTCACCCGGTTCCACATGGCCGGCGGGCTGATTGAAACGGCGCTGGCCCTTGATCTCTTCTTCCACCAGCAGGAAACGACCCTGCCAGTGCACCAGCGCCGCCACCGTCAATCTGGCCGGCATTCTCTCTTCCATCGGCGGGCGATCCATCATGATGACTCCTTGTCTGTGGTGTGACGGGCAGGACGGCGGGCCGTGCCACGACCGCTGCTGCGGGGCTTGCTCTCGGCAGGGGGACGAGAGCCAGCCTGGTCGATGGCTGGCTTGCCTGCGCTGCGTGGCGGGTTTTTCCGATTGGACTGGGCCGTTCTGCGTGGTCTGTCGTTCGCAGGTTTGGCGGTGCTACTGCCGGTTTGAGGCTTGCGCGGACGAGCAGGTGATACCGGCGCCAGCTCGGGGGCAGGCAGGCTGCGGCTTTCGCCGGGGGCCAGCCCGTCTTCTTGCCAGTTACCCAAGGTCCAGTCGCCGATGGCGTAGCGGATCAGGCGCAGTGTGGGGTGGCCGATATGGGCCGTCATGCGCCGCACCTGACGGTTGCGCCCCTCTACTATCTTGATCTCGAGCCAGCGGGTGGGGATCTCCTTGCGCTCGCGGATCGGCGGATTGCGTGGCCACACATCGGGCTCATCCATGAGCCTTGCCTCGGCGGGCAGTGTCATGCCGTCGTTGAGTTCAACCCCGGCGCGCAGGGCGGCCAGTTTCTCTTCGCTCGGTATGCCTTCCACCTGCACCCAGTAAGTCTTGGGCGTCTTCTCTCCCGGCTGGGTGAGGCAAGCCTGCAACTTGCCGTCGTTGGTGAGCAGCAAGAGCCCCTCGCTGTCACGGTCCAGCCTGCCGGCGGCATAGATGCCGGGCTCCTTGATGTAATCCTTGAGGGTCTCCCGTCCCGCCTCGTCGGTGAACTGGCAGAGCACCATGTAGGGCTTGTTCAAGAGCAGCAACTTGCGATCGGCGGGTGCCACCTGCGGTTTCTGCCCGGCCTGTTCAGCGGCCTGTGCATGCCGGGTGCCGGCCCGTGAGCGTGTCAGACCAGGCTGGTTGGCGTCATCTTGTGGCGTGCGGCCAGCGGCGGTCGTGCGGCCTTGGAGGGAGAGACGGGGGCGGGCAGATTTCATCGCATGCATACCAAAAACAGGGGATGCCGGAGTGTATCACAGGGGGCCGCCGTCATGGGGCATGGTCGGGCTTGTTCGCCTAACTCAACAGCCCTTCGATGACGATGGCCTGACGGGCGGGGGCCGAGCTTGCGTGCAAGAGCGCCGTGCTGATCACCTCGTCCATCATGGCGCGAGCCAGCCGGGTGAGGGGGCGCAATTGCTCGGGGGCGAGCCCGGCCGGGATCGCCAGCAATATGATGGTCCGTACCGGCCCGAGCGCCGATCCCCACTCGATGGGCTCGGCGCAACTGAGCAGCGAGAGGGCGGGCTGGCGGATGGCGGGGCAGATCACGTGGGGCATGGCGAGGCCGGGCCGTATGATGGTGGCGGCGATCTGCTCGCGCTTGGCGATGGCCTGCTCAAGCGCTGGCCTGTCGCGTACCAGCTCGGCGGGCAAGAGATCGATCAGCACCCTCAGGGCCAGGGATTTGTCCAGCGATGCCGCCGTGTGCCCCAGCTGGGCGAGGGAAAAACAGTAGTCGGGCTGGGCGAGGCCAAGCCGTTGCTCGGCGGGGGCGGCGCTCCCCGGTCGGCCAAGGGGCTGGCCCAGCTCCACACACCAGCAGGTGAAGGCCATGTGGGCCAGCTCCGCATCCAGCCCTTCGATAAGCAGCAGACAGAGATCGCCGGGCTGGGTGGCCAGGGTGAGCAGAGAAAGCTGGCTGGTCGCCTCCACGCGTTGGCGGCGGGTGACATTGATAAGCTGGATATGGGATTTGAACAGCCCGGCCAGTCGGCTCAGCTGCTTGGCCTGGGTGATGGTCAGCCCCAGCCGGCAGAAGAAGGTGAGCTCGCGGGTGAGCATTCAGACGCCTACGGTGGCGGTTTTGAGTACGGCGCTGGCATTGAGCAGCACGGATTCCAGCGACACCTGGCGAACCGTGCAACCGAGGAAGCGATCCTTCTGCTCTATCTCGATGTCGGAGGCGATCAGCACCAGATCGGCGCAGGCGATGTCCCGCGCGGTGAGAATGTTCTCCAGCCCCATGGCGCCCTGGGTTTCAACCTTGATCTTCAGCCCCAGCTTGTCGGCGGCTTTTTGCAGCGCCTCTGCGGCCATATAGGTATGGGCTATGCCGGTGGGGCAGGCGGTGACGGCGAGGATCTTCATCGGTTCTCGAAGCAAATGGCGGTGGGGCAACAAGATAGCGCCAAGGAGCGGCTTTTGCCAAAGGCGTGGGGCAAAAATGGGATCTTGGCGGCGCACTGGTGCTGGCTTGCACAGGGATGGCGAGAATCTGGATTCATCTGCTGACGGCGGGCGTGGCAATAAAAAACCGGCCCTGCCAGAAGGCGGGGCCGGTTGTATTCAGTTAACGCGGGTTCAGACGGATTGGGTAGCCAGGGTGGCGGCTTTCAGTTCACGCTTGATACGGCGGATCTTGCGCTCCTCTGCCACAGCCACGCAGGCCATCAACACCAGACAGGCGGCGGCTGCGATGTCCAGCGCCGCGAAGGTACCGGCCCAGCCGGTCAGACCGAAGATGGGGGTGCCATCAGCGATCATGCCCAGACCCAGTTTGGCGAAGCTGTCACCTATGAGGTAGGCGAAGGTGCCCTTGACGCCATCGGCCACGCTGATGCCCTGCTTGGGTACGAAGCCCACGGCGGCGACGCCGATCAGCAGTTGCGGGCCAAACACCAGGAAGCCCAGCAGGAACAGGGAGCCCAGGAACATGAACTGGGTGGTGGCATGCTGGTAGAGACCCAGAGTGGCGATAATCAGCGCCAGTGCCACACAGGCCACCAGACCGCGACGACCGTTCGCCAGATCCGAGAGGTAGCCCCACATCAGGGTGCCGACCAGGGCGCCCACTTCGAAGAAGGTAAAGCCCTGGATGGCGATCTCCTTGGAGAAGCCCAGCTCCTGGTGAGCGTACACGGTGGACCACTGGTCGATACCGATGCGTACCACGTAGAGGAAGATGTTGGCAAAGCAGAGCAGCCAGATCACCTTGTTCATCAGCACGTACTTCACGAAGATCTGACCCTTGGTCAGCTTCTGCTCTTCGGTGGCGATGTCTTCTTCACTGGCCACTTCGTCAAACAGCTCTTCCACCTTGCCCAGACCATAGGCTTCCGGTGAATCGCTGCCAAAACGCAGGCCGATAAAGCCGACCACCAGCGCGATCATGGACGGGAAGATGAACATGCCGAGCACATTGCCATCGAACAGGTAGTTGGCACCGAACAGCGCCACACCGGCCGCACCGGCACCGCCCACGTTGTGGGAGAGGTTCCACATACCGAGGTAGGTGCCGCGCTTGTTGCGAGGTGTCCATTTGGTGATGGTGGAGTAGCTGCAGGAGCCACCACAGCTCTGGAAGAAGCCGCTCAGGGCATAGAAGAAGATCATGAAGTAGAGGCTGAAACCCGTTCCGCCCATGCTGGCACTGAAGCCGAGCATGCACAGGGCGGAGAGGATCAGCATCAGCGGCAGGAACTGCTTGGTGTTCTTGCCATCGGCATAGTAGGAGACGACCGTCTTGCCCACCCCGTAGGTGATGGAGAAGCCAAGGCCAATCATGCCAAGCTCGGTCATGGAAAGACCGTACTCCTGGATCATGTCGTTCTGCGCAATGTTGAAGTTCTTGCGGATCAGGTACATGGTCAGATAGCCAATAAATACAACCAGATAAGATTGCATAAACGGCTTGAACCAGAGCTTGCGCCGGGCTTCGACCGGCAGTTCCAGGGTCGGCACCCGGACCTGTTGGAGAAATTTCAACATCTTCGTTCATCCTCTGCGAGATAGACGGTATTTCCGCCGCGCCCCTCATTTTTTGGTTGGTGTCAGAGGTCACGCCACGGAAAGGACAACAGAAAGAGGTTGGACTGTGCACCTCGCTCCCCTGTCGATTGAACCCATGCCCGAACCTGCGCCACTGCGGGGATCGGGTCACTACATCAGGTAGCGTGACTTTAATGAGGCGCGGCGCAAATGGCGTGAGAGCCATCCCTAGTGGCATTAGGAAAATTTCCTAGTTTGACGGGATCCGGCCATGAAGCGTGAAGAGGATCACACAGTGACGGCCCACGGCGGGGCCATGCTACGAGAAGAGGGTGTCTGCCTGGCAGCCAGACAGGGCTGGCGGGCGTGATGTTTGCTATGGGGTGAGCAGGCTATCGTCAGCAGTATTGGCGGATATCTGATGCCATAAAAGAGGCCACCCGCAGGTGGCCTCTTGTCGTATCAGGGCAAGAAGGAGATCAGGCCGCCTTGGCGAGTTCCACCTCGTCGGTTTTCTTCACCCGCAGTTTTTTCAGGGCAACCGCCACCACGCCGGTGACGATGGCGCCACAGATCATGCAGAGCAGGGCCAGCAGCGGCTTGTTGACCGAACCCAGCAGGGCAACGATGGGGCCACCGTGGGCCACGCTGTTGGTGATGCCAAACAGGAAGGCCATCACCGCAGCTGTCATGCTGCCCAGCACGTTGGCGGGGATGACGGCGAGCGGGTCACGGGCGGCGAACGGGATCGCCCCTTCCGAGATACCCACCAGGCCCATGGCACCGGCGGCTTTGCCCGCCTCGATCTCGGAGGCATCGAAGATACCCAGCTTGCGACCGAGCACGGTCGCCAGCGACATGCCGAGCGGCGCCGCTGGTATGGCGCAAGCCATGGCCCCCATAAACTGGGTCTGACCGGAAGCTATCATGCCCACCGAGAACAGGAAGGCCACCTTGTTGACCGGGCCGCCCATATCAAAGCCCGCCATACCACCGAGCACTATGCCCAGCAGCACCAGACTGCCACCGCTCATGGAGAGCAGCATGGCGTTCAGGCCTGTCATCATGTCGGCAATGGGGGCGCCAATGATGAAGATGAAGACGGCGGCGATAAACAGCGACCCGACGATGGGGGCGATCAGGATAGGCACCAGCGGTTGCACCATCTTGTGGTAGTGACGGGTGGCAATCCAGCGCACCAGATAGCCGACCAGCAGGCCCGCTATGATGGCACCGATAAAGCCGGTACCGGCGTCGGCGCCGTAGAAGCTGCCGTTGTTGGCGATCCAGCCGCCGATAAAGCCCGGGGCCAGTGCCGGACGGTCACCGATGGCGTAGGCGATATAGCCCGCCAGTATGGGGATCATCAGGGTGAAGGCGGCCACGCCCACGTTGAGGATCTGGTTCCACATGCTCCCTTCCGGGATCTGCATGCCGCTCGGGGTCGGGTTGCCGCCGATGGCCAGTGCCAGCGCGATCAGCAGACCACCGGTCACCACAAACGGGATCATGTGGGAGACGCCGTTCATCAGGTAGCGATAGAGATCTGAACTGCCGCCCGTGCTCTTATCCTCTCCCTTCTTGTCCTCTTTGCCAGCCACATAGGCTGGCGCCTTCAGCGCTTGCTCGATCAGACCCTTGCCATCCTTGATGGGGGCTTTTACCCCAGTCTTGATGAGCGGTTTGCCGGCAAAGCGTGCCATGTCCACCTGCTTGTCACAGGCCACGACGATGGCGCTGGCACGGGCAATCTCGGCCGTGGTCGGGCTGTTCTTGACACCGATGGAGCCGTTGGTCTCCACCTTCACCTCATAACCCAGCTCCTTGGCGGCACGCTCCAGCGACTCTGCCGCCAGATAGGTGTGGGCGATGCCGGCCGGACAACCGGTGACACCTATGATGAAGCCCTTGCTGGTGGTCGGGGCAGCGGTTTGCTCCTCCTTGCGCTCCAGCAGCAGCGCCAGCGCGGCAGCCGGGCTCTTGGCAGCCAGCAACTTGGCAATGAAACCCTCTTCAATCAGCTTGGCGGAGAGCTCTGCCAGCACCTCGATATGGTGGTTGGCGCCACCGGCCGGGGAGGCAATCATGAAGAACAGCCGGGACGGCTTGCCATCCTCGGCGCCGTAGTCGATGCCGCTGCGGCTGATGCCGATGGCCACCGCCGGTGTGCTCACAGCCGCACTCTTGGCGTGGGGCAGGGCAACGCCCTCCTCGAAGCCAGTGTTGTCCAGCTCTTCCCGGGCCCACAAGTCCTTGATGAACTGCTGCTCATCGCTGACCTTGCCCTGCGCGACCAGCAAGCGAGCCATCTCGCTGAAGACCTCCTCCTTGCTCGTCGCGTTCAAATCAAGATTGATCAGATGTTCGTTGATCAGTGTGGTGATCATGGCGCTCTCCCGCTCCCGTGAGGGAGCCTGTTGGCATGTCGTGCAACACGGCATGCAGACAAAATTGACCTCACTATTATCGCGCCGGTGAGCAAGCCACCCTATCGGACAAATGTGCGGATGACTGGATTTTTGTGCGGTATCGTCCCGAGTGTGATCCCGATCTCACAGCAGACCCGCTGAAAAAACAGATCTGAATGGAATCGAAATATGGTTTTATATTGTTAAAAATCAAATAGTTATGATTTTGCGCGCCAACGCACATCAGCCATGGTACGGGCCTTCTCTTGGACGAGAGCCGCCGCCAAACTATAAATTTGTGAGGTGAAAACGAGCTACAGGGTGTGAGCCAACGCACACAAATGGCAGTGCCTGGGGAAGAAATGAGAGGGGATCAAGAGAAGGAAAACACTGGAGAAATGGGTTTGGCACCTGGTCTGGATGCCGCTGGGCTGTGCCTTTTGCGGCTGAGTGTTGCCCCCTGAGGGAGCTAGCCAGGCGTAAATCAACGGCAATAGTTTATTGCATATGCCACAAACAAGGCGTATACATGGCATATGCTACTTACTTGGCCACCAATTAAAGCACCGCATCAGCGGATGTGCTGCGAGTAAAACAGCCAGCAAGCGTTCATTCGACACTTTCGATGGGTGGTAGCAAGGGGTAGAAAGCAGGGTCATGTCAATCTGGATCCTCCGGTGTTGTTACCGGATGGGGAATCGGACTCACAAGTGGTGATAAATGGCATGGTCTGACAATTAACCGTAATAGCAGGAGATTTTATGACCACCATCATCATCACCGCCATTCCCATGAAGGATGACCATATCGCAGGGCATTTTGCCAAGGCAGAACGCTTCGTTTTCATTGATGAGCAAGGCACCACACTAAAGGAGATTTCCAATCCGATAGCACCCAATGAGTGCAAGGGCATGTTGGCTGATCTATTCCAGACCCATGGCGCAAACCGTGTGGTATTGAAAAATATTGGCAAGAAGATGCTCAAGAAGCTGCTGGATAACGGCTTGTCCGTCTATCAGGCAGTGCAGGGACGCCTTGCCATATCAGAGATGCTGAAAAATGATTCCACCAGCCTGATCCAGCTTGTCTCTGCAGATCAGGGTCAGGAATCTGCCTGTTCCCATGGCCAGCGCCATCAGAGAGAGGGCGCCAATAGCTGTGGCGAGCATGAACATGGCCACTCAGGAAAAAAAGGGTGTGGCAAAGTCGGTTCAGCCCAACGACACCAGTGTCAGGGCGCTGCTCAACCCCATGCACATAAAAGATGCTGTGAAGAATAAACGCGATAAATAAGTAAAGTTGGAGGGTATATGTCTAATGAAAGCCTGAACATGGAGGGGGCGACATTACCCTCTATCAGCAGGATTGCCTATATGCCGGTGACGCTCTTTTCGATCATCATGGGGCTGACGGGGGCCGCCATTGCGTGTAGAAAAGCCTTTCCTGATTCGGTGATGATGCACTCTGCGGGTTTCTTTTTGGGCGTCATGTCTTCAGTCTTGCTGACTGTGTTTGTGGCAATGTATGTCTTCAAAATGCTCAAATACAGGGATGAGTTTCTGCATGAATCGAGGCATATGGTCAGGATTAATTTCTTTCCGACCATCTCGATCAGCCTGTTATTGCAGTCAGCATATTGGTCTGGGTGGCATGATATCTCGCTATATCTCTGGTCTGCCGGCGCCATACTACAGCTGATGTTTACCTTGTTCATCATGAGCAGCTGGATCCATAGAGAGCATTTTAATATTGCCCATACCAACCCTGCGTGGTTTATTCCTGTCGTGGGGAATATTGTCGTGCCACTTGCAGGAGTAGGGCTGGGTTTTCATGAAACCAGTCTGTTCTTTTTCAGTATCGGCTTGATATTCTGGTTCTGTTTGTTGACCATAGTATTATACCGGTTGTTCTTTCATGAAAATCTGCCTGACAAGCTGATGCCCACCATGTTTATATTGCTGGCACCCCCCTCGATAGGATTTATTGCTTACACTGATATCATAGGCTCGACAGACTTGTTTGCACACATCATCTATTATTTTGCACTGTTTGTATTTATTTTGTTGATGTACAACACACTCACCTTTCTGAAGCTGAAATTTTATCTCTCTTCATGGGCTTATTCGTTCCCGCTGGCCGCATTTTCAGCTGCGTCGGCCAAGTTTGCCGATAGCACAGGTAGCGTCATTCCGTACTTTCTGGCCAAAATAGTGGTCTGTGCCCTGATCGGATTGATAGTGTGGTTAATCAGCATGACGGTGCTCTCGTTCTACAAAGGTGAATTATTCATCCCGGAGAAATAGCTATCCATGAAACATTACAAAGAGATCAACAAGGAGCAGCATCAGCTTGGGTCTGCCTATAGAAAGAGCAGCCCGGATACCATGAATGCGTTTATTGCCCTGCACAAATCGGTGATGAAAGACGATAAGGTGTTGGCGCTGAAATACAGAGAGATGATCGCCCTGGGGATCGGCATTGTATCAAGATGCGACGGCTGCATTGCAGCCCATGTTGCTGGCGCCTTGCAGGCCGGGGCCTCCAGAGAGGAACTGGTCGCAACCATAGACGTGGCCGTACTCATGGGGGGCGGGCCATCCATCATCTATGGCACCCAGGCCCATGCCGCCATTGAAGAGCTGTTGTCGTAATGGACCGTTATCAGCAGGTCATGAGATCACATGCCAACTGCATGGTATGTGGCATCGACAACCAGAGCGCTCTGGGCATCGGCTTTCACCAAACGGGAGAGCACTCGACAGAGGGTGTCTTCTTGACTGATGAAAGATACCAGGGTTATACCGGCATACTCCATGGTGGCATGACCAGCACACTGCTTGATGCTGTCATGACGCACTGCCTGTTGCAGCAAGGCATCAAGGGCTTGACTGCCGAATTGACCATTCGTTTTGTTGTACCGATTAATATCGGAAGCAAAATATATCTTTCGGCACAAATAGTAGACCAACGTCACGGTATTCACCGGTTGAATGCCGTAGCGTCGGTCGATGGGGTTGTTGTTGCAAAAGCGTCAGCAAAATTCATTGAGAAAAAAGTGAATGACAGGAGTTTTATTAATGAAGAATGACATCATGGTTTTACCAGAAATGGATATAGGCATCTCAACCGCCGATCGCCAAAAAATTGCAGATGGTCTGTCAGCACTGCTTGCAGACAGTTATACCCTGTATCTGATGACGCATAATTTCCACTGGAACGTGACCGGCCCCCAGTTCAATAGTCTGCACAATATGTTTATGGACCAGTACACGGAGCAGTGGAACGCACTGGATATTATCGCAGAGCGGATCCGCGCCCTGGGATTTCCGGCACCGGGTACCTACAAGGAATTTGTACGGCTCTCCTCCATCAAAGAAGTGGAAGGGGTGCCTTGTGCCAATGAAATGATCAAGCATCTGGTGCTGGCACAAGAGGCCACGGCCAGAACCGCCAGAAAGTTGTTCAATCTGGTGGATGAGGCCAACGATCAGCCCACCGCCGATGTGCTCACCCAGCGCCTTGATGTGCATGAGAAGACGGCCTGGATGCTGAGAAGCATGCTCTCCTGATACCTGTGCGCCTTGGCCTTGTGTGGTCAGCTGCCACGAGATCAATAAAAAGGAGCCCATTGGGCTCCTTCGTTTTTGGGGGCGGTAATTTTCCTGTCAGCTGTTTCTTGGTCCATCCCTCTCAAGCTGGCGGTTAGCTTACCGCCACAGGTCAGGCGGTGAGCCTCGCGGAACTGCCATGGGGCTACCCTGGCCCTGTCTCCCCGAGTCTGGGATTGAGGGAGAGGATGCGGGTCTTGCTGACTCTGTGGCGATAGATCTCCCGCAGATAAAGCAGGGCCTTTTTCACCGATTCGCGACTGAGGCGAATGTCGTTGATGGAGACGAACTTCTCTTTTTCGCGGATGAGCTCCCGGTACTTCTTCTCGTACATGGGCTTGATTGCGTACCAGTTGGTATCGAGGATCTTGGCCGGGTTCTCGAACTCGTTGAGCATGCTGTCGAGCAGCTCTTCGTTCCACTCCTCGTTGCAGATCATCTCGATCACCACCTTGTCGAGGTGATCGTCGAAGCGATAGTGATCCTTGGCAAAGCAGCGCTTGATAAAGGCCACTATCAGGGTCAGGAAGTCATCGCTCAGACAGGGGCTCTTGACGATCAGGGTGGTGAGGGAGATGTTGGCCGACGCACCTATGACCAGGGCATAACGCTTGAGAGTGGTATTGGGAAAGAGCCCGTTGAGGTGTGACTTGAGCCGGTTGAGATCCATATAGGAGAGCTTGTACTCCTTGGGCAGTGAGATGATCGACACCACAGAGGAGCAGTTCTTGAAGAAGTGCAGCTCGTTGAGGTGGGCCGGGTCATGGCCGCTTTTCACATAGTCGTCCAGATACTCCCGATAGTTGCCCGCCTCGATGGGCAGCAGGCTGATACCCTCTATGGCCTGGGTCATCTTGTTGAAGTGGGGCAGCTCGATGGAGCGGATAAAGAGGTCGTCCACATTGAGCCCACCCTCCTTGTCAAACATGCCGCCGGGGGGCGAGATGGACTCGGCATAAGCCACCGCCACCGGCCCCGCCAGACTCATAAAGAGGTCGTTGGCATCGAGACGAATGGTCTCGCTGATGTCGATGCCCGCCCGGCGAAAGTAGTTCTCGTCGTAGTCGGTGGTGACGGCCTGGGCGGTGAGAATGTTGAAGATCTGCTGGGAGATGTACTGGTTGGCGTACTTCTCCATGGTGTTGACGTCAATGTGCTGGATCTCGCCATCGTCGCTCTCTTCGGCGTAGCGCATGATGTCGTTGGAGATCAGCATCATGGCATTCCAGGGCCTGATCCGCTTGAGCATGCTGGCATCGCACGCCTGCTCGTTGTCGAAGTGATAGGAGAAGTCCCACTCCTCGGCCAGGTATTTGCACAGCAGGCGCCCGGCGTTGATGTGCAGTGCTTCTGAAATCTCGATGCCCCGATCACAGATATTGGGCAGTATGCAGATGCCGCTGGTGAAGATGGGATCGAACATGAAGTGCTCCCCGAGGGAGAGGTGCTCCTCCTCTTCTGACGGGGGCGAGAAGGTCTTGCTCATGTAGGAGTACTGCTGGGCCAGCCCGAATTCGGAGGCCATGCCGGAGCCGGTGCCGCCCCCGGCACTGAAGATGTAGAAATAGAGGCGGGACTGGTTGGCCTTGATGCCGCAGGAGTCCACCAGATAGGTATGGATCGCCTGCCACTCGGAGTTGGCGAAGTAGTGGGGGCTCTTGTTGAGAATGATCTTGGCCAGATACTGACCCAGAATGGGGGCGTTCCCCGCGCCCCCGGCATGGATCTCCGACAAGTCCATCACCCGCATCTTGGCGTAGTCGCGCAAGGAGCCACCTTCGCCGCTGCGATTGGAGTGGCGGATGCGGCCATCTATGTCCTTGTCCAGGTCCCCCAGCATCACCATGGGTTCGATCAGAAAGACAGGGCGGGCGCCATTGCTGGGCAGTCGCAGGTTGCGGCGGATCCAGCTCAAGGGGCCAAACTCCTTCTCCCGCTTGCGCTGCTCCTCGCTGTTGAACTCGTTCATGTAAAAGCTGCGGGCGTTGTAAACCAGCGAGGCCACATCCTGGGCGATGTTGGAGCCGCAGCGCCCCAGCCCCACCAGGCAGACGGACGGAAAATTGTGCGGCACTGTGGTGCCGGTTTCGTTATCCCCCGGGGCGGTGGGGAATACAGCACTGCGAAGCTGCTCAAGATTGTCGAGAATGCGGGCCAAGTCCCCCTCTGTGTAGTAGAGATAGCGGTTGCCGGCGCTTTGCTCATCATCCGTGCTGGTGGGCAGCAGATCAGTATGCTCTGTCATGAAACAAGATCCCTCTTTGGCGGCGAATGTATATAAATCAGCAGCTTTTGCACTGCCTGGTAACTCTAGATGATAAAAAGCGAGGGGGCGGTGCGAGGGTCGTGAGAGTTGTCACTGTGTGATCATGGGCACAGCAACTGGCCGCAAATCCGTCAGTTCGTTTGCCAAGCGTGCAGCAAGGGTTGGGCTGGCTGGGAGAGTGACCTGCCTCCATTGGCTGGTTACAACTGCTGATTGGGCCACGGTGCAGCCTGTGCCTGGCAATGGTGGCAAGGGCGCTTAAGCTCGCGCCGGCAGCGCCCCAGATAATCCAGCGCGGCGGGGTTGGCCGTCTCACCATGACGATGGCGGCATCTGAATACTGTTTTAACTCGCTGTAAAGTCCCACATTGGCCAGATCGTACCGAACAACCAAACGTGTACGAAGTTGTACTTTTGATGCTCTTGGTGCTGGCTGCTAGAGAAAGGTGTAGAGGGGCTCACTTTTTTAGAAAAGGAAGGGGGTGAGGAATGGATTGGTCTGGCTTGCAGAGTCGTGCGGCACTTCATGTTCACTTCACCGAGCGGGGGTAGGGTAGGCGCCAGTTTTCAGTTGGAGCTTTTCGTTATGCCCACCATCGTCACTCACGCCGCCGTGCCCCTCTGCCTTGGGCTCGGGCTTGGCTGCCGGATTATCCCGCCGCGCCTGCTGCTGGCTGGGGTTGCCATCGCCATGCTGCCCGATGCCGATGTGCTCGCCTTCAAGCTGGGGGTCGCCTACGGCCATGTTTTCGGCCACCGTGGCTTTACCCACTCCCTGCTGTTCGCCTTTGCCCTGCCCACTCTGGCCATGCTGTTTCACCGCCAGCTTAAGGCGAGCGCTGCCACTGTCTGGTCGTTTCTGCTGGTCTCTCTGCTTTCCCACAGCCTGCTCGATTCACTTACCACCGGCGGCAAGGGGGTGGGCTGGCTCTGGCCGTGGCGTGACGAGCGCTTCTTCGCCCCCTGGCAGGTGATCCGGGTTGCCCCCTTCAAGCTGGAGGCCTACCTCACCGCCCGAGGTGAAGCGGTGATCCTCTCCGAGCTCTACTGGGTATGGCTGCCGGGGGTTGTATTGATGCTGGTGTTGATGGGATGGCGGGCGTGGAGCAGGGGTCCTAGGGGATGCTGAGACTGGCGGCAAGGTGATGAAGATAGTCATAGCTGTGCCACTGGGCGGCACAGAGAGCTAGCAGGGCTGATGCCTCCAAGGCACCTTGTTCCCAGTGCCGGAGCATTATCCACAGGGCATGCAGTATGCAGAGACCCAGACTCGCCAGATAAATGATGGCCAATGCCACTTCAATCAAATCCGATATGCCAGAGGGGTTATTTGGATTGTGATAAAACAGGTCATAGCCAAAGGCGCGAAATCCGAGTCTGATCAGAAACAGGAAGGTGCAGAGAATGGCCAATCATTTTGTTTTTCGGTTGATATTTATCACACAACTTCTCAAATATCCTAACGCTAACTTTTGGGGCTGAGATGCAGCAGAGCTGGGACACCCATCATTTTGAATGTTGGCTATGCCATGTCTGCTTCAGAAAGGTGGGTGTCCCAGGTTTGTGTTCTGACAAAGAGCCCAAATAAAAATAAGGACGAAGTGTCAGTAATGCTTCAGCAACTGACCTCAAATAAGCGCTATCATTTCAATAAATGAGCTTTCATATTTCCTAGATAATAAATAACGTCCGCATTTGCTGCTGGTTTAGATCGCAGCGGAACACCAGTCCGGCAACATGCGCTTGTTTAGTGCTACCCTAATTAAACTCCGTTTCAATATTTTCATTTGACCATGACGTCTTTGTTTTATGTTCGGTAACAGTCCATGAGCTAAAAATGCAGCCATAAGAAAGAGCCACATCGTGCATGAACTCTACCCAGCCTAAATGTTGCTCAGTGGATAAATTCACAGCATATGGTCGAGAGGTGCCTGAAATTTTCGAGTATTCGCCATCCTGATACATCGACATTTCATAGTTTTCACTAAGCTGCTCTTTTATACCTTTGGCACCTTCTTTATCTTGAGTGAATAAATTGAAGTCTAGTATTAGAACGGTTTCTGCAGTGATGCCATTGCTGCCAAGTTCAGAATTTATAATTTTCGCTTCTGCAAGGCGGCGCATTTTTATTCTTTCATGGTACTCGTCCCAAGTTTTTTGGCTTCTTCTTGAACCATTGATTTGTCCTCTGCATTTAGGTTGCAGCAAATCATCAGTAATAGAGCAATGATGCTGACGATTCTCATAGGCGCTTAACGCCGTCAACAGCGGCCGAGCATAGCGAGGTCCAGCCCCAAGGGGGCGATGCTGCTTGGCCTTGTTAAGTGTTTTATTCTGAAGCCCATTGCTCTAAATTCTCAACTGTGTTTGGCAATCGACCAATTAACCACTCTGCACAAGTGCCGAGCCTAAAATCTGGATTATGACACTCTGTTACCTAGGATAAATATTCATCTGGGCCACCATTCATATAAGGAGGTGGAGATACAGGATGAAAAGATGTTGGCAATCGTTCGTTGACAGACATGTAATTTAAAACATGCCCAAATTCTTGGACTGTATGCCAAGCAAACTGGTGATGAATGTCGATTTCAAACTTCACCCACCAGCGACCATCCTCATCAACCCCCTTTCCGATGGCACCATTAATCGCTGGAACTTTTTCAGAAATTAAATTAACTTCGTAAATGCTCGTTCGTCCATAATTACACTTAACGTTTGAATTCAGTGGGCCAGCTAACGCAGCTCCACTTCGATGAAGGGTTATGCCGCTTGGCTCAGCCATTCATGGAACCATTCCGTCGAAATCCGCACTTGCTCAAAATTACCGGATCTTAATTCGTAAATTGAATAGGTATTGGCCAAATACAAGTCCCACTGTGTTTCGACCTCGGTGAGGCTCGGAAGTAGCTTCTCAATTTCAGGCTCCGCATCGACCTCAACCGATCACACCACTCCGCGATTGCCTTATGAGAGTAAGGAGACGACTCGGGCATCGCTCCCCACTTCAGCATTTGAATCGCGGCCTCCCTAGTGAAAGGCATCTCCGCTGGCTGGCTCACGTTCACTTCGCTTGTCCTCTATTCATACGGCATAACGTTTGGTTAAGGGGCGGGCTTTAGCCCGTCCCAAGCGATTTGAACCATTTGTTATAGGACTTGCCCCTCAAGCGCCATTTTTATGAAGCACTGGAGCAAACCTTCATCTTCATAAAGCTCTCGATACTCTGCGAAAGGCAGGTTTCCTTCGTTGTATTGTTTTTCAAAGAATACTCGTAGGTGCCATTCATCTGGATCTATTTTATTGAAATCGAAATCAATTCCGCCTGCATCTGCGGTTCGATATATGTCTACGCCAACTCCATGAGTTCGATACATCCAGTTCGTCCCGGGGATTGGGTTATTTCCTCGGTTTTCTGGTTTTAGTATTTCCTCAGCGGATTTCAAATAAAATGCACGGACAAGAAGCTCCTCGGCCCATTTTCTTTGGGCATGCCACAGCGTTATGAGTTTTCGGATCTTGTCGAGGTTATCCATGTTTGCCCTATAACGTTTGGTTAAGGGGCGGGCTTTAGCCCGCCCCAGCGAGCGATTTGAACCATTTGTTATGCCTCTTGTGCTCTGGGTCAATGTATTATTTAGCCGTATTAAAAACGCATAAAACCACTCTTTATGAACAGATGAATCGTTAGTTTCTGTTTATGCATTTTTTACTTCCCCGTTACTATTAACGGTAGGATTTTTTTGCAGATTTTGAGTGTGATTGTTTTGATAGTGGTTCTAATATCTCCCAAGCAGAATCTTTAATAAATTCTTGGGAATCTATAGCTTTATTTATAAAAGCATGTTGCGCTTCACGTAAGCAGCTAACATTAGCTCCACCTTCATAATCAGGCTCTGAGTTTTGTACCAAGTCATCTTCCCAGCCACAAAGCTCACAAATATCGAACGTACCTATAGCAGGCTCATCCAAAGTCTTATAGCCACAGCAAGGGCAGGTATATTTCAACAGTCTCTCCATAATGTATAACGCTCAAAGCAGCTGCGCGGTACGCGTCGGCTGCCTTTGCTTGTTATGTTTTTAATACCACCCCAACGTTGAGGTAGTATTGGTTAATTAATTTCCAGCGTTGTTCAGCTGCTTGCGAAAACTCTTCGCGCCAGTCAGCACATTCACTAAAATATTTATCCGATGCAAAACACAAAAACTTGTCTATTTCAGTCGCTTCGAAGTCGACGCCAAAGCTTTCAAAGTGCTTTCGATAATTATCAATAATTTTCAGCGAGTTGAAATCACCTGCAAGCTTTAGAGCCCTTAAGACTAAAGGATACCATTCCATACTGTGTGTAAAAAAGTGATCCCAGCCTTCCATATCAGCTATTGATTCTAAGTACGCCACCGCGAAAATGGGCCACTCTTGTTCCGAAAGTTTGGTTTCATCGCTAATCCCTTTATCAAGAACTTCGTCAATAGTTAGAGATTTCATAGCACCTCAAACATAATGTCCGCATTTGCGGAAAATAGAAGCGAAGCGGAAATTTGTCCGAAACATGCGCTTGTTATACATTTAAAGACGCTGCCTTATTTTCCCTAACGATCTTATGTAAGAGCTCAGCAAGATTGTCTTCATATTTGTAGAATTCGGTATCTAAATTTTCTAAATCTGCTTCATAGTTTTCATCATCTTTATAACGTGCAAGTTGCTTCCATCTCGTCTCTCGGTCTAACGAGGGTTTAGACTCTGGAAACCAGCGCATTGCCTTTTCAAGTAGTCCATAAGACTTGATGGCATTGACTTTTTTGAGCCCCGCTAAAATCTCCAAACAATGATCGCCAAGTGAATTAAAAAAGAGCTGGTCAAAGCCGCCGTTATGGACTTCACCATCAAAACACCACAGCAAATAAACTAACCTTGCTTCTGGGCTGATTCGTTCTAGATATTCAGTATTTCCATCACTGCCCGCAAAAACTATTTCATGGCAGGCATTGAAGACATCAAATGCTGGTTCTTCATTATCTGAAAAGTCTGAGAAGTGCATTCATTTCCTCACTTATGCATAACAGTGATTAGATAGAAGGCTGCACTAATCCGATAGCAGTGCCTTCCATATAACTCCACTTTGCCTCTGACACTGAACGTATTCGCTTGGCTTCTTCGTCGGTGATGGCAAGTGTCGGCATGGCTACCGCCCCTGAGTTTCAGCCCCCCAGTCCGCTGCTTTTCACCTGTGAGATAGCAACAATCGCTACCACTGCGCTCTCCCGAGAGCTGGATTGTCGTTTGGCTATTTTAAGGGGTCTGATTGAGACATTGAAAGAAGATGTTGATAGAAATCTGAGCTGGTTCAATCAATTAGGGAAAACTGTTGCTCAAGTGAGCTGCCGGATTCGCAGAGAGTGCGGAAATACCCTCACCCCAACCCCTTCCAGAGGGAGCTTGTTTGCGGTTAGACGGGAGCTGAGGGCTGGCACTGTCTTGATCCCCCTCCAAGCCGCCGAGTCGAGCTCAATGGGTCAGGGGCGCCGTCAGGGATGACGGCGCAGCCGCAGTTGGTACAGGGATGTGCCATCTGCGACGTACCGTCCGACCCAGAGAGCGAGATGAGGGAAACCGCCGAAGGCGGGCGGCTTGGCGGGGGTGGCCTTTCTTTTGGTGACTTTTCTTTGGGCACACAAAGAAAAGTCACTCGCCCAGGCCCGAAGGGCGGGCGAAACTCCGTCGAGGGCAGAGCCCTCGTGTTCCATGGGGCGAAGCCACATCAAGGGGTTCCCTGCCGGTTCTGGGCCGGAACCGTCGCCGTGGAAAGGGAATTTGCTGCGGTGCAATGCGCTGTGCTTATTGCACCCTACAGTGTTCCACTACGTGGCAAAACCACGCCATCACAGCCAATCCATGAACGTCCGAATACGCTTCGCTATTCGAACCTACGATTCGATAACGCCGGGGGATTATGGGTTCCCTCACCCTGACCCTCTCCCAAGGGAAGAAGGGACAAAGATGCCGGGAGCGACAACAAGCAGGGAAGAGAAAGGGAGCCGGTCAGGCTCCCTTTGATGTAGTGATGCAACTATGCGTGATCTGGATACACCAGCGGACCACTCACGGCCAATGGCATTTGACCAATGCCACCCCCTATCGATTGGTCGCGGCTTTCATCCCTTCCACAAACTCCTTCAGACGAGTGAGCATATGCTCCGGGTTCTTGTGATGGGTCTCGATGATCTTCACCACGGCGGAGCCGGAGATGGCACCGGCGGCGCCTGCGGCGATCGCTTCACGCACCTGGGCCGGTTCGCTGATGCCAAAGCCGAGCAGGGCGGGGGGCGCCTTGAACTCGCGCAGTGTGTTAATGAGGCCATCCACCGGCATGCCGGCCTTGGTCTCTGCGCCGGTCACACCGGCGCGGCTCACCAGATAGGTGTAACCACTGCCAAGCTCCGCCACCTGTTTCAGGGTCTCGGCGTCGCCGTTGGGCGGGGCGATAAAGATGCTGTCGATGCCAAACTTGTCGGCGGCCGCCTTGTAGGGGGCGCACATCTGCACCGGCACGTCGGCCACCAGCACCGAATCCACGCCCGCCTGCTGGCACTTCTCATAGAAGCCATCGATGTGGCGCACATAGACCAGGTTGGCGTAGACCAAGAGGCCAATGGGCAGTTGCGGGTACTTGGCTCGGATGCGAGCGAGCAGATCGAAGCAGTCATCCGGGGTGGTGTGGCTCTCGAAGGCGCGCAGGGCGGCGCCCTGAATGGTGGGGCCGTCCGCTACCGGATCGGAGAAGGGAATGCCGAGCTCGAGGGCATCGGCGCCCCCTTCGACCAGCGCATCGACGATGGCCAGGGAGAGTTCGGGGGTGGGGTCACCCAGCATCACGAACGGCACGAAGGCGCCCTGATTGACCGCATCCAGACGGGAGAAAAGTTGTGCGTAACGGTTCATGACAAGGTTCCTTCTTTTTCAAAGATGTCGGCAACGGTGAAGATATCTTTGTCGCCACGGCCGGAGAGATTGACGATGAGCACCTGCTCTTTTTCCGGTTCACTGCGGGCCATCTTGAGGGCATGGGCCAGGGCGTGGGAGGACTCCAGCGCCGGGATAATCCCTTCGGATTTGGCCAGCTCCTGGAAGGCGTCCAGCGCCTCCTTGTCGGTGATGGAGACATACTCGGCGCGGCCGATGGAGGCCAAATGGGCGTGCTGCGGGCCGACGGAGGGGAAATCCAGCCCCGCCGAGACGGAGTAGGACTCCTGAATTTGCCCCTGCTTGTCCTGCATCAGGTAGGAGTGCATGCCAAAGAAGACCCCCTTGCTGCCGTGACCCAGCGGCGCACCGTGCTCGCCACTCTCGATGCCGTGACCACCCGGCTCGACCCCGATCAGGCGCACCTCCTTGTTGTCGATAAAGTCGGCAAACATGCCTATGGCGTTGGAACCGCCGCCGACGCAGGCGATCACCGCATCGGGCAGCCGCTCCTCCTTCTTGAAGCACTGGGCCTTGGCCTCTTCGCCGATCATCTTCTGGAACTCCCGCACGATAGTGGGGAAGGGGTGCGGACCAGCGGCGGTGCCGAGCAGGTAGTGGGCGGAGTCGTAGTTGGCAGCCCAGTCACGCAGCGCCTCGTTGCAGGCATCTTTCAGGGTGGATGAGCCGGAGTGCACCGGAATGACGGTGGCCCCCATCAACTTCATGCGAAACACGTTTGGCTTCTGGCGCTCGCAATCCTTGGCACCCATATAGACCCGGCACTTGAGGCCGAGCAGGGCACAGGCCAGTGCAGTGGCGACGCCGTGTTGACCGGCGCCGGTCTCGGCGATGATCTCGCTCTTGCCCATCCGCTTGGCCAGCAGCGCCTGACCCAGCACCTGGTTGGTCTTGTGGGCGCCGCCGTGCAGCAGGTCTTCACGCTTCAGGTAGAGGCGGGTCTTGGTGCCCTTGGTCAGGTTGCGAGTCAGGGTGAGCGGGGTCGGGCGACCGGCATACTCGGTCAGCAGCTCCTGAAATTCGGCGATAAAGGCCGGATCCTCCTTGGCATCGACGAAGGCTTTTTCCAGCTGGAGCAGGGCGGGGATGAGGATCTGGGGCACATACATGCCACCAAATTCACCAAAAAACGGGTTGAGCAGGGTCATGGTTTCTTCCTTATACCTTGAATCAAAAAGACAATATTAAATTCGGTGTTATCGCTCTGCGCTTTCAAAGAGGCGAAGGGCATTGTTACAAGCCGCGCAGGGCGCTAAAGGCCGCAGCTAGCTTGTGTGGATCTTTCTGGCCCGGGGCGCTTTCCACCCCGGAGTTGAAATCAAGGCCGAGGCAACCGACCTCTGCCGCCTGCAGGGCGTTGTCGGGGTTCAGGCCGCCTGCCAGCATCAGCTTGGCTTTGTCGAGATTGGCCAGCATGGTCCAGTCGAACGCCTGACCTGTGCCGCCGCTCTGGCTGCCGACTTTTGTATCCAGCAGCAGGCGATCCGCCGGATAGTCGAGGGCGGGCAGCGGCTCGCCACTCGTGATGCCGACTGCCTTCCAGACTTGGCAGGTCGCCGGCAACAGCGGACGCAGGTTGTCGATATAGGCGGCGTCTTCATCCCCATGCAGTTGCACCGCGGCCAGTCCCAGCGCTTCTACCGTTTTGGCGATGGTCTCTTGCTGGGCGTTGCGAAACACCCCCACATAGGCGAGCGGCGCACCCGCCATCACGGTACGGGCGGTGGGAATGTCCACATAGCGCGGGCTTTTGGAAACAAAGATGAGGCCGCCGAACACGGCGCCCGCCTGATGGGCGGCGGCGGCATCCTCGGCGCGGGTCAGGCCGCATACCTTGTTCTGGCCCAGAACAAGTTTACGTACCGCGGCCTCCAGAGCGGCTTCCTCCATCAGGGAGGAGCCCACCAGGAAGCCCTTGGCATGGTGGCGAAGGTCGGCTACCTGGGTGCGATCCTTGATGCCCGATTCGCTGATCACGACCCGGTCGCTCGGAGCTTTTTGTGACAGGATGGCCGCCAGCTGCTTGGTGCGGTTGAGATCCACGCTCAAGTCCCGCAGATCCCGGTTGTTGATGCCAATCACGGGCGCGCCAAGGGCGATGGCGCGGGTCAGCTCCTCTTCATTGCTCACTTCGGTCAGCACGCCGAGGCCGAGCTCCTTGGCTACCGCGAACAGGGCGCGATAGCCCTCGTCGGTGAGTACGGAGAGCATCAGCAGGATGGCGTCCGCCTGATAGTGGCGGGCCAGATAGAGCTGATAGGGGTCAATCATGAAATCCTTGCACAGCACCGGTTGCTGAACGCTGCTGCGCACTCGCGGCAAAAAGGCGAAATCCCCTTGAAAGAACTTCTCGTCGGTCAGCACAGAGATGGCGGTGGCGTATTTGCCATAGATATCGGCGATGGCCTCCGGGCTGAAATCATCGCGGATCAGCCCCTTGGAGGGGGATGCCTTCTTGCACTCCAGAATAAAGCGGGTGGAGCCCGCCTTGAGCGCACCGACAAAATCCCGATCGCTTGGGGTCAGCATGCTCTGGAAGCTCTCCAGCGGCTGGGCCAGCTTGCGGGTGGCAACCCACTCCTGCTTGGCCGCCACGATTTTGCCGAGAATGGTCTGGTTGATGGAGGCCATATTCAGAAAGGCATGGGGGGCAATGGGGTCTGACATCTCGTTATCCTTGCGAAGCTGGGTATTGCCGGTCGGGCGTTCTGAATGAGTGCTGTGCGAAGTAGTGGCTGACATCATGCCTCCTGATGGCTCAGGGTGGCCAGCCTGGCGGCGAGCTCGGCCGCCTTGCCGCTCGCCAGCACTGCCAGCACCTCGGCCGCTGCACTCTTGAGATCGGCGGCCTTGCCCGCCATCAACAGCAGCGGGGCCACGTTGGCGGCGATGGCGGCGTTGTGGGCCGGGGTGCCACGCCCTTCCAGAATGGCGGCGGTGATGGCGCGGTTCTCTTCGGGCTCGCCCCCCTGAATGGCGCTGACCGGATAGGTTTCCAGGCCAAAGTCAGCCGGGGTGATCATGAATTCGCGGATCTCGCCGTCACGGATCTGGGCCACCTGGGTCGGGCCGTGGATGGCAATCTCGTCGAGCCCGGCGCCGTGAACCACCATACCGGTTTTCAGCCCCAGTGCCAGCAGGGTTTCTGCGATGGGGCGCACCAGCTCGGGGGCATAGACCCCCATCAGCTGATAGGTGGGGCGAGCGGGGTTGATGAGCGGCCCCAGCACGTTGAACAGGGTGCGGGTCTTGAGGGCCTGACGCACCGGCATGGCGTGGCGCACGCCAGCGTGGTACTGGGGGGCGAACAGGAAGCAGATGCCAAGCTCGTCCAGGCAATGGCGTGCCTGCGCCGGGCTCATGTCGAGCTTGATGCCCATCTTGTCGAGCAGATCGCTTGAACCCGACTTGCTCGATACCGAACGGTTGCCGTGCTTGGCCACTTTCAGGCCGCAGGCGGCTGCGACCAGCGCCGAGGTGGTGGAAACGTTGATGGTGTTGAGGCCATCGCCACCGGTACCGACTATGTCGCAAAACTCATAATCCGGACGCGGGAAGTCGCGCGCCTCCGCCAGCAGGGCTTCGGCGGCGCCGGCGATCTCCTCCGGTGTCTCCCCCTTGATCTTGAGGGCGGTCAATAAACTGGCGAGCACTATGGGATCCACTTCGCCACGTACCACTTGCCCGAAGGCGTCACGGGTACTTTCACGGCTCAGAGACTGACCCTGATAGAGGGTGTTGAGATGATGATGCATAGGGTCTTCCTTACCGCGCGTCGCTTCGTGAAAAAAGGCTATCTGGACGACAGATATGGGCGAGCGCCTGGGTCAGCAGACGGGCCCCTTCCGAGGTCATGATGGATTCCGGGTGGAACTGGAAGCCCAGCACCCGCTCATCCTGCTGCTCTATGGCCATGGGCATGCCTTGATAGTGGGCAATCACCGTCAGCTCTTCCGGTACATAGGTGGCGACCAGCGAGTGGTAGCGGGCCACCGGCAGCGGGCTCGGCAGACCGGCGAAGGCGCCGTGGCCGTTGTGCTCAATCAGGGAGCGCTTGCCGTGGACGATTTCACCCGCCGCGCCGACGGTGCCGCCGTAGGCTTCGCACAGGGCCTGATGACCGAGGCAGATGCCGAGGATGGGCACCTGACCACGGGCCAGCTTGATCAGATCAATCAGGCAACCTGCTTCATGGGGGGCGCCCGGCCCAGGGGAGAGCACCAGCACTGCATCCCCTTCGCAGGCGGCAATTTCGCTCATGATGCGGCTCGCGGGCAGGCTGTTGCGGTAGATCCGTACCGGATAGCCGAGGGAGCGGAACTGGTCGACGAGGTTGTAAGTAAACGAGTCGAAGTTATCGAGCAGGAAGATATCAGTCATGGCTCACGTCCTTATGTTGCTCCTGCTGGGCGCTCAGGGCTTGCAGTGAGGTGCCATGGCTGGCGGCGATAGCGGCCAGCACGGCGGCCGCCTTGGCGCGGGTTTCATCCGCTTCGGCCTGGGGTTTGGAGTCATAGACCACACCGGCACCGGCCTGCACATGGGCCATCCCATCTTTGACAAACGCCGAGCGAATGACGATGCAGGTATCCATTTCCCCTGCGCCGTTGATGTAGCCGACGGCGCCGCCGTAGCTGCCACGACGCTTGCCTTCCACCATGCGAATGAGCTCGCTGGCGCGGATCTTGGGGGCGCCGGTGAGGGTGCCCATGTTCATGCAGGCCTGATAGGCGTGCAGGGCGTCAAGGTCGGAGCGCAATGTGCCCACTACCTTGGAGACCAGGTGCATCACGTGGCTGTAGCGATCCACCTTGAGCAGCTCCTTGACGTAGCGGGTGCCCGGCTCCGAGATGCGGGCTATGTCGTTGCGGCCCAGATCCACCAGCATCAGGTGTTCGGCCACCTCTTTTTCATCCTGGCGCAGCTCCAGCTCGATGCGACCATCGAGATCCCGGTTGATGCTGCCATCCGGGTTGAAGCCGCGGCGGCGGGTACCGGCGATGGGGTACATCTCGACGTCGCGGCTGGCGGCGCAGAATTTCACCGCGCTCTCCGGCGAGGCGCCAAACAGGGTGAAATCCTCATCCTGTACATAGAACATGTAGGGGCTGGGGTTGGTCTGCTTGAGGCGGCGATAGGCGGCCAGCGGGCTCGGGCAGGGCAGCGAGAAGCAGCGCGACGGCACCACCTGGAAGATGTCACCCCGGCGGATGAAGCCCTTGAGCTTCTCCACCTCGGCGCAGAACTGCTTGTCACCCTTGTCCACGCTCATGCCGCCGGTCAGGGGCTGGGTGGTCAGCTCGGCGCTCAGGGGTTGCTGGCAAATCTGTTTGAAGTCGGTGAGTCGTTCAGTCAGGCGGGTATATCTGTCATCCACATGGCTCTCGTTACTGTCGCCGCCAAAGATGCAGGCGAGCAGTTGAGTGGTGCGCTCGATATGGTCGATGGTGATCAGGGTTTCTGCCACATAGAAGCAGTAGTCGGGGCAGTTGTTGCTCCCCTCCGGCACCTCTGGCAGATCCTCGAAGGAGGCGATCAGGTCGTAGGCGAAGCTGCCCGCCATAAACAGTGCCTCGCTGTTCGCGCTAGCGTCAAGAGAGCCCAGCTGGCACTGCAGCTCTTGTTGCAGGGTGCGCAGCACGTCCAGCACGCTGGTTCCCTTGAGGCGGCTGTCTTCATCCAGTGCCCGATCGGAGGCGGGGAAGTCGAGCTGCAACTCGCCATCCACCAGCGTCTGGCTGATGACGGCGGGCAGACGCTCGGCCAGCAGGCTCTGCAACTGGGCGCCGTTGTCGTTCAGAGTGCGAACCCGCACAGTGCGCCCCCGGCACTCGATGCGCAGGCAGGCATCGACCAGCAGCAGGCTCTGCTTGCCGGCCTTGGAGTCGATCTCGACCGATTCCAGCAGCAGGTTGTTGGGGCGCCCCTGGCAGAGCTGGGTATAGAGTGCCAGCGGGTCGGCCACATAGGGGGCATTGAGCTTGAGGGTATCGAATTCACCCAGGGGCAAGCGAGTCGTATTGACGGTCATAGTGCGTTCCCTTGCGTGTGATGTGTTTTACCGATGTTCATGACATTGAATTCCTTGGAAATTAAATTGGTTTAGGCGGTTTCAGTAGGGTCGCCATCGCCATGTCAGTGTTCTTGTCTGAATTCTCGGTTTCATCACAGGTCCATTTGCCGGATAATAAAAAAGCCCGCTGGGGTCAGCGGGCTTTTTCTTTGGGTTCTTAATTTGCTGTCAGATTACAGATACAGCAACGACCACACGCCCGCATGTCAGGGAGTGTGCCACCACCAGATGGTCAGGATGGAAGTCGTTTGCATGATAAAGTCCTGTAAAAAGATGTTTGCAATGAAGTGCCTACAGAAAACGATAAAGCCGCGGCCAAGTCAAGTCGCTTTTTGCCTATCTATCCCGATGGGGACCTGACCATGAGAGCGGAATAACCTGATGAGATTCGATCTTCACTGCCATACCACTGCCTCCGACGGCGTGCTGAGCCCCGCCGATCTGGTGCGCCGCGCCGCCGAAAAACAGGTCGAGGTGTTAGCAGTCACTGACCACGACACCCTTGACGGGCTTGATGAAGTACGCCGTACCATCGAAGCCGAGCAGCTGCCGCTGCGACTGGTAAGCGGGGTCGAGATCTCCACCGGCTGGGAGCACCACGAGATCCATGTGGTGGCGCTGGGGGTGGATGAAAAAAATCCGCAGCTGGTGGCGTTTTTGGCGGGCCAACGGGCTCGCCGCGAGACGCGCGCACTGGAAATAGGGCGCCGTCTGGAGAAGTGCCTCATCCCCGGCACCTATGAAGAGGCCAAGGCGCTGGCCG
The DNA here is from genome assembly GCF_029237305.1 of Aeromonas sp. 2MA4. NCBI lineage: Bacteria > Pseudomonadati > Pseudomonadota > Gammaproteobacteria > Aeromonadales > Aeromonadaceae > Aeromonas > Aeromonas sp. 2MA4. The sequence goes on along the minus strand of NZ_JAACFY010000001.1, from coordinate 184,955 downwards.
GTGATGCTGCCGTGACCCGGGCCCATTTTGCCCGTGTGCTGGTGGCGCGCGGTGTGGCTGACAACATGCAGAAGGTATTCAAAAAGTACCTGAGCCGTGGCAATAAAGGGTATGCCCCGGCCGAATGGCCCGAGATGAGCGAGGCCATCACCGCCATTCACGCCGCCGGTGGGTTGGCGGTACTGGCTCACCCCAGCCGTTACGATCTCACCGCCAAGTGGATCAAGCGGCTGCTGGTGGCCTTCAAGGCGGCCGGTGGCGATGCCATGGAGGTGTCACTTCCCCAGCAGAGTCCGCAGGAGCGGGCCAATCTGGGCCAGTGGGCCAAGGATCACGACCTCTATATTTCGGTGGGGTCTGATTTTCATTTTCCGTCCAGCTGGACCGAGCTGGGCCGCCACCTCTGGCTGCCAAAAGAAGGCATGCCGCTCTGGCTGGCCTATCCGGACCACTTTGGTCTCACCACCGAGCAGCACGCTACCCTGCTGGCCAGTCGCTAGCACAGGGTCTGCCGGTTGGCCCTCTGTTGCATGGGAGGGTAAACCGGCGTCAAACAGGTTAAGGTAGCGTCATGGGTCTGGAACCCGTGACCATACGAGCGGGCAGGCATTGCTGCCCCCATTGCGAGAACGAGCTATGAGTCAGCATTTTTACGTACACCCGGAAAACCCCCAGGCCCGCCTGATCGGTCAGGTGGTGCAGATCATCCAGAACGGCGGCGTCATTGCCTATCCGACTGATTCCGGCTATGCGCTCGGTTGCCAGATGGGTGACAAGGGCGCGCTGGAGCGCATCTGCCGCATCCGTCGCATTGACCCCACCCACGACTTCACCCTGGTGTGCCGGGATCTCTCCGAGATCTCTACCTATGCCAAGGTGGACAACACTGCGTTTCGTCTGGTCAAGGGCAATACACCCGGGCCCTACACCTTCATCTTCAAGGCGACCAAGGAAGTGCCGCGCCGCCTGATGAACGAGAAGAAGAAGACCATCGGCATCCGGGTGCCGGCCAACAACATAGCACTGGCCCTGCTGGAAGCGCTCGGTGAGCCGCTGCTCTCCACCACCCTGATCCTGCCGGGTTCAGAGATGGCGGAGTTTGATCCGGAAGAGATCTTCGACAAGCTGGGCAAACAGCTGGATCTGGTGGTCAACGGTGGCTATCTGGGCGAGCAGCCCACAACCGTGGTGGATTTCTCCGACGACGAGACAGTGCTGCGTCGTCGCGGTGCCGGGGATCCCACGCCGTTTGAGTGATACTGCCGACCCGGCACCTGTGATGGCCACGCCAGCACAGGTCACCATGGGGGAGGGGCTTGCCCCATCCCCCATCGCGAAAGTGCTGGGGCAGCCCTATCATGAGCTGCCCCAGGATCTGTTTATTCCGCCCGATGCGCTGGAAGTGTTTCTCGATACCTTCGAGGGGCCCCTCGATCTGCTGCTCTATCTCATTCGGCGTCAGCAGCTGGATATCCTGAACCTGCCGATCCTGCAGATCACCGCCCAATACATGGAGTACGTGGAGCTGATGCAGGGGCTCAACCTTGAGCTGGCGGCTGAATATCTGCTGATGGCAGCCTGGCTCGCGGAGATCAAATCCCGTCTTTTGCTGCCCAAAGCCCCCGAGCTTGAGGACGAAGAGGAGGGAGAAGATCCCCGCGTCACCCTTATTCGTCGACTGCAGGAATATGAGCGCTTCAAGGTGGGGGGCGAGCGCCTCAATGCCTTGCCACGAGTGGAGCGGGAGATTTATATCGCCGCCGCCCTGCCGCCGGATTTCGGCTCTCTCAAGCCACTGACCCCCGATGTTTCACTGGTTGAGCTCGCCCTTTACATGCAAAGTGTGGTAAAACGCGCGACTCATTTCGAACATCACCAGATCCGCCGTGAGCAGATCCCGACCCGGGTGCGCATGGCGGAGATCTTGGCCATGCTCTCTCTGGGCCAGACATTGCGGCTGGAACAGGTACTCAAAATGGAGGAGGGACGCATGGGGGTGCTGGTGACGTTTCTGGCGCTGCTGGAGCTGTGCAAGGAGTCCCTGATCTGGATCCTGCAGGCTGAACCCCTGGGTCCGATCCATTTTGCCCTGGCGAGCCAAGAGGAGACCGGGGAGCGTGAACATGCGCACTGAGTTGTTTTCTTTGTCATTTCCTCGCAGCCAACTTGTCGGGGGGTGCGTGCATTTCCCGTTGCCCAGCCAGCCCGACGTCATGAGCAAGGAGGGCAACCGTGGCGCTGCCTGCTGAACGACTCAAGACACTGGTCGAAGCCGCGATTTTTATTGCCGGGCGCCCCTTGACCGTGAGCGAGCTGAAAAGCGGTGTGCTGGCGGATTACCCCGTCACCGGCCGCTATATTCAGCTGCTGCTGGCTGAATTGCGGCAGGATTACAGCGAGCGGGGAGTGGAGCTTAAAGAAGTTGCCTCCGGCTGGCGCTTTCAGGCGCGCCAGGAGTATGCCGAGGAGCTTTCAAGGCTCTGGAGCGAACGGGCCCCCCGTTATTCGCGCGCCGTGATGGAGACGCTGACGCTGATTGCGTATCGGCAGCCTATCACCCGGGCCGAGATCGAAGCCATCCGCGGGGTGGCGGTGTCGAGCCAGATAGTGAATACCCTGAAAGACCGTGGCTGGGTGCGCAGCGTCGGTCACAAGGAGGTGGTGGGTCGCCCGGAGTTGCTCGCCACCACCCGGGAATTTCTGGATTATTTCAATCTGCAGAGCCTGGATCAGCTCCCCGAGCTGGATCCTGAACTGCAAACCCCCCTGGCCGTTATGCCGGCTGAGGGCCGTGAAATCTGATCCATGTCGTTGGCATTTGCCAAGGCGGGGGCCAGGTCTCTTAATGATCAAAGTGGTGCCGGATTGCCCCGACGGGATCTGGCACAGTAGTCAACGTTGCCCGTTATGCTGGCGGGCAGCGATCAACAATCAGGTAACCCCGATGAGTGAAAAACTGCAAAAAGTGTTGGCCCGCGCGGGTCACGGCTCCCGTCGTGAGATGGAGGCCCTGATCACCGCAGGTCGGGTCAGTGTGGATGGCAAGGTCGCCACACTGGGAGATCGCGTCGAAGTGAACGCCGTGATCCGTGTCGATGGCCATACGGTCAAGACCCGTGCCGAGGAAGAGATGATCTGCCGTGTGCTGGCGTATCACAAGCCCGAAGGGGAGATGTGTACCCGTCACGATCCGGAAGGTCGTCCGACCGTGTTCGATCGTCTGCCCAAGCTGGACAGCGCCCGCTGGATCGCGGTAGGCCGTCTCGACGTCAATACCTCAGGCCTGTTGCTGTTCACCACAGACGGTGAACTGGCCAACCGCCTGATGCACCCGAGCCACGAAGTGGAGCGCGAATACGCGGTGCGCGTGTTTGGCGAGATCACCGAAGCCATGTTGCAGCGCCTGCGCAAAGGCGTGCAGCTGGAAGATGGCATGGCCAAGTTCAACAAGATCAAACCGGCCGGCGGTGAAGGTCTGAACCAGTGGTTCAACGTCACCCTGACCGAAGGTCGCAACCGTGAAGTGCGCCGCCTGTGGGAATCCCAGGAAGTGCAGGTGAGCCGCCTGATGCGGGTGCGCTACGGTGATGTCACCCTGGATCGTGGCATCCCCCGCGGTGGCTGGCAGGAGCTGAAACTGCCGGAAGTGAACTACCTGCGCGGCCTGGTCAACATGCCGCCGGAGACCGAATCCAAGGTCGACCTGCAGCAGGATGGCAAGAGCACCCGTCACAAGCAGGCTGCCCAGATCCGTCGTGCCGTCAAGCGTCATAAGGACATGCAGGGTATGGAGCCGCGCGCCCGCAGCACCACGGCCCGTCGCAAGCCGACTTCCTCTACCCGCAACTCGGGTACCGGCAGCAAGTAAGCATTGCGCTGAGCCTCATGGGTTCATGCAAGGAAAGGCCCGCCTCTCAGGCGGGCCTTTTTGTTGCTGCTGTTTGCCGCTTATTATTCCAATCCCCTCCTTGCTGAATTAAACCACCCGGCGGACCCGCTGGGGGAGAGGGGCAAGGTTGCTCTGCCAGAGCGGGCTTGTTAGCCTTTGCGGCACTGATACAGGAGATAATAATGAGCAAGGTATTGGATGAGCTGCTGGCACTGCTGGCGCTTGAAAAAATCGAGGAGGGCCTGTTTCGGGGCCAGAGCCAGGATCTCGGTCTGCGGGCCGTGTTTGGCGGACAGGTAATGGGGCAGGCTTTGTCAGCCGCCAAACAGACGGTGGCCGCCGATCGTCAGGTGCACAGTTTTCACTCCTACTTCTTGCGCCCCGGTGATGCCAATCGTCCCATCATCTACGACGTGGAGAATATCCGCGACGGTCAGACCGTTTCTACCCGCCGGGTCAAGGCCATCCAGGGTGGCAAGCCCATCTTCTATCTCAACGCCTCGTTTCAGGTCGAGGCCGAAGGGTTCGAGCATCAGATCAGCATGCCGGCGGGGATCACCCCCCCCGAGCAGCTCAAGAGCGAGCTGGAGCTGGTGCGCCCCTACGAGCAGCAGATCCCGCCTGCCCTGCGTGACAAGATCATGTGCGAGAAGCCCATCGAAATTCGCCCTGTGACCCTGGTCGACCCGATCCGGCCGGATGTGCACGAGCCGCTGCGCCACGTCTGGTTCAGGGCCAACGGTCAGATGCCGGACGATCAGCGGGTCCACAAGTACCTGCTGGCCTATGCCTCCGATTTCCACTTCCTGTTTACCGCCCTGCAGCCCCATGGTGTCTCTTACTGGGAGCCGGACATGCAGGTAGCCACCATAGATCACTCCATGTGGTTCCACCGGGACTTCAGGCTGGATGACTGGCTGCTCTACGTGGTGGACAGCCCGAGCGCCAGCGCAGGTCGCGGTCTGGTGCGCGGCCAGTTCTTTACCCGCGATGGGGTGCTGGTGGCGAGCACGGCGCAGGAAGGGGTGATCCGCCGACGCGGTTGACCTCAGATGCCAGCCATAAAAAACGGGAGCCAGTGGCTCCCGTTTTGTTTTCCGAACCGGCAATCAGGCCGTTTCACGCTCGGGGGCGAGCTGTACTTCCCCACTCTGGGCGAAACGGTCGGCCCAGAGGGCGATGACGCCGTCACCTGTGACGTTGCAGGCGGTGCCAAAGCTGTCCTGCGCCAGGTAGAGGGCGATCATCAGGGCGATGGAGGCTTCCCCGAAACCCAGCATGGAGGTGAGCAGACCCAGGGCCGACATGACGCCGCCACCCGGTGCACCCGGTGCGGCTATCATGATGACGCCCAGCATCATGATGAAGGGCAGCATGGTGCCATAGCCGGGAATGGCCAGGTGCTCGGAGAGGAACATGACGGCGGTGGCACAGGTCACCAGCGTGATGGTGGAGCCACACAGGTGGATGGTGGCGCACAGGGGCACTGTGAAGTTGGCGATGCCATGGCTCACGCCGTTGTTCTTGCTGGCCTGCAGGGCAACCGGAATGGTGGCGGCGCTGGACATGGTGCCGAGAGCGGTGAAGTAGGCGGGCAGCATGTTCTTGATGAGCATGGCGGGTGAGCGACCGAGCGCCAGACCCGTGCCGACGAACAGCACGCTGAGCCAGAACCAGTGCATGACAATGGCCATCACCAGCACCACGCCGAAGGTCTTCAGGGTGGCGAAGACGGTGCCCTCCACCGTCATCTCGACGAAGACACCGGCGATGTAGAACGGCAGCAACGGAATGATCACGCGGGCCAGCAGGCGGTCTATGATGTCACGGCCCTGATCGGCGACGCGGCGCAGGTCGGTGGCCTGGGTGGCGCTGATGCCGATGCCGAACACGAAGGCGGCGGCCAGGGCAGACATGACCCCGAACAGCGGCGGTATCTCCAGATTGATGTAGGAGGCAAGCTTTACGGCGGTTTCCGTGGTGGGCTCGGCGGCTGTGGTCAGCAGCGGGATCAGATGGCTTGCCACCGTGAAGGCGAACAGACCTGCCAGTATGGTGGAGCAATAAGAGAGCGCCACTGTCTTGCCCAGCAGCTTGCCGGAGTTTTTCGGCAGGCTGGCGATACCGCTCATGATGAAGAACAGAATGATGAGCGGAATGGTGAAGGTGATCAGCTGACCTATGACTGTCTTGGCCGTAAACAGCAGGCGTGCAACCCATTCCGGGGCGTAGAGACCGAGCAAGAGACCGGCAAGAATACCGGCAACCAGTTTGAGGACAAGTTTCATAAGGAAATCCAGGTGTTAGTGTCTGATTTGTTATTTAATTCTGATTTTAATGCCGCTTTTTAACACAAGTGCCGCATCTTGTCTTCCAACACCTGGTTAACTCAGAGTTAAATATTGTTAGCTGGATGATGAATTGCGAGGGATGGGCCCTTTGAAGCGACGGCGGCGATATTGATTCGTGGTGGGGGCGAGATCGGGTAGCCGGATCAGCAGGGCATGCAGCCAGCGGCCGTGCTCGGCATCCTCGCTGCACCAGCTCTGATGCAGCTCAAACGGCAGGGGGGCGATCAGTTGTTGCAGGCGGGCCTCATCGAGCCGGGTCTGCAGCGGGTATTCGTCCTGTGAAGATGCCACTGGGTTGCCGGATTTTCCCTCGTCATAAGGGAAGGAGCAGTAGAGCGGCGCCCGGGGTTTGAGCAGGCTGGCGAGATGCATCAGGGTGGGTGCAAGCTCCTCCTCGACCAGGCAGGGCAGGGAGCCGCTGGCCCAGATGCCGTCAAAGGGCAGGACGTTGTGCATCTGCTCGAAGCGGCAGACACGCACCGGCTGGCTGCAGCGGCGCGAGGCCAGCTTCGCCTGGGCCAGGCTGGCATCAAAGGCGGTGACCATGAACCCCTGCTGCCGGAAAAAGAGCAGATCCTCGCCCGCTCCGCAGCCCGCTTCCAGCAGATGGGCGCCTGCTGCCAGCGGTTTCAGAAAACGCTGACGGGCTGACAGTGTGCCTGGATCCGCCACAGATGGCAGACTGGGGGAAGCATCATGGTTGGGCAGTGGCGATATGGACATGGCAGGCACCTTCTTTCGGGGGCGCTACTCTAGCAAATTTGGCGGCGGGCTACCAAAGGCTCAGGTAAGCGAAATAATACCGCCTGGGTGGACACTGACCCGTGACGCTGTGACGACCTCCTGGCTGAGCAAGAAGCTGGGCAAGATCCCATTGCGCCTTGCCAGCAAGGAATGCGGGCCAGCTCGGGGCTGGCCCAGGCAGATCAGGGGCGGCGGGTGGCCGGGCCGTTTGGCAGGGCTATCAGGGTAAACAGGCTGTCGAGCAGGAAATCGGCCTCGCGGGTCAGGTTGATACGCTCAGGGAAGTGCAGCCAGTTGATGATGTAGCCATCCAGGGTGCAGTGCAGCAGGGTGGCGGCGCGCTGGGTATCCAGCGTCTTGGGGAGTTGACCCTGGCGGATGGCATTGGTCAGGGTGATCTCAAGATCCCGGAAAAAGTTGGCGGCCTGGCAGCGCTTATGTTCGCGAAGGGAGATGGCTTCCCCTTCCAATGATTCCAGATTGAACATGATGGTGAACATCTGCTGATGAGCCGGATTGGTACTGATCTTCACCAGCACCTCCTTGAGGAAGCTGCGCAGCTTGCCGAGAGGATCCGGTTCCTGTTCATCGACACAGGCTCCCAACTGGTGGGAGAGCGGCTGGCACAACTCTTCCCACAAGGAGACGAACAGCTCTTCTTTATTCTTGAAGTGCCAGTAGATAGCGCCACGGGTCAGATCGGCGGCCCTGGCAATATCGGTCAGGCTGGTCTTGGCCAAGCCGTGTGAACAGAACAGATTCAGGGCCGTACTCATGATGTGGCAGCGGGTCTGCTGCGCCTCTTCTTTGGTTCTTCTGGCCATCGATATCTGCGCCTTGTAAAAGTAAAAAAAGTCACTTACATACATTCATGAATGTATGTATATTGCCTCATCTTTCCGATTTTACCAACAGGGACCTGTAAACCCTGTGGTTATTCATTGACTGACAAAGGTTAAGGTTCTCCATGCATAAACATATTCTCGCACGTTCGGTTGGCCTTGCCCTGCTGGCAGGTGGTCTGCTGGCAGCTTGTGGCGAACAGGGCGGTGCCCAGCAAGGGCCGGGTGACATGCCACCCGCCGCCGTGGATGTGGTGACCCTGCACACGGCACCGCTGCAACTCACCTCTGAGCTGACCGGTCGCAGCGCGCCGCTGCGGGTCGCCGAGGTGCGTCCCCAGGTGAGTGGCATCATTCTCAAGCGTCTGTTTACCGAAGGCAGCGACGTCAAGGCCGGGCAACTGCTCTATCAGATCGACCCTGCGGTTTATCAGGCCAACGTGGCCAGTGCCAAGGCCAATCTGGCCAAGGCGCAGGCCAACGAGCAGAGCGCTCGCCTCAAGGCCAAGCGTTATGCCGAACTGGTGAAGGTGAAAGCCATCAGCAGCCAGGAGTATGACGACGCCGATGCCGCCTGGAAGCAGCAACTGGCCGAGATAGGCGCTGCCAAGGCGGCCTTGCAGAGTGCCAACATCAATCTGGCCTATACCCGCATCACGGCCCCCATCAGCGGTCGCATCGGCAAGTCAGCTGTGACCGAGGGTGCTCTGGTGACAGCCCAGCAGGCTGACAGCCTTACCTCCATCCAGCAGCTCGATCCCATGTATGTGGATGTGCGCCAGTCCACCGCCGACCTGCTGCGCCTCAAGCGCCAGATCGCCGATGGCAAGCTCGTTCAGGACGAGAACAAGGGCGCCAAGGTGCGCTTCCAGCTGGAAGATGGCAGCAGCTACAGCGAAGAGGGCTCATTGCAGTTCTCCGACGTGACCGTGGATGAGACCACCGGCATGGTGACTCTTCGGGTGATAGTGCCGAACCCGCATCAACTGTTGCTGCCCGGCATGTTCATGCGCGCCACTCTGCAAGAGGGCGAGCGTGCAAAAGGGCTGCTGGTGCCGCAAACAGCCGTGACCCGCACCCCCAAGGGGGGCGCTACCGTCATGGTGGTGACGGCGGACAACAAGGTCGAGCTGCGCGAGGTGCAGGTGAGCCGCATCGTTGGCAGTGACTGGGTGGTGGAATCCGGTCTCAAGACGGGTGAGCGGGTGATCGTCGCCGGTCTGCAAAAGGTACAACCTGGGGCTGTCGTCGCGCCCACTGAACAGGCGGCCACCGCGCCGTCTGAACAGACCCCGGCCAACAAGTAGGATGGAGTAGTCGCCTCATGGCACGATTTTTCATAGACAGACCCATTTTCGCCTGGGTAATTGCCCTGGTGATCATGCTGGCAGGGAGCCTGGCCATCATAGGCCTGCCGATCGCCCAGTATCCCAGCATTGCACCGCCCGCCGTGGGCATCTCTGCAAGCTATCCGGGAGCTTCTGCCAAGACGGTAGAAGACTCTGTGACCCAGATCATCGAGCAGAACATGACGGGGCTGGATCACCTGCTCTATATGTCTTCTCAATCTGATTCCTCCGGCAATGTGTCGGTGACCCTTACCTTCCAGGCGGGGACAGATCCCGATATCGCCCAGGTGCAGGTGCAGAACAAGCTGCAGCAGGCGATGTCGCTGTTGCCGCAAGAGGTTCAGCAGCAGGGGATCCGGGTTCAGAAGACCTCCAGCAGCTTCCTGATGGTGGCGGCCTTCATCTCCGGTGACGGCAGCATGAACAACGATGACCTGGCCGACTATGTGGTGGCCAACATCAAAGAGCCGCTGAGCCGTCTGGACGGGGTAGGGGACATCACACTGTTCGGCAGCCAGTACTCCATGCGTGTCTGGCTCGATCCGAACAAGCTCACCCGGGTACAGATGACCCCGATGGACGTGCAGAACGCCATCAAGGCGCAGAATGCCCAGGTGGCGTTTGGCAAGGTGGGGGGCACGCCCTCGGTCGAAAGTCAGCAGTTTACTGCCACCATCATGGGGCAGACCCGTCTTTCCACCGTGGAGGAGTTCAACAATATCCTGCTGCGGGTGAATCAGGACGGCTCCAAGGTACGCTTGCAGGATGTGGCACGGGTTGAGCTGGCGGGTGAAAACTACGACGCCGATGCGCTCTACAACGGCCAGTCTACCGCGGCGGTTGCCATCAAGCTGGCGACCGGTGCCAACGCGCTGGATACCGCAGAGAAGATCCGCGGCAAGCTGGACGAGCTCTCCGCCTACTTCCCAGCCAACATGAAGGTGGTCTATCCGTACGACACTACCCCCTTCGTGCAGATCTCCATCGAGGAGGTGGTACAGACCCTGATCGAGGCGATCTTCCTGGTGTTCTGCGTCATGTATCTGTTCTTGCAGAACTTCCGTGCCACCCTGATCCCGACCATAGCCGTGCCGGTTGTGTTGCTTGGGACCTTTGGCGTCATGTCAGCGTTCGGCTTCTCCATCAACACCCTGACCATGTTTGGTCTGGTGCTGGCCATAGGCCTGCTGGTGGATGATGCCATCGTGGTGGTGGAGAACGTGGAGCGGCTGATGAGCGAGGAGGGGCTCTCCCCGCTGGAGGCGACCCGCAAGTCCATGACCCAGATCACCGGTGCCCTGGTGGGGATCGCTCTGGTGCTCTCTGCGGTCTTTGTGCCCATGGCCTTCTTTGGTGGTTCGACCGGTGCCATCTATCGCCAGTTCTCTCTCACCATCGTCTCGGCCATGGTGTTGTCTGTGCTGGTGGCCCTGATCCTGACGCCTGCTTTGTGTGCCACCTTGCTCAAACCGATCAAGCATGGCGAGCATGGTGTCAAACGCGGCTTTTTTGGCTGGTTTAACCGCGTCTTTGATTCAGGCGCAAACCGTTATCAAAGCGGTGTGCGCAAAGTGCTCAAGCAGGGGGTTCGCTACGGCATCATCTATGCGGCCATGTTGGCAGTGCTGGCAGTGCTGTTTATGCGCATGCCCACCTCCTTCCTGCCGGAAGAGGATCAGGGGGTCATCATGTCCATGGTGCAACTGCCGGTCGGTGCCACCAAACAACGTACCGAAGTAGTACTGGCTGATATGCGTGACTACTTCCTGAAAAATGAAAAGGACAACGTTGAAGCCGTGCTGACGGTGGCGGGCTTCAGCTTCGCCGGTAGCGGCCAGAACAGCGGCATGGCGTTTATCAAGCTGAAAGACTGGAAAGAGCGCAGCAGCCCGGATCGCAGCGCCAATGCCATCATAGGCCGCGCCATGGGTTATCTGTTCAGCATCAAGGAAGCCCAGGTGTTCGCCTTCAACCTGCCTCCCATTCCTGAACTGGGCACGGCCACCGGCTTTGACTTCTACCTGCAAGATCGCGCAGGGCTGGGTCACGAGAAGCTGATGGATGCCCGTAACCAGTTGCTCGGCATGGCGGCGCAGGACCCCAATCTGGTGCGGGTGCGCCCGAACGGGATGGAAGACACGCCCCAGCTCGACGTCAAGATCGACTACGAGAAGGCGCTGGCGCAGGGCCTCTCCATCAGCGACATCAACAGCACCCTCTCTACGGCCTGGGGTTCTTCTTACGTGAATGACTTCGTCGATCGGGGTCGGGTCAAGAAGGTCTACCTGCAGGCGGATGCCCCCTTCCGGATGAACCCGGAAGATCTCAAGCTGTGGTATGTACGCAACAGCACAGGCCAGATGGTGCCCTTCTCTGCCTTTGCCAGTACCGAGTGGAGCTTTGGTTCGCCCCGTCTGGAACGCTACAACGGCGTCTCGGCGATGGAGATAGTAGGTGAGGCCGCACCTGGCAAGAGTACCGGTGATGCCATGGCCGCCATCGAACAGATGGTGAAGCAGTTGCCGGAAGGGATAGGTATCGAGTGGACCGGCCTCTCCCTGCAGGAGCGGCAAGCGGGATCCCAGGCACCGGCCTTGTACGCCATCTCCCTGCTGGTGGTGTTCCTCTGTCTGGCGGCGCTGTACGAGAGCTGGAGCATTCCCTTCTCCGTCATGCTGGTGGTGCCGCTTGGCATCCTGGGCGCCGTGTTGGCGGCGACCATGCGGGGCTTGGAGAACGACGTCTACTTCCAGGTGGGCTTGCTCACCACCATAGGGCTGTCGGCCAAGAACGCGATACTTATCGTCGAGTTTGCCAAGGAGCTGTACGACAAGGGAATGGGCTTGGGTGAAGCCGTGGTTGAAGCTGCGCGTCTGCGTCTGCGTCCCATCCTGATGACCTCTCTCGCCTTTATCCTGGGTGTACTGCCGCTGGTGATCAGCTCGGGTGCCGGTGCCAGTAGCCGTAACGCCATCGGGACCGGCGTGATGGGGGGGATGATCAGTGCGACCGTGCTGGCCATCTTCTTCGTGCCGCTGTTCTTCGTGCTGGTGACTCGCTATTTCACCAAACACAATTCACGGGAAGAGCGGGCCGCCCTTGCCAAGGAGACCCATCATGACTAAGACACTGGTCGCCTTGAGCGTGACGCTGCTGCTGGGGGCCTGTTCCATGGCCCCTGATTATCAAAGACCCGAATTGCCCCAAGGCGCCTCATGGCAGAGCAATCAGACAGCAGGGGAGGCGGCCGTCTCCCCCTGGCAGCAACAGTTTCTCGACCCGACGCTGCAAAGGCTCATCGACACCGCACTGGAGAATAACCGGGATCTGCGGATCGCGGCGCTCAACGTCGAGGCGTATGAAGCCAGGTACCGTATTCAGCGGGCGGCACAACTGCCGACCCTGGCAGCGAACGGCTCGGGCACCCGCCAGCAGGGATCCGACGATCTCAGCAGCACGGGGCAGGGGACTATCAGCAGCCAGTACGATGCCAATCTCGGCATCACCGCCTATGAGCTGGACCTGTTTGGCCGGATCCAGAGCCTCAAAGATCAGGCTCTGGAGACCTACCTTGCCGAGATTGAGACCCGGCGCAGCACCCAGATTGCACTGATAGCGTCGGTGGCCAATGCCTATCTCACCTTGCTGGCGGATCAGGAGTTGCTGGCGCTGAGCGAGGCGACTCTGTCGACCGAGCAGGAGAGTTATGGCCTGACCGAGCACAAGTATCGCTTGGGCGCCGCCTCAGAGATGGAGCTTGCCCAAGGGCGTACCGCACTGGAAAGCGCCCGTGTCAGCCTGGCCCAGTACCAACGCCAGGTGAAGCAGGATCGCAATGGTCTGGCACTGCTCCTTGGCACCCAGGTTCCTGTGCTGGACAGCCAGCCAGTGACCCTGGCCGAGGTAAAACTGGCTGCGATCCCGGTGGGCGCGCCTTCGAGCTTGCTGCAACAGCGCCCGGATATTCTGGCCGCCGAGCACAGTCTGAAGGCGGCCAATGCCAATATAGGCGCGGCGCGCGCCGCCTTCTTCCCCTCCATCTCGCTCACCGCGACGGCTGGGACGGCCAGCAACCAGCTGAGCGGCCTGTTTGACGGAGGAACCGGCACCTGGTCGTTTATCCCCCAGATCAACCTGCCCATCTTCGACGGTGGGAAACGTATCGCCGATCTTGATGTGGCTGAAGTGAGTACCCGGCAGGCGGTGGCGAGCTACGAGAAGAGCATCCAGACCGCCTTCAAGGAGGTTGCGGATACCCTCGGTGCCCAGGCGGACTATCAGCAGCAGTTGCAGGCACAACAGGCTCTAGTCGAAGCCAACCAGACCTATTTCAAGCTGGCGGAGTTCCGTTATGAGCAAGGTGTGGACAGTTACCTGACCCGGCTCGATGCCCAGCGTTCGTTGTTCAGTGCCAAGCAGGGGCTGATCAGCACCCGTCTGGCCCAGCTGACCAACCAGGTGGCGCTCTACAAGGCCATTGGTGGTGGTTGGCAAGCCCCCGACACGACGACCGGGCAGCAGTAGCGATTACTTCCCACTTTGGGTTATCATATAGCCACAGGGCGAACCATCCGGTTCGCCCTGTTTTTTGAGCAAGATCATATGCATATGGCACCTTGATGACATAATGCGTCGTGCTTTATCGAGTTGGGCCCCCTGTTTCCGATGTCCAGCTCATTGAGTAGTATGTGAATGGGCTGCAACACCGCAAAATGGTACTTGAACAGTGTTCGGAAGATAGGTAAGACCCTTTCAGGACCATACATATTAGTGCTTGCCGCAAGACCTGGTGAGTAAAAAATTCATTTTTGCGTTTAAGATCAAAGAAATAGTAACTCAACAAGCGAAAGACTAGCCGCAACTGTCCTTGCCTTATATAAGCAAAGAGCGGGAATGGAAAGAGAGTGAGCCAGGATGACGCATTAACCAGATCAAGGGTCAGATCTGACGGTGCAACAGATCGCTAAAGGCGTTAGAATCCACCGCTATTGTTGAAATGGAATAGCTCAATAAGATAGGTTCGAACATCAACGTCTCATCGAACCTTATTAAGCAAGTAGTTGGCAAGGGTAGTAGCCGCTACGTCGCAAGCTGGAGGGCATGATGGCCAACAGCACACTCATTCTGGTTAAAATCAGCGAACTGGGAGCTGTAACTCAGGGGCGGTAGCCATTGCACTTTTCCCCTTGATAGTCAGAAATCTGCCGGTCAGACATGTTTATCCTTGTCTCCAGTCTCATTGTTGCAACTCGTTTTACCTTCATTTTTTATATTCATTTCAAGAGCATACCTATGAAAATCCTTGTCACTGGTGGCGCTGGCTTTATCGGGTCGGCGGTTGTTCGTCATATTATTCGAAACACGCAGGATGCCGTGGTCAATCTCGACAAACTCACCTATGCGGGGAATCTGGAGTCCCTGGCCGACGTGGCTGCCAGTGAGCGTTATGTTTTCGAGCAGGTGGATATCTGCAACCGTGGTGAACTGGATCGGGTGTTTGCTCTGCATCAACCGGATGCCGTGATGCATTTGGCGGCCGAGAGCCATGTCGATCGCTCCATCACGGGGCCTGCCGATTTCATCGAAACCAATATTGTTGGCACCTATACGTTGCTGGAAGCGGCGCGCGCTTACTGGAACGAATTGAACGATACACGCAAAGCGGCTTTCCGCTTCCACCACATCTCCACCGACGAGGTGTATGGCGATCTGCCCCATCCGGATGAGGTGAGTGCCGGTCATCCCTTGTGGAATAAGCCACTGCCGCTCTTTACCGAAACCACTCCTTACGCCCCCAGCAGCCCCTATTCGGCCTCCAAGGCCTCCAGCGACCATCTGGTCCGCGCCTGGCGCCGAACTTACGGCCTGCCGACCCTGGTCACCAATTGCTCCAACAACTATGGCCCCTACCACTTCCCCGAGAAGCTGATCCCGCTGGTGATCCTGAATGCGCTGGATGGCAAGCCACTGCCGGTTTATGGCAAGGGTGACCAGATCCGCGATTGGCTCTATGTGGAAGACCACGCGCGCGCGCTTTACAAGGTGGTGACCACCGGCTTGGTAGGGGAGACCTACAACATCGGCGGTCACAACGAGAAGCAGAATCTGGATGTGGTCCACACCATCTGCGATTTGCTCGACGAGATGGTCCCCAAGGCTGGTTCTTACCGCGATCAAATTACCTATGTGGCGGATCGCCCCGGTCACGATCGCCGCTATGCCATCGACGCCAGCAAGATGAGCGCCGAGCTGAACTGGCAACCGCAAGAGACCTTCGAGTCCGGCATCCGCAAGACGGTACAGTGGTACTTGGATAACCAGCTGTGGGTTAATAACGTGAAGAGCGGTGCCTATCAATCCTGGATTGAGCAGAATTACGATGGGCGTGCCTGATGCATGTCCTGTTATTTGGTAAAAATGGCCAGGTGGGCTGGGAGCTTCACCGAGCATTGGCGCCACTAGGACATATTACAGCGGTGGATTTTGACTCCACCGATTATTGCGGTGATTTCGCTAATCCTGCCGGTGTCGCCGAGACGGTACGTCTGCTCAAGCCGGATATGATTGTCAATGCTGCCGCTTACACTGCGGTTGATAAGGCCGAGAGCGAGCGGGCGCTGGCCCAATTGCTCAATGCCACCAGTGTTGCTGCGATTGCCAAAGAAGCAGAGGCACTGGGTGCTTGGTTGGTGCACTACTCCACTGACTACGTATTTGATGGCAGTGGCGAGCGCTCCTGGGTCGAGAGCGATCAGACCGCACCGCTCAACGTCTATGGTGAAACCAAGCTGGCAGGGGAACACGCAGCTGTGCTTTGCACTCGTCATCTTATCTTCCGCACCAGCTGGGTGTATGCCGCCCGTGGGGCAAACTTTGCCAGGACCATGCTGCGCTTTGGCAAAGAGCGTAGCGAAATGTCGATTATCAATGACCAGTTTGGCGCCCCGACCGGTGCAGAGTTGCTGGCCGATTGCACGGCCCATGCGATCCGTATTGCGCAGTACAAACCAGAGGTGGCGGGGCTGTATCATCTGGTCGCCTCCGGTACCACCACCTGGTTTGACTATGCCCAGCTGGTGTTTGCCAAAGCTAGAGAGGCAGGGGTTGAACTGTCGGTCATGCAACTCAATGCTGTGCCGGCCAGTGAATTTCCGACGCCTGCCAAGCGGCCTCATAACTCACGCCTGGATACGAGCAAGTTCCAGCGAACATTCAGTCTGGTGCTACCAGACTGGACTGTTGGTGTCGAGCGGATGCTGGTAGAGATCCTGAGTCAATATGAGGATGGCAAGCGAGACAAGGGGATTTCGTGTCTTGTCGATAGTAATAAAGGGTAAAAGAAGTGGCGCTTGGCCACACTTTTTCATGGTTAAATAATTCAAATATAAGAAATGAAGCATTATGACCAAACGTAAAGGTATTATTCTGGCCGGTGGGTCAGGCACTCGTCTCTACCCCGTCACCATGGCAGTCAGCAAGCAGCTGCTACCCATTTATGACAAACCAATGATTTACTACCCACTCTGTACCCTGATGCTGGCGGGAATACGGGATATCTTGATAATTAGTACGCCACAAGATACCCCACGTTTTGAACAGCTGCTGGGTGATGGCAGTCAGTGGGGGTTGAATTTGCAATACAAGGTACAACCGAGCCCGGATGGTTTGGCACAAGCGTTTATTTTGGGTGAAGAGTTTATTGGTTCAGATGCATGTGCTCTGGTCTTGGGCGATAATATATTTTACGGCCACAATTTGCAGAGACAGTTGGTGTCAGCCGCAGACACTCCCAGTGGAGCGACCGTATTTGCCTACCATGTATATGACCCAGAGCGGTATGGTGTAGTAGAGTTTGATGACGAGGGGATTGCCATTTCCCTGGAAGAGAAACCGCAAGAGCCGAAGAGCAACTATGCGGTAACGGGTCTCTATTTTTATGACAACAATGTTGTGGAAATAGCCAAGAACTTGAAGCCATCTCTTCGCGGCGAACTGGAAATTACAGACATCAATCGAATTTATCTTGAGCAAGGAAATCTGTCGGTGGCCATGATGGGTCGTGGCTATGCCTGGCTTGATACCGGTACTCACGAGAGCATGATTGAGGCGAGCAACTTTATTCAGACCATTGAAACTCGACAAGGACTAAAAGTCTCTTGTCCGGAGGAGATAGCCTACCGTCAGGGATTTATTGATGCTGCTCAAGTGAAGCTATTAGCTGCGCCATTGATAAAGAATGCTTATGGCCAATACTTGATGAGATTGGTTTCCAAGGTGAAATAACAAGTATTTTTTTAGGTTCGGGTTCACTTTTTTCATTTAAGTGTTTTAGTAACTACGCCGTATATTATGCAGATCTCCTTTTAAAGGTTTATTGGTCATTCTCAAATTAAGTCTTCAAGCCATTATCCTGACTTTGAACCATTTTATTATTTTATTTTTATATTCTTTTGGAGTAAAGATGCAAAACAAGAAAGTGGCCATTATTGGGCTAGGTTATGTTGGGTTGCCTTTAGCCGTAGAGTTTGGGAAATACCGTTCCGTACTTGGATTCGATATTAACCAATCTCGCATCAATGAACTGATGAGTTTTCAGGACAGTACTCTTGAAGTCACCCCTGAAGAACTGAAACAGGCGACAAGGCTGACCTATAGCAGTGACCAGAATGCCTTGAAAGATTGTGACATCTTCATCGTTACCGTCCCAACGCCTATTGATGGAGCTAACCGTCCTGATTTAACGCCATTGGTGAAAGCTAGCGAGACAGTGGCTAAGGCACTGAAACAGGGGGCTATCGTTATCTATGAGTCCACTGTTTATCCAGGTTGCACTGAGGAAATATGTGTACCTGTGCTGGAGAAGTTCTCAGGCCTTAAGTTCAATGAAGGCTTCTATTGCGGCTACAGCCCGGAGCGCATAAACCCTGGTGACAAGGTCAACACTCTGACGAAAATCAAGAAGATCACTAGTGGTTCAACTGCTGAAATTGCTGTAGAGGTAGATGCGCTTTACAACTCTATTATTTCAGCCGGCACCTTCCCAGCTACCAGTATCAAGGTTGCGGAAGCTGCAAAGGTGATCGAAAATAGTCAACGTGACCTCAATATTGCCTTCGTCAATGAACTCTCCATCATTTTTGATCGTATTGGCATCGACACCATAGAAGTATTAGAAGCCGCTGGTAGCAAATGGAATTTTCTTCCTTTCCGTCCTGGTATGGTTGGTGGCCATTGTATAGGTGTTGATCCTTATTATCTGACGCACAAGGCCGAAGAGTTGGGATATCACCCTCAGGTAATTCTTGCAGGTCGTCGCATCAACGATAACATGGCACGTTATGCTGCCAGAAATGTCATAAAGCTGATGCTGAAAAACGGTATTGATGTTGCTCGCAGTGTTGTTGGTGTGATGGGTATTACCTTCAAAGAGAACTGTCCCGATATTCGTAATAGCAAGGTAATTGACCTGATTACTGAACTGAAAAATTGGGGGTTGAATGTAGTCGTAATAGATCCTTGGGCTAATACTGACGAAGTGCAACATGAGTATGGTATTGAATTGGGTGTCATTAGCGAGCAATCTCCAGTCGATAGCCTCATTGTCGCCGTAGGTCATCAGGAGTTTCGAGAGCTCTCTCCACAACAGTTACGCAAGTTCTGTCGTACTGATCAACCTGTGCTGGCAGATATCAAGGCTCTCTATACACGGGAGGCCTGTGACAAGGCTGGGTTTACGCTTTTCCGTTTCTAATCTCCGGTGCAATTGTAGAGGCTGCAATAAGATACCCTCTTGCAATTTTCAATGAACTATTGGAATGACTGAATACACTAAAAATTTAGCCATTAAAACTGTGATGATGTGCCATATTGGCGACTAATTTTTTCTTGTTGGTCGTTAGTGTGAGCCATAAACGGTTTTCACAATCCTGCGAGGATATGTGATGGGGCGAGTGAATGCAGTCAACCATCGGCACTCTAGGAAAAACGAACATATAGACAAACCGAGTAAACACTCTCCGTCTGGTGTTAAACAAATAAGGGAATTATTGTGCTAATTCAAAGCTACCCTATCATCAAAGATCGCAAGATCAGAATCGCCATTGTTGGCTGTGGCCGCATTTCCAAAAACCATTTTGGTTCCATTGCCCAACATGCAGATCACTTTGAGCTAGTTGCGATTTGCGATATCAATCCGACTACGCTCGTTGAGCACCAGCAGCAATATCAGGTCCCAGCCTATCAAAAGCTGCAAGAAATGTTGGAAAAAGAGCAGATCGATATTGTAAGTCTTTGCACCCCCAGTGGCTTGCATGCTGATCAGGCAATACTCGCTGCTGAGCATGGGGTACATGTCATTACAGAAAAACCTATGGCGACTCGTTGGCAAGATGGTCAGCAAATGGTCAAGGCATGTGACAAAGCAGGAGTGCGCCTCTTCGTTGTCAAACAGAATCGTCGTAATACCACTCTACAACTGTTGAAGCGTGCCATCACTGAGAAGCGTTTTGGCAAGATCCATATGGTCAATATCAATGTGTTCTGGACTCGTCCCCAATCCTATTACGATGTTGGCGGTTGGCGCGGTAATTGGGAGTTTGATGGTGGTGCCTTCATGAATCAGGCGAGCCACTATGTCGATCTATTGCACTGGCTGATTGGTCCTGTCGAAAAAGTTCAGGCGATGATGACCACGACTCGGGATATTGAAGCCGAAGACACTGGTGTGCTGAACATCAAGTGGCGTCATGGTGCAGTAGGTTCTATGAGCGTTACCATGCTTACTTATCCGCGTAATCTGGAAGGTAGTATTACCATCCTTGGTGAGCAGGGTACGGTGCGAATTGGCGGGCTTGCAGTCAACGAAATTCAGCAATGGCAGTTTGCTGAAGAGAAAGATTACGATGCCCAGATCAGCGAGGCAAACTATGAGACCACTTCTGTCTACGGCTTTGGTCATCCTCTCTACTACAAGAATGTAGTGGATGTTATGCGTGGCGAAGCTGAGCCAGAAACTGATGGTCGTGAGGGCTTGACCTCACTGGAACTGTTGATTGCCGCCTACCTGGCAGCCCGCGATGGCCGTCAAGTTGGTTTGCCGCTGGAGTATTAAGCATGAACTATCTGGTGCATGAAACCGCGATCGTTGATGTGGGTGCGCAGATTGGGGCTGACTCCAGAGTGTGGCATTGGGCCCATGTCTGTGCAGGGGCAAAGATTGGTGCAGGAGTTTCTCTTGGTCAAAATGTCTTCGTTGGCAATAAAGTAGTTATTGGTGATCGCTGCAAGATACAGAACAATGTCTCGGTATACGATAATGTCATTTTGGAAGAGGGGGTCTTCTGTGGTCCCAGCATGGTCTTCACCAATGTCTATAACCCAAGAGCCTTGATCGAACGCAAAGCTGAATATCGTGACACCCTTGTCAAAAAAGGAGCAACCCTGGGAGCCAACTGTACCATTGTTTGTGGTGTTACCATTGGCGAGTACGCTTTCATCGGTGCCGGGACAGTAGTGAACAAAGAGGTCAAACCCTTTGCTCTTATGGTGGGCGTACCCGCCAAGCAAATAGGTTGGATGAGTGCCTACGGTGAAAAGCTCGATCTCCCTCTTTATGGCCAGGCCACAACAGTTTGCCCTTTCACTCAAGAAACCTATGTTCTAGAGGGTGACACCCTCAGTAGATTGGAAAGATAATCATGCAATTTATTGACTTGGCTGCCCAATACCAGCATCTGAAACAGAAGATTGACCAACGAATTCAGCAAGTGCTCGAGCATGGTCATTACATCATGGGGCCTGAGGTGGCCGAATTGGAGGCCAAGCTGGCTGACTATGTCGGTGTTAAACATGTCATTACCTGTGCCAATGGTACCGATGCTCTGACACTGGCGATGATGGCGATGGGGGTCAAACCTGGCGATGCTATTTTTTGTCCAACTTTCACCTTCTTTGCTACAGCAGAGACCATCGCTTATGAAGGTGCTACCCCTGTTTTTGTGGATTCCGATCCCGATACCTTCAACATCTCACCTCAAGACTTGGAAAAGCAGATTCAACGGGTTCTAGCCGAAGGCAAGCTCAATCTCAAAGCGATTATCACTGTTGATCTCTTCGGGTTGCCCGCCAATTATCCAGAGCTGGAAATTATTGCAAAGAAATACAATATGACACTCCTCGAAGATTCAGCTCAGGGTTTTGGCGGTGAATTGAACGGAAAACGGGCCGGTAGCTTTGGTGATATTGCAACTACCAGTTTCTTCCCAGCCAAGCCACTGGGGTGCTATGGCGATGGTGGCGCTATCTTCACCAATAGCGATGAATATGCCGGGCTTATCAAGTCTTACAGGGTTCATGGCAAAGGAGCAGACAAATATGACAATGTTCGTATTGGTATGAACAGTCGACTTGATACTATCCAGGCGGCAATTTTATTAGAGAAACTGGCCGTCTTCCCAGAGGAGTTGATTGCTCGTAATAAAGTGGCTAAAAACTATGAGCAGGCATTGGCAGGGAAATATAAAACACCCATGGTGCCGCCTGGTTATTTAAGCTCATGGGCACAATATACCATCATTACTCAGGATCGAGACGCTACCATGGCTGAATACAAGGCCAAAGGAATACCAACCATGATCTATTACGCAACTTGTCTGCATCAGCAGAAGGCGTTTGCTTATCTTGGTTATAAAGAAGGTGATTTGCCAGTGGCTGAGAAACTATCAAAGCAAGTGGTTAGTTTGCCAATGCACCCATATATGTAGGTGTCCCACTCTGATAGTTTTTTCTATTCAGTTAGGCGATTATAATTACTTTTAGTATATTGAACGGAAATTGTTTCGATAAATTAAAGGAATTGTTCTAGGTTCGTTATTTATATGTAATAGTGCTGGGCGTCATTTTAGCTGTAAGAGGATGACATATGTCTAAAAAAATTGTGCATATAGGCCATGCATGCACGTTCATGTCTCCATTTATTGAACTTGTCAAAAGTGACTTTGATTTTGAGTCTCATCTTTTTTATTTAACATTAGGGGCCACAAAGTATAAAACGTTTCCCTCCCCAAACATTAAACTCGCAAAGCGAACATTTTTTGGTAGAGCCAAATATTATCTTGGTATCTCAATTAAAATGCATCAAGCAGAAAAAATAATGCTGCATGGACTTTTTGATTATAAAACGATTACGCTGTTATTTTTTATGCCTTGGCTGCTTAAGAAATGCTACTGGGTGATATGGGGCGGGGATCTGTATTGCTATCAGTTAAATGAAAAAAGCTGGGGCTGTAGAGTTAAAGAGTTTTTAAGAAAAAAAGTAATAAAAAAAATAGGGCATCTTGTTACTTATATTAAAGGTGATTATAAATTAGCTCAACAATGGTATGGTGCACAGGGTCAATATCATGAATGCTTTATGTATCCTAGTAATTTATATCAAGAGTATACTATCCCTGATAAAGTCCATGAAGGAATAAACATTCAAGTTGGGAACTCGGCAGATCCAAGTAATAATCACCTGGATATTTTTAAGCGACTTGAAAAATACCATAAGCATAATGTGACTATATATGTACCACTAACCTATGGTGGTGATGCTTATGCAGATGAAGTAATTAAAGAAGGTAGAAAGATATTTGGCGACAAGTTCATCCCTCTGACTGAACATGTACCATTTCACCAATACTTGGCATTTCTTGGTAGCGTCGATATTGCTATATTTAATCATAAGCGACAACAGGCCATGGGTAATACAATAACTCTGTTAGGCTTAGGAAAGAAAGTATATATGCGTAGCGATGTGACCCAATGGGATTTTTTTAAAGATCATGATATCGTAGTGTATGATATTGAAAATATAAATATCTATGATTTAGATGAAAAAATTTTGGCTGAAAACAGAGGGAAAATAAAAAACTATCTTTCTTATGAAAATTATAAAAATCAGCTTGAATGTATATTCAATCAATGATGAAACTGCGAGTATATTAATGCATGCACTTATACCAATGATCTATTGGCTAAGTTTTTCGTTCTGACTATCACGCATTCAATATAAAAGTTTATATTCGTCATTTTTTGGGAAGGAGCGTTAGAATGAAAAAAGTCGCATTCTATGTGATGAACTCTAAAGGCTTTTATGTGCTGGATGAGTTTGTTAAAAAATTTGGTAGTGAAGCTATAGAATATGTAGTCAGTGAAAAAGATGATGCGGTTAAAGATGACGCCTACAATAAAATAATGAAGCTGACATCAAGTTATAACATTAAAGCATTCAATCGAAAAGAATTAGATTTAAATAAAGAGACTGTTTTTGATGGAATAAAGTTTGCTATCGGTTGGCGATGGTTGATTGAGAATGAAAGAAATTTGATTGTTTTTCATGATTCAAAACTACCAAAATATAGGGGGTTTGCTCCTCTGGTAAATTCATTGATAAACAAAGAGAGTGAGTTGTCTGTAACAGCATTATATGCCAGCGAAAAATACGATTGTGGTGATATCATTGATCAGCTAACGGTAAGTGTTAAGTATCCCATAACAATATATGATGCAATAAAAAAAATAGAGCCATTATATTTTAAATTGATAGAGAATTTATTTATTGCATATAGTTCTAATCAAGCTTTGTCTAGAGTGCCGCAAGATGAATTTCAAGCAAGCTATAGCCTGTGGTTGGATAAAGATGACTATTATATTGACTGGGAGTGGCCGGCAGAAAAAATAAAATTATTTGTTGATGCTGTAGGATTCCCTTTTGATGGGGCAAAATGTCTTTTGAATAAAGAGATAGTGATTTTTGAAGATGTTGATATATATCATGACGTGATAGTAGAGCATCGAGAAAGGCATATTGGAAAAATAATTTTTTTTGAATGTGGTGCTCCTGTAATTGTTTGCAAGAAAGGGCTTTTGAAACTAAACAGAGTTCTAGATGCAAATAAAGAGCCAATGAAACTTAAATTCAGAAGCAGGTTTTATTAATTATGTTGGTATTTAACAAACCCCCTTATACTGGTAATGAAGAAAAATATGTTCTTCAGGCAATGCAGAGCCCCAAAATGTGTGGCGATGGCGCTTTCTCAAAGCGTTGCCAGCAATGGTTTGAACAGCAGTTTCATTGTCCGAAAACACTCCTGACTCCTTCATGTACAGCCGCTCTGGAAATGGCCGCTATCCTGATTGATATTAAGCCTGGCGATGAGGTGATCATGCCAAGCTTTACTTTCGTTAGTACAGCTAATGCATTTGTGTTACGCGGTGCCAAAATAGTTTTTGTTGATATTCGTCCAGATACAATGAATATTGATGAGACCTTGATCCAAGCAGCGATCACCCCTAAAACGAAAGCCATTGTTCCGGTACATTACGCGGGCGTCAGTTGTGAGATGGATTCCATCATGGAAATTGCCAACAAGCATAACCTGTATGTGATCGAAGATGCAGCTCAAGGTGTAATGTCTACTTATAAAGGCAAGGCATTAGGTACAATTGGTCATCTATCTGCATTTAGCTTTCATGAGACCAAAAATTATACTAGTGGTGGTGAGGGAGGGCTATTGCTGATTAATGATCCCAAATTTATGGAACGCGCGGAAATAATTCGTGAAAAAGGGACTAATCGTAGTCTATTTTTCCGCGGTATGGTGGATAAATACAGCTGGGTTGATTTGGGGAGCAGCTATTTACCTTCTGATATACAAGCTGCGTATCTTTGGGGTCAGCTAGAAAAAGCTAAAGAAATAAATAGCAATCGTTTGCAAACATGGTTGAGTTACAAAGATGGATTAAAAAAATTGGCCGAAGATGGAAAAATTAAACTGCCAATAATTCCAGATGGGTGTGTTCACAATGCTCATATGTTTTATATAAAATTATCAGATATAGATGAACGTACAGCTATGTTAGAGCATTTAAAGAAAAAAGGGATAATGGCGGTGTTTCATTACATCCCGCTCCATTCATCTATTGCAGGTAAAGAGTTTGGTTGCTTTCATGGGGAGGATAATTACACCACCAAGGAAAGTGAATGCCTGATTCGTCTTCCACTCTATTACGGTATGACTAGTTCGGAAATAGAAGCTGTCAAAATAGGTATTTATGAGTTCTTTGCATGAATATAAAAAAAATTATGGGATTTGCTATCGGTCCTATTGGCGCGGCTGCTCTTGGATTTATAACTCTTCCAATCACGACTTGGTTTTATAGCCAAGAGGATATTGGAAAGATCTCAATGCTCCAAGTTGCAGCTAGCTTCTGCGTGCTAATTTTCAGTCTGGGTCTAGATCAGTCGTATGTTCGAGAATATCATGAGTCTGAAAATAAAACGGCATTATTAAAGATGGCTGTACTCCCAGGGTTGGTGTTATTGATATTGTCAATAGCTGTGATAATGATAACCCCTACTTTTTTTTCAGAATTACTTTTTAATCTTCCCAGTGAGCATCTTAGTATTTTAGTTGTGGTATGCATCCTGGCTGCTTTCCTATCGCGCTTCCTTTCGTTGATTTTACGTATGCAGGAAAAAGGATTTGCTTATTCAATCAGCATGATTTTGCCTAAACTGATTTTTTTATTGGTAATAGGTTTTTATTACTTAATATCGATTGGTTTTAACCTGCCAGACTTGATTCTTGCACACACTATTTCAATGCTATCAGTTACTTTAATATATGGATGGAATACGAGAACTGAGTGGCTAGGAGCACTAAAAGAAAACATTGATTTAGAAAAACTGAAGGTTATGGTGAAATTTGGAGCCCCGTTGATAGTTGGTGGTGCAACGTTTTGGGGGCTGACTGCTATGGATAAAATATTTCTAAGAAATTTATCTACATTTGAAGAGTTAGGCATTTATTCTGTTTCGGTGAGTTTTGCTGGTGCGGCTGTTATTTTTCAAAGTATCTTTTCAACGGTCTGGGCGCCAACCGTATATAAGTGGGCGGCAGAGGGAATTAATGCGGAAAAGATAGATCAGGTTACAGAACATACACTTGCTATAGTTGTGTTCTGTTTCATATTTATTGGTTTATTTTCTTGGGCGGTAACATACATATTGCCTGCTGAATATTCGCGCATTCAATACATCATTTCTGCCTGTATGGCCTATCCACTTTTTTACACACTATCAGAAACTACGGTCGTCGGATTAGGTGTCACTCGGAAGAGTAATTATGCAATGCTCTCTGCTATTGTGGCTGCGTTAATTAATCTGGTTGGTAATTACTTGTTAGTGCCAGAGTATGGTGCTACCGGTGCAGCGGTATCTACTGCATTATCTTTTTGGTTTTTCTTGTTTTTACGGACAGAGAGTTCGTGTGTTGCTTGGCGGAAGCTAAAAAGAACCAAGATGTATTGTATGACTTTGAGTTGCTTATTCTTATCGATAGTGAGCGCATTTCTTGGTGATTTGATATATCAATATCTCGTGATTACATGGTCTATATTAGGTATTTTTAGTATCTTCATATTTAAACGGTCATTAATGGCAGCAGTGAATTTTATATTTCCATAGCGAAGCATATTCATCTGTTATGATGAGGTTTTAGTTTTTTCTTGTTTCTATATGTATTTCACAGAGATAACATCAATGAGGTACTGTTCTTGTTCTGGCTTTATAGTGTGGATTATATGTTCTATTATGTCTTTAGGACTTATGTTCTATTTTCCTGGTAGACCACTAGAGTTCATGTTCATATATATGTCATTTATATCTGTTTTGTTTTTTTTAATAACAAATAAAGATATATTTGAACCATTTTACTTGTTTTCTCTTTACTATCTATCTCTCATTGCTTCCTCTTTTATTTTGAGACTGTATGGGTTTGAGAATAATAACTTCATGTCCACTGTCTATTTTTACAATGATGTGGATGATTTGTATTTTATTGGGGTCGTTTCAGTATTTATATCTTATCTGTCAGCCTGGGCTGGTTATTCTATTTTTAATAGTAAAAATGAAATGCCTAAACCTATAGAAGTAAAAGCTATAGGGTCAAATTATGTATTCTTTATCGCTGTGGCATTTTATGCTATTGGAGTGTGTAACTTCGTTTTGAATATAGTGATACTATACGATGGAGATCTTCTTGCATACTATAAGAACATATCAATGCGTGCTTATGATTTTCAAAAATCAGTTACCACACTGGGCTATCAGTTTATGTATGTAGGGACCTACATATTTTTCATTTCCTCTCTACAGAAGAATAAAACAAGTGTGTTGGTCTTTTTGGCAATCATAATCTCATTCTTAATCTCTATATCTAACGGTAGAATCTCTCAATCTATTTTCTATATGGCAACATTTTTTATAATAAATTACTACTATAATGGAAAATCAAAACTTAATAGAAAATATGTACTCTTTGGTGCTATTGGTGTGCTGGTTGGAATATCCATGTACATTGTTAGGTTTGCCAGTAGTTTGTATGTCAATGCGGTGAATGACGACTTCTTGCTGTCTGAATTTATCAATAATGCAATCAATGTGGACTTTTTAATTGGTGCCCTGTTTGAAAGAGGAAATTTACCTAATTTCCCAGTTTTTCTGAAAGTCATTGATTCTTGGTCCAAGGATATCGGCCATATGTATGGGGTGACAATATTGCATCCTCTATTTAGTTTTATTAGTCCAAATGTTTTTGGCTTGGTTGAAATGCCAGCGAACTTGGCAAAGGAACAGTGGTATCTACATTTACCAACGGGCAGTTTGCCGGTAACTGGGCTAGGTGAAATGTTTGTAAATTTTTCATATGCCGGTTTTATATTTGGTATGTTTTTATTCGGTGCATTGGGTGCATTTATCAGAAATCTAACTATTAAATCAAGAAGCGGCATCTTCTTGATATTTTATGCAAAGTTTTCAATTGGATTTTACATGCTCTATCCAAAAGGAGAGCTAAATAATCTGTCTCTTTTTTGGATGTTATTTGCAAGCCTGGTCATATATATAATTATTAATTTAAAGTCGCTGCTAAGCTCTAGGCATCCTCATAGTTGATTCGATCTCTCAGGGTAAATTATCACTAATTTTTGAATGTAAAATTAACTAAAGTTGGAATGATATATGAAACGTATCCTTACGATTATTGGTGCTAGACCTCAGTTTATCAAAGCAAGTGTTGTCTCCAAAGCTATTAAAGAAAGTAATACACTGAGCGAAATCGTACTACATACTGGTCAGCACTTTGATGCAAATATGTCAGATGTATTTTTTGAACAACTAGGTATTCCACGCCCGGATATTCAGTTAAATATTCATGGTGGTATTCATGGTGAAATGACTGGGCGTATGCTGATTGAAATTGAAAAAGCTTTATTGAGCTATAAACCTGATATGGTGATGGTGTATGGCGATACAAATTCAACCTTGGCGGGCGCCTTGGCTGCTGCAAAATTACATATTCCAGTGGTGCATATTGAGGCGGGACTACGTAGTTTTAATATGAAAATGCCTGAAGAGATAAACCGTATTCTTACTGATCAAATCAGTGACTGGCTTTTCTGCCCTACGGAGACTGCGGTGACAAATCTCACGAGGGAAGGTTTTTCAGATAAACCGGTCAAAATGATGCAGGTCGGCGATGTAATGCAAGATGCGGCACTGCTATTTGCTAAAAACGCTATTGCTCCCGTGGCAGTACTACCAGAAAAGTATGTTCTTGCGACGTTACACCGTGCTGAGAATACTGATGACCCCCAGCGCCTTGCTGCAATTGTGCTGGCATTAAACGAATTACATAAAAATGTTTCTCCAATAGTTCTGCCTCTGCATCCACGGACTCGTAAATTAATTGCTCAGCTAGGCCTGCAGCTAAATGTTAAAGTGATCGATCCTGTTGGGTATTTTGAAATGCTCTGGTTGTTAGATCATTGCCAGTTGGTATTAACGGATAGCGGTGGGGTGCAAAAAGAGGCATTCTTTTTTGGAAAAGCCTGTGTCACTATGCGTGATCAAACCGAGTGGGTAGAGCTTGTTGAAATTGGCGCAAATGAACTTGTCGGTGCTAATACAGATATAATAATCGATGCTGTAAAGAGAAATATTAATCGTAAAGTGAGCGATCCGGATAAATTATATGGCGGTGGTATTGCTGCTATAAAAATAATTGAGCAACTAAGTTAACAAATATTTTAATAGTTTTCTTAAAAACCCACTCTAGAATAGATATAAATTAATTTAGGTATGATATGAAGCATATTGTTCACATGACATCTGTTCATCAGCGGTATGATGTCAGAATTTTTCTAAAAGAATGTACGTCTTTAGCTGAAGCTGGCTATAAAGTAACGCTCATTGTAGCGGATGGTCTTGGTGATGAAGTTAAAAATAACGTCAATATTATTGATGTTGGGGGTAAGCAACAACATGGCCGGATTTGGCGAATGTTGAACTCTACAAAGCTTATATATAAAGCCGCTGTTGATTGTAATGCCGATGCTTATCATTTTCATGATCCAGAGTTAATCCCTATTGCTTTAAAAATTAAAAATTCAGGTAAGGTTGTTTTCTTTGACTCTCATGAGAACTTTGCTGATGATATAAAGGATAAGCCATATCTTCATCCATTTATCAGTGGCGCCGTATCTTGGGCATATAGACGTTATGAAAAGTACGCCGTTAATAACTTCGATGGTGTTATAGCAGCCACACCATCTATTCGGGATTACTTTAGAGGGATGCAAGTTAACTCTATTGATATAAATAATTATCCATTTCAAGAGGAGTTTTGTTTTGATTCATCCCAAGAGGATATCGATTATAAGTATGATGTGGCATATATAGGCGCTATTTCTAGAATTAGAGGCGTTCATGAATTAGTTGATTCCTTATCTTATTCTACCAAGTACTCAATGGTAATGGCTGGCTCTGTCAATGAGCCTAATTTTATGACACTCCTTGAGTCATCACCAGGATGGCGTCAGGTTGATTTTAAAGGACAAGTGAGTCGCCAAGAGATAAAAGAGATTCTTTCAACATCAAAGGTTGGCGTTGTTACATTTCTACCTGCTCCAAATCATATTGAGTCACAGCCCAATAAAATGTTTGAGTATATGAGTGCTGGATTACCCATCGTAGGCTCTCATTTTCCTTTGTGGAAAATAATTATTGAAGGGAATGAGTGTGGTATCTGTGTTGATCCATCCTCACCCAAAAGCATCTATGATGCTATTGATTTTATTTTATCCAATCCAGAAAAGGCCAAGGTTATGGGTGAGAATGGTCGAAGAGCGATCATTGCAAAATATAATTGGTCTGCGGAATCAAAGAAATTAATTGACCTTTATAATTCTCTGACGTGGTAATAAAATGCAATTTCACCCGTTGATTACTGTTGTTATTCCTTCATATAATCACGCGCACTATATTGAAAAAGCAATCAATAGTGTCTTTTCTCAAACATATAAAAATCTAGAAATAATAGTAGTGGATGATGGTTCTAGTGATACCTCCGTTGAATTAATTAAGAAGCTCTCATCAGAGGTTGGATTTACTTTTATTGAGCAGTCTAATGCCGGGATATCAAAGACTCTGAATAAGGCTATCCGGGACTATTCCCATGGGGAGTATATATGTATCTTGGCATCAGATGACTATTTTCATCCAGAAAAAATAGAAAAACAGATAAAAGCCATTGCACAGCATCCAGGCTCCGAGTTTTGTTATACCAAGGCGAGAGAGTTTGACTCTGAAAGTGGGGCGGCTATACGCGAGTTTCCTAAAAAAATTATTCAGGGTAAAGTTCTTGGAAGTGTTTTTTTTCATCAGCCTTATGCTGCCGGAACAATCATGTTTACTCGGTCGCTATTTGATCGGGTGGGTGGTTTTGATGAGGGATTGAAAATAGAGGACTGGGACTTTTCTATCCGATGCGCAGCTGAAACTAGCTTTAGCGTTGTGGATGAACCTCTGTTTTTTTATCGTTCACATCAGAATAATACGATTAAAAAATTGGATAGACGTATTGTTTTTAAAAATAAAATGCAAACATTAACCAAAAATTATATGCTTATATCCCCTTCTCGTTGGATATGGATTGTTATTGTTCACTTTGTTTTTGATCACTATTTATTTAACTTTAAAAGAGCTATTCAGTCTATAATGAAAAAGTAAGATTGATGTATTTTTGATACAGTTGGGGTAGTCTTATGAGTTTAATAAAAACTATTGATTTTGATATTCTTGGTGATGCAAGAGGATCCCTGGTTAGCTTAGAAGGCAGTAAGAATATCCCTTTTGACATTAGGCGAGTGTACTACATATTTGGTACGCAAAAGGATGTGGCACGAGGTTTTCATGCACACAAGCAACTGAAGCAGGTTGCTGTTTGTGTTAAAGGTAATTGCCGTTTTATATTAGATGATGGGTATCATAGGATGTCTGTATTGCTAGAGTCACCCAGTAAAGGATTGTATATAGATGGAGTGACTTGGCGAGAAATGCATGATTTCAGTGAAGACTGCGTGCTAATGGTCCTTGCTAGTGAAAATTATGATGAAAGTGACTATATTCGGGATTATCAGGAATTTTTAGAGGTTACTCGCAATGTTTCTTCATCCCCTCAGTGATGTGCAAACGTCTGACATCGGTAAAGATACTCGAGTTTGGCAATTCTCGGTTATTTTAAAACAGGCTAAAATTGGTTCGGATTGTAATATCTGCGCACATACTTTGATCGAAAATGATGTCATTATTGGAAGTCGTGTTACGGTAAAGTCAGGTGTTTATCTTTGGGATGGTATAACTGTCGAAGATGATGTTTTCATCGGGCCTTGTGCAGCATTCACCAATGACAAACATCCTCGTTCAAAAATATATCCTGACTGCTTCTTGAGAACTGTATTAAAAAAAGGCTGTTCTATCGGTGCCAATGCGACGATATTACCTGGTATTATATTGGGTGAGTACTGCATGGTTGGCGCTGGTGCCGTAGTTACAAAAAACGTCCCTCCTTATGCTGTGGTCATAGGGAATCCGGCAAAAGTAGTAAAGTTTGTGAATGAAGATTAAAATTCCCAATTAATTATCTGGCAATCCGGTGATGACAATGATTCCCTTTCTTGATCTAAAATCCATCAATGCACGATATCAAACTGAATTAAAGATTGCATGTGCTCGCGTTATCGATTCTGGTTGGTATGTCATGGGCAATGAGCTAGCCCAGTTTGAAAGCGAATTTGCGACCTTTTGTGGCACCAAGCATGCCATTGGTGTGGCCAATGGATTGGATGCATTGATTCTTACGCTAAGGGCCTGGAAAGAGCTTGGTATGCTGCATGCAGGTGATGAGGTCATTGTGCCGGCCAATACTTATATTGCGTCGATTCTGGCGATTACCGAAAATGATCTGGTTCCGGTATTGGTTGAACCTGACCCCTCTACTTATAACTTCGACCCCGTAACTGTGTGTGCCGCAATCAGTCACAAAACAAAGGCCATGCTGCCAGTTCATCTCTACGGTCAGCTTTCACCTATGCCAGAGTTAATGGCCATTGCCAAAAAATTCAACCTGTTGGTGTTAGAAGATTGCGCGCAGGCGCATGGTGCCGAGCTTAACGGCAAGCGTGCTGGTAACTGGGGTGATGCTGCTGGTTTCAGCTTTTACCCAGGTAAGAATTTGGGGGCATTGGGTGATGCGGGTGCAATCACGACTAATAATGATGAGTTAGCGCAGACTCTGAAAGCATTACGTAACTACGGTTCCCACCGTAAATATGAAAATTTATATGAAGGTGTCAACAGTCGTCTGGATGAGATTCAAGCGGCGATGCTGCGGGTTAAACTACAGTATCTTGAAGCTGATACTGCTCGTCGTCAGCAGATAGCTGCTCGTTATTTATCAGAAATAAATAATGAAGCCATTTATCTTCCAAACCTGACAGAAACCAAGGCGCATGTATGGCATCTTTTTGTCATTCGTAGTGAAAATAGGACTACACTGCAGTCATATCTAACAGAACATGGTATTCAGACTCTTATCCACTATCCTATCCCTCCCCATAAGCAGCAAGCATACTCTGAGTGGGGTGAGCTCTCATTGCCTCTAACCGAAGAAATTCATGAGCAGGTACTCTCGCTGCCTTTAGATCCAACAATGTCAGAAGAGGCCATCAGCAAGGTCATTTCAGTAATTAATGAATTTAAATAGCCCATCTAATGGGGATTATAAATAGCCAGAGGGCGTCTATGAGCAAGGTGATTTTAACCGGTTCCAATGGTTTTGTCGGTCGTGCGCTGTTAGGCCAGTTATTGGCCCAAAGTCATCGGGTGACGGCACTGGTTAGAAATGATAATTATGTCCCTGTGGGTAGTGAACAAGTCATATTCGGAGAGCTATCAGCATTGTCAGTTGACACTGCAGCATTTGAACATGTTGATGTCATTATCCATTGTGCGGCAAGGGCCCATATTTTAAAAGATGACCAGCAAGATCCTCCCGCTGCTTTTAGGCAAGTTAACGTCGATGGTACCTTGGGTCTTGCAAAAATGGCAGCGGCCAATGGGGTAAAGAGGTTCATATTCATCAGTTCGATAGGAGTTAATGGAAATTTAACACAGTCCCCTTTTACCATCGAAGATCAACCGGCCCCTTGGGATGATTACTCTCGTTCCAAGCTGGAGGCCGAAGAGGGATTGAAGGCTCTCTGTTCAGCCACTGGCATGGAGTATGTGATACTCCGCCCTCCATTGGTTTATGGTGCTAATGCACCAGGGAACTTTGGCAAATTGGTAAAGGCAATAATGAAAGGCTTACCTCTACCCCTGGGAGCCATTCACAATCAGCGGAGTCTGGTTGCGTTGGATAACCTGATTGATTTGATAATGAATTGTCTCGAGCACCCCAAGGCTGCAAACCAAACATTTCTGGTTAGCGATGATCAGGATGTGTCGACAACTGAGTTGTTGCAAAAGGTCGCCCATGCCTTTGGTAAGAAAACAAAACTGCTGCCAATACCTATGAGCTGGATCCAGAGAGTGGCAAGTCTGCTAGGTAAAAAGGCGGTGGCGGATAGGCTATGTGGTTCATTGCAAGTGGATATTACCCACACCAAGGAGATGCTTGGATGGAAGCCACCGGTGACGATGGATCAGCAATTGGCTAAGATAGCCGCCTCAATGCAATCATCAGTACGGGATGTATAGAATATGACCACGTTTCTCATTCGCACACTTGACATTATTTTTTCTCTATTAGGATTGGTGTGTGCATCACCTGTGATCTTGGTGCTGATTTTGATCGGTTTATTTGAAACAGGCTCACCGATTTTTTGTCAAGTGAGGGTCGGACGACATAAAAAGCCTTTCACTCTCGTTAAACTACGTACCATGAAAGTAGGTACGGCTTCCGTTGCCAGCCATTTAGCCAGTGCGTCAGCCATTACCCCTTTTGGCAATTTCCTACGTAAAAGTAAACTTGATGAGCTCCCACAACTCTGGAATGTTTTGAAAGGCGAAATGAGCTTGGTAGGGCCGCGTCCCTGTCTGTTTAATCAGGAGGTGCTGATTTCTGAGCGTGAAAAGCACAACGTATTTGACGTTAGGCCAGGGATTACCGGTTTGGCTCAGGTTAATTCTATTGATATGTCAACCCCTCAGTTACTTGCGGAAACAGATGCAAAGATGATTGAGTCTTTAACTCTGAACAGTTATTTTACATATATTCTACAAACAGTAACTGGTAAAGGGAGCGGTGATAGAGTGAAACACTGACTATTACTTTATGGTTATCCCTCATGATTTCTGCATGGATATTATTATATGCTGACATTTTTTCTTGGATTATCTCGGCCATTCAAGCGCATTATTTCTGTTATTATAGATGCGGTTTTGCTTAGTATTGCTTTTTGGGGAGGGTATTGGGTAAGATTGGATACGGCAATGCCTATTAAAAGTCTCCTGCACTGGGAGCTTTTGGCCATTCTCGTGCCCTTCACTGTTTTTGTTTTCGTCAAACTGGGTCTCTACCGTGCCGTATTGCGCTATGTCGGATTTAAAGTCTTATGGACTGTAGCGCTGGGTGTTTTTTGTTCAACCATATCTCTGGTCATGTTGGCATTTTTTATGGAAGTGGCCTTGCCAAGAACTGTATCTGTTATTTATTTTGCCTTTGCAGTACTGCTTGTTGGTAGTGTCAGATTATTTTTCAGAATGTTGGTGAATCAGGGTAAGCATAATCGTACACCTGTATTGATATATGGTGCTGGTTCATCAGGTCGTCAGTTACAGTTGGCCCTCAATCAGGGGCACGAGTTTTTTCCGATTGCGTTTGTAGATGACGATCCCGCGATTCGTAAAGCTGTGATCCAAGGCATAAATGTTTATAGCCCAGACTTGATTGGTGATTTGGTTTCTCGCTTTGACATCAAGAAAATTTTGTTGGCAATGCCCAGCGCGTCACGAGCTGTACGCCAAGATGTTATTCATCGTCTGGAACATTTTCCCTGTGAGGTACTATCCATTCCCGGAATGGTTGACCTTGTTGATGGTAAAGCTCATATTGACGAATTGAAAGAAGTATCTATTGAGGATTTATTAGGTAGAGATGCTGTTAACCCTATACCTGAGTTAATGAATGCCAACATTAATGGTAAGCGTGTTATGGTCACAGGCGCCGGTGGATCTATTGGTTCCGAACTTTGTCGTCAAATACTTCGTTGTAAACCAGAAACGCTAATATTGTTTGAGCTCTCCGAATATGGTCTGTATGTCATCGATAAGGAGTTAAATGAGCTCTGTCGCATGGAGGGTATCAAAGTTGAAATCATTCCATTGCTTGGATCTGCACAGCGCCAACATCGTCTTAAAGCTGTAATGAGTAATTTTAATATTCAGACTGTTTATCATGCAGCGGCTTATAAGCATGTTCCATTAGTTGAATATAATGTTGTTGAAGGTGTTCGCAATAACGTTTTTGGCACACTGTATTGTGCACAAGCTGCAATAGAATCTGGTGTTGATACGTTTGTCTTGATTTCGACTGATAAGGCTGTTCGTCCAACTAATACCATGGGGGCAAGCAAGCGCTTGGCTGAATTAGTCTTGCAGGCATTGGCTGCAGAGCAAAGCCATACTCGTTTTTGTATGGTTCGTTTTGGTAATGTGTTGGGATCTTCAGGGTCTGTTGTGCCATTATTCCGTCAGCAAATTAGAGATGGTGGACCAATTACTGTCACACATCCCGATATTATTCGTTATTTTATGACTATTCCCGAAGCATCTCAGTTAGTTATCCAGGCAGGTGCCATGGGCATGGGTGGCGATGTTTTTGTGCTTGATATGGGTAAACCGGTAAAGATTCTGGATCTCGCACATAGGATGATCAGACTAAGCGGGCTGGACTTTAAGAGTGAGCAGAACCCTGATGGCGATATTGAGGTTAAAATAACTGGTTTACGACCTGGTGAGAAGTTATATGAAGAGTTATTGATTGGTGAACAGGTAGAAGGCACTGAACATCCAAGAATCATGAAGGCTACCGAACAAATGTTGGTTTGGTCAGAACTTCGTGCCTTTTTGGTGCAATTAGACTCGGCTTGCCATGGTTTTGATCATGAGAAAATTAGACAATTACTCTTGAGTATCCCTGCTGGCTTCACTCCGACAGATGGTATATGTGATTTAGTTTGGAAAGCCAGAGTAGCCAGGCAAGGAACACCAGTATTCCCAGCTGTTACTGATATTGATTTTTTGACATCAGAGGCTGACTTTCCAATACATTGATAAGAGCCTTTTCTATACGGGAAAATAAGGGGTTTAACATTCACTGGCTTTTAAGTTGGTTGCGTTTTAGTTATCAGATTGATGGTAAATGACAGGAGGTTCTTCGTCACTCTTGCTGAAGATTTTAACCTTGTTATGGTCAGGTAGATATTAATTTCGACCCAGCTCTACGATGGGCAGGGAAAAATAATGAGCTTTTATATGCAATACCGTGCTAGTGATATAGCTGATGTGATGATCCTCACGCCACAGGTATACCGTGACCAGCGTGGCGAATTCATGGAATGTTTTCGTCAGAGTGAATTTGAACTGAATTGTGGGGCGTACGATTTTGTACAAGACAATTTGAGCCGTTCCTGTGGGGGGGCCTTGCGAGGGTTACATTATCAGAAATGTCATCCACAGGGAAAGTTGGTACAGGTTATAACGGGCACCATTTTCGATGTTGCAGTGGATATCAGGGCTGGATCTCCTACTTATGGCGCCTGGGTAGGTCATGTATTGAGTGCCGATAAAGGGGAGTTGATGTGGATCCCCCCCGGTTTTGCCCATGGTTTCTATGTGATGAGCGAGACGGCGGATGTTTTTTACAAGTGTACCGATTATTATCAGCCTGGTGATGAGCATTGCATCCGCTGGGATTCTTCCTCATTGGCAATAAATTGGCCACTGTCGGATAAGTACCCTCTGTCTTTGTCTGACAAGGATCGTCAGGCGGCAGAGTTAGTCATCATGATGTGAGCTTGGATAAGACACCAGATCTTTTGAGTTTTAATGGATAAGAGATAACACATGAAAGAAAAAACGCCAGATGTGCCAGCACAGTGGGTGCCACCCACTGGCTCTGATGAGATTGATCTGCGTGAGTTGGTCTTGGTGTTGTGGAGCCAGAAGCTGTTGATCCTCTTGGTCGCAGGTGTGTTCTCCATCGCCGGGATTGCCTATGCACTATTGGCCCCGCAGACTTGGTCAGCCAATGCAGTCATACAACCGCCTCAGAAAAGTGATCTGCTCCCCATGTTGCGGGTTGCGAGCCCGGCTAAATTGCTCGGGATAACCGATTTTCCCGATAGCAAAACCATCTATGATGAGTTTGTTCGCGAGTTTAATACATATGAAAATCGCCGCGATTTTTTGAAAGGTAGCCCATTTTTTAAAGAGCAAGTCCAAGGTGCCAAGCTGGATGAGCGAGGTCAGCGTCTATGGATCCGCGAATGGTCCAAGTTTATTACCGCCAACACTGTCGATAAAAATCGGGGCAAGCCTGACGTCACGTTATCTACCAGTGCGGATAGTGCAGGTCAGGCATTGACCATGCTGGAATCCTACATCCAGTTCATCATTGCAAAGCAACAGAAACGTTTGATCAGTGAACTGACAGAGCAACAGTCTATGCAACTTGATACCTTGATGACGAACTTGAGATTAACCAAGGAAGATGCCGAGCGTTCTTTGAAGAATGAGATCGAGAATATAGTGTTGACAATTTCCGTAGCTACTGCCGCCGGAGTTGAACGGCCCCTCGAAAATTACAACAACGGCGAACGTTTCTCGATCACTCTGGGTACCAAAGGGCTGGAAGCAAAACTGAAAGTACTCAAGGCTATCGACTTGAGT
Organism: Aeromonas sp. 2MA4; assembly: GCF_029237305.1. NCBI lineage: Bacteria > Pseudomonadati > Pseudomonadota > Gammaproteobacteria > Aeromonadales > Aeromonadaceae > Aeromonas > Aeromonas sp. 2MA4. The sequence continues at coordinate 146,445 of NZ_JAACFY010000001.1, read as the reverse complement.
CTTTATCAGCCGAAACTTGCGGATCTGCAGGCACAGATAGATCGCCTCAAGCAAGTGAAGCTTGATGACATCAGCTTCAGACCCTTCTCGTATCTTGATGCGCCGGAAGAGCCTTTGAGTCGCGATAAACCCAAGCGCGCCATGATAGTGGTGTTGGCTACCCTGCTCGGTGGCATGCTGGGCATCGGCATCGTGCTGGTACGCCATGCTTTCCGTCGGCCTGAACAGGCATAATATGTTTACCAAGTAAGTAATGGGGGGCTTTGCCCCCTTTCTTTTTTTGGGGTTGGTGATTGTGTTCAAAAGCATGAAAGCAAGGGGTCAGGGCCGATGAGGGTGACAACAAGGGTCTTTGGGGTGGTCAGCGTGCTGTATTGGCTGCTGGCCATGCATTTTTTCATGCACAACCCCGGTGGGGCCGGGCTCTATCTGCCATTCAATGCCTGGGGCTGGGTCTTTGCCAGCCTCGTCATCGGCCTGGGGTTGTGGCAGGTCACCCTGCAACAGCGGTTGATATTCTCGTCTTTGCAGGCCTGGCTATGGCTTGGTGGATGCCTGTTGTTGCTACCCATGGCGTATCCCGGTTTTGAACTCAAGGACTATGCCATTCCCCGGCTGCTTGGGTTGTTTGCCGGTCTGCTGTTTCTGTTTTGTCTGTACCAATGGCAACTGGCTCGTCAGGCCCGTGATCAGTTGCTCTATCTGTTGTTGGGGGCGGTAGCGATAGAGGCCTTGCTCGGGCTGGTGCAGTATTACCTGCTGACCCCAGGCAACTGGCTCGGTTATGACACTCGGGCCAATCGCCCTTATGGCATCTTTCAGCAGCCCAATGTGATGGCGACCTTTATGGCGACCGGACTTTCCCTCGCCATCTGGCTTGAGCTGCGCGGCAATGCCAATGTCTGGCTACGAGGGCTGCGCTATGGGGTGCTCCTGGCGGCCAGCTTGCTGCTGGTCGTGTTGCAATCCCGGGTGGGACAACTGGGTGGCTTGCTGGCCCTGATCCTGATTGCGCCACAGTTGCATCGTCAGCATCAACTGGCCCGTATTCTGGGCCTGGTTTCGCTCGGTGTCGGCCTGGGGTTGGCGTCTCAGTACGGGATCAGCGGCGTCAAGCGTGGGCTTGAGGTGTATCAGTCCGGTGGCATGCGCTCCGTCTACTGGCCTTATGCCGCCAGGCTGATTGCGGAAGCCCCCTTGGCCGGTTGGGGCTATGGCAGCTTTGAGACCACCTTCCTGCACCACTACATGGCCGACAAGGCGCTGAACCCGGCCATGGTGCAGATTGAATACAACCTCGATCACCCCCACAACGAGTTTCTCTACTGGGCGGTGGAGGGCGGGCTGGCCCCCATGATCGGCATGGCGCTGATGGGCGGCGCTCTGTTGTGGCGAGTGACCAAGGCCGGTTGGGTCAAGGGATCGGCGCTGCTGGCACTGGTGACCCCCATACTGTTGCACACCCAGACTGAATATCCGCTCTATCACGCCATTGCCCTGTGGTGGGCTCTGCTGCTGCTGATCCATGTGCTGGATGCGGAAGTGGAGGAGGGGATGCAGACAGCCAGCTGGCGTGAATATGTCTATCGCCCCTGGTTGCTGCTGCGCTTCCTGGCTATCGCTATCCCTGTGCTGGTTGTGCCCTTCATGCTCACCGCCATTCATACCGCATGGGTGGTAACCAAGTACGAGCGCGGCGGTTACAAGGATCCAACCCTGCTGCTTGATGTCGTCAACCCCATGGCCTGGTTGACCCGGGTGGAGTTTGACGTGAACTCGGTGCGCTTGATGGTGGGCTTGCAGACTGATAACAAGGTGGAGCTGGAAGCCTATCTCGACTGGGGTCAGGCATTTGTACGCCATACCCCCAGAGCCAATATTTACGCGAATATGGTGATCGCACTCGGTGCGCTTGGGCGACAAGAGGAGGCGCAGGCGCTACGAACGCAAGCCTTGATGCTCTATCCGGGTGATCCCTTGCTAACTGGCTCGGCCGCCAAATCCGTGGCCACTGCACTGGAGGGTAAACCCTCCTCCTGATGCCGGCGGCAGGTGCAAAGCAGGACGGCAAGGTTGCGCGATGTTTCACCAACCACACTACTGCTTCGCAAAAATAGGCGCCTTTGCTGGACGGCAGAGGCGCCATGGCTAAGATAGTGGCCTCAACGTCTTGTTTTAGAAAGGGAGTATGAAATGGAGTTAGTGCTAGGCCCATTGGAAGCCCGCGTGATCGGCGCTCTGATAGAGAAAGAGATCTGCACGCCGGATCAATACCCCCTCTCCCTCAATGCCCTGGTCAATGCCTGTAACCAGAAGAGCAACCGTGAACCTGTGCTGGATCTCTCCGAGCTGGATATCCGCGCTGTTGTGGATGAGCTGATCCGCAAGCGTCTGGTCGTCAACACTGCCGGTTTCAATGCCCGGGTACCCCGTTACCAGCACCGCTTCTGCAATACCGAGTTCGGCACCCTCAAGTTCAGCGAGCAGGAGCTAGGTATCGTCTGCGAGCTGCTGCTGCGCGGCCCTCAGACTCCGGGTGAGTTGCGCTCTCGCACCAACCGCCTGTGCAGCTTCGATGATGTTACTCAGGTGGATGCTGCCTTGGCTGCTCTGATTGAGCAGGGGCCTTATGTGGTCAAGTTGCCCCGCGAACCGGGCAAGCGTGAATCCCGCTATGCCCATCTGTTTAGCGGTGAGGTGGATCTGCAGGCGCTGGCCGAGGCATCCCCTGCCAGCAGTTATGCCTCCCCGGCGGCGGACAGGTTGAGTGCGCTGGAAGAAGAGGTCGAAACCCTCAAGTCACAGTTGCAGGCTCTGGAAGCCCGTCTGGCGCAACTGGAGGGCTGACATTTCGGCACGTTTCTCTATAAAGAGGCGCTACGGCGCCTTTTTTATTGTCATTTCGCCGAGGTTCTCCCCTCTTGGCATATCTTCTTCCATCCTTTGTGATCCTCCGTGCTCCTTGGTTTATATGAGCCAGTCGGCTTTTTTTGAGTTATTTCGCGGTTAAGGGTCGAGCCGCCGCCGCTTTCCCGTTAAAATTCCGCTTTTGCACCTGCCCGTGAGTCTTGATGTCTGCGTTCACCCTCTCTTTCGATTGTTATGCCCTGCTCAGTGAGCTGCAGTTGCAGCGCACCGCCAGTACCCGCTATTTGCAAGAACAGCTGCAAGCGCAGATGCCGCTCGGGCGGGCGTTGATCGACAAGTTGGAGCAGTTGCAGCAGCAGGGACTGGTGCGCCTGCGCGGGGAGCAGCAGTGGAGTCTGACGGCTGAGGGAACCCTGGCGCTGATCCTGGCGGTTCGTTCGGGAGACTGCCCCATGCCGAACTGGGCACGGGTGCCCTCGGTCACCGGCCAGGAGATGGCGCAGGCGCTGGTACGGGAGCTCTGTCTTGGTGAGGCGGGTCAGGTGCCGACCTACTATCTTGCGGCCGATTTGCTTGGCCTGCTCGACGTGACCGATGCCCATCGCCTGCTGCCGGGCTCCAGCCTGCAATGGCAGCAACTGATGCTGATGCACTTCTCCCTGCAAACGCTGCTCGATGCCGAGCCTGGGGCGCAGTGGCCGCTCGCACCGGTTGCCAGCGCCTGTGCTCCCGAGCTGAAAAGCGTGAGCGAAGGGTTCGCCGCCGAATGGCAGTGGCTCTGTGGCGACCTTGCCGGCGAGGTCACCACACACTGGCCCGCCTTGCAGCAGTTGGCGGAGCAGGGGGGAGATCAACCCCTTGCCGAACGGCTGCTCGGTGCTTTGGGCCAGTGGCAGGCAGAGGGCGCCAAGGGTCAGTGGCCGCTGATGTTCAGTGCTCTGCTCTGGCTCGGTTGGTTGCAACAAGCTGACCCCGTGATCGCCAGCGAGCAGCGCAAGAAGTGGCAACGCAGTCTGGGTAATCAGTTTCCGTTGCTGGCGGATCTGCTGGGTCAGTGGGCCGGTGATCGTCATGGTCAGGCGGTCGGTCTGTTCGACACCCTGCAACTGCCGCTGGAAGAGTTGCACTGGGGTTACCTCTGGCTCGATCTCTGCGCCCTTGCCAGGCACGGGGAGCAGAGTCCCCAGGTTGCCATACTGCACAAGTGGGATCTCTCCCATGTGCTGGAGGCACAACCCCATCACAGGCTGATGGCCTTTTGCCAGGATCTGCTGCGACTCCTGTTGGGGCAGGGGGCGCAGCGCGTACCGCTGCAGCAACTGCGAGCCGCCAACGGGGATGACGCATCCGCAGACCAGGACGAAGACGACAAGACGCCCGCCTCGGCCAGCTGGCTCAACTGGCTGCAGGGTTTGGGGCGTTCCAGCGGTGTGCGCAAGGCGCAGGAGCGGCTGGTCTGGCTGCTGCACGCCGAAGGGCCAGAGCTTGAGTGCAAGATCCAGAAGCAGAGCACCAAGGGGGAGTGGACCGCAGGTCGCCGGGTCGATCCCGCTCTGCTCTCGACTCAATATGCCGCCCTGCTTGACGAAGAGGACTGGGCGCTGGTGCGCACCCTGCCGAGGGTCATGGGCCAGCTGCCACGAGAGGCCTGGGCGCCCCTTGCCACTCATCCGCGCCTGTTCAATGCCAAAGGGCAGAAGTTGCAACTGGCCGTCAGTGCGCCCCTGTTGCAGATTGTCGCCACCGAGCAGGGCATGAGTGCCTTGCTGAGCCCGTCCGCCGCCGCGCGCGGTGCCCATATACTGCCGCTGGCACAGGATTTGTGGCAGCTCATCCTCACCCCGCAGGCGCTGCTCGATCGCCTGCCTGCACTGGAATCTATCCCCCTGTTGCCCGCCGAGGGCTTAAGCGAATTGCAGCGCACCTTGGACGCCATCCCCGATCTGCCCTGGCACAGTCAGGTGGCAGGTCTGCAAGGCAATGCCGAACTGGCCCCCTGGCCCGGTATTCCCTCGGTACAGCTGGATTGGCAGGATGGCCAGCTGGCGGTCAAGCTGGTGACCCGGCAGGGTGAGTTGCCGCCGCTTCCCCTTGGCAAGGGGGAGGCCATAGTGCGCCAGGGGATCAAGGATTATCACTACTGGCAGCGAGATCTTCTCGCCGAGAAGGGGCAGGCCCAGCAACTGCGTAATTCGCTGCCCATCGGGCTGCCAGGGAGTGAGTGGCTACTTCAGGGGGAGCAGGCGCTGGCACTGGTCAACGCCCTGCCCGAGCTGGTGGATGCCGGCGTGGTCATTCACTGGCACCAGGACAGCGCCCGCCTCAAGAGTCTGGATGAAGCAGCCCTGAGCCTTCGTATCGAGCGGCGCCAGGATTGGTTCCAGGTGGAGGGGGCACTGGCCCTCGATGAGCACCAGATCCTCGATTTGCGTCTCATCCTGCGTCAGATGACGCCAGGTCAGCGTACCGTCCAGCTCGACGAGAAGACCAGCCTGATGTTGAGCGACAAGCTGGTGGAGCGGCTCACCATGCTGGGCGCCATGCTGGATGAAGAGCAACGCATCAACAACAAGCTGGCCTATCCGCTCACCCGCCTGCTCTCCGTCATCACCACTGAGGGGGATGACGCCTGGCACTCCCTGCAACAGGAGTGGCAGCAGGAGGTGGAATGCCCCGCCGAACTGTTGACCCCGCTGCGGGATTATCAGAAGGACGGAGTACGCTGGCTGGCGACTCTGGCCCATCATGGCTTCGGTGCCTGTCTGGCCGATGACATGGGTCTGGGCAAGACCTTGCAGGCGCTCATAGTGCTGCGCATGCGTCAGCACCTGGGTCCGGCGCTGGTGGTGGTGCCAAAGTCAGTGGTCACCAACTGGCAGGAAGAGGTCGCACGTTTCGCCCCCGAACTTGAGGTGGTGGTATTCGAGAACCCTTCCGAGCGGGAAGGGGTGATCCGCGATGCCAGGGCCGGCCAGGTGATCCTGCTCAACTACGGCATGCTCGGCAGCCTGGCGGAGGCGCTCAAGTCCCGCCGCTGGTCGAGCATGGTGCTGGATGAAGCGCAGCAGATCAAAAATGCCGGTACCCAGCGTGCCAAGCTGCTGTTCCAGCTCGAAGGGGATTTTCGCCTCGCCCTCTCCGGCACCCCCATCGAGAACCACCTGGGGGAGCTGTGGAGCCTGTTTACCTTTATCAACCCGGGTCTGCTCGGCAGCCTGGGCGAGTTCAAGCGCCGCTTCGGCAAGGCGGTAAAAGATCCCCAGCACATGGCCCTGTTGCGGGCTGTGATCAGCCCCTTTATCTTGCGTCGTCTCAAGCAGCAAGTGCTGACCGAGTTGCCGGACAAGACAGAGATCATTCATCACATCAGCCTCTCCCCCGAGGAGCGCCAGTTGTATGAAGCCACCCGGCGCGAAGTGGTGCAGCAGGTGCAAAGTGCCGATGGCCGCGCCCTGATGCATGTGTTGAGCGGCCTGACCCGGCTGCGCCGGCTCTGCTGCTCCCCCGAGCTGGTGATGCCCGAGTGGTCCCAGACCAGCAGCAAGCTGGACGAGGCGATGGCGCTGCTGGACGAGGCCATCGGCAACGGTCATCGAGTGCTGGTGTTCAGCCAGTTCGTCGATCTGCTGAGCCTGCTGCGTGCGCGCATTGAACAGAAGAAATGGGATTACTGCTATCTGGATGGCGGCTGCTCCGCCAAGTCCCGCCAGGACTCCATACTGCGCTTCCGGCACGAGCCGGTGCCGCTGTTTCTCATCAGTCTCAAGGCGGGGGGCACGGGCCTCAACCTGACCCAGGCCGATACGGTGCTGCACCTGGATCCCTGGTGGAACCCGGCTGTGGAAGATCAGGCCAGCGATCGGGCCCACCGCATGGGGCAGACCCAGCCGGTGACTGTCTATCGGCTGGTGTGCGAGCAGACGGTGGAGGAGAAGATAGTCGCCCTGCACGATGAGAAGCGGGCGCTGGCCGATGGCCTGCTGAGCGGCCAGTCCGAAGTACGTGGGCTGGATGTAGAGAGCCTGCGCGCCCTGCTGATGGGCTGATCAGGCTGACGCCATGTACAAGGGGGGATCGCCAGCAGGCGATCCCCCCTTCGTTTATGTCTGTGTCTGCAAAGGAGATCCCGTCAAAGAGGCGGCCGCTCAGCCAGGCCAGCAGAGTGGCGAATGGGCATCTTGCCGCACCATCAGGAGAGGGGGAGTCTGCCGGCTGGCGGCTACCCCTGATAGAGGTAGAGGTGCAGGCGCTCTATGATGGGCTCACCGCCAATCTTGCGATCCCGCCGCGCCTGCCGCAGCTTGGGCGGGTAGTGGCCAAGGTGGGTGACGCCGGGCTGGGTATCCGAGCAGAGCAGCAGGGGCAGGCTCGCCTTGAGCTGCTGCTTGCGGGGCTCCCTGTCCTGCCAGAGCAGGTTGATCATGGGATGGGTCTTGACCGGTCGCCGGATCCTTAGCTCGGCATCGGCAGGCAGGCGGCGAAGGTCATAGACCTCCTGATCCACCATCTTGCTCCACTCCTCACTGTTGGAGAGCGCTGGAATATAGCGGCGGCTGCGCTCCAGCATCTCCAGCACCTGCTCCCGGCTGAGGCGGTTGATGCTTTGTTTGTCGGCCCAGGTAAAGCCGAGGGAATGCAACTCACCCTCCAGCAGGGTCAGCTTGCGGTAGACCTGCAGGGTGATCACCCCGGGCAGGGCCCTGTGTACCAGCTCGAATTTCTCATCCCGCCCGCCTGCCTGTTGCACCAGCCCCTTGAAAGCGAGTTTGCGGGCGTTGATCTCCTCGAGCAGCGGGCGTAGCAGGCTGGCGCTGGCGGCAGAGAAGCGCAGCCAGCCCGGCAGGCGGTGGGTAGCCTTGGTGGAGCAGCCGGGGCGAGCGCTGTGATCCTGATAGGCCGCCAGGGTGGCCGCCAATGCTTCCTCTCCACCCAGATAACCCACTTCTATCTGCTCGATGGGCTCGTGTTCTTGCCCCTGGGGTACGGCAGGAAGGGGATAGACGTGAGCCTCCAGCAAGGGTAGCTGACCCAGCTGTCGGGCCAGGCGGGCCAGCGCCTCTTCGAGCGCGTCCATCTGTTGACGTAGGGCGGCAGTCGGAGTAAATGTGTCCATCGGCATGTCCTGTGGTCGCCCCTGTCACACCCTCTAAAGAGAGTTGGCAGGAGGGGGCTGAAATACTGTATAAATAACCATACCAGTATGCCGAAAGCGCGCCAAGTGCCTCCTTTTTGATGCTCTTGGCGAGCATCAGAAGTGATAGCCATTTGGGTGTGTTGTTTTTGTATCTCTCTGTTAAATAAGGATCAATAAAAGATCTCTTGTTTAACAACTGGATGTAAACACCAGGTTGCCCGCCTCGCCTTTAGATCCGGTGACTGCATAGCCAAGACAAGAAACTGCATAGTTAGAGGTGTGCCACGCAGGAGAATATGCTGTCGGGTTTTCATGCGGAATAAAATGGTTATTTAATAGTTAAAAATCAATTGGTTATATTTTAATGGCTGACGATATGCAGCATTAGCTTTACTAATGCGTTGTATCAAAATTCGTCAATTGAGTCGGTTGTCTCTCCTGACTAAGCTTTGCGCAACAAATTCGTACCCCGCGCAGACATCATCAAGAGGAGCCACATCATGGCCAACATGACTTATACCGAGACCGGTTACCATCATTCCAGCCAATCGAATCTGGTTGCTCGTGTCAAAATGACAGTGCTGACCTGGCTGGAACGCAGCCGCAGCCGTCGCCAGCTCTCCGAGCTGCCCGAGTACCTGCTCAAGGACATCGGCCTGAACGAATCTGATCGCTATCAAGAGACCACCAAGCCGTTCTGGCGTGGTTGATCTGCCGGGCATGGATGCCTTGTTTTTCTGCTGTTCATGATTGCTTAATCCCGACTTGGCCCGTGCCAGCGTGTGAATGATTGCCTGATATTATTGCTTCCCTGCAGTGCTGTTTTACTTCCCGTGATTTCCCCTTCCTTTACCCCATACCTTGTCGATTTGTCACTATCTGTCGCCAGCTTTGTATCCTTACTGTTTGAATTTGTTTAAAAACTGATTTTAAGCCCGCACGCCTTGCGTATAATCCGCCCATAGCGTTCCTGACAAAAGGGTGAGATGGATGATTCCCCAGCATGATTTTTTGGCCCTGACCCGCCACCACGAGTGGCAGCTTGAGCCCTTCGCGTTTGGCCTGCCCGATGGCTCCCGGGTGAGCGTCTGGGATACGGGTGTGCTCTGTCTGGAGCCTGCCAGTGGCGCGGGCGATCAGCCCGGGGGACGCAAGGACATAGTGCTTTCCTGCGGCATTCACGGCAACGAAACCGCACCCATCGAGATCTGCAACCAGCTGCTGACCCGGCTGCTCAGCGGCGAGCTTAGCGCCCGTCATCGGGTGCTGTTCCTGTTTGGCAACCCGGCCGCCATGAACCTGGGGTTGCGGGAGGTGGAGGAGAACATGAACCGGCTCTTCTCCGGTGCCCACAGCAAGGGGGAGGGGCTGTGCAATCAGGAGCGCATTCGTGCCATGCGCCTCGAGCAGTATGTGAGTCGCTTCTTTGCCAATCCTGCCCGGCCCCGTTATCACTACGACCTGCACACCGCCATTCGCGGTTCGCGTCACGAGAAGTTTGCTGTCTACCCTTTCCCCCATGAGCGGCCGCATTGCAAGGAGCAGGTGCAGTTCCTCGGTGCCTGCGGGGTGCGTACCATACTGCTCTCCAGCAGCCCCACCACCACCTTCAGCTATTACAGCTCGCACCAGCATGGTGCCCATGCCTTCACGGTAGAGTTGGGCAAGGTGCGCCCGTTTGGCGAGAACGACATGACCCGCTTCATCGAGACCCGTCAGGCGCTGCAGGAGCTGGTAACTCGGGATGAGGTGGCGCTCGAGCCTTGGCGGGCGGATGACTTCACCATTTTTGCCATCGACCGGGTGATCAACAAGCATTCGGCCCAGTTTCGCTTCCTGTTTGCCAGCGATGTGGACAATTTCACCGAGTTTCCCCAGGGATTCGTGCTGGCCGAGGATGGTGAACTGCGCTACACGGTAGAAAAGACGCGGGAAGCGGTGGTCTTTCCCAACGCCAATGTGGCCATCGGTCAGCGTACCGTGCTGCTGGTGGTGCCGACCCGCTTGTGGGAGTGAGCCGAACCCGTCTTCTGTGCCATAGACCTGCGCGTCGTCCGGCTGGTGACGCGAATCCATTGATGTGGGAGTGATCCCGCATCCACCCAAAAGGGAGCCCGAAGCGGCTCCTTTTTTCGTATCTGCTCAGCCGAAAAGTTCAGTGTCTTTCTGAAATTAAAGAAGTTTCTACTGGTCTTACCTGGTTAAATCACATTGCTCTTTAGTTAACATCTTATTTACATTCTAAGGGTCACCTCATGGTGGTGACGTTGACAACGGCAAGGAGCCAGTTATGACCCATGTCGACATCCCTTTCCTTCGTTACCTCGATGAGGAAGGGCGCCCGGTCGCGACACTACCGACCTGGCTGGACAAGGCGATACTGCACACTTTCTACCGCAACATGGTGATGGTGCGCAGCTATGACAAGAAAGCAATCGCGCTGCAGCGAACCGGCAAGCTCGGCACCTTTCCCTCCCATCTGGGAGCCGAGGCGGTCGGGATAGGCGTCGGTCTCGCCATGCAGGAGCAGGATGTCTATGTGCCCTACTACCGGGACATGCCCACCCTCTATGTGCGGGGCGTGCCCATGGAGAAAAACCTGCAATATTGGGGTGGGGACGAACGGGGTAGTGTTTTTTACAAGGCCGACGGCGAGCTGTCGGAGGACTTGCCCATCTGCGTGCCCATCGCCACCCAGATCACCCATGCCGCCGGCATAGCGGCGGCCTTCAAGTTGCGCAACCAGCCCAGAGTGGCCGTGGTCACCATAGGTGACGGCGGTACCTCCAAGGGGGACTTCCTGGAGGGGCTCAACTGCGCCGGAGTCTGGCATCTACCCATGGTGATGATCATCAACAACAACCAGTGGGCCATTTCTGTGCCGCGCAAGTTGCAGTCGAGCGCACCCACCCTGGCCCAGAAAGGAGTTGGCGCCGGGGTACGCAGCATCCAGGTTGACGGCAACGACGTGGTGGCTGTTTATGATGCCACCCGCATCGCCGTCGAGCGTGCGCGCAGTGGCAAGGGGCCGACGCTCATAGAGGCAATCAGCTATCGGCTGGGGGATCACACCACGGCCGACGATGCGACCCGCTATCGGGATGCTGCCGAGGTGGAAGCCGCCTGGGCCAAGGAGCCGGTCAAGCGGTTGCGACAATTCATGTTTGAACAGGGCTGGTGGGACGAGCATCAGGAGCAGGAGCTGCTGGCCGAGGCGAGCCGGGAGGTCGATCGCGCCGTGGCTGCCTATGAAAGCACGGCCCCGCAGGCGCCGGAAACCCTGCTCGACTATCAGTTTGCCGAGTTGCCCAGGGATTATCGCGGGCAGCGCCAGCGCATCATCGCCAAGGGCATGCAGCGTCACGCCGGGGAGGAACGCTCATGATCGATGAGATGAGACTGCAGGATGCCATCAAGCCTGCCTGGTGTGACGACATGACATGCCACGGGAATGCGGTGGCTGATGACGCCGAGTGGGGGAGGACGCATGAGTGAAATGACACTGCTCGAAGCCATCAATCTGGCACTGCACCATGAGATGGAACACGACCCTGATGTGGTTGTTCTGGGGGAGGATGTCGGGGTCAATGGCGGGGTGTTTCGGGCCACTGTTGGCCTTCGCGACAAGTTTGGTTTCAAGCGGGTGATAGATACACCGCTGGCCGAGGGGCTGATCGCCGGGGTGGCGGTGGGGATGGCAACCCAGGGGCTCAAGCCGGTGGCCGAGTTCCAGTTTCAGGGCTTCATCTTCCCCGGCATGGAGCAGATCATCTGCCAGGCGGCGCGGATGCGTAACCGCACCCGTGGCCGTCTCTCCTGCCCCATCGTCTATCGCTCTCCCTACGGCGCCGGCATTCACTCGCCGGAGCACCACAGCGAGAGCGTTGAAGCCCTGTTTGCCCATATTCCGGGCCTGCGGGTGGTCATTCCCTCCAGCCCGAGGCGCGCTTATGGCTTGCTGCTATCGGCCATTCGTGACCCGGATCCCGTCATGTTCTTCGAGCCTGATCGTATCTATCGCTCCATGAAGTCGGACGTGGTGGATGACGGTGTCGGTCTGCCGCTGGACGTCTGCTTCACCCTGCGGCCGGGGCGGGACGTCACCATGGTTGCCTGGGGGGCCTGTATTCAGGAGGTGATGCGGGCGGCGAGCCTCTTGGCGGAGCAGGATATCCAGTGCGAAGTGCTGGATTTGGCGACCATCAAGCCGCTCGACATGGAGAGCATTCTGGCGTCGGTGCGCAAGACAGGCCGTCTGCTGGTGGTGCACGAGGCGTGCGGCAGCTTCGGGGTGGGCGCCGAGATAGTGGCGCGGGTGACCGAGGAGGCGTTGGCCTCCCTCAAGGCGCCGCCCAAGCGCCTCACCGGGGTGGATGCCGCTGTACCCTATTATCGCAACGAAGAGTATTACCTCATCACAGAGCAGGATATCGCGGATGCGGCTTACCAGCTGATGGAGAACAAATGGCTATGACATTTTTCAAATTTTGGCGCTTCAGCAGCCGAGCAAAAAATAGCCATGGAATCTTCCAACGTTTGGTGATTGCCCCGCAGATGGAGAACTGGTCATGAAATTTTTCAAATTACCGGACCTGGGCGAAGGGTTGGCCGAGGCCGAGATCGTCGAATGGAAGGTGAGTACTGGCGATACAGTGAGTGTCGATCAGGTGCTGTTGTCGGTAGAAACCGCCAAGGCGCTGGTGGATGTGCCCTCGCCGGTGGCGGGGGTTATTGCCAGGCTTTGTGGTCAGGAGGGCGACATTCTCCACATCGGCGCGCCACTGGTGGAATTTGAAGGGGGTGAAGATGACGGAACTGTGGTGGGCAAGGTCAGCGCTCACCAACAGCATATCGAGGATCACTTCGTGGTGGGGGCCATAGCCCCGGGGGGTAGCCTGGTGCAAGCCATGCCTGCGGTGCGGCTGCTGGCACAGAAACTGGGTCTGGATATCGATCGGATCAAAGGCAGTGGCAGCGCCGGCATGGTGACCGAGCAGGATGTGCAGGCGGCATTCGAGGCGCAGCAGAGCAGCGGCAACGAGTTCCTCAAGGGCTCGCGCCGGGCCATGGCCAAGGCGATGGAGCTTTCTCATCAGACAGTGGTGCCGGTCAGCATCACCGACGAAGTGGATCTGCGTCACTGGCGCCCAGACGAAGATGTGACAGTACGGCTCATCAAGGCCATCGGTGTCGCCTGTCGTGCCGAACCTTCCATGAATGCCTGGTTTGACGGCGATACGCTCTCAAGGCGGCTGTTCAATGAGGTCAACGTGGCCATTGCGGTCGACTCCAAGCATGGGCTCTATGTGCCTGTGATGGAGAACGTAGCCGAGCGGGAGGGAGCCGACATCCGGCAGGGACTGGATCGGATGATCGCGGATGTGAAGGCACGAGCTGTGCCGCGGGAGATGCTGCAGGGGGCGACCATTACCCTCACCAACTTCGGTGCCATCGCGGGTCGTTATGCCAGCCCAATCGTGACGCCACCGCAGGTGGCCATCATAGGTGCGGGCAAGTTGTTCGAGAAGGTGGTGTTCATCCACGGGGAGGCTCGCCCGGTCAGAGTGCTGCCTCTGTCGATGACCTTTGATCACAGGGCCTGCACCGGTGGCGAGGCGGCTCGCTTCCTCAAGGTACTGGTTCAGGCACTGGAATCGCCCTCACTATAAACGGCTGTGCCCTGCCATTGGCAGGGCACAAATTTGTTTGCGTAATCCCCAAAGCCACGTATAATCTAAATCAGCTTGAAAGGGCCAAAGTTATGTCAATGAATATGATGTTTTACATCTTTTCCTGTTGTTCATAAGTTAATCCCGTTTTTGAGCTTTATCCGCTGAAAAGCATAAGTAATTATTTAGAATACAGGTTAAAGATATGTCTAACATGATCACCGGTACCGTTAAGTTTTTCAACGAAACCAAAGGTTTTGGCTTCATCCAGCAAGAAAACGGCCCGGACGTTTTCGTTCACTTCAGCGCTATCAGCGGTAACGGTTTCCGTACCCTGGCTGAAGGTCAGCGCGTACAGTTTTCTGTGACCCAAGGTCAGAAAGGCCCGCAGGCTGAGAACGTAACTGCTCTGTAATTCTTACAGAATTTAAGAAAGCCGTGGTGCCTCTGGTTCCACGGCTTTTTGTTTATGGGCCATCTTCACTGTTTTCAGCATCATCTTTGACCTTGAATTTCACCATGACCCCATCACTTCTTCTTGCTGCCAGCCTGCTGACCATTGCCAATCTTCAGACACAGAGTACATCCGCTACAGAAGCGAAAGCCGTATGCCGGCAGTTTGTTCAGGTACGTCTTGGGAATGGTAGTCAGCCTGATGAGATCAAGGCTCAGCCTTTGCCAAAGCGGGAAGGGGAGTGGATGGTCGATGGCAAAGTAAAAGGACCCGAAGGTCCTTTGCTGTTTGCCTGTTTGCTGCGCCAGGGCTTGCGCTGGGAGTTGATCAACTTTTCGCTCTGGGCCCCGCAGGCGATCAAAGCGGTTTGAGTGCGACTATCAGATGCTGCAGATGCTCAACCATTGTCATGCCAAAAGGAGTCAGGTAGCCGCCATCTTCTGCGCTGATGAGCCCCTGCTGATGCAGACGTACAGCCGCCTGACACAGCTCGTCGGACATGTCACTGCGCAACTTGATCCCCAGGCTCATGTTGGCCGGATCAAAGCATGCCAGTATTTTCAAGTCGTTTACAAAGTCGTTAGAAATCTGGTCGATCCCAATCATGAATGCACTCCTTACGCTAAAGATGTATGCAAACTAGCATTCCCGGATCCACTTTAGTGGGCGCTGGTTCAAACTATTGGGCTTTATCCGTGCGGGGAGTGCTTGAACGCTGTTTTTTTGGGCGCAGCTATCCGAGTTGATCTGTGAAAATGTGAGTCCGCTCGCCAGCGTTCAAACATGATAGGATAAGGCTCTCCTTTGTCTTTCTGGCCGAGCACTGAATATCGGCCTTCCAGTTCAAGGCGCCCCTCATGGTAAAGATCACGCTAGTATCACTGCTTCACACTCTCGGCCCCCGTTTCCCTGTCTATCCCGCCTCTCTGCTGCTACCTCTGCTCGACAAGCATCAGGGCGATGTCTGGCTGCCAGCCATAAAGGGGGGGGATGTGGCCGTATTGCGTCAGCATGGCAAGGGTGCGGCTGCGCAAACCCTGGCGCCGCTGACGGCTGGCTGGTGTGATTTTGCTGCCAGCGATGTCGGAGCGACGCCCGAGCTGGATGCCCTTGCCAACTACGACAGCGAGATGATGGACAATCTGCTGATGTATTGGCACAGCCCGGCCAAGATAAACAGCCCGATCACCGATAACCTGTTCGAGCTGCGCCGCGAGGTGGTGGACGAAGCCCATGGATCCAAACTGGCCAACGCCTGGGAGCAACAACAGGTGCTGCGATTCGAGCAGATCATGGGTGGCGCATTGGCTGGACGGGATCAGCTCTGCTTCGTCGAGGTGGAGTCCGCCTACTGGCTGCGCCAGCGTTGTTGCGAGACGTCGGAGATCTCCCTGGTGACGCCTGAACTGGGCTGATATTGCCGAAAAATAGGTGACCGATCTCTCATACTGGACAAGCTGTCAGCAAGATGTGAACATGGCGCCCTTTATTGAAAGAGAGACTTGGCCAATGAGCTATGAACTGAGCGAAACCGAGCGCAATGCTGCGCTGCAACTGAATGCCGACTACCGTTACGAGCACTTCATCAGCAAGCTGGTCGAGTACGAAGAGCTGTTTGTCCTGACCGACGAGCACGGCGTCATGATGCTGACCACAGACGATGAAGATTGCATCCCGGTATGGCCACACCCTGAGTACGCCCAGGCGTGGGCCGAGGGTGAATGGGCCGAATGCAAGCCGCAGTCCATCACCCTCAAGGTGTGGCTGGAGCGCTGGGTTGACGGCA
Organism: Aeromonas sp. 2MA4; assembly: GCF_029237305.1. Taxonomy (NCBI): domain Bacteria; kingdom Pseudomonadati; phylum Pseudomonadota; class Gammaproteobacteria; order Aeromonadales; family Aeromonadaceae; genus Aeromonas; species Aeromonas sp. 2MA4. The sequence continues at coordinate 130,534 of NZ_JAACFY010000001.1, read as the reverse complement.
TGGAGCAGGACGAGCTGTGTGTCGCCGTGTTCCCGACGCCGGATCAGGAAGGCATAGTGCTGTCGCCGGCCGACGTGGCTGACGCCATTGCCGAGAAGCAGGCCAAGCGCGCTTAATCGCCCCTCGCGTCAAGGCTGCAACCACGGTTGCAAACAAAAAAGACCCCGTCACCTCTGGTGCGGGGTCTTTTGTTTGATATGTACTTTGGTCTCAAGGTTGCCGATAAGTGGTGTCTATCTTCATGACGGCAGGAAAGGTCTTGCCGTTTTTGATGGCGGCTTTTGTCTCGGTTTTTAGCTGGTCGTCGATCCAGAGCAGACCGCCGTAGCTGTAGCCGCTACTTCCGCCATCGAGTGGCCAGTAAAGCAGGTCACTTTTGGGTGTGGCGGGCAGCTTGGGCAATTTTATCCAGCGCCAGGCCCCTTCCCGGGTATAGGGCACCTGATAGGCAGGGACAAAGCTGGCCAGTTCATACAGACGCTGCTGGATCTGCCGCGACAGCGCCGCTTTTTTGGCGAAGTCGAACTCCTTGTCGTACTGCTCCACCAGGGCAGTGATGGCGTCATCATCGATGTTCATGATGTTGTTGGTCTGGGGCTTGTTGGCATTGACCTTGTGGAAAAACTCCCAATAAGCGGGATAGCGACCGCCGCTCCATGCCATCCAGGCACTCTGGTGTTTTTTCTCCAGCATGGACTTGAAACCCGAAGAGGCATCCATCAGGTTGAGCTCGAGATTGAGCCCCGCCTTCTTGGCCTCCTCCCGCAGCAAAGTGAGCCGCTGGGCATGTTCTGCCGTGGTGTAGGTGATGGTCAGCGTCAGTGGCTGCCCCTTGTCGTTTTGCAAAATGCCCTGTGGCCCCACCTTGTTGAAACCAGCCTTGGCGAAATAGCTGCGCGCAAGTTTGGGATCAAACGGGCGTGCCTTTATCTCTGTGTTGGTAAAATCCCCTTGGCCCGACCCGTAGCTGTTGAGTCGCTGGTAATCCCCTCGAAGCAAGGTGACGAGCATCTTGTCTAGGTTGAGGGAATGCTGGATGCCGAGCCGTACATTGAGCTCGCTGAGCAGCGGGTCTGCTGTATTGAGATAGAGTCCCATGGGGGATTGGGGGGTCTGGTTGTAGAACCAGAGCCGCTCGATATAACCCTTCTCGAATTCTGCGGTTTTGGTCTTGTCGTGCCACCAGTTGGGCATGACCAGCGGGAAGGTATCCAGATCGCCGCGCAAGAAGTGTTGCCAGGCGATGTTCTGATCCCGCAACACCTTGATCTCAATCCTGTCCGGGTTGAAGCGGTGCTGAAAGTAGCGCTCCTCGTCTCCCCACCAATCTTTGATCCGCTTGAAGCTAACCGACTTGCCCTTTTTTACCTCACCGAGCTGATAGGGGCCCGTGACTGGCAGTATTTTCCAGTTGTACTCCTTGACCCAGTTGGCCGTGAGCTTGATGGCGTGGCTTGGCTCCGGGGTGAATGGCAGGGATTCCAGCAGATCTTCCCGACTCTTTTCGCTGCCGCTGCCGCTGGTGATGGAGAGGGTGTGGTCATCGAAGCGAGTCACGTCTGTGATCTGGGTGCTGTAGTAGTTGTTGTACCAGGGGTCGTTTATTTCCTTGCTGCGCATCATCTTGAGAGTAAACACCCAGTCATCGGCAGTGACGGGCTTGCCATCTGACCAGCGAGCCTTGGGGTTGATGCGAAAATAGAGGGTCTTGTGATCGGCGCCAAAGGCCCATGCGTTTGCCAGCATGGGCATGGGGTTGCCTGTGACGGGATGGGTGCTCAGCAGCGGCAGGTTGCTTTCCCTGACATAGCTGGCAAAGCTGCCGTTGGAATCGGGCCCGAATTTGCGCAGGGTCAGTGGAAAGCTGGTGACAAATCCGCGAAAGGTGCCGCCACGTTTGGCGGCCGGGTCGGCGTAGACAGGGTCCGCATTGTTGCTCTCCCACTTGAGATCCGCAGGCAGGCCGGCACCCCAGCCAAACTGACTCCAGCACAGGGTCAGGGTGATGGCGGCGGTGTAAGCAGTGGTGCGAATAAGGGTCGGGACGGGGCTCACCCCGGCTGAGGCTGTCGATGGCATATCCTTGCTCTCTCCTGATGGTCTGCATCCTGCAGGCACGGTCTGGTGACGTCAGTCCCGATAGGGACTTGCTCATGATGGAAATTTTTGCCAGTTGGGTCAATGGCGATGGGCAAATAACGCCCTGGTCATCAAGGTGCCGTCTGTGGCTTGAACCAGCGCAGCCGGCCACCCAGCAGATGGACCACGAAGCCGAGCAGCACCAGACCAGAACCCAGCCACTGCAACGGAGTGGGGTGCTCATCGAGCAGGACGGCAGCCGCCACCATGCCGACGCAGGGCACCAGCAGGGAGAGCGGTGCCACCTGGGCCACCGGATAACGCATCAGCAGGCGGCCCCACAGGCCGTAACCGAGCCAAGTGGCGACAAAGGAGAGATAGAGCACGCACAAGAACCCCTGCCAGCTGAAGTTGAGCAGGCTGCTGGCAATGCGCTCCGGCCCTTCGAACAACCAGGAGAGCGCGAAGAAGGGCAGTATGGGCACCAGACCGCCCCAGGCGATAAGGCTTGGTAATGGTGTTTGATAACGCAGCCCAATCTGGCGGTTGATGACGTTGCCAAGGCCCCAGCAGGCGGCCGCGCAGAGCGTCAGCACGAAGCCGAGCAGGGTCAGGTTGCCCTCGCCATGGGTGGCGATGAGATAGAGGCCTGCCCCCGCCAGCGGCAGCGCTACCCAGTGATGGGGCTGCCAGCGCTCCCCCAGCCAGAGCATGGCGAACAGCAGGGTGAACACCACCTGGGATTGCAGTACCAGCGAGGCCATGCCCGCCGGCATGCCGAACTTCATGGCACTGAACAGGAAGGCAAACTGCCCCAGGCTGATGGCGCCACCATAGGCCAGCAGCCAGCGCCAGGGCATGGTGGGCCTGGGTACCAGCAAGATGGCAGGGAAGACCACGCCGACGAAGCGCAGCGCTCCCAGCAACAGCGGCGGTATCCCCTCCAGCCCCCACTTGATCGCCACGAAATTCAGTCCCCAGCAGAGGATGACCAGGGCGGCCAGACACTTGTCCTTGGTTTGCATTCAGCTTCCTTGTATGACTGCCTTGTAAAAGAAGTGCGGCGATCCCGCTGCCAGCGGGACGGGTCGGCAAGAGGACGAGCATACCCTTGACAGGGTGGCTGGCGTCAAGTCGCCAGACCGGCTTGCACCAAAGGACGGATCACTTGCTGGTTGCCGACCACTCTTGTGGCCAAGAAGCGGCCGGGCAGTGGTCAAGGCATCTGTGGTGGATAGGGCGTTTGCCTGCCTTGATCTCGGTTTTTTGTCTGCGGCAAGATGGAGGGGGAGATCGAGAAGGGGCGGCGAACGGTCTACGCTATACAAAGACAGCCCGACAGTGCGGCTGGTGCCAATGGCTTAACGGAGGTATCCCCCATGAGCGACCACACTCTGCTGCCCCATGGCGAAGATCTGCGCCGCGCTGTGCGCTGGCTCAGCGAGCATCATCAACACGATATCCGTGCCATTGAAGAGGCCAGCATCCGTTTCGATCTGTCACCGCTGGATGAAGAGTTTTTGATCCAGCACTGTGTCGAATGGGAAGGGGGCGCCAACTAGACGAAGTTGGCGAGACTGATGCCAAACTCTTTGGGATCGACCGTGCTTTCTATGCTCTCCTGTACCCCGGACTTCGCCAGATCCAGCCACTGCACCTCGAGGTAGTGGCGCTGGGTAGCGTGATAGATCACCTTCACCACCGGCTTGAGCGGCTCTTGCGGATTGCGCTGCATGACGATGGCCAGTCGCTGGTTGGAAAGTTGTACCAGGGTGCCCACCGGATAGACCCCCATGCATTTGATGAACTTGGTCACCAGCAGTCGATCAAAATGGTGGTCTGCCCCCTTGAGCAGGATCCGGAATGCCTGGGTCGGCTGCATTCCCTGCTTGTAGACCCGATCCGCCGTCACAGCGTCGTAGACATCGACGATGCCGCTCATGCGGGTGTAGAGAGACAGCTGGTCACCCTTGAGGTGGCGGGGATAGCCGGTGCCATCGAGCCGCTCATGGTGATTGGCGGCGACTTCCAGCATGGTGGCTGTGATGCCCGGGGTGCTGCTCAGAATGTCATGGCTATGTACCACGTGCTGGCGCATCACTGTGAACTCTTCATCGGTCAGCTTGCCCGGTTTGTTGAGCACCTCATCCGGGGTCATGATCTTGCCCACATCGTGCAGCAGCCCCCCCAGAGTCAGCTCCTTGAGCACGCTGCGCTCCAGCGCCAGATAACGGCCGAAGTTGGCCAGCAGTATGGCCACGTTCATGGAGTGTTCCATCAGGTAGGCATCCTTGGCACGAATGCGGGCCAGACAGAGCATGGCATCGCCGTGGGTGAACATGGTGTCCACCATCTCTTCGGCCACGGTTGCCAAGGGGGTAATGTCGATGGGCTCACCCGCTTTTAGCTGGCGAATGAATTTGCCTTGCAGCTCACGGGCCTCCTGATACAGGCGGCGGATCTTGAGCTCACGCCCCTCGCCGTTCGCGCTGTTTGTCGGGCGTTGTGACGCAATTGAAGAGGCTGCCGTGTCGGGAAAGATAATCTGCTCTATGCCAGCCAATTTACTGCGGGCGATATCGACGCGCACAGTGAGTACACCGCGCCGGATCAGGTCATCAATTTGCTGACGAGTCGTCACCAGCCCCATCTGGGCGATCTCCATGCCGCCGGTCTGGCTGGTGATGGCGATCACATACATGCCTGCTTGTAGCTGGTTGACGGGAATGACGGGATGAGGAGTGTGTGACTTCATACGGCTTCCTGACTTTATTATTATGCGTAATGTTAGGCCCTCAGCAGGCAGTCTAACATCCGCGCCATGCTTCGTCATTGTGGTACGGTTTACGCCAGCACTGCTTATTGCTGGAGTTGTTGGCCTTGGCCTATATAATGGCGCCCCTTTATTGATGGACTCTGAGGTTGTGCATGCGGCTCGATAAATTTCTTTGCGATTGTTCCGATTTGACCCGTTCCCTGGCGGGCAAACTGATCCGGCAGGGAGAGGTCACTGTGGATGGCATAGTGGTCAAACAACCCGCTTTTCACATCAACGAGCAGAGCCAGGTTGAATTTGACGGTGTCATGCTGACGCTGGATCAGCGCAATCGCTACTTCATGCTGCACAAACCGGAAGGTTACGTCTGCTCCAACGAGGATCCGGATCACCCGACCGTTTTCTTCCTGATGGATGAACCCGCCATGGGCAAGCTGCACGTGGTTGGTCGACTCGATCTCGATACCACGGGTCTGGTGCTGGTCACCGATGATGGCAAATGGTCCCATCGCATTACCTCGCCACGCTATGAGTGTGCCAAGACCTACCATGTCTGGTTGGCCGACCCGGTGCATCAGGATGCCATATCGCTGTTTGCCGATGGCGTGTTTCTGCGCAACGAGACCGAGAAGACCCGTCCCGCCCAGCTGGAAATTCTGGCCGAGCGCGAGGCCCGCCTTACCATCCATGAAGGCAAGTATCATCAGGTGAAACGGATGTTTGCCTCCATCGGCAACAAGGTGGTGGGGCTGCATCGGGAGCAGATCGGTACACTGGCGCTGGATGAAGCGTTGGCACCGGGCGAATACCGCGAGCTGACGGCAGAGGAAATCGCCCAGTTTTAAGCCGCTCGCCTGACACTGGGCAAGGCGCGCCTTGCTCAGTGTCCGCTGACCCCCAGCACCATGGCCGTACCCAGCGTAGCCAGCAGGGCGCCCGCCCAGGCCGCAAGGGAGGGGCGCTGACCCGAATGCCACCACAGCAGGGGGAGCAGAATGACTGGCGTGGTGGAGGAGAGGATCGCCACCATGCCGACCTCTCCCTGGCGCAGGGCGACCAGGATCAGTGTCATCCCCATGGCCATGGCCAGGAAACCGTTGATGCCAATCAAACCCAGCACCTGACGGTTGATGGGATTGTGGGGCATGGCGAGCGGCACTCTCAGCGCTCGCAAGGTGCAGTGAGCCAACAGGGCACTGCCCATGCGGATGCCGGAGGCGCTCACAGCGTCGACATTGCCACTCATCATCACTGGCTTGGCGATGATGGCACCCAGGCTCTGACAGAAGGCGGCGGTCAGCCCCAGGCCGATGCCGATGGCAAGGTGTCCACGCACCTGCTCCCACTCGTTGTGCTGATTGCCGCCACGCCGGCCGAACAGGATGGCGAGCATGACACCGGCAAACACCAGCAGCGCTCCCACCAGTCGCCAGCCGCCGAGCCGCTCACCAAACAACCAGAGACCGAGCAGGGCGGAGAAGAGTGCATGGCAGGAGAACAACAGGCCGCTGCGCCTGGGGCCCAGCCGGTTCATGCAGGCAAACAGGGCTGTATCCCCGACAAAGATACCGATCAGGCCCGACAGCGCCAGCAGGGGAAGAGCGCTTTCGCTAAGGGATTGCCAGCCTCCGGTGGCGATGCTGGCGGTGCCCAGCATCAGGCTGACCAGAAACATGCGCCAGCGACTGTAGGCAAATGCCCCCAGGTGGCGGGCCGGTTTGACCGAAATCAGGGCCGCCACTGCCCACAAACTGGCCGCTGCCAGCGCCAGCCACTCATACCCCATAACAACTCCTGAGAATGTAGCCAGATCGAAAGACGTGTCAGGCCGTTACCAGCGACAACCACTCGTATTTCATAAAAAACTACGGAAAAAAATAGCCCGAAAGACTCCATCTCTTGGGCAAGCCCGATACAATACGGGGCGTCTTCGGGGATAACAAGCGCAGCATCATGCATTCGTATTCAGGCGCGCTGCCGGCCTTCCCCCTTCTTGAAATAAAGTGAATCGAACGAGGTTTATGTCATGGTTTACCGCCCCGCTGTTTATCAGCCGGCATGCCGGCCAGTCCGTCGCTGGCTTTCTCCCTTGCTGCTGGGCCTGCTGATGGCCCCGTCGCTGCAAGCAACCACTGTTACCCAGGAGACTGTGCTGTCGGATCGCCAGACGCTGGTCAAGGGAAACGGTGATGAGCCTGAGTCCCTCGATCCGGCCCAGATCCGCTCCGGTTTTCCGGGGGAAGTGGTGCTGGTGGATTTGTTTGAAGGGCTGGTGAGCGAAGATGGTCAGGGGAAGATAGTGCCGGCTCAGGCCCAGCGCTGGGAGACCAGCGAAGATGGGCTGGTGTGGCGCTTCTTCCTGCGACCCCAGCTCAAATGGTCCAACGGCGAGCCGCTTACCGCACAGGATTTCGTCTACGCCTGGCGTCGGCTGCTGGATCCTGCGCAAGGATCCCCTTCCGCCGGATTGCTGCTGGCGACCGGTATCAACAATGCTCAATCCATCTATGCCGGGGCTCTCGAGCTCACGTCGCTGGGGGTGGAAGCCGAGAGCAGCCAGATCCTCAAGGTGACACTGGAGCGACCCGTACCCTATTTCCTGCAACTGGTCAGTCAACGCCCCTTTGTTCCCGTCAATGAGCAGGCGATCACCCGGTTTGGCAAAGAGTGGACCCAGCCCGGCAAACTGGTCAGCAATGGGGCTTACAAGCTGGTGAACTGGGCGCCCAATGAACGTATCGAGGCTGAGCGAAACATCCATTATTGGGATGACTTGCACACCCGGATCAAGCGGGTGACCTATCTGCCGCTCTCCTCCCAGCATGCTGAACGGCTGCGCTATGAGGCAGGGGAGATCCAGCTCACCAACAAGGTGGCACTTGAGTATTACCAGAAGACCAAACAGACGACGCCAGAGCGGATCTGGGGTCTGCCCCTGCTTGGCACCTATCTCTATACCTTCAATCTGCGCCGTCCCGAGCTGCAGGATGTACGGGTGCGCCAGGCACTGGCCATGACCATAGACCGTCACGTGCTGACCGAACAGGTCAGCGGTCAGGGAGAGCGACCTGCCTGGTCTCTGCTGCCTGGCATGCCAGGCTATGAGTCACTTGGCTCATCGCTGGCTCTGCAGGATCAGCCGACACGGCTGGCCAAGGCTGCTGCCTTGATGGCACAGGCAGGGTACAACAGTGCCCGTCCCTTCAAGCTGACGTTGACCTACAACACGTCTGAGAGCCACAAGAAGCTGGCGCTGGCGGTGGCCGCCATGTGGAAACCGCTGGGGGTGGAGGTGTCTCTCAACAACATGGAGTGGAGCGCCTATCAGGTGGCAAAAGACAGTGGTGATTTCATGCTGGTCCGCTCCTTCCTGTTTGGAGATTATGTGGAGCCCTCATCCATGCTCAACAGCTTCCGCTGTCAGGATCCACAGAACGAGAGCGGTTATTGCAATCCGGCCTTTGATGGCTTGCTGCAGCAAGCATCGGACACCCTGGATGGTAGTACCCGGACCGGACTCTATCGCCAGGCCGAGCAGCTGCTGATGGACGAAATGCCCGCCATTCCCGTGTATCACTACAACCAGATGCGGCTGGTGGACCCCACACTGCGCGGGTTGCCGAGCCAGAACCTCAAGGGGGCAATCGCCACCAAGGATCTCTATTTCAGCAAGCAGTAAGGGAGTTCGCGATGAAGATTGCTATCATTTCAGACCTGCACGGCAGCCTGAGCGCATTGGAACAGGTGCTGGCCCAGCTTGCTCCCTGGCAGCCCGATCACTATCTGCTGCTCGGCGATCTGCTCAACCATGGCCCGCGCAATCCGGTGCCGCCGGGTTATGCCCCCGCCGCCGTGGCTGAGCGGCTCAATCAGCTGGCGCCGCACATCATGGCGGTGCGCGGCAACTGCGATTCGGAAGTGGATCAGATGTTGCTGAACTTCCCCATGACAGCACCTTATAACCAGTTGTTGGTGGATGGACGGCGCTGGTTTGTCAGTCATGGTCATCTCTATCGCCCGGATGCGGTACCGCTGCCCCCCGGCAGCCTGTTTATCAGCGGCCACACCCATCTACCCGTGCTGCAGCGAGAAGGGGAGCTGGTGCTGATGAATCCGGGGTCCATCTGTTTTCCACGGGGAGAGCTGGCGGCAACCTATGGCCGGTATGAGACGGGCGTGTTGAGCATCCATGCCTGTGCGGACAGCGAAGAACTGTTGAGGCTGGTGTTATAGGTAGGCGACGGGCGGAGCTTGCGCGAGGGGAAGCGGAAAGGGGTCAGGCCTTGATGCCAAATGAGCGTGTGCCGGATCGGGTGTTGCCCTTGGCGTCATAAGTCAGGGAGTTGCGATCCCGCAACTGGCTCAAAAAGCTTGCCAGGCGGCGGTTGGAGACGATGCTGAGCTCGAGCAGGCGACCATTCAGATCGTTTTGTTCCTGACAGGCATCGAGTTTTTCACGCAGGGCATTCATCTGCTCTGGAAAGGCAGACAGCTGCTGTTGCAGTTCGGGCAGCCGGGCAAGGGTCTGGTCCAGCACTTCAATATCGGCAAGCAGTTTCTGCTTGCGCTCTGCCAGCTCAGGCAGCGCCAGTGCCTGGTGCTGCTTGAGCAGGTTGAATTCCTCCTCCAGCAAACCTTGCATCCGGGAGAGGTATTCGTCTTGGGTGTGCAGCAGCGAAGGTAAATCCATCATCCGAGCAGCTTGTCCAGAGTGGATTCAAAGCTGAACATTTTTTTGGCTACCGCCTCGCTGTTGACCTGGTATTCACCATTGGCCACGGCTTTCTTCAGACTCTCGACCCGGCTTTCATTGCCGGTGGAGGCTGAGTTGAGGTTTTTCTGCATCTGTTGCAATTGCTGCGCCTCATTGGTCAAGGAGACGGAGTCTGTCTTGACAGTCGCCGCACGGTTGTCGGGAGACGAGATCGCTTGTTTGGTGTTGGCACCCTGGCTGTTACCGGTGTTTTGCAACCGATTATTCGCCAAGTTGTTGATATTGTTAATAGCCATAGTGTTTACCTTCGTCTGCTTTGCTGTTCGCTTACCTGTTTATCGGTGACCGTCGTCAGAACTTTAGAAAAAAATAACCTGAAAAACGTATCAGAAGGTGACCACCACAGAGCCGACTGCGCTGACTTTCCCTTGCACTGTTTTTCCTGAACGAATATTGACGAGGCTGATCATGTCTCCGAAGCTGCCATCTTGCAAGGCTCGGGCCATGGTTTTGATTTGCATGCTGCTGTTTTCTGCACTGAGTGTGACCTGGTCGCCTTTGCAAACCACGCAGACTTGGCTGAGCCGTATGGGCTGACCCGGCTTGAGTTCCCGTTTGCTGCGTACCCCTATCAGGGGGGCCTGATCGCTCAGATAATCACCGCGGATCTGGGTCTGGTCCTGATAGGCCAGCGTCAAGACACTCTCACTGAGTATGTCGCCCTTGGCTACCGGGGTGGCCACGGTCACATAGGGTTTCTGGATGCTGACGCGCACCGGCAAATAGAGGTCCCAAGGTTTTTCTTCCTCACATTTGAGGTAGACGGTGGTGTTACGGCGCACCTCCATCCTGGCGGGAAGACTGATGGTAAGATGCTGCTCGCAGCGGCTCAAAGGTAGCCTGTCATCAATGGAGGCAGCTTGCACATGAGCCTGGGCATCGAGTGGAATATCGAGCTGGCCGAGCACAAACTCTTGCGCCATTTCTTGCAGATAACTGGTCACCTCGGATGCCGTGGCGTGAGATATGCCGCAAAACAGCAGTAAGATGAGGAAAAGTCTACTAATCATTTTCTCTCGCAGGCCGATAAGTTGTTCACGCATATCACCATATTTAACTATGCTTGCTTCAGAATTCGTTTGTAGTGATATCGATAGTCTGACGCAAGCCAATACGCATGCATGATTAATGCCAAGCGTTTTTAGGGAGTGTTTATGGCCAGTATTATGGACTCGGTCAACCAACGTACCCAGCTGGTGGGACAAAACCGGTTGGAGCTGCTGTTGTTTCGTCTCAATGGACGTCAAAGATTTGGCATCAACGTATTCAAAGTGCGTGAAGTGCTGCAATGCCCTCCCTTGACCGTCATGCCCAAGCTCAACTCCTGTATTCGTGGCGTTGCGCACATACGTGGCCAGACCATTTCGGTGATTGATCTCAGCATGGCGGTGGGCAAACGTCCCATCGAGGACCTGAGCAAGTGTTTCATTATTATTTCCGAGTACAACCGTTCAGTTCAGGGCTTCTTGGTGCATTCGGTTGAACGCATCATCAACATGAATTGGGAATCCATTCTGCCGCCACCCAAAGGGGCAGGGCGCATCAACTACATGACTGCGGTCACAGAGGTAGACGGCGAGCTGGTGGAGATCCTGGATGTTGAACGTATCCTCAACGAAATCTCCCCGGTGTCGACCGAAGTAAGTGCCGAGTTGGTGGATGCCAGTGTCGAGCACAATACCCATGGTCGTCCCGTGCTGGTAGCAGATGACTCTTCTGTTGCTCGCAAGCAGGTGCAGCGAGCCCTCGAGGCGATTGGCGTGCAATGTGTGCTGGCCAAGGATGGGCGTGAGGCACTCAACATGTTGCTGGAGATGGCCAAGAATGGCCCCATCAAGGATCAGATTGCCTTGGTGATCTCGGACATCGAGATGCCGGAAATGGACGGTTATACTTTTACCGCCGAGATCCGTAACAATCCCAATCTCAAGGACTTACATGTTATTCTGCACACATCCCTCAGTGGGGTGTTCAATCAGGCCATGGTGCAGAAAGTCGGTGCGAACAATTTCATCGCCAAATTCCAACCGGATGAGTTGGCCAAAGCCGTACAAGGCGCACTCTAATCAAGAAGAACAAACTGCATGAAGACACTTTCGGACGACTTATACAAACAATTCAGCAACTTTCTGGCAGTACAGAGCGGAATCGTGCTGGGTGACAACAAACAGTATCTGGTCAAGAGTCGGCTTTCACCCTTGATGACTCAGTTTGGTATTGAGAGTCTGTCTGATCTGGTTACTCGAGCGATGAGTGTGCGTGAGCGTGACCTGAAAATGGCAGTGGTTGATGCCATGACTACCAACGAGACCCTCTGGTTTCGCGATACTTATCCCTTTCAACTACTCAGTGACAAGCTTTTTCCCGAACTGGGCAAGAGTGGCCGTCCGATCAAGATCTGGTCGGCTGCCTCCTCGTCCGGGCAGGAGCCCTATTCCATCGCCATGACGGCGCTGGAACAGCAGGTCAAGAAGCCTGGTACCTTGCCCGGTGGCGTGCAGATTGTGGGCACAGATATTTCCAGCACCATGCTCAATCAGTGCAAGGAAGGGGTGTACGACAGCCTGGCGCTAGCCCGTGGTTTGTCACCTGAGCGCAAAAAGTTGTTCTTCGAACCTTATGGTGACAACAAGATGCGGGTGGTGGAACGTGTCAGAAAATTGACCACGTTCCGGCCACTGAACCTGCTGGAGAGCTACAGCCTGCTCGGCAAGTTTGACATCATCTTCTGCCGCAACGTGCTCATCTACTTTGCGCCGGAAGTGAAGTCGAAGATCCTCAATCAGTTCGCAGCCAGCCTCAACCCTGGCGGTTATCTGATGCTGGGGGCCTCAGAGTCACTGGCTGGTCTGACCGATCGGTTCGAAATGGTCCGTTGTAATCCTGGCATCGTCTACAAAGTCAAATAACCCCGCTTAAAATCCCTCTTTGGCACACCTCTTGCTAATAATTTATCAAGCAGGAGGTGTGCTATGGCAATTTCATTCGACAAGGCATTCGGGATTCACCAATACACGCTGGGCGTTCGTTCCAAGCGTGCTGAGGTGTTATCCAGCAACATTGCCAACGCAGATACCCCGGGTTTCAAAGCCAGGGATATCAACTTCTCAGAGGCATTGGCGCAGGCCCAGCATCAGCAAGGGTTTGGTATGGCCACCACCAGTGAGAAGCACTTTGCCTTGCAATCGGATGCCCCTGGTCTGATGCAGTACCGCAATCCCCTGCAGCCTGATACCGGTGACGGCAACACGGTTGACGTGCAGCAGGAGCGCAGCGAGTTCTTGCGCAACAGCCTTGAGTACCAGACCTCCCTTGAATTTATGAACGGCAAGATCAGTGGCCTGTTGAAGGCCTTGAAAGGAGAACAGTAATGAGTTTGTTCAAGGTCTTTGACATTGCAGGCTCGGCCATGAGTGCACAGTCTGTTCGACTCAACACTGTGGCCAGCAACATGGCCAACGCCGACAGCGTCAGCTCCAGCGTGGAAAAAACTTACCATGCCAGGCGGCCAATCTTTGCCGCTCAACTGGATCAGGCGATGTCAGACAAGCAATCATCGGTCGGGGTCGAGGTGAAAGGGATTGTCGAGAGCAAGGCCCCCTTGCTCAAGGAGTACAACCCCAACCATCCCATGGCGGACGATGATGGCTATATTTTCAAACCCAACGTCAACATGGTTGAAGAGATGGCGGACATGATCAATGCCTCGCGCAGCTATCAGACCAATGTGCAGGTTGCCGATTCTGCCAAAAAAATGTTGCAGCAGACTCTCAACCTCGGCAAGTCCTGATAGGGGTAAGCACAGATGGCAGATACAAGTAGTGTGAACGGCATCAGCCGTACCACGACCCAGACCACTGATACGACAACGGCTCCGAAGAAAGAGCTTGATCAGGCGTCTTTTCTGAAGTTGCTGACCATGCAGCTTTCCTATCAGGACCCGTTCAAGCCGGTGGATAATGCCCAGATGTTGTCCCAGATGACGTCCATGTCTACTTCGGAGGGGATCAATAGCCTGTCAACCCAGATGGGTAATCTCAATACCCTGATGACCTCCAGCCAGGCGCTGCAGGCCTCTGCGCTGGTTGGGCAAAATGTGCTGTTGCAGAGCAACGTCGGATTTTTGGAGAAAGACGGCTCCCTTGGCGGTGTTGTGGCTGTCGGCGTCGAGAACAAGTACAAGAATGTCAAAATTACCGTAGAAGATGAGAACGGACAGGTTATCAGAGAGTTCCCTCTGGAAGGTGATCAGCGCGGTAATGTTGAATTCACCTGGGATGGTAAAGACAAGAACGGTAATCCCGTCGCGTCAGGCAAATATGTCCTGAAAGCCAACGGTAACAATGTGGAAGGTAAACCAGAGAGCATCGCTACGTTTGCTTATGGGAAGGTTGATAGTGTGGTTTTGGGTAATGGAACCAATCCGACACAGCTCAATCTGAAAGGCCTTGGCACAACAACCCTGAACAGTATCCTGCAGATTGCAGGAGCGACAACCACACCACCAACCACCACGCCTACAGCATCGATCTAAGGAGCTGGATATGTCATTTAACAATGCCTTGAGCGGTGTCAACGCGGCACAAAAAGATTTGAACGTTACCGCCAACAACATTGCCAACGTCAATACCATGGGCTTTAAAGAGTCCCGTGCCGAGTTTGCGGATGTTTATGCCAACTCGATCTTTGTCAATGCCAAGACGCAGGTCGGTAATGGTGTGGCCACCGGGGCTGTTGCCCAGCAGTTTCATCAGGGAGCGTTGCAATTTACCAACAACGCACTGGATCTGGCGATTCAGGGCAATGGTTTTTTCGTCACCTCGGACGGTCTGACCAATCTTGACCGTACCTACACCCGGGCCGGCGCCTTCAAGCTCAATGAAAACAGCTATATGGTCAATAATCAGGGCCACTATCTGCAAGGTTATGAAATTAACACGGATGGGACGCCCAAGGCGGTCAGCATCAACGCCACCAAGCCGATTCAAATACCGGATCGGGCGGGCGAGCCAAAAATGACCGAGCTGGTGGAAGCAAGTTTTAACTTGAGTATTGAGTCGAAAACAACGCCAACGGCACCTGCCGCGTTTGATCCCACCAACTCAGCCACCTTTGCACACTCAACCTCAGTGACGATCTATGATTCGCTTGGCGCCCCCCATGTGATCACCAAATATTTTGTCCGCCATGAGGATCCGCTTGTTCCAGGGACGCCAATGACACCTGGGACCTGGAGCATGTACATGTATGAGGGGGACAAGCCCATTGATATCGCTAGTGGTGCACCCAGCCCGGGCCCGGGCATCCCCACTGGCGTTCAGATGACGTTTACCTCCGGTGGCAAATTGGATACAACTATTCCACCTGCCCCGATCAAAACCGTCACGCTGGGCACAGCGGCCGGTATTATTAACAACGGTGCAGATCCCACCCAGGAACTGGAAATTCGTCTCAGTGATGTGACTCAATACAACTCTCCTTTCAACGTCACCAAGCTGACCCAGGATGGCGCCACTGTGGGTAATCTGACCAAGGTGGAGATTACGCCGGACGGTATTGTTTCTGCCACCTACAGCAATGCGACGACGTTAAAGGTTGCCATGGTTGCGCTGGCCAAGTTTGCCAACTCGCAAGGACTGACTCAGGTTGGCGATACCTCCTGGCGCCAGTCTCTGCTTTCTGGAGATGCGCTGCCCGGCACACCTAATTCGGGCACCTTGGGCAGTATCAAGTCTTCGGCGGTGGAGCAATCCAACGTGGACTTGACCTCCCAACTGGTGAATCTCATCACGGCCCAGCGTAACTTCCAGGCCAACTCCCGTTCGCTGGAAGTGAACAGTTCGTTGCAGCAGACCATACTGCAGATCCGTTAATAATGACGGTGGTACAGGGGGCGCTTCGGCGCCCCTTTTTATTTTCCACACCTTCAGTTTTTCTTCCGTGCGTATTTCTTCAACAGACGTTGGCACCTAAATTGCAGTTATCTGATCAGAGTCATCGGTTTGACGGAGGATCTCATGGATCACATGCTTTACATCGCCATGTCAGGGGCCAAGGAAAACATGAATAGCCTGGCTGTTCGTGGCAACAACCTGGCCAATGCCAATACAGTCGGTTTCAAGTCTGACTTCGAGCAGGCGCGCAGTATGCAGGCGTTCGGTGAAGGGCTGCCATCCCGGGTGTTTGCCATGACGGAACGGCCTGGTCAGAACTTGCAGCACGGCATGTTGATGACGACAGGGCGAGATCTTGACGTGGCCGTTGACGGTCAGGGCTGGATTGCGGTGCAGGATCCCAAGGGTGGCGAAGCCTATACCCGCATGGGCAACCTGCAATTGAGCGCGACCGGCAACCTGCAGACCTCAACCGGTCTGAACGTGGTGGACGATGGTGGCCAACCCATAGTGCTGCCGTTGCCGATGGAAAAGATCGAGATCAATCGGGATGGCACCATCAGTGGTCGTCCTGAAGGGGCTGCCGCCAACCTGCCGGAAGACTTCCAGCGCATCAAGCTGGTAAAACCTGCGGCTGACGCCGTGGAGAAGGGCCAGGACGGACTGTTTCGTCGCAAGGATGGCCAGAATGAGGCGGCCTCGGCCACTGTGGGCCTGATCGCAGGCTCTCTGGAGGGGAGCAACGTCAACGTGGTCGACGAGATGACCAATCTAATCCGGTTGCAACGTCAGTTTGAAACTCAGGTCAAAATCATGAAGACCGCCGAGGAAAATGACGAAGCCCAAACCCAATTGCTGCGCATCAGCTAATCAAGGAGTTTTACATGAACCCTGCACTTTGGATCAGCAAGACCGGCTTGGATGCACAGCAGACCAACATATCGGTCACCTCGAACAACCTGGCGAACGCCAGCACTGTGGGTTACAAGAAATCCCGTGCCATCTTCGAGGATCTGCTCTATCAAAACATTAACCAGCCCGGAGGTCGCTCTTCGGCGGATACCGAACTGCCGTCCGGTTTGATGCTGGGTGCCGGTGCCAAGGTAGTGGCCACCCAGAAGAACCATGGTCAGGGCAATGTGCAGACCACGGACAACTCGCTGGATCTGATGATCAGCGGCCGCGGCTACTTCGAAATACAGTTGCCCGACGGCAGTGCGGCATATACCCGTAACGGCCAGTTCACCCTCAATGATGAAGGGACCATAGTGACCCCAGGTAACGGTTATCCGCTGCAGCCAGAGATCCAGATCCCCGAAAATGCCCAGAGTGTGACTGTGAGCACGGATGGTCAGGTGTCGATCCAGCTCAAGGGGGATGGCGCTTCCCAGGTTGTCGGCCAGATCAACCTGTCTGATTTCGTCAATGCTTCCGGTCTGCAACCCATGGGTGAAAACATGTTCCTCGAAACCCAGTCCAGCGGCGCGCCCATCGAGGGTGTGGCCGGTGCAGACGGGCTCGGGGTCATCAAACAGGGAATGCTGGAGACCTCCAACGTCAACGTGACCGAAGAGCTGGTCAATCTGATTCAGGCACAACGAGTCTACGAGATGAACTCCAAGGTTCTCTCGGCGGTGGACGGCATGATGTCCTTCCTGATCCAGCGCACTTAAGTTGGCTGTGGACGGAATGAGCTTATTTTTGATCTCGCGCACATCAGTAGGAGGCGCATGATGAAAACCATATGGATGCTGGGACTGCTGGCGCTAGGAGGTTGCAGCAGCACGCTCAATACCGCCAAGCCCGATGATCCCGAGTTTGCCCCCGTTTACGGGGAGTCGGATCCCGTGTCGGTCAGACCTACAGGGGCCATTTTTCAGCCCGATCAGGTCAACGGCATCTACTCGGACATCAAGGCGCACAGAGTGGGTGACATCATCACCATAGAGTTGGCAGAGTCCACCTCTGCCTCCAAGAAAGCCAACACCCAGAGTGGCAAGGATAACAAGCTGAGCATGGAGCCCGTTACGCTGGGCGGAGTGCCGGTCACGGCAGGTCCTTATGATCTGTCGGCGTCGCTGGGCCAGAACAGCGCCTTCAAGGGGCAGGCCAAGGCAGACCAGAGCAACAGTCTGCAGGGCAATATTTCGGTGAGCGTGGCCAAGGTGCTGCCCAATGGCAATCTGGTGGTGCGCGGCGAGAAGTGGATCATGCTCAACAATGGCAACGAATACATCAGGATCACCGGCATGATCCGGCCCGAAGATGTGACGTCCGAAAACAGTGTGTCGTCACAGCGGGTCGCCAATGCCCGTATCCATTACGGTGGTACCGGTGATCTGGCCAACAGCCAGGAGCAAGGGTGGCTTACCAGCTTTTTCAATGGCCCCTGGTGGCCGCTTTAGGAGATGTTATGACGTCACTCCGTCTTGTGACCCTGATCTGCTGCCTGATGCCTTTGGGAATGGCCCACGCCTCCCGAATCAAGGACATCAGCTCGGTGGAAGGCGTTCGTAACAACCAGTTGATTGGTTACGGTCTGGTCGTTGGCTTGCCCGGTACTGGCGAGAAGAACAACGCCTTCACCGAACAGACGTTTCGCACCATGCTCAACAACTTCGGTATCAAGGTGCCGGACAACATCAAGCCCAAGATAAAAGACGTGGCGCCGGTCGCCATCCATGCAGACTTGCCCCCCTTCTCCAAGCCGGGCCAGACCATAGATGTGACCGTATCGGCCATCGGTGAGGCCAAGAGTCTGCGGGGCGGCACCCTATTGCAAAGCTTCCTGAAGGGGTTGGACGGGCGTGTCTATGCGGTGGCGCAGGGCAGTCTGGTGGTGGGGGGCCTCGGAGCCGAAGGGGCCGACGGCTCCAAGGTGGTGATCAATACGCCGACCGTGGGCCGTATCGCCAACGGTGCGACCGTGGAGCGGGAGGTACCGAATTCCTTCGGCCAGGGGGATACCATCACCTTCAACCTGAATCGGCCGGACTTTACCACTGCTCGCCGCCTGGCGGATGTGGTCAATGATCTGGTGGGGCCCAACACGGCGCAGGCACTCGATGCCACCTCGGTCAAGGTCTATGCACCGCGGGATCCAGGCCAGCGGGTCTCTTATCTGGCGACCATAGAGAATCTGGAAGTGGATCCCGCCAGTGAGTCGGCCAAGATCATCGTCAATTCCCGTACTGGCACCATTGTCATCGGCAGCAAGGTGCGGCTCAAGCCTGCGGCTATCAGCCATGGCGGCTTGACGGTTACCATCGCCGAGAACCAGCAGGTCTCCCAGCCCAATCCACTGGCGGGAGGAAATACTGCGGTGACCAACAACTCGACCATCAATGTCCAGCAAGAGCCGGGGCGCATGTTCAAGCTCGATACTGGCGCGACGCTGGATGATCTGGTCCGGGCGGTGAATCAGGTCGGGGTGGCTCCCGGCGATCTGATGGCGATCCTGGAGGCGTTGCAACAGGCAGGCGCCATCGAAGGTCAGCTGGTCATACTGTAACAAGCGGCAAGGGGTTGCCACGGGCGGCAATGAGGTAAGCAAAATGGCAGAGTTTGACACCAACAGCGGCATGAACATGGGCATGGTGCAGGATATCAAGAACCTGGATCGCCTGCGTCAGTTGAGCCAGAGCAAGGATGGGCAGGCTGCCGCACTGCAAAGCGCTGCTCGCCAGTTTGAATCCATCTTTACCCAGACCCTGTTCAAGGGGATGCGCCAGGCCAATCAGGTGCTGACCCAGGACAATCCCATGAGCAGCAGCTATACCCAGTTCTATGAAGGCATGCTGGATGAGCAGCGTGTGTCCGACATGGCCAGCAAGGGTGGCATGGGGCTGGCCGACATGGTGATCAAGCAGTTCTCCCCCGAGACTTTTACCCGTCACGATGGCCGCGTACTCAAGCTGCCGCAGCGTACCGAACGGGTCTATAAACCCTACCAGCCACCCACCTCGGCAGCCAACGATCTCATCTCGGCTTCAAAAGTTGGCAAAGATTTTGCTGATAAAGAGATGGGTGAGACTGCCCAGCCGTTGGCCTCATCGCATCGCATTCATCGCACCGTCCCCCCCATGGGGCTGGTACAAGAGGGTCGTGCTGTACGGGGACCCAAGGCGCTGGACAAGACGACGAAGGTGTTCGAGACCCCGGAAGAGTTCGTCAATCGGCTTATGCCCCTTGCCAAAAAGGCGGCGGACAAGTTGGGCCTGAGCCCGGCGGTGCTGGTGGCCCAGGCGGCACTGGAAAGCGGTTGGGGCAAGCGGGTGATCAAGGATGGGGAGGGGCAGATAACCCACAACCTGTTCGGCATCAAGGCGGATCCGCGTTGGCAAGGCCCAAAGGCGGTGGTCAGCACCCTGGAGTATGAACAAGGGGTTGCGTCACGTCAGAAGGCGGCGTTTCGCTCTTATGAGTCGTTTGAGGAGAGCTTCAACGACTATGTGGATTTCCTGACCTCGGGCACTCGCTACAAGGGGGCCTTGGCCAAGGTGGACAGTCCGGATCGCTATTTCGAAGCCTTGCAACAGGCGGGCTATGCCACGGATCCCCAGTACGCCAGGAAACTGAAACAGGTGTTGCGCAGTGATGCCATTGCTGGCTACTCCGCTACCACCAACACAGAAATGGAGCTGTAAGTCATGGCAAGCGATCTGCTTGGAATTGGTACCTCGGGTGTGTTGGCACAGCAACGCTTGCTGCAGACCACCAGCAACAACATAGTCAACGTCAACAGCCAGGGCTATGTGCGTGAGCGTACGCTGATCTATACCAATTCCGTCGGTATGGGCACGGGTGACATGCTGACCGATCGGGTCATCAATACCTACGCCCAGGGTGAGGTGCGCCGTGATACGTCCGCCTATTACGCCTCGGCCAGTCGCTACGAGCAGCTCTCCAATACCGACATTTTGCTGGGGGATGCCAGCAACAGTGTCGGTGCAGCCGTTACCTCCTATTTCAAGGCGTTCCATACCGCCAACGAGGCTCCCGCCGACATCGCCGGCCGCAAGACCACCCTGAGCGAGCTCAGCGGCATGGTAAACCGCTTTCATACCCTGTCAGCCCAGCTGGACAAGCAGACCGACACCATCAACACCACCATAGGTGACGAGACCAAGAAGGTTAACAACCTCATCAACAGCATCAATGATCTGAATCAGGCCATCCTCCGCACCCAGGGAACGCCGGAAGAGAATCTGATGCTGTTCGATCAGCGGGATGAAGCCATTCGCCAGCTCTCCGAAAAAATGGAGATCAGCACAGTGCCTCAGGCCAATGGCAGCATGCTGGTCAACATGAGAACGGGCCACTCGCTGGTCCTCAATGGCGGGGTCGCCCAGTTCAGCGTTGTGTCGGGTAACCCGGATTCTCGGGAGTCCGAGCTGCAGCTGACTCTGGGGGCCAATAAAACCACCATCAATGACAAAGACATAGGTGGCGGGGTGGGGGGCTTGTTTTCCGCTCGCAATGATCTGGAGCCGAGCAAGCGTGAGCTCGGTCAGTTGGCGGCGGCCATGGCCGATGCCATGAACCGGCAGAACCGGTTGGGAATGGATCTGGATAACGAGCTGGGGGGGGATCTCTTCTCTCTTACCTCCAGCGATGGGCTGACCTATGAGCAGAACACCGGCACCGGAGCCGCCAAAGTCAGCTTCGTGCCCGGGAAAGGCACCGAGGTCACCACCTTTGATTACGAGGTACAGTTCAGCAGCGCCACCGGTTACGAGGTGTTCTCGCTGGACAAGGATGGCAATCGCACCTCGCTGGCAACTGGCAGCACACCACCGGCTACCTTCGAGGTTGCCGGGCATGGCATTCAGATCGACCTCTCTGGTACGCCCGCTGCAGGGGACAGGATCCTGCTGCAACCGACCAAACATGCTGCCGCTGGCTTGGGCCAGCTGGCCACCCGCCCGGAGGATCTGGCGCTGGCATCCCCCCTCAAGGTTGACAAGCACAAGGACAACTTCGGTTCTGCCGAGATCAAGCTTGGCGGCGTCTTCAATACAGGCACGGGTTCGGGTTTTGGCACTAATACGCTGGATCCGGCAGCGCCCCAGGTGGTGAAGATAGATGGCAGCGGCAACTACGAAGTCTATGCGGCAGATGGCACTACCCTCATCGGTGTGGCGCCGGCCTCAAGCAAGGGACAGGATCTGATGGCTGCCATCGAGAGCCCGTTGGGGGGACCCAAGGTATATGCCGATCCGACCCAGTCGCCTGGCTATGAGTTCAGCATCACAGGTACGGTAAGGGCCAATGACAGCTTCACCCTGAGCTACAACAAGGATGGTTTTGCCGACAACGCCAACGGGTTGGCTCTGGCGGAGCTGCAAAACAAGGACTTGGTGCGCAAGAGCACCAACGCCGGCACCAGCAATGACAAGATGACCTTCAACGAGGCTTACTCGGGCCTGGTGACAGGGATAGGCAACCAGACCAACCAGGCCAAGACCTTGCTCAAGGCCAACGAAACAAAATTGAGCCAGAGCACCAGTATTTTCGAGAGCGTCTCTGGCGTGAGCCTGGAGGAGGAAGCGGCCAACCTTATCCGCTACCAGCAATCTTATGCGGCATCGGCCCAGGTGGTCAGCACCGCCAAAACCATCTTCGATACCCTGTTGTCTTCAGTGAGGTAAGTGCATGCGTATTACCACCAACATGGTCTATAGCCGGAATATCACCTCGCTGAACAATGCCAACGAAAGGTTGAGCACGGCTTATGAACAGCTGCAGAGCGGGGACAAGTTCAAGACCTCGGGGGAAGACCCCTCCGGCATGAGCCAGAAGATGGCGTTGACCAAGGAGATCGATCTATTCAAGCAGTATGGCGTCAATGGCAGCCTGCTTGAGAACAGCCTGGGTCATGAAGAGACGGTGTTGACCGCGCTCAACAACGCCATGACCAGTGCCCAGACCCTGATCCAGAAATCCAACGACTCTGCGGTGAGCGCAGATGACCGTCTGGCGATTGCCAGTGAGCTGGAAGGGTTGCAAAAACAGATGTTTGACCTGATGAACAGCAAGAACTCTCAGGGCGAGTTTATTTTTGGTGGCAACCAGAGCAAGACCCAGCCATTTATCAAAGACGCCAGCGGGAATTATCTCTTTCAGGGAGATACCGGCCAGCGCAATATTCAGGTGTCACCGACGGTGCAAATTGCAGCCAATGATTCTGGCTTCAATTTGTTTGAGGTAGTCGCTACCCGCAGAACCGGCAGTGCTGCCAGTGCCAATATTCAAGTCGGGGTGGCCGATCAGGGAAACTTCGACAGTTTTTATCGCAATAATTATGATCCAGCCCTTGCCAGCAACCAATATACGGTAACCACGGCCGCGGGTACGCCGGATACGTATGAAATACGGGATGGCGGCGGCACCCTGTTGCAAAGTGGTGATTATGTCGCGGGCAACAAGATCCCCTTCAATGGCCTGGAGCTGACCCTGGATCTGCCTGCAGGCGGTGCGGCACAAGACTTCGTACTGGATCCCCCCCAGAACAACAATATTCTGGATGGTATGTCCGACTTTATTACCGCTCTGCGTGATCCAAATATTTCAGCGGACGATTTTCAGATAAAAGTCGCGGATGCGACTTCCCACATGAAGAATGCCCGCTTGAATGTCGATCAGGGGTTGGGTGAGATCGGCGGCAGAATGAACAGTTTGGAGCAGGTACTTGGCTCTAACGACGGTTTGAGTACCCTCAATCAACAAGCCAGGGCCAAGGTATCCGAGGCGGATTTGTATGAAGTGATCGCCACACTGTCAAAAGAGGATGCGGCATTGAGTGCCTCCCAGCTCTCTTTCAGCAAAATAAGCAAACTGACGCTGTTTGATTATATTCGTTGATATTTTCACGGGCCCGGTCACCGCAATTTCATTGCCAGGTGACAGGGCCCATTTGCTGAATATCCACTGCCAACCCCCATATGAATCCACTCTCGCCCTAATTGTAACAAGATATTGCAGCAGGCCAATTACCTTGTCCTGGTGGCTTGACTCGTATTGAGCATTCGATAATTATGCAGCCCGCACAACAAAGGGTTGTGCGTACTTTTGCAGCATCTCGTTAGGCGAGGCTCCTGTATAAACAAAGGCCACTGATCTCACGACGTCCAGAGACGCCCAAGATCAGGACAGTTTTCATCGGATTAAGGTGTAAACCCAAGTGGCTTCCGGCATGCCGGATACGTTATGCAGTGCTAAAGCTGGTACGTGGGGATGATGACACGCCGGACGGCGTCATTTCCTGCCTATTACTCGTCAATCAAATTGCTGTTTTCTTTCAGACGGCGACCGGATATCCGATCGCGCTCAGGCCCTGCCTGAAATCACATGAGGTCACTTGTGATGAAGAAAACACAGACTCTACTCAATCGTCATCAACTGCTCGATCTGGCCGCCCTGCAGGGCTGGCTGGAGAATAATCTGGATCCGGTTCAGCGCGCCGATCAACTGCTGACCCTGCGTCCGGAAGAGCTCAACTGTATCTTCGATACCCTGCCCACTGAACAAGGCGCGGCCCTGCTGAGCTCACTGTCGGCCGACGTTGCCGGCCGTCTGCTGCTGCGCTTGCATGCCAGCCTTATCGGTGTGTTGCAAGGGGCTATCCCTCGTCGTGATATGCTGGACATACTGCGCCGACTGGGCAGCAGCGAGCGCACCATGCTGCTTTCTCGCTTCCCGGAGCCGGCTCAGTCCACCTTCTACTCCCTGCTCGACTGGCCACCCGAATCGGTTGGCGCCAACATGCGCCATGAGTTTCTGGCCATCAGCGATCAGCAGACGGTGGGCAGTGCCAAGCAGTTGATCCACGATGCCTGGGACAATGCCCAGTTGTTCCAGAACCTGTATGTGGTCAATGCTGAGCATCGTCTGCTCGGCAGTATCGCGCTCAAATCCTTGCTGATTGCCGATCCCCAACTGCCCGTCAGCGACCTGATGGACAGGGATACGGTGCGCATCAATGCACGTGCGGATCAGGAGATGGCTGCCCGTTTGCTGATTGACCGCGACATCTCGACGCTACCGGTAGAGGAGAAGGGCAAGCTGGTGGGTATCTTCCACGTGGACGATGCTGCCGACATCCTGGAGCTTGAGTCCACAGAGGATGCCGAGATGCAGGGTGGCTCGTCGCCGCTCGATACGCCCTATCTGCAGGCGACTCCCTGGCAACTGTGGCGCAAGCGGGTGGGCTGGCTGCTTATCCTGTTTGTGGCAGAAGCCTATACGGGCACAGTACTGCGGGCATTCGAAGAGCAGCTGGAAGCCGCCATTGCGCTGGCCTTCTTCATACCGCTGCTGATCGGTACCGGTGGTAACAGTGGTACCCAGATCACCACTACCATAGTGCGGGCCATGGCGGTGGGTG
Source organism: Aeromonas sp. 2MA4 (assembly GCF_029237305.1). Lineage (NCBI taxonomy): Bacteria > Pseudomonadati > Pseudomonadota > Gammaproteobacteria > Aeromonadales > Aeromonadaceae > Aeromonas > Aeromonas sp. 2MA4. The sequence goes on along the minus strand of NZ_JAACFY010000001.1, from coordinate 105,626 downwards.
AGGTGAGCATGCGCAACCTGGGGACCGTCTTGAAAAAGGAACTCTCCACCGGTTTGCTTATCTCGGCAGCGATTGCGGTTGCGGCATGGATCCGGGCCTGGAGCCTGGGTGTCGGCCCCGAGATCGGTATGGTTGTGACCTTGACCATCATCGCCATCGTGCTCTGGAGCGCTACCGTTGCTTCCATCATTCCCATGGTGCTGCGTCGCTTCCGGATTGACCCGGCTGTTGTTTCTGCTCCTTTCATCGCCACCCTGGTGGACGGTACCGGCCTCATCATCTACTTCGAGATGGCCAAGTGGTTGCTGCCCGAGCTGCAGTAAGCCGCCGTTAAAACGAGTGGATAACAGCAAAAAGGCAGCCTGGGCTGCCTTTTTGCTTGTCTGTTTACGGGGTGGAGAAAGGGGATCAGCTCAGCTGAAACAGCAGCGGCCACCCCTGCTCCTGACAATAACGGTGTTCTTTCTCCAGGTTCTGCATCAGCAGGCGGTTCTCGTCGCACCAATCGATCGGCAGGGTGACCACCAGCTGATCTTCGGCTGCCTGCACCTTCCATTCCGGCAACAGGTTGTCTTGGCGCCTGTGGTGCGCCGCCACGGCGAGGCGAAGGATGCGAATGCAACGCAGCACGGTCTGCTCGTCGTGGTTGGGCAGGGGAGGGAGCTCGGAGAGCTTGAGCCCCTTGCGCTGAAACCGCACCAGTGCCGCCAGCAGTGCCTGATCGTCCTGGTTGAAGCCGGGCAGATCCGTGTGCTGCAAGATATAGGCGGAGTGGCGATGGATGCCGCTGTAGTTGATGGCCAGACCAATCTCGTGCAGTCGCGCCGCCCAGCCGAGGATGGCGCGATAGGGCTCCTCCGGCATCTCCCAGGGACCGCTCAGCGCATCGAACAGGGTCAGTACGCTCTGCTCGACCCGATTGGCCTGGCGCTTGTCGATGCGATAGTGGGTGGAGAGGGCCAGGGCGGTACGCTCGCGAATGTCGTGGTGCTGCAAGCGCTCCTCGAATTCATACAGCAACCCTTCGCGCAGTGCACCGTCCGAATACTCCATTCTCTCTATGGGCAGAGAGGTAAAGAGTCCAAGCAGTATGGCCACAGCGGCGGCAAACACCTCCTGGCGCTCCTCGGTCAGGCCGGCGAGTTTCAACTGATCGACCCGCTTGTGGTCGAGCATCTCTCGCTTGAGACGTTCCAGTCCCGCCAATGTGATGCTGCCATCGGTCCAGCCTTCGCCCTGCAGCACGTCGCGCACGGTTCGAATGGAGCCGGAGCTGCCCAGGCAGCTCTGCCAGCCCAACTTGCGATACTGGTTGATGATGGGGGCGAGCTGATGTTGGGTCTCCAGCACGGCGGCGTTGAAGGCCTTCTCGCTCAGCTTGCCGTTGGCAAAGAAATGCTGGGTGAAGCTGACACAGCCCATCTTGCGGCTGGTGAGTGCCTTGCTGTCGAACCCCTCACCTATGATGAGCTCTGTGCTGCCGCCGCCGATATCCACCACCAGAACTTGTCCTTCAATATGCTGGGTGTGGGCGACGCCCTGATAGATGAGACGCGCCTCCTCCTGGCCACTGATGATCTCGATGGGATGGTTGAGCACAGTGGCCGCCTCGCGCACGAACTCGCGGGCATTGCTGGCGCGGCGCAAGGTATAGGTGCCGGCGATACGGATGTGATCCGGCTTGATGTTGGTCAGTCGTTCGGCAAACAGGGCGAGACAGTCGAGGCCACGTCCCATGGCCTCTGCCGACATGCGACGTTGCTCATCCATCCCCTCCGCCAGCCGAACCCGCTCCTTGATGCGATCAACTATCTGCATACGCCCCTCGTTGAGGCGGGCGATCACCATATGAAAACTGTTCGAGCCAAGATCCACGGCGGCGTACAGGCTATTGTCCATTGTTTGACTCTATGCGTTTGAGGTAGTCGTAAATCGCGACCTGGGAACGGATCTTGCGGCGGTTACCCCGCTTCACATATTCGTTCTTCTGATCCGCATCGATGACGCGAGCCTTGCAGGTGTCGCTCAGTTGCAGCTCGAGAATGTCCATGATGCGCTGTTTGAGGCGCTCGTCATAGATGGGCGTGGCCACCTCAATTCGGCCGTCGATGTTGCGGCTCATCCAGTCAGCGCTGGAAATATAGAGCTGGGGGTTGCCCTTGTTGTGAAACACCATGACCCGCGGGTGTTCGAGGAAGCGGTCTATGATGCTGATCACTTTGATGTTTTCGCTCAAGCCCGGCACGCCGGGACGCAGGGCGCACATGCCGCGGATGATCATCTGGATGTGTACCCCCGCTTGACCGGCGGCATAGAGGCGGTTGATGAGATCCCTGTCCACCAGGTTGTTGATCTTGAGAATAATGCCGCTGGGCTGTCCCACCTTGGCGTTGGTGAGCTCGTTGTCGATCAGCCGATAGAGCTGACGGCGGCTGTTGATGGGGGAGACCAGCAGGTGGTTGAACTTGTAACGCTTATAGGGGTACTCGATGTATTCAAACACCCCTTCCACTTCGGCCGTGATATCCGGATGGCGGGTCAACAGGGAGAAGTCGGTGTAAATCTTGGCCGTCTTCTCGTTGAAGTTGCCGGTGCCGATATGGGCGTAGCGCACCGCCTCGCCATTTTCGTGGCGGGTAATGAGACAGAGTTTGGAGTGGATCTTGAGGCTCGGCACCCCGAACACCACCTTGACCCCGGCGTCAGTGAGAATGTTGGCCCAGTCGATGTTGGCCGCTTCGTCAAAACGGGCCCGCAGCTCCACCACCACTGTCACCTTCTTGCCGTTGTTGGCGGCATCGATGAGGGAGTGAATGATGCGCGACTTCTTGGCGACCCGGTAGATATTGATGCGAATGGCACTGACCGCAGGATCGAACGCCGCCTGGCGCACCAGCTCGGTGAAGTGATGAAACTTGTGGTACGGGTAGTAGAGCAGTATGTCCTGCTTGGCGATGGCATCAAAGGCATTGACGAAGCCGTCAAAGTCGCGGCATTCGAGGGCAGGCAGCTTGGGGTTTTCCAGATAGTCCCGGCCCACGTTGGGGAAGCCGATGAAATCCTTGAAGTTGTGATAACGCCCGCCCGGCATGATGGCGTCGTAGGAGCTGATCTGCAGCTTGAGCTTGAGGAAGCTTATCATGGCGGCGGGCATCTCCCGCTCGTAGACGAAGCGCACCGGCATGGCGGTGAGACGCTGCTTCAAGCCGTCACTCATCTTGTCCACCAGGCTGAGATCCAGCTGATCGGAGAGGTCATACTCGGCATCCCGGGTCAGCTTCACCGCGTAGGCGGCAATCTCGTCATAGTCGAAGAAGCCCTTGAAGATCTCGTCGAGACAAAAGCGGATGACGTTATCCAGAATGATGATCTGCTTCTTGCGGCGGGTGCCTTCCGGAGGCAGCTGGAAGAAGCGGGGCAGATCATCGGTCGGTACCTCCACCAGAGCGTACTGGATCACCTGGCCATTCTTCTTCATCTCGATGGCCAGATAGGTGTACTCATCCTTGAGGAACTTGACCGGGTTGACCTCTTTGTTGAGCAGGATAGGAATGATGTGGCGCAGTACCTTCTCTCTGAAAAAGACCCGCAACCACTGATGGATTGACTCGGAGATCTGGGTCTCGTTGACCAAGAAGATGTTGTGGCGGGCCAGGGCGATCAACAGCTCCTTGTAGGTGTTGTCGAACGCTTCGCCGAGCGCCATCACCTTCTGCTGGATGGCGCGCAGCAGCACTTTGGCTTCGTCACCGCCGCCGTGTACTTCATTGATGAGAATACGGCGCTTGACGTCCGACACCCGCACCTTGAAGAACTCGTCCTGGTTGGAGGAGAAGATCCCAAGAAAACGGACCCGCTCTATGAGGGGCACCGTCTTGTCCATCGCCTCTTGCAACACCCGTTCATTGAATGAGAGCCAGCTCAGCTCTTTTTCTTCATACTGCTTGTCGGTGCTCATCTAATGCCTCTGTATCAGGTCGCGTCTGCGCGGCAGTTATGGCGTGTGAATATGACAGATTGATGACAATCCGCTCAGTCGGTGAAAGCCTGGTCGATATCGACGACAAGATCGTCAGATAGAGATTCAAGTGCCGCCACAAGATCGTCCAGCTCCAGCTGGGGTGGCAGGGCCACCAGGGCGTGAGCATAGAAGAGTGGGGCGCCCGAGTGGGGCGCAGGTTCGCAACCCGTGGTGAGATCGGCCACGTTGATGTTGAGCTGGCGCAGTATGCTGGCCACTTCGTGCACTATCCCTGCTCTGTCGTTGCCGGTGACGCTGAGCATGACCTGGCGTTCCGGTTCCTGGCCGAGCTGGCCTTCGGCAAAGCTGACGGTGAGGCCGGGCAACATTACCAAGGCCTCACACAGGCTGCGGTAGTGCTCATCGGGCACAGTGACGTGCAGGATGCCGGCAAATTGCCCGGCCAGCTCGCTCATGGAACTGCCCAGCCAGTTGCCCTGTTGCTGTGTGATGACATCCGCCAGACTCTCGACTATGCCGGGTTTGTCTGTACCTATCACGGTCACGACCAATTGCTTCTGCATCCTGCTCTCCTTGGAATTGGGTTTCTGTAGCATTGTGCCTGCTGTGGCAGGCCATATGAAGCCCCGTTCGGCCTAAACAGGCTGAAAAAAACCAGAGGGGAGGTTTGTGCCACGTTTCAGCGCTGCCGGGTATCTGACCCCTGTGGTAGAGTGATGCCCTCTTTCGTTTTGTGAACTGGATAGTGCATTCATGAATACCCTTGTCGTATCGGGATTGGTGTTGTTGGTGCTGCTCCTGCTGGTGGTCTTCTGGACCAGGAGCAAGAGAGGCAAGGCGTTGCCCTATGATCTGCAGGAGGCCCTGTTCAGCCCGGCCGAGCGCTCCTTCCTCGGTGTGCTGGACTTGGCAGTCGGTGACAAGGCCCGGGTCTTTGCCAAGGTGAGGGTGGCCGATGTGCTGACGCCACAGGCAGGGCTTGGCAAAAGCAAATGGCAGCAACACTTCAACAAGATCAGCGCCAAGCACCTGGATTATCTGCTCTGCCACCCGGCCGATCTCTCCTTTATTTGCGCCATCGAGCTCGATGACAGTTCTCATCGACATCAGAAACGCAAGGCCCGCGACCTTTTCCTGAAAACTGCCTGCGACAGTGCCGGTTTGCCGTTGCTGCAGATCCCGGCGAGTGCCCATTATCAGGTGGAAGAGCTGCGCGAGCAGATCCTGCCGCTGCTGGTCAAGACAACTGCACCGCTGGTCGACAATGTGATGCCGGGTGAGCGCCGCGAGCCAACCTTCAGCCCCTTGCTGCTGGACGGTGTCGACATGGACGAGACCCGCCATGGGGGACGCTCGCCTTCAAGCTCGTCCCCTGTGATCACCACGCCGGTCAGGAGTGCACTGGTCTCGACCGCCGACAGCGAGCTGGTGGATAACTTGTTTGCCGAAGTGGAGGACGAAGAGGACTCGCATTCGCACCAGGCACCCCATTGTCCTCGCTGCGATGCGCCGCTGGTGGAACGGGAGGCCAAAAAAGGTCCCCATGCCGGTCGCCTGTTCATGGCGTGCAGCCGCTTCCCCGAGTGTCGCTACGCCGCCCCCCACACCAACGCCCGTCACTGATCCCTTGTTGCATGTTCCCGGCCTGTCACTGGGCCGGAAACATGCAGTCAATATCCCTGCCTCGCGGTAGCGCCCCATGCCTCATCAAAAAAGAGGCGACAAAATTTATCTTATTACGCAGTTGCGTCGATAAACTTAAGTCAAATGCGACAAATTTTGACAATGCGTCGGAATTTTGGCACTTTGTGCGACCTGCATAAGGTGCGTGGCTTGACCACAGAAGCACATTAAAACAATAAGTTACGTCTATTATAAGAGGGATGGATATGATGGCGATGGGAGTATTGATTGTTGATGCCGATGCGCAGCGGCGCCAACAGTTGGGCACTGTGCTCTCGTTTATGGGGATCCCCTGGCAGGAGATTGCCGAGAGCGAGCTGGATGTGGCCATCGAAACGTCCGGCCCGCTGCAAGGGGTGCTGGCCGGTGCCTTGACAGGTCGTCCGTTGGACGAATTGCTGACCCTCTTTCCCCGCATTCCGTTTTTGTCGCTGGTTCCGGCTGATTTCCCCAACAGCAACTTCATCGGTGTCGCCGAAGCTCCCTTCACCTACGAATCCCTCACTCGGTATCTGCATTTCTGTCAGGCATTTGTCTCCTTGCATCCTCGCCAGCAGACCCATGACAAGGGCCAGGCCCTGCTGCGTCTGCTGGTGGGCAAGGGGCGTGGCATCCAGGAGGTGCGCCGCCTCATCAGCCAGGTGGCCGAAACCGACGCCAACGTATTGATCCTGGGTGAGTCCGGGACGGGTAAAGAGGTGGTCGCCCGCGCCATTCACGAACTCTCTTCACGCTGTGCCGGTCCCTTCGTGCCCATCAACTGCGGCGCCATCCCGGCCGAATTGCTGGAAAGCGAACTGTTCGGTCATGAAAAAGGGGCCTTCACCGGCGCCATCGCCTCCCGTCGCGGCCGCTTCGAGCTGGCACAGGGTGGCACCCTGTTCCTCGACGAGATCGGTGACATGCCATTGCCGATGCAGGTCAAGTTGCTGCGGGTGTTGCAGGAGCGGCTGTTTGATCGGGTCGGCGGTGGCAAGCCGATCCAGGCGGACGTGCGCATCATAGCGGCGACCCACAGGGATCTGGAGGTGATGATCCGTACCCAGGGCTTTCGCGAGGATCTCTACTATCGCCTCAATGTCTTTCCCATCGAGACGCCGCCGCTGCGGGAGCGGGTCGACGACATTCCGCTATTGCTGCAGGAGCTGCTCAACCGTCATGCCGAGCAGCATCATGGCATCATTCGCCTGACCCAGCGCGCCATGGAATCCCTAATGCAATACCCCTGGCCCGGCAATGTGCGCGAGCTTTCCAACCTGCTGGAGCGGCTGCTTATTCTCTACCCGCAACAGATCGTCGATGTGGCCGACCTGCCGAGCCGTTATCGTCTGCTGCCGTGTGAGCCGAGGGATGAGCGGTTGACCGAAATGGACGAGCGCGATGCGCTGGCCGCCGTGTTCCAGGATCCGCCCGAGCTGGATATGCACAACAGTCACGCCCGCGCCATGCAGCTGCCTGAGGAGGGGGTCAATCTCAAGGAGATGCTGGCCGACTTGGAGGTGGAGCTGATCCGCCAGGCGCTGGAATCCCAGGATGGTGTCGTGGCCCGTGCCGCCGATTTGCTCGGCATGCGCCGTACCACGCTGGTGGAGAAGATGAAAAAGTACGGGATGAGCAAGGAAGTCTAAAGGTCAAAGCCTTGACGCTTATGTTCAAGGCTTTGATTTATAGTGATATTTTTAGTGGCATGGAAATTGAATAACCTGACCTAATCGCCAGTTTGAGGTCAGGTTTATGACAGCCCAGCAGCAGGACAATCCACTCCAGTCTCACGAGGTGAGCCAGCTTTATGCCATCTTCACGGCGCTGCCGACCGGTGTATTGCTGCTCGATGGCGAGGGTCGCATCACCCGTGCCAACCCGGCAGCCCTGGCACTGTTGGGGGAGCCGCTGGAAGGTCAGTCCTGGCGCCAGATCATCGACCGCTGCTTCCAGCCCCGTGAGGATGACGGTCACGAGATCTCCCTGCGTGACGGACGGCGGGTGCAGCTCTCGACCCAGCCGCTGCCGGATCAACCCGGCCAGTTGGTATTCATCACGGATCTGACCGAAACCCGCAAACTGCAGGACAGAGTCAACCACATGAAGCGGTTGTCTGCCCTTGGCAACATGGCGGCCTCGCTGGCCCACCAGATCCGCACACCGCTCTCTGCCGCCATGCTCTATGCGGCCAATCTTGCCAACCGCACCTTGAAACCCGAGTCCCGCAGCCAGTTCCAGCAAAAGCTGATGGCCAGGTTGCAAGATCTCGAGAAACAGATCAACGACATACTGCTGTTCGCTCGCAACGGTGACAACCAGGTGGTGACCCCCATCTCGGTACAGGGGTTGCTGGCCGAGGTACAGGCCGGTGCCGAGGCATTCTGCAACCAGCAAGGCTGCGAGTTGCACATGGAGGCGCCGGAGCCGGATCTGTGCCTGCTTGCCAACAGCAGTGCACTGGCGGGGGCCATCAACAATCTGATCGCCAACGCCCAGCAGGCGGGGGCCACCTCCTTGCTGGTGAGTGCGGTGCGCAGCGGCGCCCGGGTGGAGATGCGCATCCTCGACAATGGCAAGGGGATGCCCGCTCACCTGCTCAACCAGATTTTCGAACCCTTCTTCACCACCCGCTCCCAGGGCACTGGCCTGGGCCTGGCGGTGGTGCAATCTGTGGTGCGTGCCCATCAGGGGGAGGTCAGTGTGGCCTCAGTGCCCACTGAAGGCACCTGCTTTACTCTGTCGTTCCCTCTGCATCAGCAACCGATGCAGCTTGGAGGTGTCGCATGACTCAGGCCCGTATTCTGGTCGTAGAAGATGACAATGGCCTGCGCGAAGCGCTGGTGGATACACTCTTGCTCGGCGGCTACGAGTGTCGTGAAGCGGACAGCGGCGAACGCGCCCTGTTGGCTCTGTCGCGCCAAAGCTTTGATATGGTGATCTCCGATATCCAGATGGGGGGCATGGATGGCCTGACCCTGCTGGCCGCTATCCGCCAGCAATATCCGCAGATCCCCGTGCTGCTGATGACGGCCTACGCCAACATCGACGGTGCCGTGCGCGCCATGCGGGAAGGCGCCATCGACTATCTCGCCAAGCCGTTTTCTCCCGAAGTGCTGCTCAATCAGGTCAGCCGCTATGTGCCGGCCCAGAAAGTGGAGAAGCGCGCCGTGGTATACGGGGATCCCAAGACCGCCGAACTGTTCCAACTAGCGACCCGGGTGGCCAGAAGCGAAGCCACTGTCATGGTGACTGGCCCGAGCGGTACCGGTAAAGAGGTGCTGGCTCGCTACATTCACGACAACTCCAGCCGCGCCGAACAAACCTTCGTCGCCATCAACTGCGCCGCCATCCCGGAAAACATGCTGGAGGCGACCCTGTTCGGCTACGAGAAGGGGGCCTTCACCGGTGCCGTGCAGGGTTGCCCCGGCAAGTTCGAGCAGGCCCAGGGCGGCACCTTGCTGCTCGACGAGATCACCGAGATGGATCTGGGGTTGCAAGCCAAGCTGCTGCGGGTATTGCAGGAAAAAGAAGTAGAGCGGCTCGGCAGTCGCAAGATGATCCCCCTCGATGTGCGGGTCATCGCCACCAGCAACCGGGATCTCAAGAAGGCGGTGCAGGACGGCCTGTTTCGCGAGGATCTCTACTACCGTCTCAACGTCTTCCCCCTGCGTTGGACCGCGCTCTGGGAGCGGCCCGGCGACATACTGCCGCTGGCGGAACACCTGCTGGCACTGCATGCCAGCCAGCAGGGGCTGCCGACGCCGCAGCTGGCAGAGAGGGCTCGCGAACGTCTGTTGGCCCACGCCTGGCCCGGCAACGTGCGCGAGCTGGACAACGTGGTACAACGTGCCCTGATCCTGAGCCCGGATGGCCTCATTGGCTGCGAGCACCTGATCCTGGAAGAGGTGGACGAAGAGGAGATCCGCTTCACTGGCAGCGACCGTATCAGCGGCAGCGAGCATCTGGGCAGTGAGCTCAAGCAGCAGGAGCATCAGATCATCCTCGACACCCTGCAAGACTGCAACGGCAGCCGCAAGGTGGTAGCCGACCGGCTCGGCATCAGCCCGCGCACCCTGCGCTACAAGCTGGCCCAGATGCGGGAGGCGGGGATAGATCTTCCCGCCTGAGTATGGGGGTCGAACCCGTCGTGGCCCTGGTTGCTTGGCCTGGTTATCAGGTGGCCGGGAGCCCCTCTGGGTTGCAAGGTGGTGTGGAAACTGTCGTGACCCTCATGGTCTGACCCTGTTGCCCAAAAGGAAGGGGTCGCCTGTTTGCGGGAAGGTGGGGGTGAGCAATACCCTTGTCCCTGGCTGTCCGGCTTGGTTATCAGTGCAGTCAGGGTGGCGTTGCGTTCGAGTGCCGAGGGTGGGAACTGTCATGGTCTTGGCGGCCTGGCTCGATTATCATGGGGTCCTTGGCGTTTGAGCCTGGCCCCTGCCGTATCGTTGATGCAGGGGACCGAGCCTTTATAAGGGACCCCTATGATCTCTCATCGAAAACTCGAAACCGTACTCAACCATCTACTTGAACCCCACGCCATCAAGGATTACTGCCCCAATGGGTTGCAGGTGGAAGGGCGCGCGCGCATTCGCAAGGTCGTGACCGGCGTCACCGCCAGTCAGGCTCTGATCGATGCGGCCGTGGCCCTCGACGCCGATGCCATTCTGGTCCATCACGGTTACTTCTGGAGCGGCGAGCCGGCCCAGATCACCGGCATGAAGCAGCGTCGCCTCAAGACCCTGCTGACCCACGACATCAACCTGTTTGCCTATCATCTACCGCTGGATGTGCATCCCGAGGTGGGTAACAACGCCCAGCTTGCCAAGCTGCTGGACATCAAGGTGCGCCGTGGCCTGGAGCCCTGGAACAGCAAGAGCGTCGCCATGGTGGGCAAGCTGGAAGAGCCGATGAGCGGTCGCGATTTTGCGAAGCTCATCGCCGAACGGCTCGGTCGTGAACCCCTTTATTGTGGTGATACAGGCCCCGAGCTTATCCGCTCCGTGGCCTGGTGCACTGGCGGTGGCCAGAGCTATATCAATCTGGCGGCGGAGCAGGGGATCGATGCCTTCATCTCCGGCGAAGCCTCCGAGCAGACCATCCACACCGCCCGCGAGATGGGCATGCACTTCTATGCGGCCGGGCACCATGCTACCGAGCGCTACGGCATCAAGGCGCTGGGAGAGTGGCTGGCGACCGTGCAGGGGCTGGATGTCACCTTTATCGATATCGACAATCCGGTGTAAGTTCGATTAGCCGCGTAGCGGCGTAATCGGACATGATTGCAGCAATTGAGCGAGTAGCTAGAAATGACAAGGGAGGCTGAGCCTCCCTTGTTACATTTTACATGCTGCGCTTGGCGGTTACTCGCAGGCATGACCTGCGGGGCCAAGGGCGGCACCGTCCAGCAGGACGGTATCGCCTTGCATTCTCAGCCTTCCCTCGCAGAACCACTGCACCACCAGCGGGTAGATGCTGTGCTCCTGGACCTGTACCCGGGCCGCCACTTCCTCGACATCGTCACCTTCGAAGATGGGGACGCGAGCCTGCAGGATCACGGGACCGCCATCCAGCTCTTCGGTGACGAAATGGACGCTGGCACCGTGCTCGCTATCACCAGCATCAATAGCACGCTGGTGAGTGTGCAAGCCCTGATACTTGGGCAGCAGTGAAGGGTGGATGTTGATCATCCGCCCTGCAAAGTGACGCACCAGATCGGCACTCAGGATCCGCATAAAGCCGGCCAATACCACCAGATCCGGCTGATAGTCATCCATCAGCGCCTGCAGGGCGACGTCATACTCCGCCCGGCTGGCAAACTGCTGCTGGGCCAGAATGGAGGTCGCCACCCCGGCCGTTTGCGCACGCACCAAGCCGTAGGCATCGGCCTTGTTGCTGATGACGCCGGCCACTTCGCCGGCAATCTTGCCGCTGGCGCAACTGTCGAGAATGGCCTGCAGGTTGCTGCCGCTGCCAGAGACAAGCACCAGGATGCGTTTCATAGGGGAGGGCATTTGGCTGCTGATCCGGTCACTCATTGAATGATGACCTGCTCCTCACCCTCGGCCGCCTTGGCGATATGGCCGATGTGCCATGCATTCTCGCCTTCGGCCTTGAGCAGGGTCAGCGCTTTCTCAAGCTGATCCGCAGGCAGGGCGATGATCATGCCGACACCGCAGTTGAAGGTACGGTACATCTCGTGGCGGGTGACGTTGCCGGCCTGCTGCAACCAGCTGAACACCGCCGGCCACTGCCAGCTCTGCTCGTTGATCACCGCCTTGGTGTTGGCGGGCAGTACGCGCGGTATGTTTTCCCAGAAGCCGCCGCCAGTGATGTGGGACAGGGCGTGGATCTCGCACTCCTTGATGAGCTTGAGCACCGGCTTCACATAGATGCGGGTCGGCTCCAGCAAGGCGTTGGCCAGGGTGGTATCACCCAGCGGCTGGCGCACATCGGCCTTTGAGACCTCAAGGATCTTGCGGACCAGGGAGAAACCGTTGGAGTGGGGGCCACTGGCAGCCAGGGCGATCAGGGCATCACCGTCACCCACTTTGCTGCCGTCGATGATCTCGCTCTTTTCCACCACACCGACGCAGAAACCGGCGATGTCGTAGTCTTCCCCTTCATACATGCCCGGCATCTCGGCTGTTTCGCCGCCCACCAGGGCACAACCTGATTGCTCACAGCCGACACCGATACCGGTGACAACAGCCGCGGCCGTGTCCACGTCCAGCTTGCCGGTGGCATAGTAGTCGAGGAAGAACAGGGGCTCAGCACCCTGTACGATCAGGTCGTTGACGCACATGGCCACCAGGTCGATACCGACGGTATCGTGCTTTTTCAGATCGATGGCGAGACGCAGCTTGGTGCCCACACCATCGGTACCGGAGACCAGTACCGGTTCCTTGTAGCCCGCAGGGATTTGACACAGGGCCCCAAAGCCGCCAAGACCACCAAGGACTTCAGGACGACGAGTGCGTTTTGACACGCCCTTGATACGTTCAACCAGTGCATTGCCAGCATCGATATCTACGCCAGCATCCTTGTAGCTCAGTGAGGTTTTGTCAGTCACGCGTATTCCCCGTCATATGAAGAAGTGGAGGGTAAAATTCGGGGCGTATTCTAACAGTGGCCGAGTAAAAGCAGAAAGGAAATCGTTTGCGCGTTTTTGCGTGGAAAAGCTCTACAAGCCGTGGCTTTTGTTGTATGATTCCGCGATTTTTTTCGCGGCAGTTAGAGGAGATAATAATGAAAGTCGTTGAAGTCAAACACCCCCTGGTCAAACACAAAATCGGGTTGATGCGTGAAGGCGATATCAGCACCAAGCGTTTCCGTGAACTGGCCAAAGAAGTGGGCAGTTTGTTGACCTACGAAGCGACCTCTGACTTCGAAACCGAGAAGGTTACCATCGACGGCTGGAACGGACCAGTGGAAGTTGACCAGATCAAGGGCAAGAAGGTCACTGTCGTGCCCATCCTGCGTGCCGGTCTTGGCATGATGGATGGCGTGCTGGAGCACATGCCGAGCGCCCGCGTCAGCGTGGTCGGTATCTACCGCGATGAAGAGACTTTGCAACCGGTTCCCTACTTCGAGAAGATCGTCAGCAACATCGAAGAGCGCCTGGCGCTGGTCATCGACCCCATGCTGGCCACTGGCGGCTCCATGATTGCCACCATCGACCTGCTGAAAAAGAAAGGCTGCCAATCCATCAAGGTGCTGGTGCTGGTCGCCGCGCCCGAAGGCATCAAGGCGCTGGAAGCCGCTCACCCCGACGTTGAGCTCTACTGCGCCTCCGTCGATCAGGGCCTGAACGAGAAAGGCTATATTGTCCCGGGTCTGGGGGATGCTGGCGACAAGATCTTTGGTACCAAGTAATTCCTGATGCCTTGACCACCTTCTCTGTATGAGGGGTGAGAATGGAGCCGGCGCCTTGCCGGCTCTGCTGTTTATGGCATCCTCTGTCTTGCTGCAATGCGCGCCTTGCCGCTACCATAAGCAGCATCTCCCATTTCGAGACTCCTCTCATGCTCAAACGTGTTGTGACCGCCCTCTGCTGCGGCTTGTCATTCATGGTCTCGGCCGCTCAGGTGACCGATCTCTATCAGGGCAAGGCGCCCACCAGCGGCGACATGGTGGCTGCCCAGTCCCAGGCGCTGGGGGATGTGCTCGTCAAGGTGACCGGCAAACGGGACATCCTCACCCAGCCTGACGTGGTCAAGGCGCTGGCCGCCCCCGGCGACTATGTGCAGCACTATGGCTATCAGGATGTGGGGCCGGTCAAGTTTCTGAAAGCCGACTTCAACGTGGCCAAGGTCAACGCCCTGATCTCCCAAAGCAAGTTTGCCCTGCTGGGGCCTGCAAGGCCACAGATGGCACTCTGGCTGGTGATCAATGAGGGGGAGCGCCGCATCCTGCCGGATCAATCCAGCGATGGCTGGGCCAGCGCACTGCGAACCCAGAGCCAGGCCATGGGACTGCCGGTCAGCATTCCTTTGATGGATCTCGATGACAACATGGCGGTCAACGCCACTGACGTCTGGGGTCGTTTTGCCGCTCCCATACTGCAGGCGAGCCAGCGTTATGGCGCCGAGATGGTGGTGCTGGGCAAGCTGACACCGGAAGGTGACAAGTGGAGCATAGACTGGGGCCTTTATGGGCCCAAGGCCGGAGGCGAGCTGGCCGAACTCACCCGTGGCAGCAGCAGTGGTACCCAGGCCGAGGTGGCACAGCATTTTGCCGATGAGCTGGCTGCCTGGCTGGTACAGAACTATGGCGCGCGCATTTCGGGTGTCGCTTCCAGTCAGACACTGGTGGTGGAAGGTTTGTCCGGTATTGATGGCATGATCACGGTGCAGAAGATGCTGCAGGGGATGGCCAGCGTTACCAAGGTGACTATCGGCAAGCTGGAGGGGGACAAGGTGACCTTCGATCTCTCGTTGCAGGGCGACAAGGCCGAGCTCATCCGCGGCCTGCAACTGGAGAGCCGGTTGCGCCAGATTGATGATAATGACAGCGGTTTGCGTTACCAATGGTCGCAGCCCTGATCATTTCATCGTGTTCCCGACCGCCCGGCCAAGTCCGGGCGGTTCTCTATCTGCCTTTGCGATGGTACACTCTGGCACAAATGTCACAGTCAAAGCCTAACGAGTGAAGCAACCGGCCCAACTGTCTTTAGCCGTACAACTACCGGATGATGAAACCTTCGTCAGTTTTTATCCCGGCAACAATGCTCATCTGATCACCGCCCTCAAGAATGCGGCCATTGGTCAGGGATCGCCTTTCCTCTATTTCTGGGGTGCCAAGGGATCGGGACGCTCCCATCTGCTGCATGCAACCTGTGCCGAGGTCAATGCCCGCGATGCGGCGGCGGCCTATCTCTCCCTCGATCAATTTGAACAGCTGGATCCCAGCATGCTCGATGCCCTCGAAAGCTTGCCACTGGTCTGTCTCGACAGCCTGGAAGCCATCGCCGGCAATGCGCAGTGGGAACGTGCCCTGTTCGATTTTTACAATCGCTGGCAGGAGAAGGGGGAAGGTACCCTGGTGGTCACGGGTTGCAGCGCACCGCGCAAGCTGGGGCTGCAACTGCCGGATCTCGCCTCGCGCCTCGACTGGGGGGTGAGTTTCCATCTCGACGAGCTGGATGATGAAGGCAAGCTCAGTGCCCTGCAGCTGCGTGCCGAGCTGCGGGGCTTCAAATTGCCCATTGATGTGGGCCGCTTCCTGCTCAACAGACTCTCCCGCGACATGCGCACCTTGCTTACCACCCTCAATCAGCTCGATAACGCCTCATTTCGCGCCAAGCGCAAACTCACCATCCCCTTTGTGAAAGAGATCCTCGAACTTTGAGCGGGCTGTGGCTGCGTGTGCGGGTAAACCCGGATTGAAACCAAAAAGAAACCCCGGCACCAGGCCGGGGTTTTTGTCTGTGCGACTGTCGTGATCAGTGGAACTGATCTTCTTCGGTCGAACCCGTCAGTGCTGTCACTGAAGATTGTCCACCCTGAATGACGGTAGTGACCTTGTCGAAGTAACCCGTGCCCACTTCCTGCTGGTGAGCAACGAAGGTGTAACCACGGCTGGCGGCGGCAAATTCCGGCTCTTGCACCATCTCGACGTAGTGCTTCATCCCCTCGCCACGGGCGTACTGGTAAGCCAGTTCGTACATGTGGAACCACATGTTGTGGATGCCAGCGAGGGTGATGAACTGGTACTTGTAACCCATATCGGACAGCTCCTGCTGGAAGCGGGCGATGGTGGCATCGTCCAGGTTCTTCTTCCAGTTGAAGCTGGGGGAGCAGTTGTAGGCCAGTATGGTGTCCGGGTACTGCGCCTTGATGGCTTCGGCAAACTTGCGCGCCTCGTCCAGATCCGGCTTGGCGGTTTCACACCACACCATGTCGGCATAAGGGGCATAAGCCAAGCCACGGGAGATGGCCTGCTCGATACCCGCCTGCACTTTGTAGAAACCTTCGGCGGTACGCTCACCGGTCAGGAAGCCTGAATCGTACGGATCCGCATCCGTGGTCAGCAAGTCCGCCGCGTTGGCGTCGGTACGGGCGATCACCAGAGTGGTGGTGCCACAGACGTCGGCTGCGAGGCGTGCTGCAACCAGCTTCTGCACCGCTTCCTGAGTCGGCACCAGCACTTTGCCGCCCATGTGGCCGCACTTCTTGACTGATGCCAGCTGATCTTCGAAGTGTACGCCGGCGGCGCCCGCTTCAATCATCCCCTTCATCAGCTCGAAGGCGTTCAGCACGCCGCCGAAACCGGCTTCGGCATCCGCCACGATCGGCAGGAAGTAGTCGATGAAACCGGCATCCTGCGGCCCCACCTTGTTGGCCCACTGGATCTGGTCGGCACGGGCAAACGAGTTGTTGATGCGCTCAACCACCGAGGGGACGGAGTTGGCCGGGTAGAGAGACTGATCCGGATACATGGTGGAGGACAAGTTGTTGTCCGCCGCCACTTGCCAGCCGGAGAGGTAGATGGCCTCTATACCTGCCTTGGCCTGCTGCACGGCCTGGCCGCCGGTCAGGGCGCCGAGGCAGTTGACGTAGCCTTTCTTGGCGCTGCCGTGGATCAGCTCCCACAGTTTGTCGGCGCCGCGCTGAGCCAGGGTGTGCACCGGCTGCAAGCTGCCGCGCAGATTCACCACGTCTTCGGCGCTGTAGCCGCGCTTGATCCCTTTCCAGCGGGGGTTTTCTGCCCAGTCTTTCTCGATAGCCTGGATCTGTTGCTCACGGGTCAGTGCCATATCAGTTCCCTCTTTCATTGATTTCACGTTTCCATTGACTTGTTATTGGCGGGCTCCGCTGGGGAGACCCGGAGTTCAGAGCCGCTCGTAACCGGGCAGCGTCAGAAAATCGATCAGGGTATCGGCGCAGGTGATCTGCTCCATCAACTCGCTCGCTTCGGCAAAGCGTCCTGCTTGCCAGCGGGCGGCGCCCACTTCATGTTTGACCACCTCCTGCTCCTCGGCCAGCATCTGGCGAAACAGCGCCTTGGTCACCACCTTGCCGTTGGAGAGGCTCTTGCCGTGGCGGATCCACTGCCAGATGGAGGTGCGGGAGATTTCGGCTGTCGCCGCATCTTCCATCAGGCCATAGATGGGCACACAGCCATTGCCACCAATCCAGGCTTCCAGATATTGCAGGGCGACCCGGATATTGGTGCGCATGCCCGTTTCGGTACGTTCGCCTTCACAGGGAGCCAGCAGGTCGGCGGCTGTGATGGGGGCATCCTGTTCGCGCAATACGCCGATCTGGTTCTTGGCGCCAGCAGGAATGGTGGCGTTGAACACGGCCATGGCGGTGTCGGCGAGGCCGGGATGGGCGACCCATGTGCCATCGTGGCCGTTGCTTGCTTCCCGCTCCTTGTCCGCCTTGACCTTGGCAAAGACCTGCTCGTTGACGGCGGCATCCTTGGCCGGGATAAAGGCGGCCATGCCGCCCATGGCAAGAGCGCCCCGCTTGTGGCAGGTCTTGATCAGCAGGCGTGAATAGGCTGAGAGGAAGGGTTTGTCCATGGTGACCACCTGACGGTCGGGCAGCACTCTGTCCCCATGATCTTTCAGCGTCTTGATATAGCTGAAGATGTAGTCCCAGCGGCCGCAGTTCAGCGCGACTATGTGATCCTGCATCTGATAGAGCAGCTCATCCATCTCGAACACCGCCGGCAGGGTTTCGATCAGCACGGTGGCCTTGATGGTGCCGCGGGGCAGACCGAACTTGTCTTCGGTCCAGGCAAACACTTCGCTCCACCAGCGACCTTCCAGATGACTTTGCAGCTTGGGCACATAGAAGTAGGGGCCCGAGCCCTTGGCCAGCAGCGCCTGATGGTTGTGCAGGAAATAGAGTGCGAAGTCGAACAGGCCGCCGGGGATGGGCTCACCATCGAAAGTGACATGTTTTTCCGGCAGGTGCAGGCCACGCACCCGGCAGATGAGCACGGCCGGATTGGGATTCAGGGTATAGGCCTTGCCTTCCGGACTGGTGTAGGAGACGGTGCCATTGACCGCATCGCGCAGGTTGATTTGACCCTCGATCACTTTATTCCAGGCAGGAGCCAGGGAATCTTCGAAGTCCGCCATGAAGACTTTGACATTGGCGTTGAGGGCGTTGATGACCATCTTGCGTTCAACTGGCCCCGTTATCTCTACCCGGCGGTCTTGCAAGTCGGCCGGGATACCGCGCACCGTCCAGTCGCCTGCACGGATATGTGCTGTTTCCGGCAGAAAGTCCGGCAGCTCGCCGCCATCGATACGGGCCTGGCGTGCCACACGTTGTTTCAACAATTCGCCCCGTTGGGGAGCAAAGCGTTCCACCAGTTCGGATACCAGGGCCACCGCATCCGGCGTCAGAATTTGCGCGTATTCGGGAAGCATCTCGCCCTGGATGCGCAGACGGGCGCTACAGTGGGTCTGGGCCGGTGCCGACATAGGGTTCACTCCTTTGAGAATTACATTTTGAACTAATTAACTACGACTAAAGTCGATCCCTGTTTCTTTCAAACTTCCCGTAACAACGGGATAACACGATTTATAAGGTGCGAAATATTGCCCTCTCCGTCAACCACTTTTTTAAAACGCCTGTTTCTGATACATAGTTAAGGTTATGTTTTTAATGGAATTATGTGATTAGCGCAAATGCTCTATGCAGATGGATATGCTCTTGGTTTCCCACCCCCTGTGGTGGTGTGAGCCAGCGGTGTTTTGAATACCCGGAATGTAACTAATTACGTAATAAAATTACAAATTCAAAAACAAATCCCGACCTTACTCCAAGCTTTCAGAAAACGGTTGTATGAAATGAAATTTGGGAGCTCGGTGAATACTCAGCTCTGGCCAGTGTTGGCTATTGAACGTTTGTTTAAAACTTGAATAGGGAAGAGGGGCAGAATGGGGTTTATCTCGTCAGCAGGGGAAAAGTGACGAGCAATAACGTAGGTTTGTATCACCTTGGCTTGCTATTTGGGGTGATGAGGGGAGGAGGTTGGGGAGTGGATAAAACTGATAAGTCGTAGTTACGCAGCATTTTATTGTTATTTGTGTAAGTGGGCCTTCCTGGCACCCGGGGAAGGTAAAAGGGTGGCGAAACCCAAGGGTTCAGCGGCCACTTTTCCTCTTTTACTCTATCTTGAGCGGGATCAGTATTCGTCGTCCGGCGCCGCCAGATCGACCACATCCAGATGCACTATAGTGCCGTATTCATGCTCGCCGAGTTCGATGTCGGCTTGTGGCAGGGGGGCTGGGTGGGGCTGTGATTCAACTGCTTGCGTCATGGGTGCTTGCCTCATTGGATTGCAAGCCGGTCGGTGACTCCATCACCCGGATTCCCACCTCCCTGTTTCATTGCCGGCGGAAAAGTCGCGTATCCTAGCGACACTTGCCACAGGTTTCAAGTGATTCTGAATAAAAAATATACCAACAATGTGTGATGGCTCTGTGGTGGCGCCTGTCGGACAGAGTACTGCCAGGGTCATAAGGAGGGTGAAAGGGCTGGAGTGAAATGGAGGTAAAAAAATAGCCCAGTCGTTTGACTGGGCTATTTCTCGGGGAAAATGGTCGGTGTGAGAGGATTCGAACCTCCGACCCTCTACACCCCATGCAGATGCGCTACCTGGCTGCGCTACACACCGACGAGGTCAGTTCGAGCTGACGGAAGGGAGTCTAATGATATGAATCTGTTGGTGCAACTCCTTTTTTATCAGTGAGATGTCGATTGCTTCTTTATTGCTCAGTCAAGATGCTGCTTGGGCCGGCCACGGAGATTTGGCATAATCGCCGCCCCGTATTGCGGTGGAAAAATTGCGCCGCAGGCCTAGCTTGGCGACTGTGGTCAAGGCGCCAGCATCCACAGGCGTGGTGCCTGTCCCTGGTGCAGGCAAGCGCTGATGAGCGCAGTCACATGCAGGGCAAGCCGTCATGAACAACCAATCGGTCATGAACAACCAATCGAGAGAGGAGCAAGGGGTGGAACCATCAGCAGCCGCAGTATCCCTGAGCCAGACAGCGCAGCAAGCAGAGCAGGATGAGCGCTGGATGCGCCATGCCATGGCACTGGCCGCCCGGGCCG
Source organism: Aeromonas sp. 2MA4 (assembly GCF_029237305.1). NCBI lineage: Bacteria > Pseudomonadati > Pseudomonadota > Gammaproteobacteria > Aeromonadales > Aeromonadaceae > Aeromonas > Aeromonas sp. 2MA4. Next base: position 85,406 of record NZ_JAACFY010000001.1, on the reverse strand, counting down.
AGGGGATCGGCGAGATCCCGGTCGGTGCCGTGCTGGTGCTGGGGGACGAAGTGGTCGGTGAGGGGTGGAATCGCTCCATCAGCGAGCATGATGCGTGTGCCCATGCGGAGATCATGGCGATCCGTGCAGCCGGTGCCCGACTGGAAAACTACCGTCTGATCGATACGGTGCTGTATGTGACGCTGGAACCTTGCTGCATGTGCGCCGGTGCCCTCATTCACAGCAGGGTCAAACGGGTGGTGTTCGGGGCTCGGGACCTCAAAACGGGAGCGGCAGGTTCCGTATTCGAGATTTTGCAGGACCCCCGCCACAACCACAGAGTGTCGTTGACGGAGGGGGTGCTGGCAGATGCCTGCTCGGCTCAGCTCTCTGCCTTCTTCAAGCGCCGTCGCGCCGAGAAAAAGGCAGCCAGACAGGCATTGCAGCAAGCGACCGACTCTTCTTCTTGATGCAAGCGGGGGCGACTTTTGCCGCTCCTGCTTCTCACCATCCAATATATTTTCATATAAAACAGATGGTTGAATCTGTTTCTTGCCGAAAAGTGCCGCCATTTTCTTCTTCAAAAATAAGCTCTGCTCAAGGGGCTTTGATGTAACAAAACTGTCATGCAACCGCCATATAATGCCGCCAAGCCTAGCTCACATTGAGGTCTTGCATGTCATCGGAATCGATCAACCTGGTCATGGCGGGCAGTAGAAAACGCCGGATCAAGGATAAGTTGGCCAAGTTCGGGGTCACCACAGGCGGTGCCCTGGTGCTGGTGGCCTTGTTGCTCATTTTTTTCTATCTGCTGTATGTGGTGAAACCTATTTTCAATGGCGCCACCATGGAGCCGACCGCATCGTTTACCCTGCCCATTGCGGGCAAGACTGCCTGGCTCGGGATGGAGGAGCAGAACGAGATTGGCTATCGCTTCAGCGATAAGGGGCTGGTCAACTTCTTTGCTCTTCAGGGAGATGGCAAGGTCAAGGTGGGACAAGCCATTGGTCAGGCCCAGGTTGCCGGTGACATCACGACTGTCACCAGCCCGGCGCCGGGTCAGAAGCTCATCGCCTACGGTTTTGCCGATGGCAAGGCTCTGGTCATGGAGCCCCATTTCAAGGTTTCCTATCCCAATGACGTGCGGGTCATCGAGCCCAGCCTGAGATATCCCTTCGGCGAAGAGCCGGTAGTGATCGATCCCCAAGGCAAGGCGCTGCAGTTCATGGTATTCGAAGCCACCAAGGACAAGATGGCCACCGCCGCCGTGACCGAAGATGGTCGCGGCGTGATGACGGTGATGAGCGGCGAGGAGAACTTCATCTCCGGCGACGTGGAGTGGAGCGCCCAGAACTACAGCATTCCTTCTCTGCCGAGCCATGTGGATCAGATGCTGCTGACCCCCAACTTGCGCATCCTGTTTGTGCGTGAGGGCAACCGCCTATCTGTCTACGACATCCACAACCTCAATAATATCGCCCTGCGCAACGTGCTGGAGATCAACGCCCCCAATGCCAATGTGACCCGGATTGAGCTGCTCGCCGGTGCCTCCTCTTTGCTGGTGGGCAACGACAACGGTGTCATCTCCCAGTGGTTCGAAGTGGCCAAGGATGGCAAGCGTCAGTTCACTCAGATCCGTGACTTCAAGAGTGATGGTTCTGTGGATCTGCTGACCCCGGAGCACTTTCGCAAGGGCTTTGTCAGCGCAGGCAAGGATGGCACCATCAGCTTCTTCCACGCCACCGGCGAGAGCAAGCTGCTGAGCGAGAAGATAGAGGGGGGCGCACTGTTGGCGCTGGCCATCTCGCCCCGCCACAACGTGCTGCTGATGCAGCAGGACGATACCTTCAAGCTGTTTGCGGTCGAGAATGACCACCCTGAAGTGACCTGGTCTGCCCTGTGGCAAGAGGTGTGGTATGAAGGCTACCCGGAGCCCATGTATGTGTGGCAATCCACCTCTGCCAGCAACGATTTCGAAGCCAAGCTGAGCCTGATCCCCATTTCGTTCGGCACGCTGAAGGCGGCATTCTACGCCATGATGTTTGCGGTCCCGCTGGGGGTCGCCGGCGCCATCTATACCGCTTATTTCATGTCCGCCGGCATGCGCAAGTTTGTCAAGCCGACCATAGAAATCATGGAGGCACTACCAACCGTTATCCTCGGTTTTCTGGCTGGTCTGTGGCTGGCACCCATTGTCGAGGATTACCTGCCTGGGATCTTCATGATGCTGGTGATGCTGCCGATGGGGATGTTGCTGGCCGCCCTGGCCTGGCATCTGCTGCCGGGCAAGCTCAAGCAGTGCGTGCCGGAAGGGAGCCAGGCTGTCTTGCTGATCCCCGTGGTGTTGTTGGTCGGCTGGTTGTCATTGACCCTGAGTCCTGTGGTGGAAAATGCCTTCTTTGGCGGGGATACCCGTAGCTGGCTGACCCATGAAATGGGGATCAAGTTTGACCAGCGCAACTCCCTGGTGGTTGGCATCGCCATGGGCTTTGCGGTCATTCCCACCATCTTCTCCATCGCCGAAGACGCTGTCTTCTCCGTGCCCAAGCATCTGACTCAAGGATCGCTGGCACTGGGTGCCACTACGTGGCAGACACTGAGCCGTGTGGTGATCCTCACCGCCAGCCCGGGCATCTTCTCGGCAGTGATGATGGGTCTTGGCCGCGCCGTGGGCGAGACCATGATAGTGCTGATGGCGACCGGCAATACCCCCATCATGGACTTCTCCATGTTCCAGGGACTGCGAACCCTGGCCGCCAATATCGCGGTGGAGATGCCGGAATCGGAAGTGGGCAGCTCCCACTACCGGGTACTGTTCCTCGCGGCCTTCGTACTGTTTGTGTTCACCTTTTTCTTCAACACCCTGGCCGAGTTCGTGCGTCAGCGGTTGCGTGAAAAATATAGCTCCATGTAACGGGCAAGGAATCGACAATGGGTAAGTGGTTTAAGTCAGGGGCCCCCTGGATCTGGATGACAGGCGGTGCAGTCAGCCTGAGTCTGGTGGCGGTACTGGGTCTGTTGCTGCTCATCGGCTGGCGTGGTCTGATCTATTTCTGGCCTCACCCCATCTATGAGTGGCAGATCCAAGATGTCAGCGGCAACAAGAGCGTCTTGATCGGTGAAATCAATGACAGCGAACTGGTGCCGGTGGAGCGGCTGCGGGCTGCGGGTATTCCGCTGGAAGGTGAAGATCGCGAGGTGTTGACCCGCTATCTGGTCAAGACCGGCAACCGTGAGTTCGTCGACCTCGATTTCCGCTGGGTGCTGGAGACTGACATCAAGTCCCAGTCACTGCCTGCCGAGATGGCGGTGATCGAACGTACCACCAATGGTAACTTCTATGGTTATGTGGTGCAGGCCAAGGAAGATGGCGTGGTCCATGAGCAGGATCTGCACAAGGTACTCAAGAGGATGCTGGCTCGCAGCAACGGTCTTTCCGAGCAGGCCAGCAAGCTGCAAAAAGGTGCCATAGGATCAATCAACTACCAGTTGGAGAAGTTGCGTCTCAAAGAGCGCAAGGCCGAGCTCAATGATGAGCTGACCGATCAGCTTAAAGCCGAGCTGGTCGAAGAGCGCAAGGCACTCAACGACCGCTATCAAATATTGGAAAAGGAACTCTTTTCCCTGCGTGCCCAAGCGGATCGTGATGCCATCACAGTCAAGGACATGCGTGGCGAGCTGGTGACCATGCCCATGTCCAAGGTACTGGATGTGACCTGGCCCAACGCCATGGGATTGCCTGCCAAGGTGGGCCACTGGTTCCATCAGATAGGCAAGTTCGTCACGGGTGAGCCTCGCGAAGCCAACACGGAAGGCGGTGTGTTCCCGGCCATCTTCGGCACCGTCTTCATGGTGATCCTGATGGCGATCATCGTCACGCCCCTCGGCGTGGTGGCGGCGGTCTACCTGCACGAGTATGCGGGCAAGAATAGCCTGACCAAGCTTATCCGCATCGCTGTGATCAACCTGGCGGGTGTGCCCTCCATCGTCTATGGCGTGTTTGGTCTGGGCTTCTTTGTCTATACCCTGGGTGGCTCGCTGGATCAGCTGTTCTACCCGGAGGCGCTGCCAAGCCCGACCTTTGGCTCACCCGGTGTCATCTGGTCGGCACTGACCCTGGCCATCCTGACCCTGCCTGTGGTGATCGTCTCCACCGAAGAGGGACTGTCCCGTATTCCCAGCACCATCCGTCAGGGTTCACTGGCGCTGGGGGCCACCCAGGCCGAAACCCTGTGGCGTATCGTGCTGCCCATGGCGAGCCCGGCCATCATGACCGGCCTTATCCTGGCGATAGCCCGGGCCGCCGGTGAAGTGGCTCCGCTGATGCTGGTGGGGGTGGTGAAACTGGCGCCGACCCTGCCGATGGATGGCAACTTCCCGTACCTGCACGTGGAGCGCAAGTTCATGCACCTGGGCTTCCACATTTACGACGTGGGATTCCAGAGTCCGAACGTCGAAGCAGCGCGGCCGCTGGTGTATGCCACCTCCTTCCTGCTGGTGACGGTGATCGTTGGCTTGAACCTGACGGCCATCGGCATTCGTAACCACTTGCGTGAAAAATTCCGCTCTTTGGAACATTGATGCGGCAGTCCAGAGGGATGTTGAGACAATGGATGAACAGCATGAACCTGACCGACATCACAGGCATTCGCAACCACTTGCGTGAGAAATTCCGGTCGCTGGAGCATTAATCCGGCGTCCTTGAGACAAGATCGAGAAAACAGATGCGCGGTTCAGAGAGTGCCGCCATCTGTCAGCAGCAATCATGGCGGTCGCTGGCAAGAGTCCGGCCACTCCAGACTGATTTTGAGGTAACAGATGATCAACGTAACGACCACATCCATTCAGCACACAGCGCTGGACCTGCTCAACCTGACCCCGGAGCAGACAGCGCTGGAGGTGAAGGATCTCAACCTCTACTACGGCAACAAGCAGGCGCTGTTCAACGTCAACATGAAGATCCCGAAAGGGCAGGTGACGGCCTTCATAGGCCCGTCCGGCTGCGGCAAGTCGACCCTGCTGCGCTGCATCAACCGGATGAATGACCTGGTGGAGATCTGCCGCATCGAGGGTGAAATCCAGCTGCACGGCCACAACATTTATGACAAGGGGGTGGATGTCTCCGCCCTGCGTCGTCAGGTCGGCATGGTGTTCCAGCGTCCGAACCCCTTCCCCAAATCCATCTACGAGAATGTGGTCTATGGTCTGCGCCTGCAGGGCATCAACGACAGACGCACCCTGGACGAGGCGGCCGAGCGTTCACTGCGCGGCGCTGCCCTGTGGGAAGAGGTGAAGGATCGACTGCATGACAATGCATTCGGTCTCTCCGGTGGCCAGCAGCAGCGTCTGGTGATTGCCCGGGCCATCGCCATCGAGCCGGAAGTCTTGTTGCTGGATGAACCCACCTCGGCCCTCGACCCGATTTCGACGCTTACCATCGAGGAGCTGATCAACGAGCTCAAGAGCCAGTTCACAGTGGTGATCGTGACCCACAACATGCAGCAGGCTGCGCGAGTGTCGGATCAGACGGCGTTCATGTACATGGGCGAGCTCATCGAATACGCGGACACCAACACCATCTTCACCACACCGGCCAAGAAAAAGACCGAAGATTACATCACTGGTCGCTACGGCTAAGGCAAGATTGGTGCAATAAGGTGATTGATATGAACAGCAAGAAACAGATTACCGGCCAGTTCAACGGCTAAGGCATAATCGGAGCATCAAGGATTATTTGTATGGACAATATGAACCTCAATAAACACATCTCCGGTCAGTTCAATGCCGAGCTTGAGAATGTGCGCAATCAGGTGCTGGTGATGGGCGGTCTGGTGGAGCAACAGCTTACCGACGCCATCGCCGCCATCCACGATCAGGATCTGGACGCGGCGCGCAAGATAGTGGCCAATGACCACAAGGTCAACGCCATGGAAGTGGCCATCGACGAAGAGTGCACCCGCATCATCGCCAAACGCCAGCCCACAGCGTCCGACTTGCGTCTGGTGATGGCCATCATCAAGACCATCACGGATCTGGAACGCATCGGCGACGTGGCGGACAAGATAGCCCGCATGCTGACCGACAACGCCAACAAGCCACAGCCGCCGCTGGTGTCCCTCGAGAACATGGGGCGCCGCACCATCAAGATGCTGCACGACGTGCTCGATGCGTTTGCCCGCATGGATCTGGAGGCGGCCATCGCCGTCTACAAGGAAGATGACAAGGTAGATCGGGAGTACGAGTCCATCATCCGTGAGCTGATGACCTATATGATGGAAGATCCGCGCACCATCCCCCAGGTACTCAACGTACTGTGGGCGGCGCGTGCCATCGAGCGGGTCGGCGATCGCTGCCAGCACATCTGCGAGTACATCGTTTACTACGTCAAGGGCAAGGACGTTCGCCACACCAAGGTTGACGAGCTGAGCGATCTGCTTGGCAAGAGCTGATGAAATGAATAAAAAGGCGCGTTTCGCGCCTTGAAAAATCAACTTATAGAATTGAAATAAATGGATTTATTTCAATTCGTGTCCACGCAATGACCACATTGAGACAAAAAGCCCTGGTATGCCGGGGCTTTTTACTGAGTTTTTGAATGTGAATAATTGTGTTGGATTGGCAATGTTAAACTGGAGTCATTTTGTAAAAATTTACATGGATGATGTCGCCGCCCTACTGAAACCTGATCCTAAGTGCTTCACTCGTGAAATTCTGGATCCTTGCCCAAACTACCCGCCAAGCCATACAACATAAGGCTTACATACTTTCCCTTGTGGTCGCACCAGATCCACTGCGCAGCCTCAGATCCTCACGGAAAGTAATCACTATCTGTTTATCCTCAATGACTTACCTTTTCTCTTGCCGAGATCTTTCGTGATCGTTGTCTTGAAAAACGATCGCAAAATGCATTTTTGTGAAATTCTGAATGCCCCCCAAGAACCCAGCCACGGCGCGGCTTAGTCGATAGATTTTCACCATTTTATTTGTGCAAAAAATGCCACATTTTTAGCGCGAAGGTGGGGGGGGAGGAGTGCGGATTTCGTGAGCGGAGCGTTTCCTCTGTCGTGTCTAGGCTGTATGTAGGGCTGGGGACTGGCCACAAAAAGCGACGCAGATGCGTCGCTGTCGTGTACGATGATGTGCCCTCACTGGCTTGCTCCAAGTGGCCCTACGACAACCCATCGCCAGGCAAGGCGAAACCTAACTTGCTTGGAGAGGAACAATATTACAAGGCTCTGCTGGATGTAAGTGGTGAACGAATGGAGGCGCAATTAGATAGGCCAGAACTTGCCAATATTGCCAAAGAAGCTATGCAGACAGTGGTAAAACGTCAACGGGGAAGGCCATAAATAACAGACCAGAGGGATGAATCCCCGTCGCCAGTTGTTCAAGCGGTCATCACTCAGTGGCAACAGAGAAGGCGGTAGAATAAGGCTTATAAGATAAACGAGGCAGGGTTTCCTCTGCCTCGTGCTACCCAATTTAATAGACGTTAATTCATAGCGTAAATATCATGGACCAAGCAATACTGCGAATGCATACATATTGCTAAATATGGTCTGCACATTGGTGAGCTGTGCTTGCACAGCACTGCTGTCGCCACCATTGTTGGCATCTCCCCACGTCACTACTGTGCCATCCTGTTTGAGGGCGGCAAAGGCGCCACTAGATGAGAAAATAGTCTGCACATTGGTGAGCTGTGCTTGCACAGAACTGCTGTCGCCACCACTGTTGGCATCTCCCCACGTCACTACTGTGCCATCCTGCTTGAGGGCTGCAAAGGCGTTACTAGATGAAAAAATGGTCTGCACATTGGTGAGCTGTGCTTGCACGGCACTGCTGTCGCCACCACTGAAGGCATTTCCCCACGTTACCACTGTGCCATCCTGTTTGAGGGCGGCAAAGACACCAGGAGATGAGAAAATGGTCTGCACATTGGTGAGCTGTGCTTGCACGGCACTGCTGTCGCCACCACTGAAGGCATCTCCCCACGTCACCACTGTGCCACCCTGTTTGAGGGCGGCAAAGGCGCCACTAGATGAGAAAATAGTCTGCACATTGATGAGCTGTGCTTGCACGGCACTGCTGTCGCCACCACTGAAGGCACTTCCCCACGTCACTACTGTGCCATCCTGTTTGAGGGCGGCAAAGGCGTAATCAGATGAGAAAATGGTCTGCACATTGGTGAGCTGTGCTTGCACGGCACTGCTGTCGCCACCACTGAAGGCATTTCCCCATGTCACCACTGTGCCATCCTGTTTGAGGGCGGCAAAGGCGCCACTACTAGATGAGAAAATGGTCTGCACATTGGTGAGCTGTGCTTGCACGGCACTGCTGTCGCCACCACTGAAGGCATCTCCCCACGTCACCACTGTGCCATCCTGTTTGAGGGCGGCCATGGCCTGACAGTTATGATTAATGGTCTGCACATTGGTGAGCTGTGCTTGCACGGCACTGCTGTCGCCACCACTGTTGGCACTTCCCCACGTCACCACTGTGCCATCCTGTTTGAGGGCGGCCATGGCATAGCATCCGGGATTTGCGAACAAAGCCTGGACATTTGTCAGCTGAGGCTCCACCGAACTACTGTCCCCCCCTGAAAAGCTTGAGCCCCATGTGACTACAGCACCATTCTGTTTCAATGCTGCATACGCACCATTGTTGCCGATCACGGTTTGAATATTTGTTAATTGTACGGAACTACTATCACCGCCCAAAGTTGGGTTTCCCCAAGTGACAACACTCCCTTGGTTTGTAACAGTCAGATTTCCCGTCGCACTGATGCTATCAAAAAGAGCTGTTATCATGGTGCTACCAGCGGTGACGCCTGTTGCAATCCCAGCGGCGTTGATGCTGGCAACTGCAGGCGAACTGCTGCTCCAGGCAACCAAGCTGGTGACATCAAGTGTGGAGCCATCACTGTAAGTCCCCTGCGCCGTGTAACTCTGGGTCAGGCCTTTCGGGATGGTCGCACTTGGCGGTGTGATGGCGAGCCCGGTCAGAACCGCAGCGGTGACATTCAAGTTGGCACTGGCATTTTGTCCATTCAGCATGGCGGTTACCGTGGTGCTGCCCTCGGTGACGCCTGTTGCAATCCCAGCAGTGTTGATGCTGGCAACTGCAGGCGAACTGCTGCTCCAGGCAACCAAGCTGGTGACATCAAGCGTGGAGCCATCACTGTAAGTCCCCTGCACTGTGTAACTCTGGGTCAGGCCTTTCGGGATGGTCGCACTTGGCGGTGTGATGGCGAGCCCGGTCAGAACCGCAGCGGTGACATTCAAGTTGGCACTGGCATTTTGTCCATTCAGCATGACGGTTACCGTGGTGCTGCCCTCGGTGACGCCTGTTGCAATCCCAGCAGTGTTGATGCTGGCAACTGCAGGCGAACTGCTGCTCCAGGCAACCAAGCTGGTGACATCAAGAGTGGAGCCATCACTGTAAGTCCCCTGCGCTGTGTAACTCTGGGTCAGGCCTTTCGGGATGGTCGCACTCGGCGGTGTGATGGTGAGCCCGGTCAGAACCGCAGCGGTGACATTCAAGTTGGCACTGGCATTTTGTCCATTCAGCATGGCGGTTACCGTGGTGCTACCCTCGGTGACGCCTGTTGCAATCCCTGCAGCATTGATGCTGGCGACTGCAGGCGAACTGCTGCTCCAGGCAACCAAGCTGGTGACATCGAGCGTGGTACCATCACTGTAAGTACCCTGTGCCGTGTAACTCTGGGTCAAGCCTTTTGGGATGCTCGCACTCGGCGGGGAGACGGTGAGCCTGGTTAATGTATTGCCAGAAATATCAAGTGTTCGCTCACCAACCAGATTATCTAACGAAGCAATAATCTGCACGCTCCCAACTGCAACTGTCGAAACTATTCCAGATGCAGATATCGTAGCATTGGCATTAGAGACGGACCATTTGACTCCGTCTTTTGTCACTTTGGTAGAACCATCACAGTAAGTCAGCGTAGCCTCATACTGAGCACTCACTCCTGTTGGAAGTTGATCACTACTAACTCCTTTGAGCAATGGTTGCTGTGGAGCAACCTGAATAGATACGAGTCGATCACAGGTTTCTGGTTGAGAAGGTAATCCACCACTATTACCCCCACCACAGCCAGTGAGTATCATCACCCCAGCACTAATTAAAAATTTTATAATTGACTTTGTCATTTTAGTTGGCTCTTTATAATTTAATGGTCTTAGGACGCTTTGTTATATTCACCAGTGATAACTTAAACCTGCATAAAGTGTATTCAAACTACTACCACCGGTGTTACCACCACCAACCTCATTAATCCATTGGTATTCCAATCGTCCTTTCCATTTTTCTGATAAAGAGTACTCGAGACCAGCTCCGAGCAATGGAGACAAGCCTGTGTCATGAGCCTGATGTTGGAAATATACTTCTTGTCCCTTTACATCTGTACGCCAAGCCATTCCCCCTGCTTTTGCAAAAACACTTAACTCATTTATTTTAAATATATTGTATTTTATGGCCGCAGATAATCCTTGAACCTTCCCCTGATATGGAGCACTACGTTCTGGCGATCCCAGCGACGTGTACATCGCCTTAATCTTCCCGAAATAATCATATCCAACCTCAAGTGAGGCCTGAGGAGTTAAATAATATCCAGCATAAAGGCCTGCGCCCAGTTCATTATTGTCACAAGTAAGCCTGGATGGTTCACAGGCATTATGGGCATGAACCCATCCAGATTTCACACCAATGTAAAATGGCTGTGGTACTGCGAATACTTTGGGAATTAAAATCATGGTTGCCATAAACATGATGGTAATGTTTCTTATCATAAATTTTTCCTTACTCAAGCCTATAGATGTATTTTTATTGCATTTTTAATGATTAATGGATAGTCTATAGGGAAAATCCCAAATGAGACTCAAGTGGAATTTAAACTCTGACCTATCCGCTTGAACTCTATCAGTGGCACATACAATTTGACATACATCTTTTTATGTTTTGACAATCAGTGTTGCATGGACTGACCTCACGACAGTACACAGAGCTAACTCTACATAAGTTGACGTTCATGAGTTGTGAAAATCACCTTAATCAAGGTGGTGAAATGTTAGTTTTTTGACAGGTGGCGGCGGGTTACTGGCCGGCACTCCATCTCATCTTCTTGAACGCCTTGGCGGCGATGGCCAGCAGTTCGGCACTACTTGCCTCGGGCAGCATGGGGCGCGCGGGTGTCTCTACCGTCCATCGGTTCTTCCTGGTCTCACCGGTGGTGGTCCTGATAATGATCGCGGCACGGGTCCGGCTGACGTGCGCTTGTATCCATTTCAGGGACGGCTTGCGGTAGCGGCGGCGCTTGCCGCGTTCTGACAAGACTTTGTATCCCAGCGCACGCAGGCGCACCGCTTGGCTGCGGGTGCATGGCTCATCCGTGGGTTTGAATGGCGCTTGTCTCTTGCCCTTGCCTGAGGCTCTTGGTTTCGCGGGCTTAGGCGGGGCGGCGGTGAACTGCTGTGACATGCCCTGGTGTTGCTGGTTGGCTATCATCCCCGCAAAGCGGGAGTCGAAGTCGATGATGGCTGCATCGTCGGTACTGCGAGCGCGCAGGCGTTTGGACAGGCCGGTGAGCCGCTTGTGCTTTCGCTTGCTCTTGGTGGGCGCCCATTTGGTGCCATCAGGCGCTTTGCCTGCCCGGATGCGCTGGCGGTTCACCTTGACCACTTCCCGGCCTATCTGCTGGGTGATGCGTCGGCGCTTGGCTGGCGGCAGAGAGGCCGCTTCTAGGCGCTCCAGTACGCTGAGCATCGTACCTTGATTGATGGTGAGTGAGATCATCTACACGCCTTTATTCGATGATGGGAGATAGGGTGCTTGCCAGTTGGCCGGCCTGCTCGCTCTGGCCGATGAATGTATCGGCACTGGTTGGCGGTGGGCCGCCGTGGTTATGGCTGGCGGCGGTGGCGGCCAGTTGCTGCACCACGTCCATCAGCTGGTTGAGCAGGCGGAAGATGTTCACCCCATCGCTACCCATCCAAGACTTGGGCGACGCGAAGTGCTGCAGCTCGCCGGCAAGTGCCCGACGAACCAGGGCGATATCTTCATCCAGGTTACCACCCGCTGTCTGACTCATATTACCGGCGCTGCCCAGGATCATGTCTTCGGCGGTCAGCAGCTCGATGTCCCCGAGCGCCTCGATGCGCTTCATACCCCCGATCTTTTCCACGCTACTGGCCAAGACGCTCATCCGGTGCTGACCGAACTCGCCCAGGTACTCGTCCGCCTCGCGGATCATCTGCATGGCTTTGTCGTGCTGGCGGCGGTCAGTATGGCGTGACTGGTTGCCCACGGTATCGGTACGGCTGAACACCTCGGCCCGTTGCTGCTGCAGCTGCTCGCCCGGGGCGATATCCGGCAGAGGCCAGCCAGTGCCCAGGATGGTGCGGATGAACGGCCGGTCTGCCCGACCAAAGGCAAACCCCAGCTCGACCATGGTCCCCTCGATGGGGAACTGCATCAGCCCCTGCTCAGGCCCGCCGAACATGACCGGCAGCGGTACAGCTCGATAGAGCGGTGTCCCTTCATCTGGTTCGCCATTCTCGCCATACAGCTGGACATCTACCGCATAGCGAGGACGAAACGGGTCATTGAGCTGACCGGCGGCGGCCTGGTCGCTGATGGCCTCGACTCTGCCGAACTTGGGCAGGTGCATTTTGTCGGCCAGCTCGGGGAACTCCCCCTCCATCTTGCGCCGCTCCGGCGACTTCACCGGTTTACCTGGTGTGGCTGTGGTCAGGGTCATTTCGTCACCCTTGAGCCGTACCCGCTCCACCCGCTTGCCGTTGACGATGGCCCCCGGGCGCATGGCCGGGATCGGGGCCAGGGTGATGGTGTTACCCGCTTGGCGGGCCGAGAAGGCCGAGTCCAGCTCCACCGCCTTATCTGCCCAGCGGCTATGGGCATGACTGCCCACGAAGATGGCGCCATCCGGTTGTTGATGCCAGATGAAGTCCGGTACCGAGAAGGCGCGGCCCGCATTATCGAGCAGCTGATAGCCGGTGCCGGCGCTGGTGAAGTTGGGGATCGGGGTGTCGGTGTAGTCTGTCCCACCCGGCAGCAAGAAGGTGAGTTGGGTCTGGTCAGTCAGCCAGGCCAGCAGGCTGCGCAGGGTGGCATGCTGGATACTGACAGGGAACTTGCTGCCCAGGATCCCGGCCAGCTCACGGCATAGCAGCTTGCTGGCACCGTTGGCGGCGGGTTGTACGTCATAGACATAACCGGTGAACCAGCGACGCAGTTCACCGTTGTAGCCGGTATCCAGGGTCAGGGTCTGCCCCTTGGTCGCAGTCCCGTCGATGGTCAGGGAAGCACGGCCACCGGCAGAGAGGTCGAGCACGATATCATGGTCAACCAGGTGGGCCGGTTTACCCCCCAAGGTCAGATTGGTCGATAGTTTCACGCCATTACGTCTCCCAGCTTGTCATCCAGCCCCTTCATCACCTGCTCCCAGGAACTGAGCTGCTCCTGCTCAGACGCTGCCGTACTGCTGTCTGTTTTCGCCGGTGTGGCATTGGCGGTACCTTGCCCCACGGTGGCAGCAGCCTTGGGGAGGCGCTGCTCGCGCTTCTCCGGTACCGAGTTGTGCTCGCGCAGGGTGAACTGCACCTGCCACGCCAGCAGGCCTTCTTGCTCGCTGGCGGTGATGCGGCCGGCAAACTTGGCCTGGCGCACCTTCACCGACTTGGCGAGCAGTGACCCGACCCGGTAGATATGGCGCTTGCCGCCGTCACCCTTGGCATCAGCCAACTCAAACAGGCGGCTCAGGGTCTGGTCATCGTTGAACGGTACCAGCCCTGACACATCCAGCTCCTTGGCCTTCTCGCCCTGCTCAGAGCTGCTGGTGCTGCTGGTCTGGCCGCTGCTGTCTTTGTCCTGAAACTGCATCGATGCGGAGATCCGCATCGACTTCATCACAATAGGTTCACCGTCCAGGGTGAGCATGGCCGTTCTACTCATTGGGTTAACTCCTGCCAGAAGGTGAGGGGGGAAGGGGAGAGCAGCAGGGCGCCAACGGTCATGCTGTGACTGTGGTCAGGGTGGCCACTGTCGAGCAGCTGTGCGGCGAGGCTGGCTGGATCGCCATAGCCGTGCCAGCTCCACAGCATTCCGGCAAGGCTGGGCTTGTTGGCCAGTGCCTCATCCAGTTCGGCAGCCCAGGCTGCGCGCTTGGCGGTCAGCACGGCCAGCTTGTCGCGGGTGGTCGCCGGTGCCGGCGAATTCCCCTTGCTCTCCTGCAAGGCATCGTTGGCCGCTGTCAGCACCAAGCGGCGGCGCAGCGGATCCCAGATCAGCGGCTCGTCGACTTTCCAGCGCGGTACCATGGCCGCTGTTGGCTGGGCCATGGTGTCGTTGTTGGCCGTCAGACGGCGCAGTGTGGCGCACCACTCAGGCAGCGGCAGCACGGCGCACACCTGCGCCAGCTTGGTGGCCAGTTCCTGCTCGCTGGTACCGGTAACCAGCCAGACCACCGCATGGAGCGGGCCGACAGGAAGATGGGTATCAGCCCCGTCTTGCAGCTTGGCGGCCATGGCTTTGATGGCGTTGGGGGCCGCCAACGTACATTTCCCGCCTTGTGTCTGTCCCACGGTATGCTGAAACGGCGTCACCGCCAGCGCATGACCGCTCTCCTGCTCCACCTTGAGCAGGCTCATGGCCGTGATATCAGTGCCACTCCATGCCATCAGATCAGTTTTCCATCAGACCGAGTGACCACACATTCCCCTGGGGATGGTTGAAGTGTTCGCAGTTCACCTGCACTTGTCCCAGATGGACCATGAGTTTGCCTTTTGGCTGTTTGCGGATCCCGGACTCACCGCGATAGAAATAGAAACCCAAGGCGGTGGAGAGTGATGGAATAGAGCCATCGTGCTTTCTGAATTTCACCTTGAAGCTGTTGGAGCCGGCTTGCGAGGCGGCGGTATACACGTTCGCCCCGAGATCGAGCATGGTGACCGTCAAGGTCGGGCTGCCGACCAGCAGCTGATGCTCCACCAGGAGCACGCCATTTTCTTCATCCCAGGTGAATGTCAAATCACGGGTGTCCCACTGATCCGAACTGGCAACGACCCACTCTGTGCCGTTGTATGAAATGGTGCCCTCCACATCACCCAGCAAAAACAGGGAGGTCATGCCCGGGGTGGGGGTCTGTTGGTAATGGATCTGCAGGTTCTTGTCCGTTGAACTGGGGGCGACATAGCGCACAATCGCTTCCCGCATCAAGCGCATAGAGGGGTGCGTCAGCGTGACGACGCCTTGGGCACTGATGACCAATTTAAAGCGGACTTTGTCGAAGTAGTGGGTGTCAAAGTCAAACTCGCCCGTGGCCAGATCCACGCTGAACGAGCACGGTGCCCCCATGGACATCACGGCATAGTCATAACCGACCGAGCCTCCGACACTGACACCGTCCATTGCCAGGGTTTCATCAGGTGACAGGATTAGGGCGCCAATCCTCTTCCCCTGGTACTTTATCTTCGGGTTGACGCCGCCCTCGATGCCCCGGCTGTTGACCGGAATGTGCGCCGTGTCGCTGATGACGAACCAGTCACCTGCAACGGCTTTATCTCGCCGGAAAGCGGCCGCGCTCAGCGCATATTTGACCCCGTCATTGCCAAAAGGCAGCCCACCTTTGAGCAGCATGTCTTCCACGGTCTTACCGGTGGATGTTCTGACCTGCTCTGCTCCGGTGTTTTCATTGAGCTGCTCTTTGAGCTTCCCGATATCATCCGGCACCTCTCGCATGTCTGCCCATTGGTGGCTGTGTGTTTCCTTGCGGCGGTGATCGGTGATGCTACCGTCAGCCCCGATGGTGGCAATCTTGGCAACAGAGTGTAGATACCCCGATTGGTCCTGATAGTCATTCAGATCGCTGACACTGGTGACAAGAGAGAAACGGTTCTCCCAGGCACTCAGTAATGTGCCGGCACGGAATGCATCCACCCAGACACCGACCGGCTTTGCCCCCGGGTAAACGGTCTGCGCCTTTTCCAGGTGAAGATAGAGTCCGCCCACAATGGCCTTGCCTGGCATCACCTTGTAGATGCCGGATTGCTCGATCAGTTGGAACCCATCGTCAATGAAGCTGTGATGGCCGAAAAGCTGCAGGGCATGCTGGCGCTGCTCCTCTTCCATGCCATTGAGCCGCGCCGAATAGTCTATTTGCCACGTCCCGGCAGCCACGTTCGTCATGGTGGCGTCTGCCGCGCGGTCGTATTCCATCAGCATCGACTTGACCATGGAGTTTCCCGTGGTGTTTGTCGAGGCGTCGGTTTTTACTTTTTCCTCCCGGCCCTTGAAAACAATCATGCCGACGATGCCAGTCGCCTTGTTGATGAGGTACATGGCATTAAACGAGAAGTCCCCCACTGTGGTGTCCATCACGATGGTGTAGGCCACGGCGTTGTTGTTGACCCGGCCACGTTGATCGACCGGGTGTCGATGAACGATATATCCCGGCGCCGGCAAGCCGGTGTCAGGGTTGATAGGGACGGTGATGTCGAGATCGGGAATATCTGCCAGCACCACTTCATCGAGCACGACGGGAGACTGATCGGTTAAGCAACCCTGCCAGTACGTTTCAAATGCGTTAGTGATGACTTGGCTCATAGGCTCTCCTTATGCTGGAGCTTGGCTCCATAGACGTGCTGGATCATGTGAATTTGTCCTTGGCTTACCTGGCCTTTGGCCTTGTAGGGAATGAGGGTGGCGGCGAACACCTGCTGGGTCATCGAGAACTCGCCCGGGCGCAGTACGCCCGCCACCGGATAGACGACCTGAAAACGGTAACGACGACAGGTGCGGCCGTAGTGCTGGATGAGGGTCTCGACGAGTCGCTGGTTGTCAGCGAGGGTGCTGTCTGCCACCTCGATGGTGATGACGTCCCAGGGGGCGCCTTCTTGGCGTTCATGAAGCTCACACCAGCCGATGCCCAGACGCTCAAAGATGCGCTTGAAACCGGCTACTTCGCCCGAGTCCTGGGCGTTGATGAAGGCGTACTTCACCCGCTTGCGGAGCAGGTCAAGCGGCTCCCCCTTGAAGCGGGTGATGTCCCGCTCCCAGGCGAGCAGCGCCAGCATGGCCTCCGAGCAGGTCATCGGGTCTTGCTGGGTCAGCGGTTGCAGCAGCCAGCCGCGCAGGCGGCGCCAGAAGGCCATGATGCCTTTGGCCAGGAATGCCGGCTCTTGCACTCCCTCGGCGATGGTCTTGCCGTCTTCCCACCAGGGGGCTGTGCTGTCTGGCAGCGGTGGGGCCTTGTCCTGGTGGTTGAGCTCGGTGGTCTTAGTCATGGAGCAACACCTCCAGCGCACTCAGGCGCGGGATGGCAAGGCCTGAGACGATGTCCGACTCGGCGAAGTGCAGGCTTTTCAGCTCGGGGAAGGCCTGGTGCAACTCACGGCCAAGCTGGCTCAGGGAAAAGCGAGACTGCGGCCATGCCCGGGTCACGGAGGGATAGTCAGCTGACTGGCGAAAGGCCGCCTTCACCATCAGCTCCACCTCACGTTTGAGAGTCAGCCGCTGTTCGGCGGTCATGTTCTCGGCCGGCCACAGCTCCAGGTGCAGCGAGTGCTCGGTTTCCGGCATGGCCATCACCTGCAGGTCATCGCCGTGGCCGTGGTTGCCCTGGGTGGTCACGTAGTCATTTAGCTTGTCGACCAAGCTGGCGGGGGTGGACCCCACTTCCAGCAGGATGAAGGCATTGGCGGTACCCGGGCCCCGCGGTGCGTCGTGCTCGAAGAAGATGTGGTCGGTGCGGATCCCCGCCACGCTGGCAAGCATGGAGCGATAGATGGCATCGATGTGATAGCGACCCACCGCCGAGAACTGGTTCTTAATACGCAGGCCAAGTGCGTCATTGCTCTCGGCATCGGCACCTTGGGTGGTAATCCAATCCCGGTCAGCATTGCGAGCAGACAGGATGCCGGTCACCGGTTTGCTCAGCAGGTTGTAATAGCCGGGGGCCAGATTCCAGGCGCCGCCGGCGAACTCGGCCTCGCAGACTACCTTGGCCACGGCTTCACCGGCGGGGCTCACCACCTCTTGCAGCGGTTTCAGGCGGTAGAGGGTGCCGTTGATGCGCTCGGTGGTGATCCAGACATCGGCCGGGATGGTGACGGCTTCGCTCGGGTTGACCTTGATGAAGCTGACCAGGCCCCGAGTCTTCTGGGCGGCCTTGCGGGTGAGATCCACATCCCACGCCTTGAGGTCGAGATAGGCATCATTGGCAGTGGCGGCAAAGCTGGCTGGCAGCACATGGCCCGCCAGCAGGGTGCGGGTCAGCCACAGCGCCGGGGTGATGACTACGCCGCGCACCAGACGCCAGAACGGGCTCACGTCGCTGTCGTTGGTGATGAGGGAGCCTGCGGCCTCCACCTCCTTCTTGAGCTCGACCTCCATGGCCTGCTCGGTTGTCGGTACCCCGCTTTTTGCCAGCAGGGCCACAAAATCCACGGTTGGGCGCAGGTTCACAGGGTTACCTCCAGGGAGCCAAATTCATAGGTGCGGGCGGTGACCAGGAGGCGGTCTGGTGCCTCTTCGCTGATAACGATGGCGCCCGGGATCAGGCGCTCGTCGTTCTCGACCAGCAGCTCTATCTCGGTCATCACATCGGCGCGCAGGGTAGGGCTGCGCTCGCCGATGAGCTTGCGGGCCAGCCCGGACTCCATGATGCGGTGCTTGATGTCCTGGCCGATGCTGTGGCGGTCTTGCGTCATGCGCGGCTGGCCGCCGGCATCGAGCTGCCATGCGCCTTCTATCACCAGGATGTCGATGTACTTGGGATCGGTCATGGGGTGGTCATCCACAGTTCTTGCTCCATCTCTCCCGGTGATACCTGGTTCTGGAAGTGGTTGTGCACCTCGCCGATATGCATGGCCTTGGCTGGCTTCTGGTTGGCCGTGGTCGCTGCCGCGTTGGCTTGGATCAGTTGCTGGCCAATGCCACCGGATGGGATGCTGCTCTGGCCGCCCTGGCGATAGCTGGCTAAAGGGCTATTCAGTACGGATGTAGGGGGCTCTATAGTCGAAGGTGCCGAGGCCCATTTAGGCAGCACGTTCATGTCCAATGAACTGGTGTCGAAGTCGGTCCCGAGAAACTTATTTGAGGCGTCCAGCGCCATCTTGATGAGTTTGATCAGTCCCCTCCACGGAGTAAGCAGGGTATCGAATGCCGTGCGCAGTGCATCAAACACGCCGATATCTGCCAGAGTTGCCTTGATTTCATCCCAGTAAATGATCCCAGCGGCGATAGCCGCGATCATTGCAACGATGCCAAGCACGATCGCGGTGATTGGTGAAGTGATGATTGCCAAGGCGATGCCCAGCCCCAGGGTGGCCAACTTGGCGATCCCGGCTATCAACATCCAGGCGCCAGTGACCATACTCAGGCCCACGATGGCGAGCATGGCGTAGCTCACCACCTTGGTCAGGTTCGGGAAGAGGTGAGTCCAGCGCAGCACATCATTGGCGCCATCAGCAAAGGCGCCGACCACGGCATTGATGGCGGGTAGCACCACGCCAAAGGCGGCGGCACGGATGGCGAACCAGCCTTGTTCCACACGCTGCCACTGGTCTGTCATGGAAGCAGCCATCTGTTCGGCCTTACCCATGCCATGGGTGTTGGCCAGCGCGTTGATGTTGGTGGAGAGTGCCTTGGTGTTGGTCATAAGCAGCTTGATCATGGCCACTGCTTCATCCGAGCCGAACGCCTTCTTGAGCTCGTCCCCCTCGGCCACGCTCAGGGTCTCGCCGTAGCGCAACTTGAGTTTGTCCAACACAGTCAGCACGGGCAGCATGTTGCCTGCCGAGTCGGTGAACTGCATGCCGAGTGCCTTCTGAGCGCCACCGACACCAGCCAGGAACGACTTGAACTTGGTACCGGCCTCGCCCCCGCTCATGGTGGCTTGCAGTTGGCCGAGTACGGCGAACTGCTCATTCATCGAGATGCCGGCGGCAGTGGCGTTGGCACCAATCGCCCCGAAAGCATCAGCCATGCCCTGGCCGGTGGTCTTGAACATCTGCACGGCAGTGGCGGTTTTGCCTGCCAAATCTTCCACCCAGTTGGCCTTGCCCATCATCTTGGCCTGCTGCTCGAAGATGCCGTACATGGTGCCCATGTAGTTGGTAATGGTGGCGGTATCGGCCTTGGTGGCCTTGGCCAGGGTGGTCGATGCGCGGGTAAAGGCGGGCAGCTCGTTCCCCTCCAGTCCGGCGATCGCAGACTGGATATCGTAGGAGGAGCGGACAATCTCTGTGGCTGACTCGCCATACTTGACCGAGAGCGCGAGCGCCTCGCGCCCCAGTGCACCGAGCACATCCTTTTTCACATCAAGGGAGGCGACTTCTCCGAGCGCCCTGTCCATCTCGATGGCAGGGCCAAGGGCTGACTGTATGGCCATGCCGCCGGCGGCCAAGGTGGTTGCGCCCATGGCCATGTTGCTCCAGCCCTGACGACCGGCCTTGCTGACCTTTTCGATCTGGCTGTTGATGCCTTCAAGCGGCCGGGTGACGGCATCTATCAGGGCAATCCTCATGATCAGTTGTTCGGTGACAGAAGCCATGATTTATCCATTGAATGCGGCGGCGATGCCCTCGGCAACGGCGCGGGCGTCACGCTGGGCGTGGTATTTGTCTAACCAGATGGCGCGGGCCAGGCTGTCGAGGTCGTCACCCTCATGGGGCAGGTAATGGCGCCGCAGTGCCAATACCTGCTCCAGTTGGTTGTTGTCGATGGCCTCGGCGCGCGCCGTCAGTTTTTTACTTCGATATCCAGATCAGGGGCGAACTGCTCGTTGACCTTGGCGGCGACCTGCAGCGCGGCGCCTGGGCGAGCCAGCAGCGTATCCAGCGCCTCTTTGCTCTGTGTGCAGACGATGCGCTTGAGGTACTGATGGGACGGCGCCACCTTGTCGGTCATCGACAGCCCGTTGATGTAGCTGTTGTAGGCCACCAGGGTGGGCTCAAAGCCGATGTCGGTACCGGCGATGGTCAGGGTGATGGTTTGTTTGCTCATGGGGTGGTTTCCTCTTGTTCAATCCACTGATTCAGGGTGTTGAGTTGGGTTTGGCAGCGGCGCAGCGCGCCCTGCAGGGTGGGGATAAAGGCCACGGCCTCGCCCCAGGTAGTGCCGTTAAATTCAGGCTCTGGGCAGTGGGGCACTAGCCCCGGCGGTGGCAGGCGCTTGACCACCTGCGTTTGCACCACTGTGGTGGGCTGGCTGGAGCAGGCGCAGAGCGCCAGCAGGCAGAGGCTCGCGAGCACAGTCCGGGCGGCCCGCCGGCGGCGTGGCCAACGCTTGTTGCAGTTCATCGGCGGTTTTCCTGTTCTGGTTGTCGAGCTCGGCCAAGGCGGCGTTCTGGTGTTTAAGCAGGACGCGCAAGCCTGATTCTTTCTGCGAGAGAGTTTCGAGGTCTTCGGCCATCAACTGGTTAGCCAGCTGCAAGGTGCTGATGGTGCTGTCGGCATCAGCTAGCGCCTTGGTGCGTTCTTTTAGCACCTCGTAGCCTGCACGTATGGTTACCAGCAGGGCCAGCACCAGCACTAACTGCAGGTTGGAGAACAGCCACTTGAGGATGTTCATGCCAGCACCCCGCCAAACTCGGTGAACTTGGCCAGCAGGTCAGCCAGCCGATGCTCGCGCTGGCCATAGCCGGCGCCCGGCAGGCTGGCCCAGAGGTTGGCGCACTTGGCGATTGCCTGGGGGATGCGACCGGCCTCCACGTCCGGCAAGGCGCGGCGCTCACGAATAAGTTGGATGGCCCACTTGTCTTGCGACTCGGGGCCAAAGTCCGGCAGGCCGAGCTGGTCACGGTAGTGGGGCCAGTGTTTGGACAGGTGCTGATAGCGCCCGGCGGCCGTGCTGACCAGGCGCGGGTTCACCTGCACCTTGACATTGGGGTGGGTGCGGTAGTCGGTGAAGAACCCCGCCGGGTTGACCAGCTTGTCGTATCCATCATCGCCGAGCCCTTTGGTGCCCTCGGCAAAGGCGAGCATGTCCAGAAAGGCGGCCACTTGCGGGTGGCAGTTACTGCGCGCCATGGTGGGTCTCCTCCTGGCTGATGAGGGCCTGAAATTCCTGGCAGGTCTGGGCAAACTGAGGGGCTTCGAGCTCCACCCCGATAAAGCGGCGGCCGAGGCGCCAGGCAGCTTTGCCGGTAGCGCCAGAGCCCATGAAGAAATCCCCCACCACGTCACCCGGCCGGCTGCTGGTGCGCACGATGTGCTCCATCATGGCGGCGGGCTTTTCGCACGGGTGTTTGCCCGGGTAGGCCTGCACCGAGGGATAGGTCCACACATCGGTAAACGGCACCTCTTTGGTGACGCTGAACGGGCGGCGCAGCTGCTCATACTCAGCCTTGAGCTGGTCATAACTGGCGACCAGGGTCTGATAGGTACGATGCAGTCCCTGATACGTTTCCTTGAGCTCGCGGTGGGGCAGGCACAACGTGCGGGCTTTGCGGGCGAACAGGGCTTGCAGGCGGGCATATTGCGCTTCGCTTGGCAGGCTCCATTGGCTGCGGCCAAACCAGTGGCCCGCCATTTGGCAGCCCAGGGCCAGGTCGATCTCTTTGTTGGAAATACCGCAGGCGGCCTTGGCCTGCTGGAAGTAGTCGATCAGTGGCTGCATCACCTGGCCACGCAGTGCCTGGCAGGCTTGGCGATAACCGCTGGCTTGCGCACTGCCGTGAGCCCCTAGCTGCTCGGCAAAGATGATGCGTTCACTGGCGGGCCAGAAGTTGCGCAAGGCTGACTTGTCCGCCCGGTTCCACACGCCAGAGGGCTTGGCCCAGACGATGTGGCTCAGCACGTTGAAGTGTTTGCGCACCAGCAGCTCGATGTCGGCATTGAGGCTGGGGCTGCAAAACAGATAGAGCGAGCCGTTGGGCTTGAGGATGCGGGCAAACTCCACCACGCACGCTTCCAGCCAATCCAGATAGGCCTCGACGTTGGGCCATTGGTTGTCCCAGTCCAGATCTTTGACCCGGTAATAAGGGGGATCGACGGCCACCAGGTCCAGGCTGTGGGACGGCAAGGTGGTGAGGTAGGCCAGCGAGTCGGCGTTGACCAGCTTGAGGCGCTCGTTGATTTTGTGGATCTGCATTTGATCAGTCATCACGTCTGTTCACTCCTTGAGTAATTTGGTGTTGAGCCAGCGTTTGGCAATACCGCGAATGGTCTCCACACCGATAAGGCCGACCATGCCACCGACAAAGCCGGCCGCTTCCCCCGGGATCCCGAACCAGCCAAAGGCACTGATAAATGCCAAGGTGATCGCCCCACACAGGACGGATTCCAGCAGCCGGCGGCGGCCACTGCCCCCTCCATAGGTGATGCGCAGCCAGGCGGTTAACACGGCCAGGGCGGTGCCATAGACAGTGGGCAGGTTGTCCATCAACCAGGCCAGCAGCAGGGCACTGATGAAGGGGTCTTTATGAGGCATGGCGTTCATGTCCGTTGCTCGGGTTAGCGGGCCAGCCGTTCAAGGCGGGTCTGGCAGGGGACGCACAGGCGCACTCCCGGCACATGGTGGCGACGGGCCGCGGGGATGGGGTCGTCGCACTCCTCGCATTGATGCAGGCTCTGGCCCTGGTAGTGCCCTTTGCCCACTTGGCTTGCCAGGTTGGCGGCCAGCATGCGGGCGGCGTGGTGGTTGGCGCGGTCGATATCGTCCACTGTTCCCCCTTAACCCAGCAGGTGGCGGGTGTCTTCCTTCGAGAGGTAAGGCACGCCGTCGATGTGAACGAAATCGGGGGAGGTCACAAAGCCTTTCACCTTGTGCACGCTCTTGCTGCCACCCTTGGGATCGATGTCGAGCAGGTCGGCTGCGTTGAGCTTGACGCTGAACGCTTCCACCCTGATCTCCTCGCTGCCGGTGTTGGCGTAGAACAGCACATCGTCCGGCTCCATCCCGCGCCAGCTGCCCGCCCGTTTGGCGGCACCAACCAGCAACTTGAAGTTCTTGGTGTCGAGCTCGAACTCACACTCGGCGGCGACGTCTCCATCCACATAGCCATCGGGAATGCCCCGGGTCTGGGCCACGGCGCTGTTGTCAGTGATGGAGAGGCTGGCCTTTTCGACGTGGACCATGGCTCCCATCAGGGTGGTGTCGAAGTTGATACCGGAAAAGCGTTTGGTCACGGGTTAACCCTCCCCGTTGTTGAGGCTCAAATCGAGCATGATGTTGACGGTGATCCCCTTGGGGCAGTCCACGGTGCGCACCACCACATAGACGGAAACCAAGTTCTTGGCAGTCCACTGGATGCTGATGTCGCCGTCTTGGGGGGAGGCAATGTCGCCCGGGAACGGCTGGCCGTTGATGGTGGTCGCCTTGGCCATGGCCCGTAGGTCCTTGCCAAAGTAGGTGATGGCGGCGGCGGTGCTGCCCGGGGTGGAGTTGAAGGCGCGATCACCGATGCGGGCGATGGCACGGATACGGGTTCGGCGCGCCACCTTGTAAGCAATGCGCAGGTTCTCGATCACCTGGTAGTTACCGCCCTCGGCATCGAGCTGGCGCCCGTCTGCCCAATAGAGGCCGTCATAGTCCGGGTACCACATCGGTACCGAGTAGCGGTTTTGTTCCAGGGTCTGCAGGGTGGCCAATGGCAGCGGGATCCCGTCCTTGTCCACCGGCTTGTTGCCAAGGCCGACCAGGGCGCCGGTCTTCACTCGGCAGGGGCTGTCGGCGATGCTCACTGCCCGGTTGCACAGGCGCCCGGCATAGACCCCGATGAGGTTTGGCCAGAGCATCGGCACCAGGCCAATCGAATCGGCCTTGATGCCCTCCTGCAGGGCGGCCAGGGTGGCCTCGTACTCGGGCCAGTCTTGGGCGCCTTCGCCGGTGGCATTGATACCCGGCACCGCCAGCAGCATGAACTGCCAGCGCCCCCACTTGGCGATCAGCTCCTGGTTGAGGGCGTGGGCGGCGTTGATGCTGGCTTCATCCCATGCTTGCCCCAGTACCACGACACCTTCAAAGGATTGGGTTTGCTGCGCTTCGCGCACCGCATCCAGCCAGGATTGGTCGGTGGGCAGCACGTAAGCGGCGGCGGTCCAGTTCTGGCCGGCGTTATCGCGGGCGGCCAGCAGGTTGGCCTTGAGCTCGCTGTCAGCGGCGCCCAGTAGCTGGTCAAAATCGGACTGGGTATTGAGGGAGAGCAGCTTGCCGGTGTTGCTGGCGGCGCTGCCGATAAACAGCAGGTGGCGCTCGACCTCGGTCACTGGCCCCTGCATCTGGTTCAAGTTGTTGATCTGTACATAAGGCCACATGGCGCGGGCTCCTTAAATCTTGGGGTCAGGGGGGTAGACGGGGTGGGCGCTGCCAGCCACCGAGAGGGTGATCTCATCGGCTACCCACACATCAAAGGGGGCGACGGTCCAGGTCTTGCCCAGCCAGTTAACTGCGCCGCGCGGGTCTTCCACGATGCGCAGGGGCTCGGCGAACTGCACCTCCAGCTCGATGTCCGCGCTGTGCTCGTCATTGGGCACCACGGCATAGCTGGGTTCTGGCAAGGCGAACTGCTCGCGGTAGTTGTCGTGCTCCTGGATCCAGCTGGCGGCCACGGCCAGCAAGGTCTCGGTCCGGCATTCGCGAAAGGGCAGGTTTTCCAGGGAAAACACGGCGGTGTAGGTGAGCCAGGCGAGATCCATGCCTGTGACGCCCATATCCTTGGGCTCCAGGCGCAGGGTGCCGCCTTCCATCCAGCTGTCGAGTGAGCGGGCACAACGTTCTGGCAAGACGCGCTCGAGCTCGCGGTGCAGGGCTGACAGAAAGTAGCCCTGGGCATGCAGGGCAAAGCCGGTCTCACTCATATCATCGAGACCCCGATCCGGTGTTTGCTCTTGATGCTGCGTACCAACTGCTGGCTTTCGGCTAGCAGTTGCTCACGCAGATCGGGGGCCCGCTCGGCCAGGTCTTTGCGGGCATCCCGCTCGGTGACCGTGGCGAACTCAGGGAGCAGCATGGCTTTGGCGCGCGCAAAGACGGCCGCCAGATAGGTCTCGGTCAGTGCGTTGTTGCCGCCGGCGATGCGCGGGCCCGGGACCTGCCGCGATTCGGTGTAGCCCTGGGCCCGCAAGGTGGCTTGATGGCGAACCAACTGCAGGTTGATTTCGCTGACGGCCGCCAGCAGGGCCGCACTGATGGCATCGCTGTCCATGTCGGCGGGCAGGGCGCGCCGGCGCTCGAAGTCGCCACACACCACGTCAGGCCAAAAGCCGTCATTGGTGATGGTCTGCTCGCTGTAGTGGATGCTTTTGCCAGAGATCATGTGCTGCCCTATCAATTGGGGCGCCCCTGAGGCCACGGGATTGAGCGCAGTGCGAGCGGTCAGGCTGCAGGCTCATTCCCGCCGGGGCGCGGTGGCGTGGGAGTCGTTATTCCGGATTGAGTGCCCGCAGGCGCATGGCAATCTTGTGGCGCAAGGTGCCGACCCCAATCTTGCTGTGGGTCTTCTCGGCCAGCGCCAGCCAGTGATCGGCTTGCTCCAGGGTGGCGCTGTCCGCCAGGGCGCTGGGACGGGCGATCCCGTCCTTGTCACGCAGCAGCAGACAGCCGGCCAGCTTGTACCATTTGGCGGTGGCCTGTTCGTTGAGGCGCCAGCTGCCCCGCACCTTGTCGAACACCCGGGAGAACCAGGGCTCGACGCCATGACTGAGGGCTGCCTGTTCCTCGGCCCAGCCCAGCACGGTGTCGGCGGTGAAGTGGGCCCAGTCGCGCTTGATGTTGCCCGGGGTGCGCTGGTTCTGCTCGATGGCCAGCAGCGCCCAGCTGATGGCCGTGTCCAGATCGCCGATATCAAACGCCCAGATGATCAGGCGCTGGAACAGCTCGTTCTGGTACACAGTGCCGAGCGCTGCCAGCTCCAGGTACTTGTCCACGTAGGGGCGATATTTGGGAAACAATTCATCGCGTTTCATCGCCACCTTGTCGCTCATCCGCGCCAGTGACTTGAGTCGTCGCATGTCCTGCTCCAGGGCAATCAGCTGCAGGTGCAAGCTGTTGGCCACAAGACCGGTGGCTTGCCCGGTGGTGGCGGCTTGCGCCGCCCCCAACTGGGCCAATACCTGTTGCTTGTGACGCATGCCAGGAGAGAGGGCCATGGGTTATGCCTCCGGCTCTGTCTGGGGGGCAGCGTCTGCCAGGGCGTCAGCACCAGCCGATGGGGCAGCAGGACGCGCCGCGATGACCACATCGGCCTCTTCGTAGCTACCAAAGGCTTCATAGTCGCCGATGGCGTAGCCTTCCTGGCGCCAGTACTGGTTTTCAAAGCCCTTGGTGTCGTCGTTGTCGGCGGCCTTGCGCTTACGTGTGTTGCGCTGGGTGTAGATGTGCAAGTTGGCCAGGGTGGTGATCATCATCCCGTTCGACGGGAAGTAGGGCGGGATGAAGGCCGGGCGACCGGCAATGGACTTGGCCAACTGCTGCGCGGCGATCTGCTCGGTGGGCTTGGTGGCTTCGCTGTAGAGCTTGGCCTGCGCTGCTGCGACCAGGTCGGTACCGACCAGGATCACCAGGCGGGGATCGGTGCGATAGAGCGGGTTGATGGTGGCGTTGATGAGGTCAGAGGCCATTTCATCCAGGGTCTTGAAGTCGCCATGGCCGTCCGGGTCAAAATAGATCTTGTCGCCGGCGGGGGCTTTGACGACCTGACTGCCCTTGTTCCACTCACGCGCCAGCTGTTGCCAGCCCTTGTTGACGTCTTCACCCAGCGGGTACTTGACCGGATCGGAGTCATCGGCGATGTGGGTGCCGTTAAAGCCGACCCGCAGCATGTCGAGCGCGAATGCCTGGTTGGTGAACTCGGACACCAGTTGCACGAACTGGCCCGGGTTGCCGGAGTTGGCCCAGGTGCACAAGGTGCTCCAGTCCAGACGGACACATGAATCGGTCTCGGTCAGGCTGAATTTGTTGCCATCGACCCCAATCTTGCGGCGAAAACGCCCGTCTACCTTGCGGCCGGTGTGCAGGGCACTGGCGCCCACTTGCACCACTTGGCCGGTCAGCTGATCCACGTCTAGGCAGGTGATGAGGCCGAGGAAACTGGTGGATTCAAGGATGGCGCTGCGCAGCACCATTTCCATGGGCTCACTGACCGAGAACTGTTTGGCCAGCGCGTTCTCGGGTACACCAAACGCCTTGGCGAGCAGCGTGTTGTAGTGGTTCAGGCACTTTTCTGCCTGCGGGGTTTTGGTTTGACTCACGGGGCGCTCCTCAGCAAACGGTCGGGTTGGTGTCGCTACCGCCCAGGCCATCAGGGCGCTGGTTCGGTGCTTCTACCGAGAATTTTTCAATCTTGTCGTTCAAGCTGGTGATCTGTTCCCCCAGACCTTTGAGGGTCTGCTCGAAGGCGGAGAATTGTTCGGTCGTGGCGGTGGCCGGTACGGGGTCCACCACGGGTGCCGGTGCAGGGTCTGCGGCATCCGGTTTCTTGTCGGTGGTCAGTGCATCGACCTTGGCGCCAAAGGTTTCAATCTGAGTGCCAAGCGCGGTGAACATCCCCGCCAGCTTGTTCATCTGTTCTTCGTTCATGTCGGTACTGTCCTCGGGTTGGGATCTGGTCGGGGCGTCGCTGGGCCGGGGGGCGGTGGGGGCGCCGTGGCCGCCCAGGAAGTTGAACATCTTGTGCAGGAGCGAGACGCGATCGGGGGCACCCTGCTCGTCCTCGGGGAAAGAGAAGCCGGACAAGTCCAGCGCCTGGCTTTGGCCCACGGCCGGGGAAGGGTGTTTGGCAGAAAACTTGAGCATGGTGGTGCCAGTGCTGGCCGGGATGTCGGTGACCCCCACGGCAAACAGGTAGGTTTTGCCCTGACCGGTGAAGTTATCCAGCGGCTCGATGGAGCAGAATTTGTATTGGCCCCGCTGGTTTTGATAGATGAGGTCGCGGGTCGGGCAGAGGATGGCGAACAGGGTGTGTTTGCCGTCTACCTTGTCGGCCTTGAGGGCCTGCACGTAGCCCAGGTTCTCGCCCCACTTCTCATGGTCTGGCCACAGCTGCGCGCAATAGAAGGTGGGATCGTAGGTGTCGGCCATGTCAGTGATCCACTTGGCCGAGATCTCGCGGCCATCCACGGACTGGCCTTCTGTGGCGATCACCACCCAGCCGGTGCGCAGTGATGAATCTATTGGTGTTGGCACGGCGGCCCCCTGTTGCGTCGAAGTGGCGTCAGGTTATCGGGGCAGAGGAGGGGGAGCACTCACATGCGTTCGGGCGATTTCGGATAGCGGGGGTGATCCGAATTCATCCGAATGAAGGCGGCGGGATGGGCGGGATCGGCTCAGTATCATGAGCCCCAGCAATCAAGACTGGGGAGCCTCATGGCCTATACAGAAGAGGTACGACAAACCGCCAGGCGGCTTTATCTGCGGCACTGGAGCGCGCAGGAGATCAAGGCCGAGCTGGGCCTTGGCAGTGTGCGAGTGGTGTACCTGTGGGCCGAGAAGTACGGCTGGACCGAGCTGCTGAGTGATGAAGCGCTGGAGGATGCGATCACCCGTCGCTACCAGGCGCTGGCCGCCAAGTCGAAGAAGAATCACGCCGACCTGGCCGAGATGGACCGGCTCATCAGCCACCACGTCGCCCTCAAAGAGCAGGCCGTCAAGCTGGCCGAGCGAGAGCACGCCCTCAAGGCCCGCCAGGTGGCCGAGCCACAAGACGAACCGAGCGAGGGGAGTCGCCGGCGCGGGGAGGGCAAACCGAAGAAAGGCGGCGGCAAGAAGACCAAGAACTGGGTCAATGACCTGACGCCGGAAGATTTTGAAGGGTGGCTGGCCTCACTGTTCCCGCACCAGCGGTACGTGCGCGACGTCAAGAATGACCCGACCATGCCGCGCACCCGCAATATCCTCAAATCCCGCCAGATTGGCATGACCTACTACTTCGCCGGCGAAGCGTTGGAAGATGCCATTCTGACCGGTGGCAACCAGGTGTTCCTGTCCGCCACCCGCGCCCAGGCCGAGATCTTCCGCTCCTACATCATCAACATCGCCCGCACGTTCCTGGGGGTGGAGCTCACTGGTAACCCGATTGTGCTCTCCAACGGGGCGCAGCTGGTGTTCTGCTCAACCAGTGCCAACAGTGCCCAGGGCTACACCGGCAACTTCTACGCCGATGAATACTTCTGGATCAAGAACTTCAAGGCGGTCACCGACGTGGCCACCGGCATGGGCTCGCAATCTCACTGGCGCAGGACCTTCTTCTCGACCCCGTCCAGCAAGGCCCACGGGGGTTACAAGCTGTGGACCGGGGATGACTGGAAGGGCAAGGATCCGGCGCGCCAGGCTATCGAGTTTCCGACCGAGGCAGAGCTGCGCGACGGTGGCCGGGTCTGCCCGGATCGGGTGTGGCGTTACATCCTCACCCTGGAAGAGGCGGTATCGAGCGGCTTTACCCTTATCGACATCGAGGCGCTGCGCGAAGAGACCGCGATCGAAGTGTTCGATCACCTCTACATGTGCGCATTCATTGACGATGAAGCCTCGGTGTTCAAGTTCCAGCACATGGAGCGGGCTCAGACCACTATCAGCAACTGGAGCGATTACACCCCGGGCCACCCCGAGCCGTTCGGCAAGCGTGAGGTGTGGCTGGGCTATGACCCGAGCCGCACCCGCGATAACGCCACCCTGGTGGTGGTTGCCCCGCCACTGTTCCCGGGTGAGAAGTTCCGGGTGCTGGAGAAGCACTTCTGGCGCGGGATGAACTTTCGCTACCAGGCGAGCGAGATCGAGAAGATCGCCAAGAAGTTTCGGGTCACTTATCTCGGGATCGACGTGTCCGGGGTCGGTAGCGGTGTCTATGACCTGCTGCAGCCGGTGTTCAAGTCCACCATCACCCCGATCAACTACAACGTCGAAAGCAAAGCGCGCCTGGTCCTCAAAATGGTGGATGTGGTCGAGTCAGACCGTATCGAGTGGGATCAGGAAGACATCGAGATCCCGCTCGCCTTCATGAGTATCAAACGCAGCACCACCGGTGGTGGTCAGATGACGTTCCGCGCCTCGCGCAGCAGCGAGACCGGCCACGCCGACGTGTTCTTTGCCATCGCCCACGCGGTAGACAACGAACCGCTCGACACATCACGACGCCGCAAATCCACCTGGGCCATCAGCAAACGAGGAAAACATGAGCCGCAAACAGCGCTTTCATCAGCGGGCCGAGCGGCCCAGCACCCCATCCAATGTTCCCAGCACCCGTTCCGCCGTGAGCTTTTCCATTCCCGAGCCCATCGACCCCACGGCCTGGATGACCGACTACACGGACGTGTTCTACAGTCCTTGGGGCGAGTATTACCTGCCGCCCATCGACAGGAAGGGACTGGCCAAGGTGGCCCGCGCCAATGCGCACCACGGCGCTATCTTGATGGCGCGGCGCAACATGGTGTCGGGGCGGTTTATCAGCAGCGAAGGCGTGCCCCGGGAAGTGATCACCGCCTTTGTGCACAACCTGCTGCAGTTTGGGGACGCGGCCTTGCTCAAACTGCGCAACGGGTTCGGCCAGGTGGTGGGGCTCTACCCGTTATCGAGCCTGTACGTGCGCCGCTGCAATGATGGCAACTTCCTGATGCTACAGCGCGATGGCAGCTACAAGCGCTATGTCAGCGAGGACATCATCTGGCTGGCCCAGTACGACCCGGTGCAGCAGGTGTATGGCCAGCCCGATTACCTGGGGGGCTTGCAGTCGGCCTTGCTCAACCAGGACGCCACTCTGTTTCGGCGTAAATACTTCCTCAACGGGGCGCACATGGGGTTCATCTTCTATGCCACCGACCCGAACATGGACGATGACCAGGAAGCGGAAATGAAGGACATGATCGCCAGCTCCAAGGGGGTCGGCAATTTTCGCTCGATGTTCGTCAATATCCCGGGGGGCAAGCCGGACGGGATCAAGCTTATCCCGGTGGGGGATATCGCGACCAAGGACGAGTTTGCGGCCATCAAGGCCATCACCGCTCAGGACGTACTGACGGCGCACCGGTTCCCAGCGGCGCTCGCCGGTATCATCCCGGCCAACGGCAGCGGGGGGCTGGGGAACCCCGAGCAGTACGACCGGACCTATGCGCGCAACGAGGTGATCCCACTGTGTGAGCTTATCCAGGATGCCATCAACGGGGCCAACCTGCCGCGCCGGCTGCAGGTGAGTTTCAACCGCTCGCTGGAGGTGGCTGCCACTGTATGAAAACCCAGCTGACGGGTATAATCGTGGGGTTTATGTCGTCGGGAACGGGGGGGATATGCGGGTATTTTGTCGGGAATGTGGGGAGTTGGGGCGCATCACCAAGACGCACCGTCTGAGCCGTGACACCTCGGATTTATATTGTCAGTGCACGGACGCAGAATGTGGCCACAGCTGGGTGTCCCAAATGTCATACAGTCATCCGTTGAGCCCATCGGGACGCACAACCAGCCAACTGGCCTTGAGTCTTATCAACTCACTCAGCCCGGATGGGCGGCAGATCCTGCAGCGAGAGCTTAACCTAGGACAATAAAGAAGGGGCGCATCATGCGCCCCTTGTTCATGTTGGCGGAGCGATAGCGCCCCTAGACATAAATATTATTCATACATGCCACGTATATTGAAAACTAATGGGTATGACATGGAGACCCTACTTGTCGTTTTATAGACTTTTTCCACAAATTTCAGTGTGACATCCGTGGTATTAGTAGACTCTGCATAATCATGGTTGTGGGGAGTTCCAATGAATTTAGCCCCTTGGTTTGTCCCTAAGTCTGGGTAGCATTCTGCCAGCGTAGAAACGCCAATCAAGTCAATGATACTGTATGGCTGTACAACAATTTGTGCATTTGACTTGATGGCGCATGTTGCACTTTCTGTTGCAGGGCATTTGAACTGACTAATGGTGATAGGTTTTAATTATTAAGATATTGCCATTATTATATATCAATTTGTATGATATCACCATTATTACATCCAGCATGCAAATATGTTACCTTCTTATTAAGTAAGTATGCAATTTTCAACATTGAAATTATTTCAGGATCGCCACTATAACCTTCACATGTAGTCGTGCCATCTAACCAAGTGATATGGTATAGGGTAGTTGAAGAGGGAGTATGTGTGGCCTTTAAAGTTTTAATCTCTACATTCTCAAATGTTGTATTTTCTGCATGTACTGTCAGAGAGAACATGAGAGCTAACAGTAGCGAACTTCCTGTCATTATTTTTTTAATAACGTGCTTCATAATATCAATCCTTATTTGTATTGTATATGTAGTTGTTTCTCAAATCAGCTATTTAGGAAACAACGTCGAGGTCGAGTACGGTGATTATTTTCTCTAATATATTTGGGGTCATGTCTACACAAGTATCATCATCTATTTTTTTCGTTTTCATAGCCTCTGTTGTAAAGTATCCTTTATTAAGTTGAGTATCTTTTAGCTTATACTTGCCGTGTATATACATCCAATCTTGAGGGTTTAAAGAAAACACACTTTTTTTCTGTGCCATTTGACTTAAACCAACAGATATGGCATTTAATAAACTTGAAGAATCATCTCCATTATTAAAGCGGATCATGTTTTGGTATACTCTGGAGAGAGTATCAAAATATGCGGCACCAACAACTACGTGCGCATTGCTTTCAAAACCTTCATGCGGGTCATCCGAACGCTGGGCTGGACCAATAAATAAATTACCTGGAAGCCATGCATAAAATTGCTCGAATGTGTCAAACCCTGGAGCCAATGCAGTTCCTCCTTGCCTTGCTAAACCATAACGATGGGCTAGGGCTAAATTACCAGCGTCAACAAGATCATTACCAAGATTGCCACAATCAATACCATTTCTACTTGCGTAAAAACGGAGATTATCTGAGTAGGTATAAAAAAATCCTCCCACATTAGAAAACTGGTTACGCTCAGCAAGTCGATTGTAAAAAGTACGTAGTACATTAAATGGTATTATGTGGTGTCTAGACACTTCAACAGGATATTCTGAACCAGAGCCCTGTGAAGTTAAATCTGTATTGTAGTTACGCATGGCTGGGTATGGTGCAGATGGCCTAGCACCTATATTTAACTCAAAATTACCAATAGGAAGTTGATCATTTTGATTAGCCAAGCTAATGCTTGGAAGTAATAACATCATTATAATGTGAAGTTTTAATCTATGTTTCATGGCTGGTCTCTGGATAGAGTGGGTATAATATTGCCGCATTAAACTAGCTCAGTCGGATTTCTATAATCAATGTTAATTTATTCCTTTTTGTCTAAACAAGAAATAAATCTGGCGGGGCCCGCTCGACCCCCATTTTTTCGAGGGGGTTCACATATTAATGCTTGGTGTGACAAAAAATGTCTCACCAAGCATTAATATGTGGATCTGATATTTTTCTATAAACCTTTGTGTCAACCATTAAGTTGTAACAAGGCATTTCAAAAGCTATCGAGCTTTAGATTTATTTATGTATAAAGGATTTGGTGTTTCTTCATTTTTTGCCGTAGGGCGAGCATATTGTTGAGTAGTATTCAGCACTATTTGCATAATTTTGATAATACTGCGCACGTCTTGATTGACGGAATATCTACACCACACGGTCATTATCCGATGTCCAGAAGAATTCGGCATTGGACAGCTTTTCTTGCCACGCCTCGATGGGAGGTTGTGGCCATGTCTGCAGATCAACCGTATCGCGTAGCCTACCGAGCTGGGCGCTGGCCGCTTCGGCGTTCCCATCCTCTAAGGCACCCAGTAACGCCAGAGCATAATCGGCGCCGGCTGCTGTCATGCTGGCCAGCCAGGCAGCTGGATCTCCTGACTGGGCCAGCAGGCCCCGCACATCCTTGAGCTCCGCCAGGCGTTTTGCCTCCTGGCGTCTGGCTTCGACCTCAATATGATACGGCGATGGCGCGCTGGGTTGTGAATACGGGTGTTGTTCGGTGACTTTCAAGTCACCATGCCGGATGCACACGAACCTATCACCAACCCTCACAACCGAGCCGCGCCGGATCATGGCCACATCATCCGCATCCAGTCCCAAATGGAATAGATTACTATCGCTCAAGAGATCCTCTTTAGATCCTTGGTGATCGCCGCGTACAGTTATTGCCAGAGCTCCAAGGGGGGAAAGACCCTCGCTTCGCTCGACACCCACTAACTCGCTGCGCTCGCCCACACCGACAGACACCCCAGCCTGTGCCACTGATGCGGCGTGTGAGCCACATTTACGCAGTACCCACTCTCCGGTGCGGGTCGGTTGAGTGATGCCGTCACAGGCCCTTACGCCCACGAGCTTTGTCATGGCTTCGCCGTACTGGTTGGGTTCGCTAAAGGCGGTGCGGTAGATACTCAAGGGGCGGGCATCACGGCGGCAGCAGGGGCCGCCCATGGCCTGGGTGAAGTTCTTCCAGTCCACGGCATCGGCGTAACGGCGGCACTCTTCCATGATGGGGCTGGCCAAGGGTGCAACGACGATCCCTTTGGCTTCTTGCAAACGGCCAGGCAGCCGGCGCAGCTCGCGCCATATACCGACCGGCGGCCCTTTCAGAGGTTGGAACTGGCGCAGGCCCCAGAGCGAGGCCCAGGCCCGCACCCGGCGGGCGCCTTCGGTGGCGGCCGTCTCGGCTTCCAGATCGCCTTCGTCGCCGACCCGGTACCCGTCGATATTCTTGGCGATGTACTTGACGATATAGCCCACGGCGCCGCCCTTCTCCTTGTCCATCACCTTCCAGTCAAAGCGGGGAGTGATATCGCTATAGGGCTGCTTGCTGTCGGGGTGGCGCTTACGCACCAGATCGCCTTTGTCGTGGCTCAGAGCGTAACGCTGCAGGATGCTGATCAAACGGTGCTGGTGTTCAGGTTTGACCCAGATCAGCAGGTGCCAGTGCGGTGTCCCGTCGTGATGAGGTTCAACCACTCGGAACCCGAAATATTCTATGGGGTCCTCAGTTGGGGGGAGGTCGCCAACCTGGGAAAGGTTGCGTGCCAGTGCTGAGCGGCAGCGTTCCCACAGCTTGCCGATATAGCGCTGGGTATCGCGGGGCGATGAGCCGTCATATTTGGGGTTTTCGGTGGTGCGGTCAGGCTGGTTTGGCTGTGACTTTTTGATGGTCTTCCAGGGGTGATATTTACTCGGCGCTGTCCAGGTAAAGAACAGACCCACATAACCCATTTCATCGGCCACATCAGAAAAGCCCCGAGCCCGCACAACCAGTTCATGGCGGCGGTTCTCGGGATTGGCGATGGACGCTTTGACCGCATCTTCCAGGCTGATGATGATCTCTTCCTGGGCGTTATAGGCTTCCATGTCCTTGAGCCAAGCTGCTGCCATCTGCTGGCGCTCGATGAAGGCCCGCAGCCCCTGGCTGGATACATAGGCAGACACCCCCCGGCGAACGTGGCCCAGTAGGATGGCGCAGTGCTCACCATACTGTTCCCATATCTTGCGCAGTTTGCGGGCCCACCACTTGGGGTCAATCCAGCGCACAAAGTGTGCGGCAATAAAGGCATCGCGGGTCTCGGCTGTTTTGAACTTGGGCAACCGTGGCAGCAACCCCCATGCAGCAAGTGGCTGGCTGCATACCTTCCAAAGCCGGAGCGCCGGTACCTGCTGATCGCCAAAGTCGGTGGTGGCATTAAACAGCCTCATGACCCGCTCAACGTAGTTCACGGCCAGGCGCTCGCGGTCTTCTTTGGTACGCAGAGACTCCAAGGGTTCGGGGATGGCGTTTTGCACTTGCCGCAAAGTGGTGATGCGACTTGATAGCCAGCGGTTGGCATCCTGGCAGATGGCCACACCCTTGAGCACATCCGGGGCACGGCGTATGCAGTAGCCAACAAATAGCTCGGCTACCAGGTCGTTTGGTAGTTGTACCCCTGGCCCACCTCCCTCGCGTGGAATGGGACGATCAAGCAAGTCAAGCGCCCAATCCAGTGCATATGCCCCGGTGATGCCGACAAAATAGGATTTGATGGTCTCGATCCTGGTATCGATATCGCCACCGGCGAACTCAGCACGGCGAGCAGCAGGCAGGCGAGCGGCAGACAATGGATAGAGAGAGACACGACGACACGCCATGATGCGGCGCGCCATGGCTTTTGTGGACACAGCCAATTTCCAGGCAGCGGGCTGCCTGGGTGGTATGGGCTTGGCGTCAAATAGCTCGGTGTAATAGTCCCGCATCAGAACGGCAGGTGCTCGTCACAACGCAGGTTGGCGAGATACCGCTCCTGGTGAGCAATGGTATCCAACGCATTCATGCGGTCGCGGCGCGTCCATCTGCATTCAAAGAGCAGGCGGCACAAGGCGAATTTTGGTGCTGGCAGGCGAGCCTCCCGCAAGGCAAGGAGCTCGCACTGGCACTGACGCAGGGCTTCCAGCTTTACCTTGGCGATGAATGACAAGGCGGCAATGTCGGCCTCAAGCTCCGCGTGCAGCGCTGAAAAGTCTGGGGTGTTCTTGGTCATCGGATCACCTCGCCTTGTTCATGCAGAGGGGCTGACTCTTTCCACCAGTCACCGATCTCGGTGGCCAGTGCCGTCTCACCCTGTCCCAAGGCTTGCCAGTAGATCGAACGGATCGCCCCTAGTGCGAGTAGCTCAGCTGTTTGCATCAACGGGGCTTCACGAGCGCCGATGAACTCAGCTCTTGCAGTAAGCCAGTGCATGCTGAGACGACTTGCAACAGGAACCGAGCCCAGTCCGTCATCCCCCTCTTCATCGCCATCGTCCATCAGGGTTGCCGGGTTACTGGTGGCAACCAGGTGTATCTGGATGTACTGCTGGCCAGAGTGGAGTCCACCCAGGCATATCCGGTTATCCTCGGCGCGGGCTGCGAACATATCGGCAAGCAACCCCTCGATCAGTTTGGGGGCCTGACGGGCAATCTTGATTGCGTCGCTCATGATGGTTTCCTCATGGATGGGGCTGCTTGCGCAGCCCCTGATGGGATTAGTAGGGTTGGGTCGGGCGTACTTGCTCGGGGATGATCAGCGAGCCTTTCATGAGCCAAACGGCATAGTCCGACAGGCCTGGGGTGTTAATGATGCGCAGCAGCAGGCCGCCACCAATCTCGCGATAGCCCAGCTCGTAGTTCTTGAGCGTGGTGGGGGGGATATCCAGCTGCTGGGCAAACTTGGGACGGCTTAATCCCAAGGATTCACGCAATTGGCGCAAGCGCTGGCGAGTTCCGTCGTTCAGGACGGTCATGGATGGCATTTCAGTGTTGGGCATGGTCATGGTTGTGACTCCGGCAATGGGCGATAGCGTTAAGGTGGCAATGGAGGTCGAACCAACGTACGGCCTCAATTTCCACTCTGCGCGGATGGAAGAAGTTGGATTTGGACGGCGGGACCTGTTGTGTTGCAGACAGACGCAAAGCCAGCAGAGTGCTCCTCACTCCATGGCCGGCTTCGCGAGGGCCGATAGGGAAAAACGTCACGCCACCCCCTCCACAATTTGAACCCGGCCACTGGTCAAGTTTTCAAGCCGGGCATAGCCATGCAGACCGCGCAGCCAATTGGTGCCGATACAGGTGTACCCCTGCAGAAAAAGGTATGTGTGCGCGTCTTTGATCCCGGGAACGGTACGGCGCGAAATCACGGCAGCACTTGCCATCAGAGACCCCCTTTGCGATGACTGACCAACGCAAACAGCGAGCCCCATGCGATAGCGGTAGGGCGTTCGGCAACAGCGATACGGTCAGGATGAAAAACGAAGTGGCGGCCAGCGTGACCAGCCAATTTGTGTTGTTGGAGTCGGGCATTGCGGACAGCCCGATCAATAGGTAAAATTTGCATGTCAACTTACCTTTCTAAAGCGGTTGATAAAGGACCCCGTTAGGTGTTTGCGGCACCAGTGATCGGGGTTTTCTTTTGCCCGTAATTTACGGGCGGGTGCTGGTTGACCAGCGTATTCAACAGATGTTTGCTTCTCTCCAGCCGTTCGGCCTGGTGTGTAATCTCCTTCGGTTTTCCTCTTGATTGTTCTGCTGGCACACAACCCTCGTGCCATTCGTAATGGGACATGCAGCCATGGAACAGAGATTGCCATTCGAGCCTGATCACGGCTTGGCGTATTGCCTCCCGGTCACCCTTAACCATTGCCGTGATGGCTTGCTCGGCGTGGGAATCTGGATTCAGGCGTGCGATGTAGCAGATGGCACTGCGCTGGTCGCGATTGGCGGTGAGCCAGTAACGAGCAACGGCTGACTTGCTGCCCTCGACCTGTTCACGCAGTAACGAAAGTCGTAATGGGTTCATGGTCGTGCTCCTCTTACATCGCCAGTGCTGCAAGTGGTGACATCACCTGGAAGCGCTGCTCGATGTCATTGATAAGCAGAGCAACAGAGCCCATCGCCGCAGTGGCAATACTCATGAAAGAACGGTGCTCGTTATTGGTAATGCGGCCGCGTTCTGTCAGCTCCAGCGTGCGCTGGCCGATGCTCGCTATCTGTGAGTTCAGCTGGATCACTTGGTGAGTGAGTGATGGAGCTCGCTCGGCACTGGGGATTGCGACAGCAGTCAGGCCGCATTCCAGCAACAGGGCATCGAGCAGCGTTTCGTCTTGGGTCGCGTGGTAGAGCGCGATCAGGTCTTCGCCTGAAAGCTTGTGTTTTTGTGCCTGATTGAACTTGTTACGCAGTACATGGGCAGACATGCCAATGCTGGCGGCCACTTGCTCTACGTTGTGATCCTTCGCGAAGCTGGCACAGGCTCCGCGGTAGTGGGGGTGTAGGCTTTTAGTGATATTCGACACTCTGATATCCCTCCAAAGGTCGCTATGGTTTGGTGGCAAACGAGCCACAAACAGAGAGGCATATATGCAGTTCATTCAGACACTCAGCCCAAGCCATGCGAGCCAGCCATCACGGATTTCCTTGGGCCGACTTTCGAAGGCCAATTTCAGCCCCGCATTCCAGGCGGGCAGGTATACGTAGTAGTCACCTTTGGCATTGGGATTTCCTGGAACCTTCATTTCTACGCCGGGTAACTTACCCATCTTGATCATCTCCACCACGGCTTTGCGGGTTTTGCCGATGGCATGGCCAAACGCATCGGCGGTCACTGCATCGGTGTGAACCAATGAAGGGGTTAGACCGACAGCAAACTTGGCTGGCACTTCGGTCTGATTGCTGGGGGTTTTGGTTGCATCACTCATATCTGATACCCTCTCTGGTTACCCCTGCTAGCTGTAGAGAGCTTTCAGGGGCTTTTACTGTGAAATTCCGAATGGAATTTCATATCCCGTTCGGAATAATATGTTTCGAGGAGAAGTTGTGTCAATAGATACATCAGAGAAACTGAAGCTGATCAGAGAGTCAGAGAGGATGAACCGAAAGCAGTTCGCCGAGCTTACTGGCGTTCCATACAGCACACTTACCGGTTATGAGACGTTGGGAAAGGAGATTGGGTTTACTGCAATCCAGAAAATATTCAGCCAACCTAGATTCAGGAAGTACCACAGTTGGTTCATGTTCGATGAAGTGTCACCAGAATCCGGCCAGATCGCGCCGGTTCTCGCACACGTTGGGCAAGACAGCAGTGCGTTACCGCACTCAGACCAGAAAACTGGCTAACCCTACATAGAGATTTTCTCGCCTATATAGAGGCGCGGAGCCTGAACCAGCAGGTATCAACAAGCAGTATCGGAGAGCTTCGCTATGTCGATTAAGAAGCTCGATGATGGTCAGTATCAAGTGGACGTTAGACCGAGGGGACGCAATGGAAAGCGGATCCGGCGGAGGTTTGCCAAGAAACACGAAGCTGTTGCCTTTGAGCGGCATGTGCTGGCGACGCAGCATGACAAGCCCTGGCAGAGTAAGCCTGCAGATGCTCGCACGCTGGCTGAGCTCATCGAAATTTGGTGGGCGCATAAAGGGCAGCATCAAAAATGGGGTACTCATGCGCGCCGCACTTTACTACGTGCAGATCGTTATCTGGGTGAGGTGCGGGTCAATCAGCTTAATGCCCATACTTTAACTTTGTTGCGCTCACGTATGCTGGCCGCAAGCATAACCCCCAATAGCGTCAACCGCCTGGTGGTGGAGTTGAGTGGCATGTTCAACTTCCTCATTGAGGGAGGGTTCTACCACGGTGATAACCCGATTCGGGAACTGAAAGCCTTGAAGGTTGCCCCCAGAGAGATGAGTTATCTTTCCCCACTTGAGGTACAGCAATTGTTAGCTGGGTTGAGCGGGGATGATCGGGGAATCGCAGTGTTATGCCTGAGTACCGGCGCACGGTGGAGCGAGGCTTACACTGTGCGGGCTGAGCATGTGGTCAACCGACGGGTAACGTTCGTAGCTACCAAAAACGGTAAAAATCGGACGGTACCTATCAGTGCAGAGGTTGAGGCTCAATGGGTGGCGAACAAACAAGGGGTGTTGTTTCCCACGGCGAGCTATCTGCGGGTGCGAGAGATATTAAGGGCTGTGAAGCCTGATTTGCCAAAAGGGCAAGCCTTGCATGCACTACGACATACCTTTGCCACTCACTTTATGGCGAATGGCGGGAACATCCTAGTGCTGCAACGGATCCTAGGTCATGCGTCTATCCAGCAGACGATGACCTATGCTCATTTCGCTCCTGATTTTTTACAGGATGCCGTGCAGTTCAATCCTCTGAAAGGTGGAGCTGGTTAGGTGTGAGGTGTCCACATTATTGACCACACCTGACCATTCATGAGGGGGAATGAAAGCTTATCAGAGCTTCCAGCTTAGCTCTTAGGGATTACGGTAGTAAGCCAGGCATAGCAAGGCGCCTGGCTGAATTCCTTGAGTTTGCAGGGCTTAGTAAGCCTGATGGCAGAATGCATAAAAAGGCGCGTTTCGCGCCTTTTTTGTTGCACTGCATGTCAGAGCAAGATATCGCCACCCGGATGGCGGTTTTCTGCTAGAATATGCCCCCTGTGTGAGTCTCGGATGGACTCACGGTCTGGTCTCCCAGGCCCAGTTTGCCGTCTTGTGCTAAGGCGGGTGTAGCAATAGGTTAATCATGAGTTTTGCCGATAGTATATTTCTTCTGATGCTGCTGGTTGCCGGCAGTGTGTTCTTCTCCCTTTCCGAGATCTCCCTCGCCGCCTCCCGCAAGATCAAATTGCAGGTGATGGCCGATGAGGGGAACCGCCATGCCGCCAAGGTGCTGGCACTGCAGGCCCAGCCGGGTAATTTCTTTACCGTGGTGCAAATTGGCCTCAACACAGTCGCCATCCTGGGCGGTATCCTGGGCGAGTCTGCCCTGAATCCGGCCATCAAGGGGTTCATCTCCGGCTTCTATCAAGGCCCCTGGCTTGGCCAGATAAGTTCTGCCGCCTCCTTCGTGTTCGTCACCGGCATGTTCATCCTGATCGCCGACCTGATGCCCAAGCGCCTGGCCATGACCATGCCGGAGCGGATCGCCGTGGTGGTGGTTCGCCCCATGCTGCTGTGCGTGACCCTGCTGATGCCGCTGGTGTGGTTCTTCAATGGCATGGCGAATGCGTTGTTCCGTCTGCTGCGGGTCTCCATGATACGCAACGACGAGATCACCTCCGACGATATCTATGCGGTGATGGATGCCGGCGCCGAGGCGGGCGTTATTCAGCGCGAAGAGCATCAGCTCATCGAGAACGTGTTCGAGTTGCAGTCCCTCGGCGTGACCTCCGCCATGACGGCGCGGGAGAGCCTGATTTACTTCACCCTGCAAGAGGGTGAAGAGAGCATCAAGGCCAAGATCGCCGAGCACCCCCACAACAAGTTCCTGGTCTGTGACCACAACCTCGACAGCATCAAGGGCTTCGTCGATGCCAAAGAGTTGCTGATCCGCGTCATCAGCGGCCAGAGCATAGATCTCAACAGCGGCTCCCTGGTGCAGAACGTCATCATCATTCCCGATACCCTCAACCTCTACGAGGCGATGGAGTATTTCAAGAACCACAGGGGTGACTTCGCCGTTGTGATGAACGAGTACGCCCTGGTTGTGGGGATAGTCACCATGAACGATCTGATGAGTACCGTCATGGGTGAGTGGGCCACCCACGTAGTGGAAGAGCAGATTGTGCAGCGGGATGAAAATTCCTGGCTGGTGGATGGCGTGACCCCCATCTCTGATGTGATGCGTGCTTTCGACATAGAGGCGTTTCCGGATAGCCAGAACTACGAGACCATCGCCGGTTTCATCATGTTCATGCTGCGCAAGATCCCCAAGCGTACCGACTCGGTCAAATACGCGGGCTACAAATTTGAAGTCGTGGATATCGACAGCTACAAGATCGACCAGCTGCTGGTCACTCGGGTTGAACCCATAGTGACCGACAAGTCCGCTCAGGAATCGTAAAGGAGCTACCAAGGAGTCATGAAGATGCAGTCTCATTCCCGTGCGCTGGCCTGTGTGGCGCTTGCCCTGGCGCTGGGCGCTTGCAGTCAGAGCGCCCCCCGCAAGGCGGTTGTCGTTGCCAAACCGGTTGCCGCCAAGGCAGAAGTTGTGCCGCAATCCGATCCCGATGCCGTGGTACAAAGCGCCGTAGTGGAGCCAAGTCCGGTCTTTGATGAGGAGTACCACGGCCCGGATCAGGGATCCCTGGAGTCGGTAACCGCCCTGTTTGCCCGTGGTTACATCGAATCAGCCATGCGTGAAACCATGCTGGCGGCGGTGCACAGCGACTATCCGCTGCTCGGCATGCGGGATGTGCGGTTGACCGATCCTGTCTCCAAGTTTCTCACCTCGACCCAGGCTGCCACCACGGCCCACGACTATCTCTATGCCGGTGTGCAGCGTCGTCTCGGTCGTCCTCTGAGCCCGGCCCAGTGGGCGCAGATCTGGCAGGGATTGCCCCAGCAGGGGCGGGTCTCTGACTGGACCAAGCAGATCAAGCGAGTGCTGGCAGGGCGTTAAACCGCCAGCTAACCAGACAGCAGTGAGGCCACCCTTGGGTGGCCTCACTCATTTCTACCTTTCCTCATCTTTGCGTTCTGATTTCTGTTGATACCGATTGCTGGCTGCACTGCTTTGCTTTATCTTATTTTAGCCATCTAAACATCTATATGCTTTTATGGCTGGTATTGATAGGGATGCCTCACCACGATGAGGCCCGGCGACGCACAGCCGCAGAGCAACGCTAAAGAGTGCATGGCAGCTCAAAAAAGCTGCAAATCGACAAAGCAGACAAACACAGAACAACAAAGAGACACGACAGATGGAAACACAGGCATTGTGGGTACTGGATGGTGGCATGGGACGCGAGCTGGCACGGCGAGGGGCGCCATTTCGCCAACCTGAATGGTCGGCGCTGGCGCTGATGGAGGCGCCACAGACGGTGCGCGAAGTGCATCAGGCCTATGTGGCGAGCGGTGCCCGTGTCATCACCACCAACAGTTATGCCCTGGTGCCGTTTCATATCGGTGCCGAGCGATTCGCCGCCGAGGGGGAAGCGCTGGCGGCGCTGGCTGGCCAGCTGGCCCGTGAGGTTGCCAATGAGCAATCGGGCTCGGTGCAGGTCGCAGGATCCTTGCCGCCGCTGTTTGGCTCCTACCGCGCCGACCTGTTCGAGGCGGACAGAGTGG
The DNA here is from genome assembly GCF_029237305.1 of Aeromonas sp. 2MA4. NCBI lineage: Bacteria > Pseudomonadati > Pseudomonadota > Gammaproteobacteria > Aeromonadales > Aeromonadaceae > Aeromonas > Aeromonas sp. 2MA4. Next base: position 40,914 of record NZ_JAACFY010000001.1, on the reverse strand, counting down.
GCGAGCTGGCCACACCGCTCATTCGGGCGCTGACGCCCCATGTGGACATCTGGCTGGCCGAAACCATGAGCCTGATTGCCGAGCCGCTGGCCCTCAAGGCGCTGTTGCCACAGGATGGCAAGCCGTTCTGGGTTTCCTTCACCCTGGAAGATGAAGCGCCGGGCTGCGAGCCTGCGCTTCGTTCCGGTGAGCGGGTGGCGGATGCAGTCACCGCACTGGCCGCGGTCGGGGTGGACGCCATCCTGTTCAACTGCTGTCAGCCCGAGGTGATCGAGGCCGCGCTGACGGTGGCCGGCGACAGCTTGCAGGCGCTGGGTCGAGGGGATATTCGCCTCGGCGCCTATGCCAATGCGTTTCCGCCCCAGCCCAAGGAGGCGACCGCCAACGACGGGCTGGACGAGATCCGCGCCGATCTTGGGCCGCTGGATTACCTCGGCTGGGCCGAGCGTTGGCGTGCCGTGGGGGCCTCTCTCATTGGCGGCTGCTGCGGCATAGGACCCGAGCATATTCAGGCACTGGCCAGCCGGCTGCGCTAAGGAGAACACATGAAAGAGAGCAAAATAGGCCTCTGGTCCCTCACTGCGCTGGTATTCAGCTCCATGGTGGGGGCGGGCATCTTCAGCTTGCCCCAAAACATGGCCGAGGTGGCCGGTGCCCGCGCCGTGCTGATCGGCTGGGGCGTGACCGGGGTGGGCATAGTGGCACTCGCCGCGAGTTTTCTCTACCTGTCGCGGCTAAGACCGGATCTCGATGGCGGCATTTACAGCTATGCCCGCGCAGGCTTTGGCGATCTGGTGGGTTTTTTCTCCGCCTGGGGCTACTGGCTGTGCGCCACCATAGGTGTGGTGGGTTACCTGGTGATCGCGTTCGCCGCCCTTGGCAGCTTCGTCGATACCCCTGAACACATCTGGTTTGGCGATGGCAATACCCTGGCGGCCTTTATCGGCGAGTCCTGCATCCTCTGGGCGGTGCATCTGCTGGTGGCCCGTGGCGTGCAGCAGGCCGCCCTGTTCAATCTGGTGGCGACCCTGGCCAAGAGCCTGCCGTTGCTGCTGTTCATCCTGTTCGCTTGCTACTGGTTCGACCCTGTGACCTTCGGGGCGGATCAGGGGGGCAGCACGCTTGCTGTGCCGGTCTCCGAGCAGGTGCGCAACACCATGCTGATCACCCTCTGGGTCTTTACCGGCATCGAAGGGGCCGCCGTCTTGTCGGCCCGGGCGAGGAACAAGCGGGACGTGGGCACGGCCACAGTGCTCGGGGTAGTGCTGGCGTTGCTGCTTTATGTGCTCATCTCGGTACTGGCGCTGGGGATATTGAGTCGCCCCGAGCTCGCGGCCATGCCCAATCCCTCCATGGCGGGGCTGATGGCCCAGATGACAGGCTCCTGGGGCAAGGTGCTGATCAGTGTCGGCCTCATCGTCTCTGTGCTCGCTTCTTACGTGAGCTGGACCCTGTTCTCGGCCGAGGTGCCCTACAGCGCTGCCCGCCACGGCGCCTTCCCGGCCATCTTCCGGCGCCAGAATCGCAACGGCACCCCCATAGCGTCGCTGTGGCTCACCAGCCTGACGGTGCAGGGCTGCCTGCTGCTGGTGTGGCTGCTCGGCAAGGGGTATACCAACCTGCTGCTCATCTCCACCTCCATGATACTGGTGCCCTATCTGCTGGTCGGCCTGTTCCTGCTCAAGCTTTCCTTGAGTGGTGAGGGCAATGGCCTGATGCGGACTGTGGCGCTGGTGTCGAGTGGTTACGGCCTCTGGCTGCTCTATGCAGCCGGTGTGGAATACCTGCTGCTCTCCTTGCTGCTGTACGGGCCGGGCCTGCTGCTGTTTCTCTACAGTCGCCGACAGCTTGGTGACCATCAGCGGCTCAGTGGTCGCGAGCGACTGCTGGCCGGGATAACCCTGGTGAGCCTCATTCCCGCACTCTGGTCATTTGCCTCTCCATGAAGGGGATAAGTGATCCTTGCAAAATGAGAGAGCGCCCTGGTGGCGCTCTCTTTTTTGCTCTGTTCCCGGGTTCTGGTTCAGGCGCTGCCGGGGCCGGCCGGTTTGCCAAACAGCACCTTGAGCTTCTCTGACCAGGGCAGGCTACGGGCCTCGCGCAGCATGTCGCGCCACTCGTGGAAGGTGAGGGTGAGCGGATTGAAGCTGCGAACCGGTTTGGTGATGCCAAAGCGGCATGGCTCGGCGGGATCCTCTTCCACAAAGGTGCCAAACAGCCGATCCCAGATGATCAGCACGCCGGCGAAGTTGCGGTCTATGTATTTGGCGTTGCTGGCGTGGTGCACCCTGTGGTGGGAGGGGGTATTGAAAACCCACTCAAGCCAGCCGAGCTTGCCCACCACCTGGGTGTGAACGAAGAACTGAAAACCCAGGCTCAGCAGCACGGTCGCCACCACGGCCTGGGGCGGGAAGCCGATGAGGATCATGGGGATCCAGAACAGCCACATGCCCGAGACGGGGTACATCAGGCTCTGGCGAAAGGCGGTGGAGAGGTTGAGTCGCTCCGAGCTGTGATGCACCACGTGGGAGGCCCACAGCCAGCGCACATGGTGGCTGGCAAAGTGGAACAGCCAGTAACAGCAATCCTGCAGCAGGAACAGCAGCAAGATGCTCCAGAGATTGAGTTCTATGTCGAACAGGCGCCAGCCCCACAGGGCGTCATACAGGTAAGCGATGGCGATGGCCGTCAGTGCGTCACCCCCCTGATGCATCAGGGCCAGGGTGGCGTTGGCGAAGAGATCCTTCCACTGGTAGGTGGCGGTGGGAAAGGCCGCCCCGTGCTTGCGCAGGTAAAGCATCTCCCAGCCGACAAATGCCAAAAAGACGGGGGAGAGATAAAGCAGCAGCAGTTGCACATCCATGTCGAGCGTCCGGTTTGGCCAGTTGTGTTCCAGCATACCGAATGGATTTAAAATTTCATTAACATATTGCACCGCCATCTGGTGACTGACTTATGGAAAAATTAGGGTAAGCATTTGTTTTAATGTGACAAATAAGATGGCTACGAGATTTGGCAGGGACGAAGTACCTGGCCCTGTGTTGCTGCAGGATCCAGCCCCATTAAGATGGCAGGCCAAGTCCGTGCTGGAAAAACAGAGGGAGCCATGGGCTCCCTCTTCTGCTTTCTACGGCTGTCAGCGTCAGAGCACCTGACTCAGGAACTGGCGCAGGCGCGGGGAGGGAGGATTGTCAAAGAAGTCGGTGGGCTTTTCATCCACCAGCAGCTCGCCGTTTTCCATAAACAGTACCCTGTCCGCCACCTCGCGGGCGAAGCCCATCTCGTGGGTCACCACCACCATTGTCATGCCCTCGCGAGCCAGCCCCTTCATGACGTCCAGTACCTCGCCCACCATCTCGGGGTCCAGCGCACTGGTGGGTTCGTCGAACAGCATGATGCGCGGCTGCATGGCAAGCGCCCGGGCGATGGCCACCCGCTGTTGCTGGCCGCCGGAGAGCTGGGACGGATAGCTCTCGGCCTTGTTCGACAATCCCACTTTCAGCAGCAGGGCCTTGGCCCTGTCCCGCGCGTCATTGCGCGACAGCCCGCGCACCTTCTGAGGGGCGAGGCAGATGTTGTCCAGTACGTTCAGGTGGGGGAAGAGGTTGAAGGACTGGAACACCATGCCCACCTCTTCTCGCAGCTTGTTGACGTCACCGGGCTCGGTCAGGCAGATGCCATCGACCACTATGTTGCCGTCGTTGATGGTTTCCAGCTGGTTGAGGGTTCGCAGAAACGTGGATTTTCCCGAGCCGCTCGGCCCGACGATCACCACCACTTCCCCTTCGGTGACTTCCGTGCTGACGTTCTTCAGGGCGTGCACACCACCGGCGTAGATCTTCTCCACTCCGCTGGCTTTTATGATGGGATCAGGCTTAGTTGCTGCGTGCATATATCACCTCCAGACGACGCACCAGAAAAGAGAGGGTGCCGGTTAGCACCAGATAGAGCAGGGCCACGGTGAACCACACCTCGAACGGGCTGAAGGTGGAGCTGACCACCTCACGCCCCGCCTTGGTGAGATCCGTGATGGAGATGACAGACACCAGGGAGGAGTCCTTGATGAGGTTGATGAACTGGCCTGCCAGCGGCGGCAGCACCCGCTTGAAGGCTTGCGGCAGAATGACGTAGCGCATGGTCTGGGCCGAGGTGAGCCCCAGGCTGCGGCCCGCTTCCATCTGTCCCTTGTGGATTGAGCTGATGCCGGCGCGCACGATTTCGGCCACATAGGCGCCGGTAAAGACGGCCAGTGCCGCCACCCCGGCGGTGAAACGGTCCAGGTTCAGCACAGTGCCGATAAAGAAATAGACGATGAAGATCTGCACCAGCAGTGGCGTGCCGCGAATGAGCTCCACATAGGTGACCGCCAGATTGCGCAAGGCCGGATTGGGGGAGAGGCGAGCCAGCCCGGCCAAGGTGCCGAGCAGGATGGCAAACACCCCTGCCACTAGGGAGAGCTTGACCGTGACCCAGACACCCCAGGCGATGGGGCCCGCGGTCCAGGTGAGTTCGGTATCCAGGGTATCGCCCCGGAAAATAGTGTCCCCTTCGGTGACCTTCACTCCTGTGCTGGCGATGGCCTGTCGCTGATTGGGGTCGAGATCATGTTGCAGGAACAGTTTGCCCTGCTCGGCGCTGGTGGTGCCGGCGATCACTGTGCCGTCAAATTCGGCCAGGTTGTTCTGCTCCGCCTGATAGGCGATGTATTGGGGAATTCGCTCCCAGCGCCAGGTGTAATCCACGGACTGAACCGCTTTATAGATGCCGAATACGGCAGCCAGCAGCATCAGCAGGAAGACGCCGTGCCAGAGCAACTGGTTGGGTTGTTTTTCCATCTGTCTTGTTGGGTTGTGCACTGTCGCAACCTCTTTGTAGTTATTGTGTGGGGATCTGCGTGAAGGGGCGGCAGGCCGCCCCTTGCGAGGTTACTTGAGCTGATTCAGCCAGGCGTTGGATTCGAACCACTTCTTGTAGAGGCGGTCGTAGCTGCCATCGCCCTTGATCTGGCGCAGGTAGTTGTTGAACCAGTTGAGGGTGTCCTGATCGCCCTTGCGGATGGCCCAGGCCAGGGGTTCGAAGGTGAACGGCTTGTCCAGGTGCACAACGGCACCGGTATTCTGGGAAGCGAAGATGGCGTTGTAGGGCAGGTCATAGACGAAGGCATCGACCTTGCCGTTGATCACTTCCAGCTTGGCGTCATCCTGGGTTTCAAACTGCAGCAGGGTCGCTTTGGGGATCAGACGTTTGACCGCCTGCTCGCCTGTGGTGCCGAGCTTGACCGCGATTTTGTACTTGGGATCGTTCAAATCGCTGAAGGATTTGATCTCGCCGGCCTTGTCCTTGCGCAGCACTATGGTCTGGCCCACGACTATGTAGGGATCGGCAAAGTTGACCCTCAGGTTGCGCTGGGGGGTGACTGTCATGCCGCCCATGATGACGTCGAACTTGTCGGTCAGCAGCGCAGGTATGATGCCATCCCAGGCGGTGTTGACGAACTCCACCTTGACGCCCATCTCCTTGGCGACCATCTTGGCGAGATCCACGTCAAAGCCGATGTACTGGCCCTGCTTGTTGGTCATTTCAAAGGGTTGATAGCCGGCGTCGAAACCGACTCTCAGCACGCCGCGATCGAGCACGGCATCCAGGGTGGAGGCAGGGGCGGCGGCGTTGGCGAGCCCGCACAGCAGCAAGGTAGAGAGAATGAGTTTTTTGATCATAAGTGACGTCTCTGTCGGTGGTGTGTTCGGCCTTGAACCTGATCCCGTGCGACTCCGTGGCACAAGAGACTGCTGCATCCGGCAACAGGCAAGACAGGATTATTGTCTTGGTTGAGGCAAAAGCCCCATATGAGATTCCATTTTCTGTGTGCTGAGTGAAAAATGTACCAAATTCCGATTGTGCCAGATGACTCAACAGGTTAGTGGCGCTTTTCCCCCGTGACTGCACTCATAAAATCACACGAAAACAACATATCTATCTAATGGAGCGGGTTCAAGTCCAAAATGCCGGCGGGACACTTTGTTACATCCGGCCTCGTCATCGGCAGTGCCAAACGTTACTCACTTTCTCAACTGCGGCACTGATGGGATTCTAATTGAGCATATTTAGCGGATTTTTATGCAATACGTGAACTTTTATTGAGGATTTAGTCAGACACCACTGGGTCTTGTTTTGCGCTTCAAATATACTCAGTTACCTTCGTTTAGTGGCACGGGTATGGACGCCTCAATACTGCTCAAGCTGGATGTATTCACCCTCATGGTCATGGCCCTGGGTGGCTACAGCCTCGGTTTTATCACCCTCTCCATCATATGGTTGACCCACAGGGAGATCCCCGGACTCGGATTCTGGTGGTGGTCGAGCCTGTGCGCCCTGGCGGCCCAGAGTCTCTTCTCCCTGCAGGCCTTCATGCCCAATCTGGCGGGGATCTGGCTGGCCAATCTGCTGATCACCGTCTGTATCGCCCTGATGCCGCTGGCACTGCAGCGCTTCTTCGGCAAGCCTCTCAGCTGGGGGGCAAGCGCGCTGTTCATGCTGGTTTATGTGCTGATCCTGAGCTGGAGCATCTTGTTCAACGACCATATGGCGCCCCGTGTATTGCTGGCCTGTCTGAGCTACATGGTTTTGGGGGCCGTGATCGTCTTCCTCATCTGGCGACACGGCTATCCCGCCTACCTGCCGGCTGTGCTGGTGTTCACCGTGGTCAATATCCTGCTTTATGGCTTCAATCTGATGCGGATGGGCTTCCTGCTGGAAGGGGATGCCAGGGTGCTGATGGATCAGAGCGGGGTCAACGTGCTGCCCTTTCTCTCCATGTTGATGGGCAGTTACCTCTCCACCTTCGGGGTGCTGCTGCTCTGTACCCAGTATCGTGCCCTGGCCCTGCGTCAGCAGGCCAGCCATGACTCCCTGACAGGTCTGTTGAACCGGCGCGGTTTCATGGAGCAGATGGGAGCTCGGCGGATTGGCGAGTTCGGCGCGCTGGCCGTACTGGATCTGGATGACTTCAAGCAGGTCAATGATCGCTATGGCCATGAGATAGGGGACAGAGTGCTGGAGGCGGTCGGCGCCTATCTCGGTGCTCAGCCTGAGCTGGTGGCCAGCCGTTTTGGTGGGGAAGAGTTCGTCTTGCTGCTACCTAGAGAGGATGAACAAGCCCAGCAGGCACGCTGCGAACGGATATTGCAGGATCTGGCGGCGCTGGATCTGAGCGGGATCCGCATCACGGTCAGCATGGGGCTGGCGCGCTGCCAGCACGACTGGCATTTCGATACCCTGTTCAGCCAGGCCGATAGCGCCCTTTATCAGGCCAAGCGAGAGGGCAAGAACCGCATCTGCCGACTGGCCTGAAGGGACTGGCTCATACTGCTTCTGCGGCGAGAGGGCGTGGTGCTTGGGCCTTGAGGAAGGGGAGCAGCAACAGGGCCGAGACCCCTGCCGCGACCGAGATCACCACGAAGAAGCCGTTCCAGTGCCAGATCTCCATCACCTTGGCCAGCGGATAACCCGACAGCGCCGCCCCCATGTAGGCAAACAGGCCGACGAAGCCGGTGGCGGCCCCCGCCGAGTTTTTATGGGAGCACTCGGCCGCCGCCATGCCGATCAGCATCTGGGGGCCGAACACGAAGAAACCTATGGTAAAGAAACAGGCTGCCTGCATCACATAGCTGAAGAAGGGCATCAGCCACAGCGACCCCACCGCCAGCAGTATCCCCACCGCGAAGATGAGGTTCATCGGCCCGCGATTGCCGTTGAACAGCTTGTCCGATCCCCAGCCCGCCACCAGGGCACCGATAAAGCCCCCTACCTCGAACATCGAGATAGCCGAGTTGGCGCTCATCAGATTGAAGCCGCGCTGCTCCGTCATGTAGAGATTGCCCCAGTCGTTGATAGCGGTGCGCACCACATAGACCAGCACGTAGCAGCAAGCAAGCAGCCAGATGTAGGGATTGCCAAGCACGTATTTGCGCAAGATCTGGCGATGGGAGAGGCCGGCATCCTGAGTCTGCTGGGCCAGCTCCATGGCATCCTGGCGCCACTCCCCGACCGTGGGCAGCCCCATGGCGCTCGGGGTATCTCGCAGTCGCCAGCACAAGAACAGCCCGGCCAGAATGGCGATGACGCCGGGCACTATCATGCCGTAGCGCCAGCCGTGCTGCAGAGCTATGGTGCTGACGATAAGGGGAATGAGCGCCCCACCCACGTTGTGGGCCGTGTTCCAGGCCGACCACCAGACGCCCCGCTCGCTGCGGGAATACCAGCTGGTAAGCAGCTTGGAGCAGGGGGGCCAGCCCCAACCCTGAAAGAAGGCGTTGGCAACCCAGAGCGTCGCGAACAGCCAGAGGGATGATGACAGGCCGAACAGTATATTGATGACACCGGTGGCCATCAGCCCCAGCCCCATGAAGTAGCGGGGGTTGGCCCGGTCGCTGATGATGCCGGAGAAGAACTTGGAGCAGCCGTAGGTGATGTAGAACAGAGTCCACAAGATGCCGATGTCGGACTTGTCCAGCATGCCGTCCGCCAGCATGTCCGGCATGGCGAAGTTGAAGCTCTTGCGGGTGAAATAGAAGACAGCGTAGCCCAGGTACATGGTCAGCAGAATATGCAGTCGCCAGTGACGGTAGCTGGCATCGATCTCGGCCTGATCACGGATGAGCGGCTGTGGCGGTGCGCTCCTCATAAAGCTCAACATAAGACGGTCTTCTCCCTGGATGGCGCGTCAGTCACGGGGATCTTCCCGTTTGCGATTGGGCAGGTGTACGGTCAGCTGGGTGCCGTGGATGCAGGAGAGTTGCAGGCTGCCACCCAGTGCCTGCACCCGCTCGCGAATACCGAGCAGGCCATAACCCTGGGGAGATCTGTGCTCCGGCAAGCCGCAGCCGTCGTCTTCCAGCAACAGCAGCAAACGCTCGGCCTGGCGATGGGCACGAATGGTGACCGAGCTGGCGTTGGCATGCTTTACCACGTTGTTGAGTCCCTCCTGACAGACCCGGAACAGGGTGACCCGCTGGGCGTCGGAGAGCCCCTCGTCCGTCAGCTGCCACTCGAGCCGGGTGACGATGCCGTGGCGTTCCAGCTCCAGCTCCCGCAGCAGGCCGCGCACCGCCTGCTCCAGACTCATGTCGTCTAGCTGGCGGGGACGCAGGCGGCCGAGCAGGCCGCGCACCGCATCATAAATACCCAGCGACAGGGTTTCGATGAGGGCGCTGCTCTGGCCGACCCCGGCATTGTCCGGCGCGAGACGCCGTACTATGCCGGCCTGGGTGCGAATGGCGGTGATGGTCTGGCCTATGTCATCGTGCAGCTCGCGGGCCACTTCCTTGCGGATGCTCTCCTCGGTTTCCAGCAACCGCTCTGTGAGTTGACGGTTATGGGCGAGCTGGCGGGTCAGCGCCTGATTGAGCTCACGCTGGCGCTGGATGCCGGCCCCCAGCAGCAGGCCGGTCAGGCTCTGGGCCAGCAGGGAGAGCAGCAGATCCAGCGGGTGTTCGTGCCAGGCCTGCCCTGCCATCAGGGCGACCGTGTTCATCAGGGTGGCGAGCAGGGCCCCCTGCCAGCCGTAGCGCCAGGCCATGGCCATGATGGGAATGGCCAGACAAAACGGGGTGAAGCGCACCAGCGAGTCCGGCAGGCCGAGCTGCAACCAGAGGCTCAATACAAACAGCAGCAGATACCAGACCAGATGGCGAAAACGCCAGTCCACCGGTTGATCCACCAGAGCGGGTCCCAGCGGCACCCAGGTAGCACGGGTGAGGTAGTGCCAGATCAGCATGCAGGTGGAGGTGAGGGTCAGGCCGCCGGTCAGGGTGAGCAGCAGGGCGGTGAGGCCATCTTCCCCGGCCAGATGCCAGAGCAGGGATTGCAGCAGCGCCGCCACCGTCACGGTGGCGAGCAATACCAGCAGTTGTTGCCAGTCATTGCGCACCTGCTGGCGGCGGGCGATGAGCAGTGGCAGCAGGGTGAGCAGGCTGCCCGCCTGAACAAGTGGCCAAGATGGCAGGCCGACTTCGCTGTCGAGCCAGTAGAGCAGCAGGGATTCACTGAGCAGCAGCGGCGGCCAGTAGGCGATCGGGCTTTGCAGCAGGAGACCCAGGCGCAGACCAAACGGGAACAGCAGCACCGCCAGTATGGGGGACCCCGCCAGATGCAGGCTGATGCTCCACAGGCAAAACCAGCCGGCGGCAAAGATGAAGCAGGCCGCCAGCGAGATGGCGACATAGCTGGCAAACCGGGAGATCACCAGCTGTCCAGCATGCGGTGGGCCAGCTCCACGTTGTTGCTGACTTTCAGTTTGTCCATCAGGTTGGCGCGGTGCACGTGGACCGTCTTGGGGGAGAGTCCCAGCTGCTCGGCAATGGCCTTCACTTCCAGCCCCCGCGCCAGAAGCTGCGCCACTTCCCGCTCCCGGTTGGTGAGGGGATCCTGACTGTTGCAGGCCAGCTTGTGGGCTATGTCCGGGGTTAGATAACAGCCACCGTGGGCGGCGGTGCGCACAGCGGCGATCAGCTCGTCCGGGCTGCAACGCTTGGAGAGAAAGCCCTTGGCGCCAGCCTGCAACGCCTGCTCGATCAGCGCCGGGCTGTCGTGCACCGACAACATCACCACGGCAAGGCCGGAAGGCAGTCGCTTGAGCAGGTCCAGCCCGGATTGATCCGGCATTGAGATATCGCACACGCACAGCTGCACGCCGCTGCCCGGCAAACCGGCCAGGGCGTCGGCGGCGCAGCCGAATTCGGCCACCACCTTGAGGTCTGGCTCGAGATTGAGCAGTTGGGCAAAGCCGGAGCGGACGATCTGGTGATCGTCGATGAGGGCAATCTTTATCATGATGTCAGCCTGAAATCTGCGGCCAGGGTGCTGGCGCGGCCAACAAGATACCTGCCGCTTTGCCCGGGCTCAAGGGGAAGCACAAATTGTGGTCAAGATAGGGGCGGATTAAGCCCTAAAGCTTGATCGGGATCAGGGGAGGGGATAGCTCAGAGCTTAGGGGGGACCGGGAGCAGACAAGAGCAAGCGCCGCCGCCGAAGGCTGTCGGCGCATGCCCGTGTTGGCAGCTAGCTAGCGGTGCAGCTCTCCCGCTCGTTCCGGCTGATAGACCACTTCCAGGATCTCGACCTGGATGGTGCGACCGGCGGGGCCCGGCCAGGCGATGCTGTCGCCCACCTTCAGCCCCAGCAGGGCGCTGCCGACCGGTGCCAGCACGGAGATCCTGGACTCATCCCCCTGTACATCCTTTGGATAGACCAGGGTCAGGCAAAATTCGTTTTCGCTGTTTTGCATCTTGAAGCGCACAGTGCTGTTCATGGTGACCACGTCCGGCGGCATGTCGGCCGGTTCGCGCATCTCGGCGCGATCCAGCTCCTCTTGCAGTGCCAGGTGTTGGGGGTGGTTGCCGAGCAATTGTTCGATACGATCCAGGTCCAGGCTGGAAATCACAAGATTAGGTTTTTGCATAAGATATTCCTTATCAATGGGTTATATGACCAGGATGGCAGGCAAGCTGGTCGCAAAAAGAGTATTGGATACGAAAAAACAGATCGGGAAGGCGATGCCCCCGAACGACTCGCTGTCAGGGGCGAGGGCGGGGGCTCAACGGGGTGTGAGCTGGCTTGGAAAAATCTTGAACGCTTTCATGGGGATACCATAACCATTCTGGACTGCTTTGGCAATTATCCTGATAGGGTTGTCAGGGGGCCTGATAATCGTACTGCTTGAGGATGCGGGCCAGGCTGCCATCGTCGTGCATGGCCAGAATGGTTGTGCGCCAACGCAGCGCGTCGGCAGGGGGAAAACGGGGGCTGGCGGCAAGATAGAGGGTGCTCTCTTGCAGAGTATCGCCACGCACCAGATCCGTCAGTGGCAAGCCCGCCTGCTGCTGGTTGTAACGGGCCGTATTCCAGGCAACGGCCCAGCCCTGAATGCGGTTTCGGGCCAGCTTGTTGGCATTGCTGACCTCGTCGGTGACCGGGTCCTGCTTCACCCGACCAAGCGGCTGGATCAGGTTCTGACCGTGGGAGCCACGCATCACCCCTATGGTCAGGCCTGGCAATGTTTTGACAGTGAGTGGCGCCGGGTGGAATTGGCGATGGCCCACCAGCACGAAGGCTTCGTCCAGCAGGGGGGCAACCCAGAGAAGCAGAGGTTCACGCTGGGGGGTTCTGGCCGGTGGCAGCAGCAGCACATCCTGGCGATAGTGAGTCTGGCTGAGGGCGCGGGCCAGCGGCATCAGCTCTATGGTCAAGGGCTCCTTGAGGCGACGGGCTGCTTCTTCCAGTACCTCTATGGCCATGCCGCTCGGAGCTCCCTGGTTGGAGCGAATGACATAAGGGGGGATCTCGGCTGCAAGGACCACGACGGCGTGGGCCTGAGCGCCAGCGAAGAGGGCGGTGCAGAGCAGCAGGAGCAAAACGGGAATGCGCATAAGAGGCCGGATCCGGGATGAGTACACAGAGTGTAACATCCCGTTACCGCAAGTCAGCTCACCCCATGCAGGGGACAGGATCAGTCGAAGAAGTCCCGCAGATCCAGAGTCTGATAACCGTCCAGTTGCAGCCAGGGCAACTGCTTTGGCAAGGATTTGAGAGTGACCTCCATCCGGTAGCTGCGATAACCGTCCAGGCTGGCGGATTCCACCACCAGGGGTATCTGCCATCGGCTGGACCAGAGGATGCGGGTGCGCTGTTTGCCCTCGCGTTTTTCATACCAGCGTGCCTGCTCGGGAGCCGCCTCATCGAGCGGGGTCATCTCTTGCAACAGGGCCGGGTTGATGAGGTAGCGGATCCGCTCCCAATCCGGTTTGAAGGCCACCTGACCATACTCTTCCACCGGCACCTCCACCAACTGGTTGTGCCAGGCGTCGGCGTAGCGCAGTTGCAGCTCACCGCGCGTGTCGCGGGTTACCCAGCGGGCCGCCATCTGGTGGGTAAAGTGCTTGTGGCCAGGGGTAGCATCGTGGGTGGCGTGATAGGCACGGGCCAGGGGCAGGGGGATCAATCGCTGGCTCCACACCTGGTTGTCGACCCGTATCCATTTTTCCTGCCAATGGTTCTCCCGGGCTATGCCATCGCTGCTGGTGACCCTGTCCTGATAGCTGATCCGGGCGGCGAGATCCGGGGGCGTGTCATCGGCATGGACATGAAAAGAGAAGGTGCTGCCGAGCAGCAATAAAGGAAGCAAGCATCGCATCATCATCTGTCGCTCGAAAGAGCCGGGGCCCGGGCTCAGGGTGAAGCCGGGCCCCCGCTGCTTACAGGCCGAGCGCCTCCCGCAGTTTGCCGAACACCTTGGTATTGTCCAGTGTGCCCTTGAAGCGGCTGCTGCCGGCGCCATCGGCGAACAGCATGACGTCACCGCCACCGTGGGTCTCGGAGCCCAGCTTGACGCCTGTCTCCTGCAGGTAGTCGTTACCCATCACCTCGTCGCTGGTGAGGGTCGGGCGCACATCGGGGCGGTTGGGGCCGTTGCCAAACACCAGGGTCGTGAAGGGTTTGCCATCCACGTCGTTCTGGGTCGAGCCATCACCGCTCTTGACCAGATCCAGCACAGGGTTGCCCTTGGCGGAGTAGCCGTTGATGGTCATGGTGTGGTCATGGTCGGCAGTCACTACGACCAGAGTATCTTTCAGATCCACCTTGCCCAGCGCCGTCTTGAGCGCTTCATCCAGTGCCACCGCATCGGTGAGGGCACGCTTGGCGTTGGTGCCATGCAGGGCGTGATCGATACGGCCCCCTTCCACCATCAGGAAGTAACCCTGACTGTTCTGGCTCAAGAGATCGATCGCCTTGGCGGTCATTTCGGCCAGGGACGGCTGGGTATTGGCATCCCCCTTGGCGACGCGGTCCAGCTCGTAATCGAGGTGGGATTTGGTGCTGAACAGACCCAGCACCTTGCCGCTGCTGACCTTGGCCAGCTCGCTCTGGGTGGTGACATAGTTGTATCCCTGAGCGGCCAGCTCGGCGGTGAGATCCCGACCATCGGCGCGGCCACCTTTATTGCTGGCGCTGTAAGGGGTCCAGTGATTGGCACCGCCCCCCATCAGCACATCGACCCCATCCCCGAGGGCGGTGTTGAAGCCGGCGCCGCCCGGCACCGCCTGTTCGGCGATGGCATAGGCTGCATCTCTGTGGCAGATGTGGGAATAGGTGGCCGCCGGGGTGGCATGGGTCAGCTCTGTGGTGGTGACGGCGCCAACCGACTTGCCGGCCGCCTTGGCCAGCTCCAGTATGGTGGGCGCCGGCTTGCCGTTGTCGGCGGTGCAGTTGTTGATGCCCTTGTTGCCGTTGGCATCCTTGCTGGGCGCCACGGCCAGGGTGTCGCTGCTCATGGCGATTACCTCGTTGTTCATCTTGACCCCCGTGGTATAGGCCGCCATGGAGGGGGCCGAATCCGTGGTCTGGGCATCGTTGGAGAAGGTCTTGATGCGGGCGCTGCGTGGCAGCTTCATTATCTCCAGGTTGCCCTCTTCCCCGACTTTGAACAGGCGGGTGGCGGTGAGCACTGTGGGGCCCATGCCATCACCGATAAAGAGAATGACGTTTTTGGCGTCACCGGCTTGGGCCTGGGTGGTTGCGCCCAGCGCACTGAACAGGGCGGCGCAGACCAGGGTGTGCTTGATGGATGTATTCATCTGTTTGCTCATGAAAGTGCTCCTTACAGCTTGGCTGCAGCCTTGACCTTGCCAAAGACGGCTGTGTTGTCGAGAGAGCCGTGGAAGCTGTCCGCTCCCTGGCCGATGGCGCCGAGGAAGACGTCGGTACCGCCGTGGGTTTCGTTGCCAATGTCGCCGACCTTGACCACGACCTCCTGGTGATAGTCGTTGGCAGAGACGGTGGCATCGTCCAGCGGTGCCACGCTGCTGCGCGGGCCATCCACCCGGTTGTAGCCGTTGCCAAAGCCGATGATGGTGTAAGGCATGCCATCGGCATCCTTGTTGGGTTCACCGGTTTGGTAGTTCTTCACCAGCCCGAGTACACCCGGGTTGCCTGTGGTGGTCTTGCCGGTGCGTTTGGCATAACCGTTGAGCACGAGCGTATGATCATGGTCGGCGGTGACCACAATCAGGGTGTTCTTCAGCTCGGGGTCGGTTTTTTTCACCTCATCGATGGCGGCCTTGATGGCGTTGTCGAAGGCGAGGGTATCTTGCAAGGCACGCTTGGCGTTGGTGTCGTGCAGGGCGTGATCGATGCGGCCCCCTTCCACCATCAGGAAGTAACCCTTCTCCTTGTCCTTGAGCTGCTTGATGGCGGCCAGCGTCATCTGTGCCAGTGAAGGCTCATCGGCCGGGCGGTCCAGTTCATATTTCATGTGGCTAGAACCGAACAGTCCCAGCAGCGGCTTGCCAGCCTCGGCCTTGTTCAACTCGCTCAGGTTGCTGGCAAACTGGTAGCCCTTGGCCTGCATCTCGCTGATGAGATTGCGGCCATCCTCCCGCTTGCCCTTGTCGGCTTTTGGCAGGAAGAAGCCGCTGCCACCGCCGAGCACCACATCCAGCCCCTCTTTCAGGGCGCCGTTGTAACCGGTGCCGCCCGGCACCAGCTGGACGGCGATGTCATTTTCCAGATCCCGGTTGCAGATATGGGCATAGGTGGCAGCCGGTGTGGCGTGGGTGACCCGGGTGCTGGTGACGACACCGGTACCGCGGCCGTCGGCCTTGGCCAGCTCCAGCAGTGTGGTGACCGGCTTGCCGGCACTCTTGCTGCAGTCGTTTTCATAGGTGGCATCGCCGTCCATGCTGATGACGCCGTTGTTGCTCTTGACCCCTGTCATGTAGGCCGCCATGGAAGGAGCGGAATCTGTGACCTGGGCATCGTGGGAGAAGGTCTTGATAAAGGCCGTCTCTGGCAGGTTGTCTATGGTGAGACTGCCCTCTTCGCCGACACCGTAGATGCGGGCCGCCGTCAGGGTATTGAGGCCCATGCCGTCACCGAGAAAGAAGATGACGTTCCTGGCGCTGGGGTCGGGTGTGGTGCTGTCGTTGTTGGAGTTGCAGCCGGCAGCCAGGGCGGCGCCGATCATCAATGCAAGTCCTGCCATTTTTCTCATTGGGGTTCGCTCCTTGTAAAACCTGAGCGCAGCCTAGAGGCAGGAGATGACACTTTTACTGATTATCGGTGACGGTTGTATGAAAAGATGAAATAAATGTTACATTATATCAGTGTGTTATGTGTCAATTGCTGAGGGAGATTGGTACCGGGCCGCCACTCTTCTCCCTTCAGGGCTGCTTGGTGGTTTTATGGCCTGATGGCTAGAATGACCTGTCAAATCGGGGCGCCAGCAGGTAAAATGCGCCCCCTTGCGACGCCTGACGTCTGCCATCGCCCGCCGCTCGTTCCATAGCAAGCCAGCGCCCGCAGCCCCTATTTAGAGAGTAACGGATATGTCCATCAACTGGTTCCCCGGCCACATGCACAAGGCCCGCAAAGAGATTGCCGAGGTCATGCCACAGGTCGATGTCATCATAGAGATGCTCGATGCCCGCATCCCCTTCTCCAGCGAAAACCCGCTGGTGCCCGAGTTGCGTGGCGATACCCCTGTTATCAAGGTGCTGAACAAGGCGGATCTCGCCGACCCCGAGATCACGGCGCTGTGGGTGGCCCACATGGAAAAGGAGAAAGGGATCAAGGCCCTGCCGCTGACCCAGCAGGAGCCCGAGAAGATCAAGCAGCTGCTGACCCTGTGCCACGAGATGCTGCCGGAGCGCAACCTGGAGTTGCGCGGCGTGCGGGCCATGATCATGGGGATCCCCAACGTGGGCAAATCCACCCTGATCAATACCCTGGCGGGTCGCATCATAGCCCGGACGGGCAACGAGGCAGGGGTGACCAAGTCCCAGCAGCGGATCAAGCTCGACAACAACGTCGTCCTGACAGATACCCCCGGTTTCCTCTGGCCCAAGCTCAACCCGCCCTCCTGCGGTTATCGTTTGGCCATCACCGCGGCCATCAAGGATACGGTATTCGATTATGCCGATATCGCCATGTTCGCCGCTGACTACTTTATCAAGGCCTATCCGGAGCGGATCAAGGCACGTTACCAGATAGCTGAACTGCCCGAGACCGAGATCGAGCTGCTGGAGATGATCGCCCGTCAACGCGCCTTCGTGCGGAAAGGGGGTCTGGCCGATCTGCACAAGGCGTCCGAGATCCTGATTAACGAGTTCCGCTCAGGCCTGCTGGGCCGCATCTCGCTGGAGACGCCGGAGATGGTGAGCGTCGAGATTGTCGAAGCCGCAGATGAAGCCGAGCAAAAAGCCAAAGAGAAGGCCGAGCGGGAAGATGAGCGTCAGGCGCGCGCCCGTCGCAAGTACGCCAGGAAGCGTCAAAAGTAGGTTCAACGTTATCCCGCCAAGGCAGGTTTGCGAAGTGTGAGCAGACTGTTTGACGCCTGTGTGGTCGAGGTAAAGAGACAAGATAATAAAGAAGAGGCGACCCAAAGGATCGCCTCTTCTCTATTATGAATCCGGGTACAGGGCAGGCATGCTGGTTTGGCCAAAGCGCTTGCGCGCCTCCTCAAACAGCGTCATGTGCAGCGGGATCAGCTGTTGCCACTCCCGACGGTAACCACCACCGGGTACAGCGGCGACAGGCAGCCCATGCTTGATTGCACAGTCAAATACCATGGCATCGCGCTGGCGAATGCCTTCATCACTCAAGGCCAGATAGCCGAGCTCGTCGGCATGGTGCACATCGGCCCCGGCCTGATAGAGAACGAGGTCGGGATTGTACAGGCGCAGCGCCAGAGTGAGTGCCTGCGCCAGGGTGTCGAGATAGGCATCGTCCTGCATGCCGCTTGGCAGGGCAAAGTCCAGATGGGAGGCCGGCTTGTGGCGGGGAAAGTTGTGCTCCCCGTGAAGCGACAGCGTGATGATGTCACGCCGCCCGGCACAAAGGGCGGCGCTGCCATCCCCCTGATGGACATCGAGGTCCACGATCAGCACCTGATCGCAGCGCCCCTCGTCCAAGCAGGTTTGCGCAGCAATCACCAGATCGTTGAACAGACAAAAACCGCTGCCGTGAGCCCGGTGGGCGTGGTGATAGCCGCCGGATATCTGCAGTCCGCAGCCCTGTTCGAGAGCGTGGCGGCTGGCGGCCAGGGTAGCCCCGACCGAGAGCAGGGTGCGCTCGATGAGCCGTGGCGACCAGGGAAAACCGAGCTGGCGGATGGCGTTATCATCAAGCTGGCCTGCAAGTGCGGCACTCACATAGTCACTGTCGTGAACCCGGTCGATCTGCGCTCGGGTTGCGGCTTGTGTCTTCTGGAGCGGATAGCCCCGGGTGCTGAGCGTCTGAAACAGGGCCTGGTATTTTGCCAGGGGAAAGCGATGGCGTTCGGGCAGCGCCAGAGAGGAGTAATAAGGGTGATAGAAAATGCGCAGTGACATGGGTGTCAGACCGGATGGGGTATGAAAAAGGGGAGCCAGGCTCCCCTTTTTGCACGATACGGCATTACTGCTGCTGGATAACCCAGATCTGGAAGGCTTTGCGGGTTTCCGCGTCGGCCTTGTTGTACCAGCTCTGCAGCTGGGTCAGGGCTTCCGGATTGCTCTGAGCCTTGCTCGGGGCAACCTGTACCGGCGCGCTGGCGGCGGCCATGACGGCGGCGGTAGAAACGGCGACTGTGGTCGGCTGGTTGAAGGCCTTGCCCATGCCCAGCAGCTCTTGCTGATAGTCACGGGTCAGCTGGAAGCCTTCGACCTTTGGCATCACGAACTGCTCGCTGGCAACGATTTGGCCGCTGTTCTTGTCTTTCAGAACGACTTTTTGATCCTTCACAAACTGCTTGGCTTCGCTTTCGTTGCGCGGCTTCTTGAAGTCCAGTACCAGTTTCTGGTTGTCGGCTGCGGTGAAGTTGATCACCAGCGGCTCGGCGGTCACCAGTTTGATGTCGCTACGGCTTGAGTAGTTGCCTTCGAAGGCGACGACCAGTTGATGATCACCCGCCTTGATGGGGTAGGTGTTGCTCTTGTCGAGCAGCTTGGGATTGATGGGTTGGCCATCGATCAACTGGGCAACATAAGGATTGGTGACTTCCAATTGGGCATCGGCCAGGGCACTACCTGCCCACAAAAGACCAGCCAGAGCCGGCACCAGAACAGTCAGTTTCATTTCATCTCCTTGAACAGTCAGGCGATTGCCCACTGAAAAACAGGGGCTCATTTTTACAGGTTTGCCCAAGGGCGGCAATAGGCGTTTATGGTGCCTCATATTTACCCTGCTGCTCACTTTGCTATGAAACAGTGGTCATGCCAGTGGGCCATGCTGGCCAGTTCAGAGCTGGCCCTATTCAATCCGGCGACTGAAGGGGGGCAATGCATCGAGCAGTCCCTTGCCATAGCGCTTGGTCAGCAGACGCCTGTCGAGGATGGTGACCCGGCCCCGATCCGCCTCTTTGCGAATGAGGCGGCCGCAGGCCTGGATCAGCTTGCGAGAGGCTTCCGGCACCGTCAGTTGCAGGAAGGGGTTGCCACCCCGTTTCTCTACCCACTCGGCGGTGGCCTCTTCCACTGGCGAGTTGGGCACCGCAAACGGCAGTTTGGTGATCACTAGGTTGGTGAGGTAGTGACCGGGCAAGTCCAGCCCTTCCGAGAAGCTGCCGGTGCCAAATAGAATGCTGGGCTGACCGCCATCGCATTTTTGTTTGTGCAGAGTGAGCAGTGCATTGCGGGATGCCTCACCCTGTACCAGCAAGGAGAGTCCCTTGGCCCTCAGCCCTGCCACTACTTCGTTCATCTGCCGATAGGAGGAAAAGAGCACCAGGCTTGCCTCCTTGCCTGCCAGTATGCGGGGCAGCACGCTGATGAGCTCCTCGGTAAAGGCGGGGGAGCTGGGCTCATGTTCCATCTTGGGCAGATAGAGCTCGGCTTTTTGGTAGTCAAACGGGGAGCGCAGGCGCAGATAACGGGTGCCGTCATGCTCTTTCAGTCCCACCTGATGGCGAAAATAGCTGAAAGAGGAGAGGGCTGTGAGGGTGGCTGACACCAGCACGGCACCGAGGCATTTGGACCAGAGCCACTCCTCCAGCAGATAACCCACCTCTATGGGGGAGGCGTGCAACCAGATGTCGCCATCATCGCTCTTGGCCATCCAGCGAGCGAGCGGTGTCTTGCCCTCGGGCACATGGCGCCCCAGCATCTCCCACAGGGCGCAGAAACTCTCCAGCCGTTGCAGGTAGAAGCCGCTCTCCGCCAGCAGGAGCTCGGCCTCCTTGCGCCGGATCTCGCCATCCTTCAAGGCTTCGCCAATGGCACCCTGCATCCTGTCCAGTGCCCGCAGCGCCTTCTTGCTCGCCTCTTTCAGATTTTCCGCCAGCATGGGCAGGGGATCGGGCAACACGCCTTCGGCGAATCGATAATGTGCCTCGCCATTGAACAGCTTGTCGTTGGCACCCAGCCACTGATCCAGTGCCTTGAGATCCGGTTGCAGTGAGGCCAGCGCATCCTGCAGCTTCAACTGGGGATCGAGCAGGCTGTCCTTGTTCAGCGTTCTGGCCAGTTTGCCTGCGCTTTGCGTCAACTTTTCCAGCCAGCGGCGGGAACCCTTGATGCTCGCCGAGGCGGCGCCGTGATCCCGGGCTATGGTGGGCAGGTGGTGGGCTTCATCCAGTACATAGAGGCACTCATCGGGTGGCGGCAAAATGATGCCGCCACCCATGGTGAGATCCGAGAGCAGCAGGGCATGGTTCACCACCAGCACATCGGCGGCATCCATGTCGTTGCGGGCGCGATGGAAGGGGCAGTGCTGATGATGGCTCAGCGCCTTGTTGCAGGTATGGCGGTCGGCAGCGATGCGATTCCAGCAGAGATCGGGAATGGGCGTTGGCCAGTTGTCCCGATCGCCGTCCCATTTTCCGTCTGTATAAGCTTGCCACAGCGCCTGATAGCGTTCCTTGTCAGAGTCGGATGGCTTGTGTTTGCTGAGTGCGTCGAAGTTGAATTCGAAGTTGGCCATTTCGGTACCGCTGGCAGCTTGCTCCAGCAGATGCTCGCAGCAGTAACGTTGACGGCCCTTGACCAGCATAAAGCGAAATGGCAGTTCGCTGTGGCGGTGATAAAAGGGCAGGTCCTTGTGGATCAACTGCTCTTGCAGGGCGACAGTGGCGGTGGAGATCACCAGCTTCTTCTGGGTCAGCCGTGCCACCGGAATGGCGCCCTGGGCATAGGAGAGGGATTTACCGATACCAGTGCCCGCTTCGGCCACCAGAATACGGCGCTGCTTGTCATATTCCCCGGTCAGGGTCTTGGCGATCTCCGCTACCAGAAAATTCTGCTCCTTGCGCGGTACAAAACCGGGTAAACCATCGGCAATTTGACGATAGGTATTGCGAATGGCGGCTTTGAGGCGGGTAGAGAGCATGAAAGAAAGGACCGTTTCGGGGAGTGAAGGGAGACAGGATACCTGTAACTGCCAACCCGGGTCGAGGCATGGCTCAGCGCACAAATTTGACCTCTTCTTCTATTTATAAGGCGCGCCGTCGCCATTGTGCGATAAATCACCAAAGTGGCCTGATAAAGCCAGCGATTATCGCTGTAAACGTTTTCCCTTGGCATGCAAATAATATGAGATTCAGATCACACTTTTTTCGCTAAGACCATGTGTTTGGTAGAAAGTTCCAAGTTTTTTCATTGCGGTTCAAAAAATCCGGTGCTAGTCTCGGCTGCATAGTGATGCAAAGAACATCGCTAACACAGGGAATAACAACAACTTAGTGTTTAATTACAGTAGGCATTGGAAACTATGAAAAAGACAATTCTGGCTATTGCTATCCCGGCTCTGTTTGCATCCGCCGCTAACGCTGCAGTGATCTATGACAAAGACGGTACCACCTTCGACGTATATGGCCGCGTACAGGCTAACTACTACGGTGACCACAACACCGCCGACGCTACCGCAGCATCCGGCTACAAGGATGTTGACGGTGAGCTGGTTGGTTCTTCCCGTCTGGGTTGGTCCGGCAAGGTTGCCCTGAACAACACCTGGTCCGGTATCGCCAAGACCGAGTGGCAAGTTTCTGCCGAGAACTCTGACGGTTCCAAGTTCGATACTCGTCACCTCTACGTAGGCTTCGACGGTACCCAGTACGGCAAGATCATCTTCGGTCAGACCGACACTGCTTTCTACGACGTGCTGGAACCGACCGATATCTTCAATGAATGGGGTGACGTAGGTAACTTCTACGACGGTCGTCAAGAAGGCCAGGTGATCTACTCCAACACCTACGGTGGTTTCAAAGGCAAGCTGTCCTATCAAACCAACGACGACAAGGCTGTTAAAGTCACTGACGTCGGTCAAGGCATCAAAGAAACTGCCGTTTATGGCCCGAATGTAAAGCGTAACTACGGTTATGCCGCTGCCGCTGGCTATGACTTCGACTTCGGTCTGGGTCTGAACGCTGGTTATGCTTACTCTGACCTCGAAAACTCTGTCACCAATCGCAACGGTGACAAGAAAGAGTGGGCACTGGGTGCACATTATGCAATCAACGGTTTCTACTTCGCCGGTGTTTACACCCAGGGCGACCTGAAATATGACACCACCACTAGTGGTGACAAGGACAAGGGCCGTGGCTACGAGCTGGCTGCTTCTTACAATGTTGACGCCTGGACCTTCTTGGCCGGTTACAACTTCACCGAAGCTAAGGTCAACTCCAATTCCGCTGGTTCCGAGTACAAAGATCAGATTGATGAAACCCTGCTGGGTGTTCAGTACAACTTCACTTCCAAGCTGAAAGCCTATACCGAGTACAAAATCCAGGGTATCGACAAGAAGGACGACGAGTGGACTGTCGCCCTGCAATACAACTTCTAATCTAGCTTTAGCGTAGATTGAGTTGATAAACGGCCAAGCTTGCTTGGCCGTTTTGCTTTATCTGATCCTGACTTGTTTTCTGCCTACTTCGTTCATGCTTCCCCCTTTCCGCCTGCGCCAGTTCACGTTGTCTCTTTTTTGCCCTTGGCTCTCTGCCTGTGAATCGCTAGATTATTCCACTCGTTGAAGGATGCTCGACAAACAGGGAAGGGCAACGCTTGATTGACTTCAGTCACCCGCAATGGCGGCAACTGGCCCGCCAGTTACTGGATCACTCTCCTGTGGTGATCCGGGCTCGTCAGTACCTGCCGTTGGTGGGTTTGCTCAAGGACAACCAGTTGCTGCTTGCCCTTGGCAATCACAGTTATGAGCTGACCCCGGCCGGACGGCGTTACCTGACTCGCGAGCTGATGCTGGCCGAGATTGCCACCGCGCCCCCTGAGCCTGAAGAGTGGCTGCAGGCCCATGGCTGGCAACTGGGGGAGCGAGTCAACGATCGGGTACTGGCAGCACTCTATCGTAAACCAGAGGCTACCTTCAGTCCGGTCGAGCAGATCGATTTCGAGGACAAGGGAATTCGGCTCTGTGCCGATCAGCTGCTGCGGCTGCGAGCGCCTGTGCCTTTCAGCCTGTTTTTCAGCGGTGGCACCTTGCTCGATGCAGCGCCCTGGTTGCAGGCGCTGGGGGAAGTGGCTGTGCCGGAGCGCACACTGTCAGGCCTTGGCAAGATACTGTGGGGGGAGGGGGAGATTGAGCGGGTGATCACCACCGACAGTGTCGGTGCCTTTGCTGAGCTAAGCCTTTGTGCAGGAACCCTGCTGGTATGGGCACCCGCTACTGCCCAGCTCGCCTTGCAGCAGATGGTGGCGGCGTTGCCGCCCAAGGTACAGTGGAGCCACCTCACCTCCCTCGATCCTGCCGGAGTGGATCGGGTATTGGCACTGGCCCAGCGGCTCGCTCGTCCTGCCAGCTGGTGGTTGCCAACCGGCTTGCCCCCCATCATGGCAGCCTATGCCCAGCCACTGACCGATTCCCGCCCCTGGGAACCGAGCCGTATTCCCAAGCCTTTGTTAGCAGTTTGTAGCGGTTTGGTTGAGTCCAATGGTGGCTTGTCTGCCGAGGTGTGCGCCCTGGCGCCAGCATGGCATGCCATCGGTTGATATTGCCGCAGATGCCGTTGAGAAAGCGGTTTTCCCCCATTGAGCGCAGTGATATAAAGAGTTGACGAAGCGCTCGTCAAACGGGCGCTTTTGTCTGCCACGTTTTTGCGTGCGACAGACGGTTTGCCAACACGCTTTGCCACCAACGAACTCAACGGAATACAGGGAATACCATGTTTGAAAAGGTTGTTGCCGCCCCAGCGGATCCGATCCTGGGCCTGACCGAAGCCTTCCGGGCTGACTCTCGCAGCCACAAGATCAATCTGGGGGTCGGGATCTACAAGGATGAGACCGGAGCTACCCCAATCCTTCACTGTGTCAAGAAAGCAGAACAGAAGCTGCTTACCGACGAGAAGACCAAGAACTACCTCGGTATTGAAGGCAATATCGAATATGGCCGCATAGTGCAGCAACTGCTGTTCGGGCCGCATTCTGCGCTGGTCGCCAGCGGTCGCGCCAAGACAGCCCAGGCACCGGGTGGTACCGGTGCCCTGCGCATCGCCGCCGAGTTCGTGGTGCGCAACGGTCTGGCCAAGACCATCTGGATCTCCGATCCCACCTGGGCCAACCACGTCAGCGTGTTCCAGGCCGCGGGTCTGACCGTCAAGTGGTACAAGTACTACGATGCCGCCACCAAGGGGCTCGACTTTGCCGCCATGCAGGCCTCGCTGGCCGAGGTTCAGCCAGGTGAACTGGTGCTGTTGCACGGCTGCTGCCACAACCCGACCGGTATCGATCCCACGAGCGATCAGTGGCGCGCCCTGGCCAAGCAGAGTGCTGCTGCCGGCTGGTTGCCGCTGTTTGACTTCGCCTATCAGGGCTTTGCCCGTGGTATTGAAGAAGATGCCGAAGGTCTGCGCATCTTTTCCGAGTGCCATGACGAGCTGCTGGTGGCGAGCTCTTTCTCCAAAAACTTCGGCCTCTACAATGAGCGGGTCGGCGCCTTCACTCTGGTCAGCGCGAGCAAAGAGATTGCCGATGTGGCCTTTACCCAGGTCAAGACCGTTATCCGTGCCAACTACTCCAACCCGCCGTCACACGGTGCCGCTGTGGTCACTGCCGTGGTGAGTGATCCGGCCCTCTATGCAGAGTGGGTAGAAGAAGTGGCCGCCATGCGGGTGCGCATTCGCGAGATGCGCGAGCTGCTGGTAGAGAAGCTGGCGGCCCTCGGCGTGAGCCAGGACTTCAGCTTTATCCGCGAGCAGAACGGCATGTTCTCCTTCTCCGGTCTCTCCAAGGATCAGGTTGAACAGCTCAAGAGCGAGTTTGCCATCTACATCGTCGGTTCAGGCCGGATCAGCGTGGCCGGGATCACCCGTGCCAACATAGATCCCCTGTGCGAGGCCATCGCCAGGGTGCTGTAAGCGAGCCCTCATTGTTCGGTGATGTATTCGCTCAGTAAAAAGCCCGCCAGGATCTCTGGCGGGCTTTTTCGTTCCTGCTGTTTGCACCTCAGCGACGTCGCTTGTTCCCCCCCAGCAGGGAGCCGAGCACCCCGCGTACCAGCTGGCGCCCCACTTCGTTGCCTATGGTGCGGGCCACGCTCCTGGCTGCGGTCTGCACCACACCATCATGCTGGCCTCCGCGCGGGCCTGTGCGGCCAAACAGAATGCCGTTGAGGGTATCGAGCAGACCTCCAGTCGCTGGCGGCGTCTCTGTTGGGTCAGTCAGCGAGCCTGCATTTTCCCTCTTGCCGTCATTGAGCCGCTCGAAGGCTGACTCGCGATCCTCGCGAGTCTCGTATCTGCCATAGAGCAGGGATCCCCGGATCAGGGCAAGTCGCTCTGCCTCGCTCAGTGGCCCGATGCGGCTGGCTGGCGGGGCGATAAAGGCGCGTTCCACTACGCTCGGGCGACCCTTCTCATCGAGCAGGGAGACCAGGGCTTCGCCCACCCCCAGTTCTGTGATGGCGCCAGCCGCGTCGAAGGCCGGGTTGGCCCTCAGGGTGTTTGCGGCGATACGCACCGCTTTCTGGTCACTTGGAGTAAAGGCGCGCAGGGCATGCTGCACCCGATTACCCAATTGCCCCAGCACGCTGTCGGGAATATCGGCCGGGCTCTGGGTCACGAAATAGACGCCCACTCCTCTCGAGCGGATAAGGCGCACCACCAGCTCTATTTTTTCCAGCAGCGCCTTGGGGGCATCGTTGAACAGCAAATGGGCTTCGTCGAAGAAGAACACCAGCACGGGTTTGTCCGGATCGCCCACTTCGGGCAATTGCTCGAACAGCTCGGACAGCAGCCAGAGCAGGAAGCAAGCATAGAGGCGGCTGGACTGGGTCAGTTTGCTGGCCGCCAGCACATTGATATGGCCGTGGCCGACCCCGTCGGTTTGCAGCAAGTCCTGAATGTCCAGCATGGGCTCACCGAAGAAGTGATCACCCCCCGCGCTCTCCAGGGTAAGTAGATTGCGCAAGATGGCGCCGATGGAGGCGGTCGACACATTGCCGTAGCGAGTGGTCAGGGATTTGGCGTTCTCACCGGTAAATTGCACCATGGCGCGCAGGTCTTTCAGATCGAGCAGCAGCAAGCCCTCGTCGTCCGCCACCTTGAATACCAGCTCCAGCACCCCGCTCTGGGTGTCGTTGAGGCCGAGCAAACGGGCCAGCAGCAAGGGACCCATGTCGGAGACGGTGGCGCGCACCGGGTGCCCCTGCTCGGCGAACAGATCCCAGAAAAGGGTCGGGCTGGCGGCAAAGGCGGGGGCTGGGATACCGAGCTGGGCAAGTCGGGCATCCAGCTTGCTCGACCTGGCACCGGCGGCGCCCAGGCCGCTGAGATCTCCCTTTACATCGGCCAGAAAGACCGGCACCCCGAGGCGGGAGAATCCCTCCGCCAGTACCTGCAGGGTGACTGTTTTACCCGTGCCGGTGGCACCTGTGATGAGACCATGGCGATTGGCCATGGCGGGCAGCAGGGAGTGCGGTTGGCCATTGGCATAGGCCAGTGTCAGTGGTGCGGCCATGGTGGACTCCTTGTCCTGGCAGGTGGTGTGGGGCAGCTAGCTACAAGGAGTGTGGCGGCAGAGCCAAATGATGGCAAGCGGGGGCAGGCAAGGGATAAGGGGAAGCAAGGGGATAGCCCCCTTGTCAGGACAAGGTCTGTCTTGACAAGGGGTTGCCGGGTCAGCGGGGACGGATCAGCTTGCCCAGTTGCAACAACAGTAGCGTCAGCACAGCCCCCAGAATGGCCGTCAGCACCGCCAGCAAGAGGCTACCGAGCAGGAAAGGGGGCACCAGGGTTGCCGCTTCGTGCTCAAGCCAGTGCAGGGACCAGGTGAGATGGAACGGTTCCGGCGTCTTGTGCAGCACCAGACAACCGGTGCGGTAGGCATAGAGATACATGAAGGGGAGCGTCACCGGGTTGTTGAACCAGACCGCCAGCAGGGCCAGTGGCAGATTCAGACTGAACGCCAGTGCCAGAGCGACGGCGATCAGCGAGTGCATGGGGACCGGGATCCAGCAGGCGAAGATACCGGCCGCCACGGCGCCGCTCAGGGCGCGACCGCCACCTTGCCACAAGGCAGGTGCCAGCAGGCGATCGCCGAACAGCGCAAACCACTTCTGCTGGCGCAGGGTATCGGGGTCGAGTTTGAGACGGGGCAGCTTCATGCACGGGCCTTGCGGCGGCGCCATTGACGAATGATGCTCAAACGCCACATCAGGCGGATCGTGACATAGCCGAGCACAGAACTCAGCATCGCCAGCGCCAGTGACCCCAGCAGCAGGGGCGGTGCCACGGTTTCAAACACAGAGCTCAGCCAGTGCCAGGTAAATTCGATATCGACATGCTGGGCGGGGTGGCCGAGCAGCAGGCAGCCAACCCGATAGGCGGCATAAAACAGGGGGGGCATGGTAATGGGATTGGTCAGCCAGACCAGGGCGACGGCCAGCGGCAGATTGACCCGGCAGGCGATGGCGCCGCCAGCCGCCAGCAGCATCTGGCAGGGCACGGGGATCCAGGCCATAAAGAGGCCGACCCCGAAGGCGCCAGCGGCAGAGCGGCGATTGAGGTGCCAGAGGTTGTTGTCGAGCAACAGGTTACCAAACAGCTGCAAGCGCTTGTTTTCTTTGAGCGTCTTCTGATCCGGCATCCAGCGTTTGATGATTCGTTTGGGCATATTGAAACCTTGCTAAATACTTGCACCATGGATCTGCGCTTGTTGTCGTTTGCCCTTGGGGCAAGCTCCTCGTTACTCTGGCCATGGTTGCCTTCCATCGCATGGGGGGGCGTGATGCTCTGCCTGCTGGTTCCCCTTGCATATTATCGTGCCTGGCGGCTGTTGTTTCTCCTGCTTGGCATCCTCTGGATGCAGGCCAATCTGTCATATCGACTCGCCTGGTTGGATCAACTGGGAGCGCAGGGGAACCACATCATAACCGCACGGCTGCAAAGTGCAGAGCCTCAGGGTGATAAATTTGTCCGGCTGCTGCTGCGGGTGACCTCTCTTGATGAGCGAGAGGTGACGCCTGAGCCCCTGATCCGGGTCAACGCCTATCAACAGTTGCCAGCCATGCCGGCGGGCAGCTCAGTGACCCTGGTGACGTCGTTGAAACCGGCCCATGGTCTTGCCAACGAGGCGGGGATGGATGGGCGACGTCTGCTGCTTGGCAAGGGGATCACCGCCACCGGCAACCTGCGCCGCATCATCGAGATAGACCTTGCTTCCCCGGGCTTGCGTGATCGCTGGCTGGCAAAGGCCACCGCCAGTTGGCAGGAATTGGCCCAGGCTCCCTTGCTCGCGGCCCTCACCTTTGGCGAGCGCAGCGGTATCAGCGATGAGCAGTGGGATCTTTTTCGTGGCGGCGGACTGACCCATATCATCGCCATCTCCGGCCAGCATATCGCATTGGTCGCCGTGCTCGGCTGGTGGCTTGGGCGGCTGTTCGGGCTGAGGGGGGCCATTGTAGTCGCCCTGCTGTTTGCCGCCATTTACAGCTGGCTGGCAGGGTTTGCAGTGGCCACAGAGCGAGCCCTCATCATGGTGCTGGTGTGGAGCCTGTTGCGCTGGAGCAAGCGGGATTGGCCCGCCTATCGGGTCTGGTTGTGGGCGTTTGTGGTGCTTTGCCTGTGGGATCCTTTTGCTCTCTATTCGGCCGGATTCTGGCTCTCGTTTCTGGCGGTCGCCATCTTGCTGCTGGTGGCCTATCTCAATGCCAAGCCACGGTTGTGGCAGCTCCAGTTATGGTTGTTACTCGGTCTGTTACCCCTGCAACTGGCACTGTTCGAGGGCGTAGCGCCACTGGCCATGATGATCAACCTGCTGGCGTTGCCGCTGTTCTGCATTGTCATTATTCCGCTGGCCTTGCTCGGTGTTCTCTGTTCGCTGCTTTCACCCGCAGTGGGCCATGGGCTCTTCTGGGTGGCAGATCTGGGTCTCGGTTGGGTGACTGGCCTGCTCGGCTGGTTGGCTGCCAGATTCCAGCTCTGGTGGCCACTTCCCGGCTGGTGGGTACCGCTGTGTGCCCTGCTGCTATTGCTCTGGCTCGGTTGGCGCTGGTATCAGGCGCGCTGGATCTGGTTGCCAGGCGGTGTCGCTCTGTTATTGGCTTGTTGGCCTGTTTCCGAAGGGTGGCAGTTGCGTGTGCTGGATGTGGGGCAGGGGTTGGCGGTGCTGATCAGCCGAGGTGAGCGGGCCATCCTCTATGATACCGGCGACAGTTATCCCGGCGGCTACAACATGGCGCAAGCGGTGATCTTGCCTGTGTTGGGTCATCTTGGGATCAAGCAGCTGGACCGGCTCATTATCAGCCATAAAGACAGGGATCATGCCGGTAATCGCCAACTGTTGCTGAAGGCATTGCCGGTACGGGGGGAGTTGTCCTCGTTTGCATTCGAGCCGGCAGTGTTGCTATGCGAGCGTGGCCAGCAGTGGCGCTGGCAAGGGCTGACGTTTGCGGTGCTGTGGCCGGAACGCCCGGGGCATGGCCGCAATAACGACAGTTGTGTGGTGCGCATCAGCGATGGCCAACACAGCGTGCTGCTCAGTGGGGATATAGAGCAACGCGCAGAGCAGCGCCTGGTGTTGCTGGAGGGAAAAGGGCTGGCCAGCACCCTGCTGGTGAGTCCTCATCACGGCAGTCGCACCTCATCCACTGTGCCCTTTGTCGAGGCTGTGGGGGTGGGCTATGTAGTACACAGCGCAGGGTATCTCAATCAGTGGGATTTTCCTCGCCCCGAAGTGGTTGCCAGGTATGGACAGGCTCGCCAATGGGTGACCGGACAGGATGGCGCCATCCTGATTGAATCCGCGTCTGGCGGGCTCAATATCCGCGCCGAGCGCGACTTGGGGCCCTGGTATCGACGAGGTGGCAGCTGGTGGACGCCCAAGCATTGGCTTGGGCATTAATCCGTCATTTCCCCCTTGGGTTGCGGGTATCGAGATGGCGGCGCCTGGTGGATGCCCAAGCTTTGGCTTGGGCATTAATCCGTCATTTCCCCCTTGGGTTGAGGGTATCGAGATGGCGGCGCTTGGTGGATGCCCAAGCTTTGGCTTGGGCATTAATCCGTCATTTCCCCCTTGGGTTGTGGGTATCGAGATGGCGGCGCTTGGTGGATGCCCAAGCTTTGGCTAGAATACCCCGTCATTTCCCTTATTAACGGCTATTCATGCAACAAGAAACCTCACAAGACAGCTGGCCTGTCTTCAAGCGTCTGCTCGGTTATGTCCGGGATCGCAAGTTGGGTCTGGTCGGCGGCATCATAGGGATGCTGGGCTATGCCGCCGTGGATACCACCTTCGTCTACTCCATCAAGCCGCTGATCGATCAGGGCCTCAATGGCAATGACAGCAGTGTGCTGAAGTGGATGCCTTTCTTCGTGCTTGGCATCGTTGCCCTGCGTGGCTGTGCCACTTTCCTCTCCAACTATTGCATGGCCTGGGTCGGCAACCATGTGGTGATGCGGCTGCAACAGCAGGTGTTCAGCCACCTGATGGCCATGCCCATGAGTTTCTTCGACCGTCAGAACACCGGCAACCTGCTGGCCAAGGTGACCTATGACGCGGGTCAGGTCTCCTCTGCTGCCAGCTCCACCCTGGTCTCGCTGGTGCGGGAAGGGGCGACCGTGATCGGTCTGCTCGGTCTGATGTTCTGGCACTCCTGGCAGTTGTCGGTGATCTTCCTGGTGGTAGGCCCGGTCGTCGGGATCCTCATTGGCCTCATCAGCCGACGTTTTCGTAAGATCAGCCGCCACATACAGCAGGCGGTGGGCGACATCACCACCTCGACCGAGCAGATGCTCAAGGGTCATAAAGAGGTGCTGATGTTTGGTGGCCAGCAGGTGGAAGAGAAACGCTTCTTCCGCGTCAGCAACCATATGCGTCAGCAGACCATGAAGATGGTCGCCGCCGATGCCATCGGCAGCCCCATCGTCCAGATGGTGGCCTCCGTTGCGCTGGCCGTCTTCCTCTACGTGGCGACCATCGACAGCGTCAAGGCGACCCTGACAGCCGGTACTTTCACCGTCATGGTCACCTCCATGATGATGCTGCTCAAGCCGCTCAAAAGCCTGACCGACGTGAACAACCAGTTCCAGCGCGGCATCACCGCCTGTCAGAGCCTGTTTGGTCTGCTCGACTCCACCCCGGAAGAGGACACAGGTACCCGTACCCTGGATCGTGCCCGTGGCGAGATCGAGTTTCGCAATGTCACCTTTACCTACCCGACCAAGGACACCCCTGCGCTGCACAACGTCAGCTTCAAGGTGGAGGCGGGTAAGTCCGTGGCCCTGGTGGGACGCTCCGGCTCCGGCAAGAGCACCATCGCCAGCCTGCTGACCCGTTTTTACGACGTGGAGCAGGGCGAGATCCTGCTGGACGGCGTCAACATTCGCGAGTACCGCCTGAGCGAGCTGCGCAAGCAGTACGCCCTGGTCTCCCAGCATGTGCACCTGTTCAACGACACGGTCGCCAGCAACATCGCCTATGCGGCGGAAGAGCGTTACAGCCGGGAAGAGATCCAGCATGCGGCACGCATCGCCCATGCCGACGAGTTCGTCAGCAAGATGACCCAGGGTTACGATACCGTGGTCGGCGAGAACGGGGCTTCGCTGTCCGGTGGTCAGCGTCAGCGTATTGCCATCGCCCGCGCTTTGCTGCGCGATGCCCCCGTGTTGCTGCTGGATGAGGCGACCTCGGCACTCGATACCGAGTCAGAGCGTCACATCCAGGCTGCCATCGACGAGCTGTGCAAGGCGCGCACCTCCCTGGTGATCGCCCACCGTCTCTCCACCATAGAGAAGGCGGACGAGATCCTGGTGATCGACGAGGGTCATATCGTCGAGCGCGGCAATCATGAGGCCCTGATGGCCAACCAGGGGACCTATGCCCAGCTGCGCGCCATCCAGTTCGGTAACACTTCCGTGGGTAACAAGGGCTAATGCTGCAGCAACTCTGGTACGGCAAGAGCGGCTGGCGCTGGTTGCTGGCCCCTTTTGCCCTGTTGTTTGCCATTCTTAGCGGCGCGCGCCGCTTCGCCTATCGGCGTGGCTGGTTCAAAACCTATCGTGCCACTGTCCCTGTGGTGGTGGTGGGCAATATCTCGGTGGGCGGTAACGGCAAGACCCCTGTGGTGATCTGGCTGGTGGAGCAGTTGCAAGCTCGCGGATTCAGGCCCGGAGTGGTGAGCCGTGGTTATGGTGGCAAGGCGCCCCATTACCCCTATCGGCTCGATGCCGCCAGCACGACCGCGCAGGCGGGGGATGAGCCAGTGCTGATCGCCCGGCGCTGTGGTTGCCCCGTGGTGGTCGCCCCCAAGCGAGCCGATGCGGTGCGGCTGCTGGAGCAAAGCGGTGAGGTGGATATCATCATCACAGACGACGGCCTGCAGCACTATGGGCTGGCCCGCGATATCGAGCTGGTGGTGGTGGATGGGGTACGCCGCTTTGGCAATGCCTGCCTGCTGCCCATGGGGCCGCTGCGCGAGCCTGTTACCCGGTTGAAGCGGGTCGATGCCATCATCTGCAATGGCGGTGAGCCTGCCAAAGGAGAGTATGCCATGCGCCTGGTGGCCGATGTGCCGCGCCGGGTGCGGGATGATGCCCAGGCCACCGAGCCCTTGCCCAGAGCGGTGGATGCCCTGGCCGGGATAGGTCATCCTCCCCGCTTTTTTGTTACCTTGGCCGAGCTGGGGTATGAGTTGCACCAGCAGGTTGGTTATGGGGATCATCATGCGTTTGACCGCGATGAGCTGGTCACACGCTTCGGGCAGCGTCCGCTGCTGATGACAGAAAAAGACGCGGTCAAGTGCCAGACGTTTGCGCTGGATAGCTGGTGGTATCTGCCGGTCAGTGCCGAGTTGCCTGCCTCCTTGCTCGATACCTTGCTGCAAAAACTGCCATCGCTGACAGTGCCGCGTTCAGGCTCCGGATTGTGACGCGACATCATTGGGGCCTGGCTGTATCACCCGCTCGACATGGTTGAAGGGGGGTATTTCGGCCCGAAATCGAATATTGAATAGCTCGACATCATAAGGGCCTGGTTGTCTTGCCCGCTCGACATCGTTGAAGGAGTTTATTTTGGCATTGGACATTAAATTGCTCGACATCATTGCTTGCCCGGTTTGCAAGGGGAAGCTGCATTACAACAAGGCCGTGCACGAGCTGGTCTGCCGCTTCGACAAGCTGGCCTATCCGCTGGAAGAGGGGATCCCTGTGCTGCTGGAAAACCGTGCTCGCCAGCTCAATAGCGATGAGATGCCGTCATGAGTTTCGTGGTGGTCATTCCTGCCCGCTACGCCTCGACCCGCTTGCCGGGCAAGCCGCTGGCAGATATCCATGGCAAGCCCATGGTGCAGCACGTGGTGGAAAAAGCCCTGCAATCCGGTGCGGATCGGGTGATCGTCGCCACCGATGACGAGCGGGTGCACCGCGCCCTGGCATCTTTTGCCGAACAAGCCGGTGTCGAGGTGTGCATGACATCGCAGGATCACCAGTCCGGCACCGAGCGACTGGCGGAAGTGTGCCGTCACTACGGCTTCCCTGCCGACACTATCGTGGTCAACGTGCAGGGAGATGAGCCGCTCATTCCCCCCGCCATCATTCGTCAGGTGGCCGACAACCTGGCTGCGGCGAGCGCGCCCATGGCGACGCTGTCCGTACCCATTCAGGACGCAGAAGAGGCGTTCAATCCCAATGCGGTCAAGGTCGTGACGGACAAGGATGGCTATGCCCTCTACTTCAGTCGCGCTTGCATTCCCTGGGACAGGGATCGCTTTGCTGCCAGTGATCGCGCTGCTGGGAGCCACGAGCAGATTGGCGATCACTACCAGCGTCACATCGGCATCTACGCCTATCGCGCCGGTTTCATCCAGCGTTACGTGGACTGGGCGCCGAGCGTGCTGGAACAGGTCGAAGCCCTGGAGCAACTGCGGGTGCTCTGGTACGGGGAGAAGATCCACGTGGCCCAGGCGCTGCAAGCGCCGCCGGTCGGGGTGGATACCCAGGCCGATCTGGACAAGGTGCGGGCGTTGCTGGCGAACTGATGCCAGTACAATCAATCTGACCCTCTGGACGGTGCCTGCAGGCACCGTTTTTTGTGTTGAATCTTTATATAATTATTTGATTACAAACACCATTTACGAGCACTTTCAAACTTTTCCCGCCCATGGTTTGCCAAATGAACGAGTTTGGTTATGATGCAAGACGCCGTGTTAACCCTAACTGGCGTATAACGAGATAAAAAACGGGGTGTTTGGGTGATTAATGTATTCCTGGTCGATGATCATGAGTTGGTGCGTACAGGGATAAGACGCATTTTGGAAGATGTCCGCGGGATCAAGGTAGTGGGTGAAGCACAGAGCGGGGAAACCGCCGTCACGTTTTGCCGTCAGCACCATCCTGACGTGATCCTGATGGACATGAACATGCCGGGCATCGGCGGCCTGGAGGCGACCCGCAAGATACTGCGGATCCGGCCTGATGTGCGCATCATAGTGCTGACCATTCATTCAGAAAACCCGTTCCCGACCAAGGTGATGCAGGCGGGCGCCGCCGGTTACCTGACCAAGGGAGCCGCGCCGGATGAGATGATCCACGCCATTCGCCTAGTGCATTCAGGCCAGCGTTACATCTCCCCCGAGATCGCCCAGCAGATGGCCCTCAGTCAGTTTGCCTCGGCGGACGAGAATCCCTTCAAGTCCCTCTCCGAGCGCGAGCTGCAGATCATGATGATGATCACCAAGGGACAGAAGGTGACTGACATCTCCGAACAGTTGAACCTGAGCCCCAAAACGGTCAACAGCTACCGCTACCGCCTGTTCAGCAAGCTCGACATCAATGGCGATGTGGAGCTGACCCATCTGGCCATTCGCTATGGCATGCTGGATGCCGACACCCTGTAACCGGCTGTCGTGTGGCAAGCAAAGGCGGCCCGGCCGCCTTTTTGCATTTCGCTGGCCTGGCGCAGTATGCTCTCTCCGTTGATGCTGACTTCTATCGTTTTCGCCCCTTTGTGTTGAATCGAGTAGCCTGATGACCTTTTCTCCCGAGCCCCTCTTTGACAGCAAAGCCTTTTTGAGTGCCGTGACCACCATATCGACGCCTGTTGCCGGAGCCATCATGACGACTTCTGAACCTCTCTTTGACAGCAAGGCTTTTCTGAGTGCCGTGACCCACCAGAGCGGCGTTTACCGCATGTATGACAGCGGTGGCACCGTCATCTATGTGGGCAAGGCCAAGGATCTGAAAAAGCGGCTCGCCTCCTATTTTCGTACCAATGTCGACAGCATCAAGACCCGTACCCTGGTGCGCCAGATCGCCGACATTCAGGTCATGGTGACCCACACGGAGACAGAGGCGCTGATCCTCGAGCACAATCTCATCAAGCAGTACCAGCCGCGTTACAACGTGTTGCTGCGGGACGACAAATCCTACCCCTGGATCATCATCACGGCGCACCAGCACCCCCGCATCGGCGTACATCGCGGTGCCCGCAAGATTAAAGGGGAGTACTTCGGTCCTTACCCTTCCGGCGGCGCCGTGCGCGAGAGCCTGCATCTGATGCAGAAAATCTTTCCTGTGCGCCAGTGCGAAGACGCCGTCTATGCCAACCGCACCCGTCCCTGTCTGCTCTATCAACTCAAACGCTGCGCCGGTCCTTGTGTCGCCGGTCTGGTGAGCGAGGCTGAGTATACCCAGCAGGTGGGGCTGGCCAAGCTGTTTCTGGCGGGCAAGAACCAGCAGGTGATAGGCGAGCTGGTGGGCAAGATGGAGTCCGCCAGCGGCGATCTGCGCTTTGAAGAGGCGGCCCGCTATCGGGATCAGATCCAGGCGCTGCGCCGGGTAACAGAGCAGCAATCGGTGAGCGGCAACGTGCTGGACGACCTGGACGTCATAGGTGTCGCGTTCGAGCAGGGCGCAGCCTGTATCCATGTGCTCTTTATTCGCCAGGGCAAGGTACTCGGCTCGCGCAGCTACTTTCCCAAGGTCCCGAGTGACACGCCCCTCGAAGAGGTGGTGCAATCTTTCCTGCTGCAGTTCTATTTGTCGGGGCAGGGGGGCAGGCAGATCCCGAGCGAGGTGCTGCTGGACGTCGCCCTCGAGGATGAAACCCTGATCGCCGACACCCTGAGCCAGACTGCTGGCTACAAGGTGCGGGTGGTGAGCCGTACCCGTGCCGAGCGGGCTCGCTTCATCAAGCTCGCCTCCATCAATGCCGAGACTGCGCTGCGCTCGCGCCTCGCCCACAAGAGCACCACCACGGCCCGCTTCAGCCAGCTGGAAGAGCTGCTGGAGCTGGAGCGCCCCATCGCCCGCATGGAGTGTTATGACATCTCCCACACCATGGGGGAGCGTACCGTGGCCTCTTGCGTGGTGTTCAACCGCGAAGGGCCGCTGAGCTCAGAGTATCGTCGTTTCAACATCGACGGCATCACAGGCGGTGATGACTACGCTGCCATGGAGCAGGTGCTGGAGCGGCGCTTTGGCAAGCTGCAAGAGCCGGACAAGGTGCCGGATGTGCTCTTTATCGACGGCGGGCTCGG
Source organism: Aeromonas sp. 2MA4 (assembly GCF_029237305.1). Classification (NCBI taxonomy): domain Bacteria; kingdom Pseudomonadati; phylum Pseudomonadota; class Gammaproteobacteria; order Aeromonadales; family Aeromonadaceae; genus Aeromonas; species Aeromonas sp. 2MA4. The sequence goes on along the minus strand of NZ_JAACFY010000001.1, from coordinate 3,969 downwards.
TCAGTTGCGCCGCGCCGAGGAGATCCTGGCGCGTCAGCAGGAGTTTCTCGGCGGCAAATACCCGCTGCTGGTGGGCATTGCCAAGGGGGTAACCCGCAAGGCGGGGCTGGAGACCCTGATCATGGGGGAGAGCCACGAAGAGCTGCACTTGCCGGCAGATATGCCCGCTTTGCACCTGATCCAGCATATTCGCGATGAATCCCACCGTTTTGCCATTACCGGCCACAGAGCACGGCGCGCCAAGGCCCGTACTAGCAGTACCCTGGAGGACATTCCGGGGGTCGGGCCCAAACGTCGTCAAGCCCTGCTCAAGTATCTGGGGGGCTTGCAGGAGGTGAAAAAGGCAGGTGTGGACGATCTCGCCAAGGTGCCGGGTATCAGCCAGGAGCTGGCCCAGTCGATCCACGATGCACTGCGTTCGCTCTGAACATAGCTCTCAACCCCGGATCCTGATGCACAAGAGCCGTGACGCAAGGGGGCTGAAAATGCCATAATGGCCCGCATCCTGAGGTTATTGATGGATTAATAGACCAAGGCGGGCGCCTGTCCGGTTGCATCTGTGATCGGCTTGGGGCTACCATGTAGCGGCATACAAGAAGTGGCTGAAAATAATGACAAATATTCCTAACCTGCTGACGTTTTTTCGGATTTTGCTCATCCCCGTCTTCGTCATCCTGTTTTATGTTCCCTACCAGTGGTCCTATCTGGCGGCGGCTGTCGTCTTCATTCTTGCGGCCGCGACCGACTGGTTTGATGGCTATCTCGCCCGCAAGCTGAATCAGTCAACCGCCTTCGGTGCCTTCCTCGATCCGGTCGCTGACAAGATCATGGTGGCCGCGGCCCTGGTGGTCATAGTCGAACACTACAACACCATCTGGGTCACCATCCCCGCCATGACCATGATTGGCCGCGAGATCATCATCTCGGCCCTGCGTGAATGGATGGCCGAACTTGGCAAGCGTTCCGCGGTTGCAGTCAGCTGGATTGGTAAATGGAAGACCATGATCCAGATGGTGTCGCTCACCGGCCTTATCTGGCAATACGACATCTGGATGGTGTGGCTCGCTTACGTGCTGCTGTATGTGGCGACCGTGCTCACCTTCTGGTCCATGTTTCAGTACATGAAAGCGGCCTGGGGCGATCTGACCTACCACTCCCGCTTCTAGTTTCTGTCCTGGCAGAAAACGGCGTTTCCTTGTCGTTGGGGCAGGGAAACGCTCATGAGTGGTAAAAGTACAGGAAAAGGGTAAAAAACACCCGAACGATCAGGGTATTAAATATTTTTGGTTGACTGAGCGAGGAACATCGCTAGAATGCGTCCTCGTAGTCAGGCAGTCAGCCAGACCAATGCGGGAATAGCTCAGTTGGTAGAGCACGACCTTGCCAAGGTCGGGGTCGCGAGTTCGAGTCTCGTTTCCCGCTCCAAATTCAGACAATAGAGAGCCAACTCTCTTTTGCATGGCGCGTTAGCAAAGCGGTTATGCAGCGGATTGCAAATCCGTTTAGTCCGGTTCGACTCCGGAACGTGCCTCCATATTGACAAGCCCGCCACGCGGACTTGATACCGATTGCGGTGCCCGAGTGGTGAAATCGGTAGACACAAGGGATTTAAAATCCCTCGACGTTCGCGTCGTGCCGGTTCGATTCCGGCCTCGGGCACCATTAAAATCAAAGACTTACGAAGGCCACTAGCGATAGTGGCCTTTTTGTTTTCCTTCCAGTGTCCACATTTGATCCACACAGATTTTTCTTGCCATCACTGAGCCCCCTGTATTGCTCTAAGCATCTGACCGTACTGCAACCCATTGGATCAGCAGATCATGATTACCTGTGAGCCTATTTGTCTCTGACCCCAAAAATTCCCCAAGGAGTTCTACGCTCTTTAGTATGGGATTTTTAACATGGGAAAAATAATTCAAAAACAAGTGCTTACTTGCAGTCTTGCTAGTTGATCAAGCGGTTGTGGCGGCAACGAATTTGATGATCGATATCTGTTGATGGCACTGATTTAACAGAATGTCGCATTATGCGCGGTCAGGCTTAGGGGCATGACAAAGGGGCCGGAGGCCCCTTGATAGCTTGTTCAACCGCAGTCACTCAACAACAACGAGCGTATTTTGGTTAAAAATTGCTGATGATGGCGTTTGAGCAAGGTTACGATGCGCAAACCAAATACACGAAACTCGTTTTGAATAACCATCATCCTTAACGTATTCAACAGTCATGTCCGGTCCGCCACTGCGAAGCCTCACCATCTGGCCAGGATGAAGCTGCACCTCTGGATGCCCAGCCTCAGGCTCCCCATAATTTAGGCACAGACTCTCTGCGTAGAACGTCGCATCTAGCAGCTCTGCACTTTCAGGTGTATGGAACCAAACACACGTGACACCGCCAGTTTCAGCCCGAATGCTGCTGACAACCATATCTGGACCACCGCTTGGCAGGCCAACAACATGACCAACGGAAAATCGAACACCATCCTGCATACTTAACTCCTTGTTACGCCGATCACTGGATTTATCGGCATCATAAAGTGAACGTAATAGGTTTGCGTCTGACTGGCTCTATCGCACTAATGAATTGATGTATATCACAGATATGGGATTGCAAATCCCCGTTTTTATCGACGAAAGAATATCCAACCATAACCGGAGAATTGGGCTCTGAAATGATAGAGTCAATGGTTGCTTCTATCCCCAAAACCCTAAGCCTTACAATCCCACCTACGTTAAACCCCTCTACCATATAGCCTCCATGAATGAGCACCCTGCTCCATACGGATATTGGGGCTATTGCTTGAAAACCAAGCCCTTACTGACAAATAAATACCTCGTAAGAGATATTACTCCTGCCTCGTTGCTGTATCGAGCATGTGAGGATTGAATTCCCCCAATATTACTATTAGGGATTGCGACTGCCATTTTTCATTCTGGCAGTTCTTCCAGCTTCACTTCGAGTTGTACGCGGTTGGTGTAGCCCTGATTGGTGAGGTCGTGCACCACCTGGGTGAGCAGCCATGGGGCGGCGTCGATGTCGGGTTTGAAGCCCCTGACGGTGGTGGGTTGTTCCGGGTAGAGTTCTGGGCGGCCTTTGGCCAGGGTGATGTCGAACTCGGCCACCCCGCGCTGGATCCGTTCCCACTCCGCACGTGCGGCCCGCATGGCGTTCGCCTGGTTGGCGTAAACATGGCGCAGCTCTTTGACGTTCTCGCTGTTGCCGACCAGCAGTTCGTGTTCCTTCTTGTTGACGACGACACCCGGTGGCAGTGGCCGCTCCGGTTTCGGCTTGGTCTTCTTCTTGCGCTTCACCTCTATTTTCTTTTTCTCGGCGGCCTTGTTGTCTTGCCAGTAGGCGATGACGCCTGTGTAAGCGTCGCGGTCGGCCACTGAGAAGCGGTGCTGATCGCCATCTTGGCGGGTGATGGTGATGGCCGGCAGGGGTTGGCCGCTAGCTGTGTAAACCCACCAGGTTGTTCACAGATTGAAGACGACTGATGGGGGGCTTATAGCCCAGACTTGCATGAGGACGATGCCAGTTGTACTCATGCAGCCACGGTTGCAAGTGTTCTGCCCGTTGCGCTGACGAGTCATAGCTCCGTGCATACGCCCATTCACGCAGCGCTGTCTGAATGAAGCGCTCTGCTTTGCCATTGGTTTGAGGTGTGTAAGGTTTGGTGCGCAGGTGCTTGAGTCCCAAGCGACGACACAGCTTCTGGAAGCGTTTCGACCGATAACAGGCGCCATTGTCAGTGAGTAGCCGACGGAAGCGAATGCCGAGCCCGGCGTAGTAGCGAAGTGCCTGTAACAGCGCCAGGCAGGCACTGCGTCCCGTTTCATCAGGCAGCAGGGCGCTGAAGGCCACACGGGAATGGTCATCAATCGCCACATGCGCATACTCCCATCCAGCGCCACGGGAATCCTGGCGGCGGTCACCAGTCACCCGATGGCCGGGACGACGGAAGCGCCCCAA